>NZ_JRKS01000021.1 GCF_000763805.1 Paracoccus sphaerophysae | reverse complement strand
GGGGGCCCCCCAGCCCCGCGGCCGCGGCGACCCCGGGGGCGCCGCGCTTCACCGCCGATGGCGCGCGCTGGCTGGGCTGGATGTCCCCGGACGAGTTGCTGCTGGTCCTGCCGGGTCCCGAGACGGCCGAGGCGCTGGGCGCACTGCGCGACGCGCTGTCCACCGAGCACGCGCTGGTGCAGGACGTGAGCGCCATGCGCTGCGTCTTTGACCTGGCCGGCCCGCAGGCGGCGCAGGCGCTGGCCAAGCTGTGCCCGGTCGATTTCGACTCCCTGCCCCCCGACGCGGTGCGCCGGACGCGCGCGGCGCAGGTCGCCTGCGCGCTGTGGCGGCAGGGCGGGGCCCGTCGGGATGGCGGCTGGCGGGTCATCGCGTTCCGGTCGGTGCGGGACTATCTGCGCGGCGTGCTGGAGGGCGCGGCGGCAGCGGGAACGGGGCTGGAGCCGCGCTAAGCCTGCCTCTCCGGCCCCAGGCGACATGCCTGTCCGCGACCAAGCGAGGGGGAGGACGTGAGCGATCTTTCGGCGGGGCTGCTGGCTGCGATCTTCGTGACGTTCTTCTTCGCATGGGTCGTCAAGGGCGTCACCGGCATGGGGCTGCCGACGGTCGCCATGGGGGTGCTGGCGCCCTGATCTCGCCCGTCACCGCCGCGAGCCTGCTGATCGTCCCCTCGTTCGTGACCAATGTCTGGCAACTGGTCATGGGGGCCGCGTTCGGCCCGCTGATCCGAAGGTTGTGGCCGATCATGCTGGCGATCTGCGCCGGCCCGCTGCTGAGCGTTGCCTGGCTGACCGGCGGCGAAAGCGACGGCAGCGTCACGGCGCTGGGGATCGCGCTGGTGCCTATTCTGCCTACACCCTGTTCGCGCGCCAGTTGCGTGTGCCCGCAGGGGCCGCGCAGTGGCTGTCGCCCCGGATCGGCGGCCTGACGGGTCTGGTGACCGGCGCAACCGGGGTCTTCGTCATCCCGGCGTTGCCGTATCTTCAGGCTCTGGGCCTGTCGCGCGACGATCTGGTCCAGGCGCTGGGGCTGTCCTTCACGGCCTCGACCGTGGTGCTTGCGGTCGGACTGGGGGCGCATGGCGCATTCGCAGGTCAGACCCAGGGGCTTTCGCTGGCCGCGCCGGCACCTGCGCTGGTCGGGATGTGGGCCGGCCAGAAAACTGCGCAGCCGGATCAGTCCGGCGCCCTTTCGGCGTGTCTTTCTGGCGTTCCTGCTGGTGCTGGGCGCGCAGATGGTGGTGCGTTCCCCGCTGTGAAGAAGGCAGGCAGCGGGGCGGTGGTTTTCGTTTTATCACCGCAGCCGCGCGCCCCGGCAAGCGCGGGCGCTGCCCGCCGATGCGGTGCGCCGCGCGCGAGCGGCGCGGGTCGCCTGCGCGCTGTGGCGTGAGGGCGCTGGGTCGCGCATCATCGCCTTCCGGTCGGTGCGGGACTATCTGCGCGGCGTGCTGCACGAGGCGGCGGCAGCAGGGACGGGGCTAGAGCCGCGCTATGATCGGGTGCTATCGTCGCAGGGCGGATTGTTGCCCCTGTCGCCACGGAGCCCGGAATGTCCTTGCGCCGCACGATCTTGTTGACCGCCACGCTGGTCGTGGCCGCCTGCACCGAAGGCGGTCAGGTGCTGGACCCGTTCACGGGCAGGCAAGTTGCTGCGGGCGCCCCCGAACTGACGCTGGATGTCGGGGAAATCCGCCTGGCGCTTCATCCCGTCCGGACGGCGCGGAACTATCCGGTCCCGCCGACCGTCGCGGTAAGCTATAGATGGAGCCCCGCCGCCTACGACCGGTTCTTCAGTGAGCATGGCTGGCGCCGTCCGACAACCGCAGACTGGGAACGCTCGGCCGCGATCGAGGCGACGCGATACCCCGGTTGCCCGGGCTGCACGTCGGGGGCACTGGGCAGAACGCGGGATACGCAGAAGGCTGATCCCACAGCCGAATACAAGGCCCATGTCATGTCGACCGGCGAAGTGACGGCTGCCCCTTGCGACCGGCGTGCCAGCGGCGAACTGGTCTGCGAGCCGGACCCGAAACTCGGGATCGATGAACAGCGGGGCCTCGCGCAGCGTATCCTGACCGCTGCGCGTCCCGGCTGCACGATCAGGCCCGGCCGCCCGAAGGCGCTGGAACTTGACAGGACTGGCCCTGGAAATGATCGGATCCGATTCGGCCCAGCCGAACCTGTTCTTTATGCAGAGATTGCCTGCCCCTGATACAAAACAGGCCCGCATCGCTGCGAACCTTCCTTATCTCTGAACCGCCGACCTCACATCCGCGCGGCGACGTTTTCCCAGTTCACCAGATTGGCGAGGAAATTCTCCAGGTTCGGCCGCGCGTTGCGGAAGTCGATGTAGCTGGAAATGCTGCCGCACGTCGCAGCCCAACAATGCGGTTGGCGCGGGTCGCCTGCGCGCGGGGCGCGAGAACGGCGCATCATCGCGTTCCGGTCGGTGCGGGAATATCTGTGCGGGGTGCTGGACGGGGCGGCGGCCTCGACGGGGCCGAAGACGTGCGGGGGCCAGACAACTCGACCACCGTGATTTCCGGCGGCACCCCGAACCGCACCGGAACGATCGAGCACCCGATCCCCCGCTCACGACCAGATCGCGGCCCTTTTCGCGCACATGGCCCCAGGCATAGCGGTTGCCGAAACGAGAGGGCACGACGGGGGACCAGCCGAACAGGCGCACCTGACCGCCATGCGTGTGGCCCGAGAGGGTCAGGGCGACGCGGTCGGGCACATTGGGAAAGATATCCGGCTCGTGCGCCAGCAGGATGAGCGGCGCGTCCTCGGGCACCTGCACCAGCGTGCCGGGCAGGTCGTCCAGCCCCACGATGCCTTGGCGGCCCCGCAGCAGCGCCTGCTGATCCTCGAGCCCCGCCAGCCAGAATCCGTCCCGCTGGACCGCGCTGTTCGACAGGACGGGAATCCCGGCGGCCTCTAACGCCGCCGCGTACAGGTTCGGGCCCCCGCCCTGGCGCTGGGCCGTCTTGTCATCCCACCAGTCATGGTTGCCGAGAATCGCAAAGACACCCTGTGGTGCCTGCAGGCTGGCAAGGATCGGTGCGATCTCGGCGATCCTGACCGGGCGGGTGATATAGCGGTGGCCCGCCGCGTATTCGCCCAGCAAGACGACCAGATCGGGGTCCAGCGCATTGGCGCGGGCGACGATGCGGCGGATGCGGTTGGGGCCGACATAAGGTTCGCCGACATGAAAATCGGACAGGGCCACGATCCGCAGGGGCGGGCCGGTCCAGTCGTCGCGGAGGATGCGCCAGCGTACGATCCGCAACCGCCACGCAGGCGTCACCCAGAAGGACCACAGCGCCAGCAAAAAGCCTGCCAGGGTCACCCCCAGCAGGCCACGCAGGAAACCCCGCCGCGTCAAGCCTCACATCCGCGCGGCGACGTTTTCCCAGTTCACCAGATTGGCGAGGAAATTCTCCAGGTATTTCGGCCGCGCGTTGCGGAAGTCGATGTAGTAGGAATGCTCCCACACGTCGCAGCCCAGGAGCGCGGTCTGGCCGTGGCACAGCGGGTTGACGCCGTTCTCGGTCTTGGTGATTTCCAGCCCGCCACCCGCGTTCTTCACCAGCCAGGCCCAGCCGGACCCGAACTGGCCGACGCCGGCTTCCGAGAACTTCTTCTTGAAGTCGTCGACCGACCCGAAGCTGTCCTTGATCGCGGCCTCCAGCTCGGACGGCATGGCGGGCGACGTGGGCGCCATCATTTCCCAGAACTGGGTGTGGTTCCAGTGCTGGCTGGCGTTGTTGAAGATGCCGTTCTGGGCGACGGCGTCCTTCTTGTAGTTGCCGGTGATGATCTCCTCCAGCGACTTGTTTTCCCACTCGGTCCCGGCGATCAGCTCGTTCAGCTTGTCAACATAGGCCTTGTGGTGCTTGTCGTGGTGGTATTCCAGCGTCTCCTTGGACATGCCGCCGGCGGCAAGGGCATCGTGGGCATAGGGCAGATCGGGTAGGGTAAAGGCCATTTTGCTTTCCTTTCCAAGGATTTCGTCGAAACTCGGTTCGACCGCGAAGGTTACGCGGGACACTCACCCGGCGCAACGCCTCGTGATGGGACGGGGTTCCGCGCAGCCGTTGGCAAACCCGGGCCGGCGCGTATAGAAGGGCGCGTAGAGATCGGGACGACGACTGGGGACAGCGCGCGCTTATGGCCAACCAGAACGACAGCTTCATCGACGAGGTGACCGAGGACCTGCGCCGCGACAGGCTGTTCCTGTTCCTGCGCCGCTATGGCTGGATCGCGATCCTGGCGATCGTCGCGCTGGTCGGGGCCGCGGCCTGGCGCGAATGGTCGGCCGCCCGCGCCGACCGCAACGCGCGCGCCTTTGGCGACGCGATCCTGGCCGCCGAGGCGACCGAGGGTGACGGCGCCGCCCGGGCCGCGGCGCTGTCCGCTGTCGCCACCACCCGGCCGGGCCAGACCGCGCTGCGCGAGGTGCTGGCCGCCAACGCGCTGGCCGAGGCCGGCAACGCCGCCGAGGCCGCGCAGCGCTATGACGCCGCCGCGGCCGCCGCCGGCGAGGACCGCGTGATGCGCGATCTCGCGGCGCTGAAATCTGTGCTGGCGCAGGGGCAGGGGATGGACGCGGCCGCGCGCGACGCGGCGCTGACCGCGCTCTCCGCCCCCGGCGCGCCGTTCGAGCTGATCGCGCTCGAGCTGAAGGCCGTGGCGCTGGTCGATGCCGGCCGCGACCAGGACGCGATTACCCTGATCCGCCAGATCCAGCAGAAGGACGGGCTGAGCCAGGCGCAGCGCCGCCGGCTGGCCGAACTGCTCATCACCCTGGGCGTGGACCCGGAACCCGAACCCGCGACCCAGACCACCCCCGATCCCGTGCGCGAGGCCGAGGTCGTGCCCGCCCCCGCCAACTGACCCAGACCCAGACGCCGCCGACCCAAGACGCCCGATCCCACCGCCCGCATCATCTGCCGGAGCCCGAGATGTCCAGCCCGATCCCCCGACTGACCGCGATGCTGCCCCTGGTCGCCCTGACGGCGCTGGGCGCCTGTGCCGAGCGCGAGGTGACCCTGCCCGGCACGCGGCTGGACCCGCGCGCGGTCGTGTCGCCCGAAGGGCCGGCGGTGGACGAGGGCGGGGCGGTCACCACCACGGCGCTGAACCTGCCGGCGCCGCGGTCGGTGGAATGGACCACCCGCGCCGCCAACCCGGCGCATCTGATCCCCCACGCCACGCTGGGCGCGGGGACGCAGCGGGTGTTTTCGGCCCCGATCGGCCAGCCCTCGGGCAAGCGCCACCGCATCACCGCCGATCCGGTCGTCGCCGGCGGCCGCATCTTCACGCTCGACAGCCGGGCCCGCGTGGTGGCGACGGCGCTGTCGGGCGGCACCGCCTGGACGCGCGACCTGACCCCGCCGACGGAAACCGGCGACAGCGCCTCGGGCGGCGGCATCGCCTATGAGGGCGGGCGGGTGTTGGTCACCACCGGCTATGGCGAACTGGTCGCGCTGGACGCGGCCTCGGGCGGCATCCTGTGGCGGCAGCGGGTCGAAGCGGCGGTCGGCGGCGCCCCCACGGTGCAGAACGGCACCGTCTATGTCGCCGCCCGCAACGCCACTGGCTGGGCGGTCCGCGCCGAGGACGGCAAGGTGCTGTGGACGGTCAGCGGCATCGCCGGACAGTCGGGCGTCACCGGCGTGTCGGCCCCCGCGGTCGACGGCGACCTGGTCGTCTTTCCCTTCGCCTCGGGCCAGCTGCTGGGCGTCGACACCGCCACCGGCGTCGAACGGTGGAGCGCGCAGGTCGCCGGCTCGCGCCGCGGCCGCGCCATCGCCTTCATCCGCGATCTGACCGGCGATCCGGTGATCGCGGGGAACATCGTGCTGGGCGGGTCGTCCTCGGGGCGGATCAACGCCTTCGACCGGGCGACCGGGGCCGAGCTGTGGTCCCACAAGGACGGCGCCAACAGCCCGGTGCTGCTGGCCGGCGGGTCTGTGTTCGCGGTCAACGACCAGGCCCAGCTGGTGCGGCTGGACGCGGCCACCGGGGCGCGCATCTTCGCCACCAAGCTGCCGCTCTACACCACCGACCGGGTCCGCAAGCAGGATGACATCGTCGCCCATTACGGCCCGGTGCTGGCCGGCGGGCGGCTGTTCGTGGCGGCCTCGGACGGGCATCTGCGGGCGTTCGACCCGCGCTCGGGCGCGCTGGTCGGCGACGCGGCGATCCCCGGCGGGGCGGCGACGGCGCCGGTCGTGTCCGGCGGCACGCTGTATGTCACCGGCCGCGACGGCAACCTGCACGCCTATCGCTGATGAGCTTTACCCTCGCCATCGTCGGCCGCCCGAACGTCGGCAAGTCCACGCTGTTCAACCGTCTGGTCGGCAAGCGGCTGGCGCTGGTTGATGACCAGCCGGGCGTGACCCGCGACCTGCGCGAGGGCGACGCGCGGCTGGGCGACCTGCGCTTCGTGGTGATCGATTCGGCCGGGCTCGAGATGGTCGAGGACGACAGCCTGCAGGGCCGGATGCGCCGCCTGACCGAGCGCGCGGTGGACGAGGCCGACATCTGCCTGTTCGTCATCGACGCCCGCGCCGGGGTGACCGCGGCCGACGAATACTTCGCCGACATCCTGCGCCGCCGGGCCAAGCACGTCCTGCTGGCCGCCAACAAGGCCGAGGGCCGGGCGGGCGAAGCCGGCGCCGCCGAGGGCTGGGGCCTCGGCCTGGGCGAGCCGATCCGCATCTCGGCTGAACATGGCGAGGGGCTCGAGGACCTGTACCGCGAGCTCGCGCCGCTGGCCGAGATCGTGGAAAGCGAGCGTCCCGCCCCGATCGCCCCGGTGACCGACGTCACCCTGACCGACGAGCAGGCCGAGACCGGCGAGGGCGCCGACGACTGGCGCCCCAGCGACGCGCGCCCGCTGCAGATCGCGGTGATCGGGCGGCCCAACGCAGGGAAGTCCACGCTCATCAACAAGATCATCGGCGAGGACCGGCTTCTGACCGGCCCCGAGGCCGGGATCACCCGCGATTCGATCTCGGTCCGGACCGAGTTCATGGGAACGCCGGTGCGCATCTTCGACACCGCGGGGATGCGCAAGAAGGCGCGGATTTCGGACAAGGTGGAAAAGCTTTCCGTGGCCGACGGGCTGCGCGCGGTGCGCTTTGCCGAGGTGGTGGTGGTGCTGTTGGACGTGGCGATCCCGTTCGAACAGCAGGACCTGCGCATCGCCGATTTCGCCGAGACCGAGGGCCGCGCGGTGGTCGTCGCAGCGAACAAGTGGGACCTGGAAGAGGACAAGCCGCACAAGCTGAACGAGCTGCGCGAGGCGTTCGAGCGGCTTCTGCCGCAGCTCAAGGGCGCACCGCTGGTGACCGTCTCGGCGCGGACGGGCAAGGGGCTGGACCGGCTGCACAACGCGGTGGTCAAGGCGCACGAGGTCTGGAACCGCCGCATCGGCACGGCGCGGCTGAACCAGTGGCTGATCGCGATGACCGAGGCGCACCCGCCCCCCGCGCCGGGCGGCCGCCGCATCCGGCTGCGCTACATGACCCAGGTCAAGACCCGGCCGCCGGGGTTCGTGGTGATGGCCACGCATACCGACCAGATCCCGGAAAGCTATCGCCGCTATCTTGTGAACGGGCTGCGGCAGGATTTCGACCTGCCCGGCACGCCGATCCGGCTGAGCTTCCGCGATCAGGGCGAGAAGAACCCGTACAAGGACAAGTCGAACAAGCGGCCGACCGGGGCGCTGGCCAAGCACAAGGAGCGCCAGAAGCCCAAGGGGGCGTGAGGGCGCGGCGTCGGACCGGGGCTCTGCCCCGGGCCCCGGGATATTTGGGCAAAGAAGAAGTGGGGGCGCGCGTTCAGTCCACGCCGGCCATGATCTGCATGACGCGGACCAGTTCGGCGGCGATGCGGGGTTCGGTCAGGGCGTGGCCTGATGCGGGGACCATCCGCAGTTCCGCCTTGTCCCAGCCGCGGGCCAGTTCCCACGCGCTGAGCGGCGGGCAGACCATGTCATAGCGGCCCTGCACGATGATCGAGGGCAGATGCTCGATCCGGGGGCGGTCGCGCAGCAGCTGGCCCTCGTCCAGAAAGCAGCCATTGGCGAAATAGTGGTTTTCCAGCCGCGAGAAGGCGCGGGCATAGTCCGGCGGCGGATTGGCCGGCGTCGGGCAGTCCATGCCGGCCAGCGCGTTTTCCCAAGCCATCCATTCGATCGCGTGGCGGGTCTCGGTCGCCGGGTCGCCGCTGAACAGGCGGCGGTGATAGGCGGCGATCAGGTCGCCATGTTCCTCGGGAGGGATCGGGGCGATGAAGCGCGCCCACAACTCGGGCCAGAACCGCCCGGCGCCGCCGCCGTAGAACCAGTCGAGCTCTGCCTGCCGGCCCAGGAACACCCCGCGCAGCACCAGCGCGCTGACCGCCTCGGGCCGCGCCTGCGCATAGGCCAGCGCCAGCGTCGCCCCCCAGCTGCCGCCGAACAGCACAGCCGGGCCAAGCCCCAGCGCCGCGACGATGGCGTCGATGTCGAACAGCAGGTGCGGGGTGGAGTTGGCCACGACGCTCGCCTGCGGGGTGGACAAGCCGCAGCCGCGCTGGTCGAACAGCACGATCCGCCAGTGGCCGGGGTCGAAGAAGCGCCGCATCACAGGGCTGCAGCCGCCGCCCGGCCCGCCATGCAGCACGATCACCGGCCGCCCGTCGGGATTGCCGCATTGTTCGACATACAGCACATGCCCGTCACCCCGGTCCATCCGGCGGCGGTCGAACGGCTCGATCGGCGCAAACAGCCGACCGTGCCGGGATGACGCAGTGTTTTGCCCTGCCAAGCGGTCCATGACAGGGTTATACACCGCGCAATTCCCGCCGGCCATAAGGAGACCGCCATGACCGCATCCAGCATCGACGATGCCGAGATCGCCAAGTTCCGCGCCATGGCGGCCGAGTGGTGGGACCCGGCCGGCAAGTTCAAGCCGCTGCACATGCTGAACCCGGTGCGGCTGGACTACATCACCGGCCAGATCGCCGCCGAGTTCGCCTGCGACCGCAAGTCGCTGCGCCCGTTCGAGGGGCTGCGGCTGCTGGATATCGGCTGCGGCGGCGGGCTGATTTCCGAACCCATGGCGCGGCTGGGGGCGGCGGTCACCGGCGCCGATGCGGCGGCCGAGAATATCGAGGTGGCGCGGCTTCACGCCGAACAGTCGGGGCTGGCGATCGACTATCGCGCCGTCACCGCCGAGTCGCTGCTGGCCGAGGGCGCGCAGTTCGACGTGGTGCTGGCGCTGGAGATCGTCGAGCACGTCGCCGATCCGCAGCAATTCCTCACCACCTGCGCCCGGCTGCTGCGGCCCGGCGGCGTCCTGATCGCCTCGACCCTGAACCGAACGCCGCAGAGCTTTGCCGCCGCCATCGTCGGCGCCGAGTGGGTGATGCGCTGGCTGCCCCGCGGCACACACGCGTGGAGCCGCTTCATACGCCCCGACGAGCTGGCGGGGATGTTCGAGGCCGCCGGCGTCCGCGTGGTGGACCGCGCCGGCATGGTCTTCAACCCGCTGGGGTGGAGCTGGTCCCTGTCCCGGCGCGACCTGGCGGTGAACTACCTGATGGCGGGGGTGCGGGGATAACGGGGCGCTTGGTTTTCGTTTGACAGGGGGGCTGGGCCCCATGAATGACCTGGCGCAGGCGCTGGACTTGACCAGGCAGGAAGGCTTCGTCGTCCGCATTGCTGGCTCGTTCCCGGAACACGACATACCGATACGAGTGGGGAAATATGTCCGGGCAGGCCACGTGCAGTCAGAAACCCACCGGATGAAGGCTGAACTCGTCGCCAATCGCCTGGCCGAAGCCTGACAGCCGACGAGCGTGAACGCCCACTCGCCGCGTGACGCAACCCCGCTGGCCCCCGACAGCTAGGTCTCGTCCTCCAGCCGTTCGCGCAGGCGGCGCAGGATGGGCAGGGCGCGGCGGACCTCGGCGGGGCCGATGTCGCGGACAATGTCGGCCAGCCGGGGCAGGAACGCCGCCAGCGCCGCGTCGCGCGCCGCCCGGCCCGATGGGCTGATCGCCACCCATTTCCGCCGCGCGTCGTCCCAGTCGGGGCGGACATGGACGTAGCCGGCCCATTCCAGTCGCGACAGCGTGTTGGTCATCGCGCTGCGCCCGACATGGAACGACTCGGCCAGCTGCGCCGGGGTGCGCTCGTCGTTCAGATGCGCGAGCAGGTTCAGGACCGAGAAATGCGACAGTTGCATCCCGCCGGGAAGGCTCCGCGTGACCAGCCGGTTGGCCAGCTGCTCACCGACGATCAGCTCGGCGAACAGGCTCGCGGCAAGCGCGCGGGCGGTCTCAGCGTTGGCGGGATCGTCGGTCATGGCCCCCAAATCACCGGATCGTGGCGCCAGGCGGGGACGCGGCGGCGGGCATCGGGGACGGCGGCGAGGTCCAGATCGACGATTGTGACGCCCGGTTCGGTGCCGCCATCGGCCAGCACCTCGCCCCACGGCGCGACGGCCAGCGAGTGGCCGTGGCTGCGGCGCGGCGGACGGGCGGGCGCATGGGGCGCAGGGTGGGTGCCGCATTGGGCGGCGGCCAGCACGAAGCAGCCGGTCTCGATGGCGCGGGCGCGCAGCAGCACGTCCCAATGCGCCGCCCCCGTCGTGTCGTTGAAGGCCGCGGGCACGGTCAGCAGCTGAGCGCCGGCCCGGGCCAGCCGCCGGTACAGATGCGGAAAACGCACGTCGTAGCAGATGGTCAGCCCCATCGGCACCGGCCCCTGCGCCAGCACGGCGCGGTCCCCGGGCCGGCAATGGGCGCTTTCGCGATAGAATTCGCGGTACGAGATGATGACGTCGAACATGTGGATCTTGTCATAGCGCGCCGCGATCCGGCCCTGCGGGTCGATCAGCAGGCTGCGGTTGACGAAGCGCCGCTCGGCCGGGTCCTCGGCCTTCAGCGCCAGCGACCCGATGGACAGCCAGATCCCCAGCCGCGCCGCCTCGGCGCGCAGGGCGGCCAAGGTCGGATCGTCGGCCTCGGTCCGCAGCATGGCGGCGTGATGGGCGCGGTCCGAGGAAATCAAGTTGGTGACCTCGGGCGTCAGCACCAGCGTCGCACCCCGCGCCGCCGCCTCGCGCACGAAGCCCACCGTCGCCGGCAGGTTCGCCGCCGGATCGTCGCCGACCGACAGCTGCACCAGCGCGGCGCGTAGCTGCCTCACAGCCCCAGCATCGGGTCGAGCTTGCCGGCCCGGTCCAGCGCGTGGATGTCGTCCGAGCCGCCGACATGCACCCCGTCGATGAAGATCTGCGGCACCGTCCGGCGGCCATTGGCACGCTGGGTCATCTGGGCGCGCTTGTCGGGGTCGCGGCCGACGTCGATGAGCTCGTATTCGACCCCCTTTCTGGCCAGCAGGCCGCGGGCCATGTGGCAATAGGGGCAGGATTGGGTGGCATAGACTTCGACTCGGGCGGCCATGACGGTCTTTCTTTCGTGCTGCGGATGGGCAGACAATGGGGACGGCCGCGCCCGAGTTCCAGTGTCAGGTCAGATCGACGCGGCCTTCGCCCATGCGGCCATTCACCTCGGCCAACCGGGCGCGCCCCTGGATCAGGGTCAGGCCGGGGGTGTCGATGCCGTCCTGAAACCAGCGGTCCGGGTCCTTGGTCCAGTGATCCGCGAACAGCGCCTTGTCGCGGTGCAATTCGGCCTCGCCCTGCAGGGTGATCCAGCTGTCCCTGGACTGGAAATCCAGCGTCACCGCGGGATCGGCTTCCAGTTCGCGCACCTTGCGGGTGTCGCCATGCGAAAAGAACCAGTTGTCGCCGTCCCAGTCGACCTGGGCGTTGTTGGACATCGGACGGCTGGAAATCGTCCCGTCCGCGCCATGCGTGGACATGAAGCACAGATCCATGTCGCGCATTGCCTTGGCCAAGTCCTTGCGGGTCGGTGTGTCAGCCATCGTAATCCCTCCCTGCGTCACGGGCGTGATGGGGCGCCGCGAACCGTGCCGGGGAACGCGCCGCACCCGCGGGTTCCCCGGCAGGCCCAAGCCTTCGTCACCGCGCTGTCACAGTTCCTTGCCAGACCGGCGCGCGGCGCTTATATCGCCGCTTTCCCGTTTCCCGTCCGAGGCTTCGCCGATGAGCACCGAACCGCAGACGCCGTTCTACCTGATCGACCGCGCGCGGCTGCAGGCGAACATGGACAAGATGGTCCGGCTGCGCGAGCGGTCGGGGGCCAGGACCCTGCTGGCGCTGAAATGCTTTGCGACGTGGGGCGTGTTCGACCAGATGGCGCAGTCGATGGACGGCACGACCTCGTCCTCGCTGAACGAGTTGCGGCTGGGGCGCGAGAAGTTCGGCGGCGAGACCCACGCCTATTCCGTCGCCTGGGCCGATCACGAGATCGACGAGGCGGTGGGCTATGCCGACAAGATCATCTTCAACAGCCTGGGCCAGCTGGACCGTTTCGCGGCCCGCGCGCAGGGCATCGCGCGCGGGCTGCGGCTGAACCCGCGGTTCTCGACCTCGGGCTTCGACCTCGCCGACCCGGCGCGGCAGTTCTCGAGGCTGGGGGAATGGGACATGGCGCGGCTGGAATCGGCGCTCGACCGGATTTCGGGCGTGATGATTCACTATAACTGCGAGAACCGCGACTTCGACCTGTTCGCGGGCCAGCTGGACCGGATCGAATCCGAGTTCGGAAGCTTCCTTGAAAAGCTGGACTGGGTGAGCCTCGGCGGCGGCATCCACTTCACCGGCGAGGGCTATCCGCTGGACGCGCTGGCCGACCGGCTCCGGGCCTTTGCCGACCGCTTCGGCGTCCAGGTCTATCTGGAACCGGGCGAGGCCAGCATCACCGGGACCACCACGCTCGAGGTGACGGTGCTGGACATCCTCAACAATGGCAAGGAGGTCGCGGTCGTCGATTCCAGCATCGAGGCGCATATGCTCGACCTGCTGATCTACCGCGAGAACGCCAAGCTGCCGCAGGAAGGGGACCACCCCTATCAGATCGCCGGCAAGTCCTGTCTGGCGGGCGACATCTTCGGCGAGGCGCGGTTTGCGCAGCCGCTGAAGGTCGGGGACCGGATCAGCATCCAGGATGCGGCCGGCTATACGATGGTCAAGAAGAACTGGTTCAACGGCGTGGCCATGCCCGCCATCTGCATCCGCGAGCGTGACGGAACGATCACCACCGCCCGCTCATTCGGTTACGACGACTATCGGGACTCGCTGTCCTGACCTGCCCCTGACCTGCCCCTGACACGGAGAATGCTGCGGTGGACAAACCCAACGTCCTCATCATCGGCGCTGGCGGCGTCGCCCAGGTGACTGCCCACAAGGTCGCGCAACGGGCGGCCGAGTTCGGTGAGATTCACATGGCGAACCGGACCCAGTCCAGGGCCGACGCCATCGTGGACTCGATCCGGGAAAAGGGGACGGCGGCGGGCCGCACCATCACCACCCACGCGCTGGACGCGATGGACAGCGCCGCGGTGGCCGAACTGATCCGCAAGACCGGGGCCAGGATCGTCATCAACGTCGGCTCGGCCTTCATCAACAAGACCGTGCTGCGCGGCTGCATCGAGGCGGGGGCCGCCTATATCGACACCGCCATCCACGAGGACCCCGACAAGATCTGCGAGGCGCCGCCGTGGTACGGGAACCACGAATGGCCGATGCGCGGCGATGTCGAGGCGGCGGGGATCACCGCGATCCTGGGCGCGGGCTTCGATCCGGGCGTGGTCAACGCCTATGCGCGGCTGGCCGAGGACGAATATTTCGACGAGATCACCTCGATTGACATCGTGGACATCAACGCCGGATCTCACGGTCGCTGGTTCGCCACCAACTTCGACCCCGAGATCAACTTCCGCGAGTTCACCGGCACCGTCTATAGCTGGCAGGGCGGCGAATGGCGCGAGAACGAGATGTTCGAGGTCGGGCGCGAATGGGACCTTCCGGTTGTCGGCAAGCAGACCGCCTATCTGTCGGGCCATGACGAGGTCCACAGCCTGTCCGTCCGCTATCCGCAGTCGGACGTTCGGTTCTGGATGGGCTTCGGCCCGCATTACATCAACGTGTTCACGGTGCTGAAAAACCTCGGCCTGCTGTCCGAACAGCCGGTGAAGACGGCCGAGGGGCTCGAGGTCGTGCCGCTGAAGGTCGTCAAGGCGGTGCTGCCGGACCCGGCGTCGCTGGCCCCCGATTATACCGGCAAGACCTGCATCGGCGATCTAGTCAAGGGCACCCGCGACGGCAAGCCGGGCGAGGTCTTCATCTACAACGTCGCCGACCACCGCGAGGCCTATGACGAGGTCGGCAGCCAGGGCATCAGCTTCACCGCCGGGGTGCCTCCGGTCGCAGCCGCGATCCTGATCGCGCGCGGCGACTGGGACGTGAAGCGCATGGTCAATGTCGAGGACCTGCCGGCGCGTCCGTTCCTGGAACTGCTGGGCGAGATGGGCCTGCCCACGCGGGTCATCGACGCCGACGGAGACCGCCCGATCTGACCCCCGCGGCGGGGCACGCGCGGCCTCTCGGAAAAGCTTGCTGCGCTGGCGGAACCAACCGGGTGCTGCCCCGTTCATACGGGCCGACGCCATTCCGCGCGGCTTGGTTCTTCGCAGCCCCGCGTTCCCCAGTGAAAAGGCGTTCATCATGGATCGGCAGACGACCACCCCAAGCAGGCACATGTTCCCGCGCCACCACTTGGACGAGGAACGCCCGCGGTCGCCGGTCGCGAACTGGGCGGTCATCGGCATCTTCCTGATCCTCGCCTTCCAGATGCTGGCGACGGCGCGGGCGTTCCTGATGCCGGTGTGCCTCGGCATCCTGATGTTCTTCGTCTTCGTACCGCTGCGGCGCTGGATGGACCGGCGTGGCGTGGCGCCGGGGATCACCGCCGGGCTGGTCGTGCTGGGGATGATCGCGGGGCTAGGCGTGCTGGGGTATTTCATCTCGGGCCCGGCCGGCGACCTGATCGACGACGCGCCGCAGATCAGCCGCCAGCTCAAGGAAAAATACCAGGACTTCCGCGAAAACTTCCGCGGCATCGAACAGGCCGCCGAGGGGCTGGACGAACTGACCGGCGGCTCGACGGCGGCGACGGTCACCACCGTCACCCCTGATGCGGCGGGCGGGGCGCAGACCTCGACCACCGCGACCGCCACCGTCGATGCGCCGGCCACCGTGGCCGTGCCCGGCGCCGCCGGCCCGTCCGGCCCCGAGGCCGCGTCGGCCGAGGACGCGCTTGGCGCGCCCGTGGGCGTGCCCGGCTCGGCCCCGCAGGATACCCCCGCTGCCGGAACCGGCTCGGTCACCGCCTCCTCGACCGTGACCCAGCCGAATACCGGCGCCCCGCCAGCCACCAACGAACTGCGGGTCGAGGTCACGGCCCCGTCCGAGGCCGCCAGCACCACCTCGATGCTGGTCTCGATGGGTCCGGCGATCCTCAGCCAGACCTTCTTCACGCTGATCTTCCTGTTCTTCCTTCTGGCGTCGGGAGACCTGCTTTATCTGCGCATCGTGCAAAGCTTCGATACGCTGAAGGAAAAGCGCGCCGCATATGATGCGCTGCGCGAGATCGAGGGCAGCCTGGGCAACTACCTGGCGTCGATCACCGTCATCAACGTCGGCCTCGGCGTGGTTTCGGGCCTTGCGATGTGGGCGCTGGGGATGCCCTCGCCGCTGCTGTGGGGCGTGGCCGCGGCGCTGCTGAACTACATCCCCTATATCGGCGCGGCGCTGGGCTATGTCGGGGCCTTCGTCGTGGCGCTGGTGGTCTTTGACGACGTGTGGTGGGCGCTGCTGGTGGGCGGCACCTATTTCGGCCTGACTGCCATCGAGGGCCAGTTCGTCACGCCCTATTTCGTGTCGCGCCGGCTGCAGCTGAACACCGTCGTGGTGTTCCTGACCGTCGCCCTCTGGGCCTGGCTGTGGTCGATCCTGGGCATGGTCGTCGCGGTTCCGATGCTGGTCGTGATCCGGGTGCTGGCCGACCACATCCCGGGGCTGGAGAAGTTCGGCAACTTCCTGGCCGGGGACGAGCTGCCGCCGCTGAGCGAAGAGGAACAGGCGGCCGAGCGCGCCGCCGAGGCTGAGGCCAAGGCCAAAGCCGACGCGGCGCTGGCCGAGGTCGCGGCCTCCAAGGCGGAAGCAGCGAACGGCGCCGGCGACACCGCCGCCCCGCCGCCCGCCGGGACCACGCCGCCCCGGCCCGCTTGAGGCGCTGACCGGGGGGCGTGGCGCCTCCCGGCCCCGCCCCGCGGGGCGCGCCGCTGCGGCCCCTTGCACAGATGGGGTTGGGGCACTATATGACCCTCACAGCGGCGCAGGGGTCCACACCCTGCCCACCGAACGCTTTGCGGGCCGCCAGACGGCCCGTTTTTCATTTTCAGGGATCGGACATGACCGACCTCATCGCCAAGACCGCCATCGACCGGCGCCTGGCCGAGATCATCCAGCCGGTGATCGAGGGCATGGGCTACGAGCTGGTGCGCCTGCGCCTGCAGGGCGGCAAGACCGCTACGCTGCAGATCATGGCCGACCGGCCAGAGGGCGGGATCAACGTCGAGGACTGCGCCGAGATCTCGACCGCGGTCAGCGCCACGCTGGACGTCGAGGACCCGCTCGAGGACGCCTATCACCTCGAAGTCTCCAGCCCCGGCATCGACCGGCCGCTGACCCGGCTCAAGGACTTCGCCACGTTCGAGGGCTATGACGCAAGGCTGGAAACCAACCAGCCGATCGACGGGCGCAAGCGCTTCAAGGGCGTGCTGGCCGGCGTCGATGGTGACGAGGTGCTGCTGAACATCGAGGAGCGGGGCGAGACGGTGACGGTGGGGCTGAACTTCGACCTGCTGTCGGACGCCAAGCTGCTGCTGACCGACGAGCTGATCGCCCTGATGCTGAAGGAACGGAAAGAGGCCGGCACCCTGCCGCCCGGCGCCGAGGCCGGCGCGGGCATCGGTGACGGCCGAGGGGCGGATCAGCCCGACGACGACCAGCCCGATGACGAATTCGACGAGATCGTGACCTATTCCGGCGACGACGCCGACGACGACAAGGAGTGATTATGGCCATCACCTCTGCCAACCAGCTCGAGCTGTTGCAGACCGCCGAGGCAGTCGCGCGGGAAAAGATGATCGACCCCGATCTGGTGATCGAGGCGATGGAGGACAGCCTCGCCCGGGCCGCCAAGTCGCGCTATGGCGCCGAGATGGACATCCGCGTGGTCATCGACCGCAAGACCGGCAACGCCACCTTTACCCGCGCCCGCACCGTGGTGGACGAGGAAGAACTGGAAAACTACCAGGCCCAGTTCACCGCCGACCAGGCCAAGCCCTATTTCGAGACGCAGAAGGACGCGGGCAATTTCTGGACCCGCGACGGGCAGCGGCTGGACGATTTCGCCGGCGGCCCGCAGCCGGGCGACGTGTTCCAGGAAATCGTGCCTCCGGTCGAGCTTGGCCGGATCGCCGCGCAATCGGCCAAGCAGGTGATCCTGCAGCGCGTCCGCGAGGCCGAGCGCGACCGCCAGTACGAGGAATTCAAGGACCGCACTGGCACCATCATCAACGGCATCGTCAAGCGCGAGGAATACGGCAACATCATCGTCGACGTGGGCCGCGGCGAGGCGATCCTGCGCCGCAACGAGAAGATCGGCCGCGAGAGCTATCGCCCGAATGACCGCATCCGCGCCTATGTCAAGGACGTGCGCCGCGAGACCCGCGGCCCGCAGATCTTCCTGTCGCGCACCGACCCGCAGTTCATGGCCGAGCTGTTCAAGATGGAAGTGCCCGAGATCTATGACGGCGTGATCGAGATCAAGGCCTGCGCCCGCGATCCGGGGTCGCGCGCCAAGATCGCGGTGATCTCGTACGACAACTCGATCGACCCGGTGGGCGCCTGCGTCGGCATGCGCGGTTCGCGCGTGCAGGCCGTGGTCGGCGAGTTGCAGGGCGAAAAGATCGACATCATCCCGTGGTCCGAGGACCAGGCGACGTTCCTCGTGAACGCGCTGCAGCCGGCCGAGGTCGCCAAGGTGGTGATCGACGAGGACGCGACCCGCATCGAGGTCGTGGTCCCCGAGGAACAACTGTCGCTCGCCATCGGGCGGCGCGGGCAGAACGTGCGGCTCGCGTCGCAACTGACCGGCATGGATATCGACATCCTCACCGAGGAAGAGGAATCGAAGCGCCGTCAGGCCGAGTTCAACACCCGCACCCAGCTGTTCATGGACACGCTGGACCTGGACGAATTCTTCGCCCAGCTGCTGGTGGCCGAGGGCTTCACCAACCTCGAGGAGGTGGCCTATGTCGATCTGGACGAACTGCTGACCATCGACGGCGTGGACGAGGGCACGGCGCAGGAACTGCAGGCCCGCGCCCGCGACCACCTGGAAGCCGCAGCCAAGGCGGCCCTGGACAATGCCCGCGCGCTGGGCGCCGAGGACAGCCTGATCGAATTCGAGGGGCTGACCGCGCAGATGGTCGAGGCGCTGGCCAAGGACGGCGTCAAGACGCTGGAGGACTTTGCCACCTGCGCCGACTGGGAACTGGCCGGCGGCTGGACCACCCAGAACGGGCAGCGGGTCAAGGATGACGGGCTGCTGGAACCCTTCGGCGTCGATCTGGAACAGGCGCAGGACATGGTGATGACCGCCCGCGTCATGCTGGGGTGGGTGGACCCGGACGAACTGCACCCCGCCGCCGACGCCGAGGATGGCGCCGCGCAACCCGCGGAGGCCGGGGTGTAACGCCCCGGACCGCCTGTTGACGCGCGGGGGTCGCACCAAGGACCGCGAGGCACCGTCGGAACGGCGCTGCCTCGTCACCGGCGAGGTACAGCCCAAGGCCGGGCTGATCCGCTTTGTCGCGGGGCCGGACGGCGTGGTCATTCCCGACCTGGCCGAAAAACTGCCGGGCCGCGGCTTCTGGGTCGCAGCTGACCGGCCGACCTTGGAAAAAGCGGTCGCCAAGGGGCTTTTCTCGCGCGGCGCGAAGGCCCAGGTTAAGGCCGACGCCGACCTGATCGACGGCATCGAGGCCGCGCTGGCGCGGCGGGTGGTCGAACTCGTCTCGCTGGCCCGCAAGGCGGGCGACGCGGTGGCCGGGTTCGAGAAGGTCAAGAACTGGCTCGCCGACGGCAAGGCGAGGGTGCTTTTACAAGCCAGCGACGGGTCGGACCGTGGCAAGGGCAAGCTGTGGACGCCGCCCGGCGGCCGCTGGTTCGGGTGCCTCACGGCATCGGAAATCGGTTTGGCATTCGGGCGCGATCATGTCATACACAGCGCGCTCGCGCCGGGGGGCCTGACCGACAAGGTAATCAGGGACGCCAGCAGACTGAACGGTCTGCGCGGGCAGATGGGCAGTTCGACTGCCGTGAAGGATGCGGGAACGGATGAGCGATAAAGACGGAAAGAAACCCCTGGGTCTGGGCGGCGGCGCGGGCCGGCCGGGGCAGGTGAAGCAGAGCTTCAGCCACGGGCGCACGCATAACGTGGTGGTCGAGACCAAGCGCAAGCGCGTCGTGGTGCCCAAGCCGGGCGTCGCGGCCGGTGGCGTGCCGCCGCGTCCCAACTCTCCCGCCGCGGTCGCGTCGGACCCCTCCAAGCGTCCGGCCGGGATCTCCGAAGCGGAAATGGAACGCCGGCTCAAGGCCTTGGCCGCCGCCAAGGCGCGCGAGGCGGAGGATACCCAGCGCCGTGCCGCCGAGGAAAAGGCCCGCGAGGAAGACCGCGAACGCCGCCGCGCCGAGATCGAGGCCAAGGAGCGCGAAGAGCGCGAGCGCGAAGAGGCGCTGAAGGCCAAGGCCGAGGAAGACGAGCGCCGCGCCCGCGAGGCGGAACTGCGCGCCCAGAAGAAAGCCGAGGTGACGGCCAAGCCCGCGAACTCGACCGCCCCCGACCGCGCCGCGGCCGAGGCCGCCGCCGCCCGCGCCGACAAGGGTGCGCCGATGCGCCGCCCGACCGAACGCGAGCGTGCCGAGGCCGACCGCGACAAGGGCAAGGGCAAGGGCGGCGATTCGCGCCGCGAGGGCAAGCTGTCGCTGAGCCAGGCCCTGTCGGGCGAGGGCGGCCGCGTCCGCAGCCTCGCTGCGATGAAGCGCAAGCAGGAAAAGGCCCGCGCCAAGGCGATGGGCCAGTCGCACCGGCCCGAAAAGCAGGTCCGCGACGTCCAGCTGCCGGAAACGATCACCGTCAGCGAACTGGCGAACCGGATGGCCGAACGCTCGGCCGACGTCGTCAAGTCGCTGATGAAGATGGGCATGATGGTGACGGCGAACCAGTCGCTGGACGCCGACACCGCGGAACTGGTGATCGAGGAATTCGGCCACCGCGCGGTCCGCGTCACCGATGCCGACGTCGAACAGGCCATCGACACCGTCGAGGACAAGGCCGAGGACCTGGCCGCGCGCCCGCCGATCATCACGATCATGGGCCACGTCGACCACGGCAAGACCTCGCTGCTGGACAAGATCCGCCACGCCAACGTCGTCTCGGGCGAGGCCGGCGGGATCACCCAGCATATCGGCGCCTACCAGGTGACGACCGATAGCGGGGCGGTGCTGACCTTCCTCGACACCCCCGGCCACGCGGCGTTCACCTCGATGCGGGCGCGCGGCGCCAACGTCACGGACATCGTGGTGCTGGTGGTGGCCGCCGACGACGCGGTGATGCCGCAGACGGTCGAGGCGATCAACCACGCCAAGGCCGCGGGCGTGCCGATGATCGTCGCCATCAACAAGATCGACAAGCCGGCCGCCGATCCGCAGAAGGTCCGCACCGACCTGCTGCAGCACGAGGTGGTGGTCGAGGCGATGTCCGGCGAGGTGCAGGACGTCGAGGTCTCGGCCCATACCGGGCAGGGGCTCGACAACCTGCTGGAAGCGATCGCGCTGCAGGCGGAAATCCTTGAACTCAAGGCCAACCCCGACCGCGCGGCGCAGGGCGCCGTGATCGAGGCCAAGCTGGACGTCGGCCGGGGCCCGGTGGCCACGGTGCTGGTCCAGCACGGAACGCTGAAGCAGGGCGACATCTTCGTCGTCGGCGAGCAGTGGGGCAAGGTCCGCGCGTTGATCGACGACAAGGGCGAGCGGGTGGCCGAGGCCGGCCCGTCGGTCCCGGTCGAGGTTCTGGGCCTGAACGGCACGCCCGAGGCGGGCGACGTCCTGAACGTGGTCGAGACCGAGGCGCAGGCGCGCGAGATCGCCGACTACCGGATCCAGGCCGCCAAGGACAAGCGCGCCGCCGCCGGTGCCGCGACCACGCTGCAGGAGCTGATGGCCAAGGCCAAGGCCGACGAGTCGGTGGCGGAGCTGCCGGTGGTGGTCAAGGCCGACGTGCAGGGCTCGGCCGAGGCGATCGTGCAGGCGCTCGAGAAGGTCGGCAACGACGAGGTCCGCGTGCGCGTGCTGCACTCTGGTGTCGGCGCCATCACCGAATCCGACATCGGCCTGGCCGAAGCGTCGGGCGCCCCGGTGATCGGTTTCAACGTCCGTGCCAATGCGCCGGCCCGGAACTCGGCCAGCCAGAAGGGCGTCGAGATCCGCTACTACTCGATCATCTACGACCTCGTGGACGACATTAAGGCCGCCGCGTCGGGTCTGCTGTCGGCCGAGGTGCGCGAGAACTTCATCGGCTACGCGGAGATCCGCGAGGTGTTCCGCGTCACCGGCGTCGGCAACGTCGCGGGCTGCCTCGTCACCGAGGGCGTGGCGCGCCGGTCGGCGGGCGTGCGCCTGCTGCGCGACAACGTGGTGATCCACGAGGGCACGCTGAAGACGCTCAAGCGCTTCAAGGACGAGGTCAAGGAAGTCCAGTCCGGCCAGGAATGCGGCATGGCGTTCGAGAACTACGACGACATCCGCAAGGGCGACGTGATCGAGATCTTCGAGCGCGAAGAGGTCGAGCGCAAACTGTAAGGGCGTCTCACCGCAAAGGAACAGGCGCGGCCCGTTCGGGACCGCGCCTTTTTCATGTCCGCCGCAAGGGAGAGGCCACGAAAAAGGGGCGGCGGAAATCCCGCACGCCCCGTCAGGTTGCAAGCATCGGACCTGCGCCCGCCTTTGCGCTGGTTACCGCGTCACGGCCTTGCCGACATAGGTCTGCTCACCGACCTTCACCGCGATCTGCCCGTTCCCGAGGTCACGTTCGAACATGCCCTGGACGGAAATATAGCTGCCAACCGTAATGGTCCTGATCATTCTGAAGCTCCTCCCCGAGCGCGGCGCGCCTGTTTTCATCGCCATGCTTCATTAAGACACAAATTGTTAACAGAACGTTAGCAAAATCTGCGCCTGCGACGAAACAACTGCAAGTTGACGTGTCTGTTGCAAATTCGTCACGTCACAGCCAGTCCCGAAGGATCGGGATCAGCGGCAGATCGGCCGGCGGCATCGGATAGCGCGTCAGCTCGGCGGCCCGCACCCAGGCCAGCTGCTGCCCCTCGCGCGGCTGCGGCACACCCTGCCAGCGGCGGCAGGCAAATACCGGCATCAGCAGGTGGAAATCGTCATAGGAGTGGCTCGCGAAGGTCAGGGGGGCGAGACAGGAATTCCACGTCTTGATCCCCAGCTCTTCGTCCAGCTCGCGGATCAGCGCCGCCTCGGGCGTCTCGCCGGGATCGACCTTGCCGCCCGGAAACTCCCACAGCCCGGCCAGCGACTTGCCCTCCGGGCGCTGCGCCAGCAGCACGCGCCCCTCGGGGTCGATCAGCGCGACGGCGGCGACCAGCAACAGCTTCATTCTTCTTTGCCCAAATATCCCGGGGGGTCCGGGGGCGCGAAGCCCCCGGTGCTGCGGTCACGACCGATAATCGGCGTTGATGTCGATATAGCGGTGGGTCAGGTCGCAGGTCCAAACCGTGCGCGCACCCTTGCCCAGCCCCAGATCGACGCCGATCACCAGGCTGTCGCCCTTCATGTAGGCGCTGGTGGCGGCCTCGTCATAGCTCGGCGCGCGCCAGCCATTCTCGGCCAGCACCATGTCGCCGAATCGGATCGACAGCCGGTCGCGGTCGGCCTGCGCGCCCGACTTGCCGACAGCGGCCACGACCCGGCCCCAGTTGGCGTCCTCGCCGGCGATGGCGGTCTTGACCAGCGGCGAGTTGGCGATCGCCATCGCCACCCTGTGCGCGTCGGCGGTCGAGGCCGCGCCGGTCACGCGGACTTCGACGAACTTCGTCGCGCCCTCGCCGTCGCGGACCACCTGCTGCGCCAGATCCAGCATAACCCCGCGCAGCGCCGCAGCGAAATCGCGGGCCACGCGCGACCGCAGGTCGGCGATCGGGGCGGCCGGGGACTTGCCCGTCGCCGCCAGGATCAGCGCGTCCGAGGTCGAGGTGTCGCTGTCCACGGTGATCGCGTTGAA
This sequence comes from Paracoccus sphaerophysae, assembly GCF_000763805.1. Lineage (GTDB taxonomy): Bacteria > Pseudomonadota > Alphaproteobacteria > Rhodobacterales > Rhodobacteraceae > Paracoccus > Paracoccus sphaerophysae. Next base: position 26,927 of record NZ_JRKS01000021.1, on the reverse strand, counting down.
GGTCTCGTCCAGCAGCCCCGACAGGATGCGCTGCAGCAGCTTCGGCGCGATGGTGGCGTCGGTGAACAGATAGACCAGCATCGTCGCCATGTCGGGGGCGATCATGCCCGAGCCCTTGGCGATGCCGGCGATCCGGATCGGCCCGCCCTCGCCCGCGATCTCGGCCGCGGCGCCCTTGGGGAAGGTGTCGGTCGTCATGATCGCCCGCGCCGCGCCGGCGATGCCGCCCGCGTCCAGCGACGATTGCAGATCGCCGATGATCGAGACGATCTTCTGCGCCGGCAGCGGCTCTCCGATCACGCCGGTCGAGGACGAGAACACCCGCCGCGCCGGCACCCCCAGCGCCTGCGCCACCGCGCCGGTGACGGCATCGACGCCGCGCTGGCCCTCGGCCCCGGTGAAGGCGTTGGCGTTGCCCGAGTTCACGACGATCGCCGCACCGGCCTTGGTGTCCTGCGCGCCCTTCAGCTTGTCCTGACAGTCCAGCACGCAAGCGGCACGGGTGGACGAGCGGGTGAACGCGCCCGCGATCGCCGTCCCGGGCGCCAGCCGCACCAGCATCACGTCGGTGCGGCCCTGATACTTGATCCCCGCCGCGCCCGAGGCGAACTCGACGCCCGCGATCACCGGCATGTCGGGAAAGGCGGCGGGGGCTAAAGGCGAAACCAGCACCTGCTTGGCCGCGGGGGCGGCCTTGGCGGCCTTGGCCTTGCCGGCCTTGGCCTTGCCCTTCGCGGACGCCTTGGCCTTGGCCTCGGCCTTGCCGGCAGCCTTCCCGGCCTCGCGCGCCTTGTCGGATTTCGCCTTCTTCTTCTTGTCGTTCTTGGCCATGATCACTTGTCCAGCAGGTCGGTCTTGTTCAGCAGCGCGGCGTCGAGGCCGTTGGTCTTCTCGATCTTGGCGGCGGCGACCTGCTTCTGGATTTCCGCGTCGACCTTCTGGCGGCGCACCTGCATCGCCAGCTGGTCACGGATCGCGTCGAATTCGGGCGCGGCCTGCGTGCGGGAATCGTTCAGCTTGATGACGTGCCAGCCGAACTGCGACTGGACCGGAGCGGACACCTTGCCCTTTTCCAGCCCGGTCACCGCGTCGGCGAAGGGCTTGACCATCATGTCGGCGGTGAACCAGCCAAGATCGCCCTTGTTGGCGCCGCTGTTGTCGGTCGACCGCTCTTCGGCCAGCTTGCCGAAATCGGCGCCCTTGGCCAGCTCGTCGGCGATGGCCTTGGCCTCTTCCTCGGTCGCGACGAGGATGTGAGCGGCGTTGTATTCGGTCTTGGGCGCGGTGGCGGCGCCGAAGGCCACGTCATAGGCGGCGCGCAGCTCCTCCTCGGTCGGCTCGGCCGCGGCCACCCGTTCCAGCGCGGCGTTCGCGAGATAGGTGCGGCGGTCCAGTTCCAGCATCGCCTTGTCGCGTTCGGTCAGCGACTGCGCCGCGACCTGGGCCACGGCGGCCTGCTGGATGATCTGGTCCAGCATCAGGTCCCACAGCGCGGGCAGGTTGCCGGTCGAGCCCTGGTGCATCCCCTGCTTCATCGCGATCATCTGACCCAGCGTGATCGCCTCTCCGTTCACGGTGGCGACGACGGTCTGGGCGCTGGGGGTGCCGCTGGCCGCCGGCGCGGGGGCGACGGCAGGCGCGGCCGGCGCCGCGGGTTCGGCCGCGGGCGCGGCAGCTTCGGCCGCCGGCGCGGCGCCAGCAGGCGCGGCCTCGGGCGCCGGCGTGGCGGCGGGATGGGCCGCGTCCTGCGCGGCGGCGGGAAGGGCTGCGAACAGGGCGGCGGCAACCAGCGCCGGGGCGGATTTCAGCATCTGCGATCGTCCTTTCGGATGCCGCGTGCGGCGCATCTGCGTCCGGGCGCGAGCGTTGACAGTGCGGCGGGCGAGGCCTACATCCGGCGCAACCGAAAATGCGCGCCCGCCGCCGATTTTCAGGCCTCGTGATAGGGCAAGGCCGTCGGTCGGGGCAAGTGGGCGGAAGCGCCCGTCAGCGCCAAACCAGACAGGACGTTATGCTCGGCATCGGAAATCTGGCCAAGTCGATCTTTGGCACGCCCAACGACCGCAAGGTGAAAGCCACCCGCCCGCTGGTCGCGCAGATCAACGCGCTGGAGCCGCAGTTCCAGCAGATGTCCGACGCCGACCTGATCGGCAAGACGCGCGAGCTGCAGGGCCGCGCCCAGGCGGGCGAGCCGCTGGACCGGCTGCTGCCCGAGGCCTTCGCCAACTGCCGCGAGGCCGCGCGCCGGGCGCTGGGCCTGCGCGCCTTCGACACTCAGCTGATGGGCGGCATCTTCCTGCATCAGGGCAACATCGCCGAGATGAAGACCGGCGAGGGCAAGACGCTGGTCGCCACCTTCCCGGCCTATCTGAACGCGCTGGCCGGCAAGGGCGTCCATGTCGTCACCGTCAACGACTATCTCGCCAAGCGCGACGCCGAGTGGATGGGCAAGGTCTTTGCCCAGCTGGGGATGACCACCGGCGTCGTCTATCCCTTCCAAGCCGACGACGAGAAACGCGCCGCCTACAAGGCCGACGTGACCTATGCCACGAACAACGAGCTGGGCTTCGACTATCTGCGCGACAACATGAAGGGCTCGATCGAGGAGATGACCCAGCGTGGGCATTTCTTCGCCATCGTGGACGAGGTCGACTCGATCCTCATCGACGAGGCGCGGACGCCGCTGATCATCTCGGGGCCGTCGCAGGACCGCAGCGAGCTTTACAAGCTGCTGGACGTGATCGTGCCCGAGCTGACCGAGGCCCATTACAAGCTGGACGAAAAGACCCGCAACGCCACCTATACCGAGGATGGCAACGAGTTCATGGAAAAGCGCCTGCAGGCGGCGGGCATCCTGCCCCAGGGCCAGACGCTGTATGACCCGGAATCGACCACCATCGTCCACCACGCCAACCAGGCCCTGCGCGCCCACAAGCTGTTCCGGCGCGACCAGAACTATGTCGTCAAGGACGGCGAGGTGGTGCTGATCGACGAATTCACCGGCCGGATGATGGCTGGCCGCCGCCTGTCGGACGGGCTGCATCAGGCCATCGAGGCGAAAGAGGGCGTCGAGATCCAGCCCGAGAACGTGACGCTCGCCAGCGTGACCTTCCAGAACTATTTCCGCCTGTATGACAAGCTGTCGGGCATGACCGGCACCGCGGCTACCGAGGCCGAGGAATTCGCCGAGATCTACAAGCTGGGCGTGGTCGAGGTCCCCACCAACCGCCCGATCCAGCGCCAGGACGAGCACGACCGCGTCTATCGCACTGCGGCCGAGAAATACGCCGCCGTCATCGAGGCGATCCGCGAGGCGCATGGCCGCGGCCAGCCGCTGCTGGTCGGCACGACCAGTATCGAGAAATCGGAAATGCTGTCCGGGATGCTGAAGGCCGAGGGCATCCCCCACAACGTCCTGAACGCCCGCCAGCACGAGCAGGAGGCATATATCGTCGCCGAGGCCGGCAAGCCCGGCGCGGTGACCATCGCCACCAACATGGCCGGACGCGGCACCGACATCCAGCTGGGCGGCAACGTCGAGATGAAGGTGATGCAGGCGCTGGCCGCGAACCCCGAGGCCAACCCCGACGAGTTGCGCGCCCGGATCGAGGCCGAGCATGCGGCGGACAAGCAGGCCGTTCTGAACGCGGGCGGGCTTTTCGTCCTGGCGACCGAGCGCCACGAAAGCCGCCGCATCGACAACCAGCTGCGCGGCCGGTCGGGCCGCCAGGGCGACCCCGGACGGTCGCTGTTCTTCCTGTCGCTGGAAGACGACTTGATGCGGATCTTCGGGTCCGAGCGGCTGGACAAGGTGCTGTCGACGCTTGGGATGAAAGAGGGGGAGGCCATCGTCCACCCCTGGGTGAACAAGTCGCTGGAGCGCGCCCAGGCCAAGGTCGAGGGGCGCAACTTCGACATCCGCAAGCAGCTGCTGAAATTCGACGACGTGATGAACGACCAGCGCAAGGCGATCTTCTCGCAGCGCCGTGAGATCATGGAAGCCGACGACGTGGGCGACATCGCCGCCGACATGCGCCATCAGGTGATCGACGACCTGGTGGACGAATACCTGCCCGAAAAGGCCTATGCTGAACAATGGGATATCGAGGGCCTGCGCGCCGCTGTGATCGACCGGCTGAACATGGACCTGCCGGTGGCCGACTGGGCCTCGGAAGACGGCGTCGACCGCGAGGGGGTCGCCGACAAGATCCGCGCCGCCACCGACGCCTACATGGCGCAGAAGGCAGAACAGTTCGGCCCCGAGCAGATGGCGCAGATCGAAAAGCAGGTGATCCTGCAGCAGATCGACGGCAAGTGGCGCGAACATCTGGTGACGCTGGAGCATCTTCGCTCGGTCGTCGGCTTCCGCGGCTATGCGCAGCGCGACCCGCTGTCGGAATACAAGACCGAGGCGTTCCAGCTGTTCGAGAACCTGCTGGACGGGCTGCGCGGCGACGTGACCCAGAACCTCGCCCGCATCCGCCCGCTGAGCGACGCCGAGCGCGAGGAGATGATGCGCCAGTACCAGGCGCAGCTGGCCGCGCAGGCCGCCGCGATGCACCCCGAGCACGCAGAGGCCGAGGGCGGCGAGGTCTCCTCGCACGTCCCCGGCTTCGACGAGACCGACCCGACCACCTGGGGCGACCCGGCGCGCAACGACCCGTGCCCCTGCGGCTCGGGCGAGCGGTTCAAGAACTGCCACGGCCGGCTGGTCTGACGGGGAGTGGCAGAGGGCCGGGGCTGGGCCGGAACGCGACGGGCTGAAGTCGGACCGGAGTGGGGGACCTCAAGTCGCTAGGGGAGGCACGCCGGGCTCATGCGGCCTGCGCAAGTGGCTACCGCGGAGGATCGTCCTTCCGCGACCACCAGCCGGGGTCTTCTCGAGAAGGCGGGGATCCGAGCGACGAGGGGATGAGCGTCTCGGGTCGGCGCAGGAAATCGGTACGTTCGTTTAGACCAGGGTGTTACCCTTTTAGGCGAAAGCCCGGGTATCCGACAGCTTGCAAGCCGAAGGCGCGCATGGCCGGGGGTAGGCGCTGCGGTTGACTAGTTGGCGGACGGTCAGTCTGCCGCCCGCCAGCCATCTGTGAGTGGCACCAGCCGTTTCCGCGCTTCGCCCGCTCGCCTTTCCCCCGGTGAAGCTGAAAGCTCGGGTGTGCGGCCTGCGGTCGCCGAAGGCGCGCATGGCCGGGGGTGGGGGCTGCGGCTGACTACCTTGGCGGACCGTCGGCCAGCCTCCCGCCTGCTGTGAGCGGCACCACCGCCCGCCGTGCGCTCAGTCGCCTTGCCCACCCGGTGAAGCTGAAAGCCCGGTGTGCGTCAGCCTGCGGTCGCCGAAGGCGCGCATGGCCGGGGGGTGGGCGCTGGTGTTGACTACCTTGGCGGACCGCCCGCCAGCTGCCTGCGAGCCAGCGGCAACCAGCCGTCCCCGCCGTGCGCCCCTCGCCCTACGCGCGCACCCGATCCGCCGTCACCGTCCGTCCCTCGCCGCTACAGCAGCCCCGAGCTGCGGAAGCTCAGCTCGCGGCTCTTGCCGACGATCAGGTGGTCGTGGACCGTGATGCCCATGGTCTCGGCCGCGGCGATGATCTGGCGGGTCATGGTGATGTCGGACTGGCTGGGCGTCGGATCGCCCGAGGGGTGGTTGTGGACCAGGATCATTGCGCTGGCGTTCAGCTCCAGCGCGCGGCGGACGACCTCGCGCGGATAGACCGGGACGTGATCGACGGTGCCGCGGGCCTGTTGTTCGTCGGCGATCAGCACGTTCTTGCGGTCCAGATACAGGACGCGAAACTGTTCGATCGCGGCATGGGCCATCGTCGTGTGGCAGTAATCCAGCAGCGCATCCCAGCTGGTCAGCACGGGGCGGTTGATGACCCGGGACCGGGCGAGCCGCTGGGCCGAGGCCTCGACGATCTTCAGTTCGGCGATGATCGCGGGGCCCACGCCCTCGACCTGGCCCAGCTGGCCGGGTTCCGCGGACAGCACCCGGTTGAAGTCGCCGAAGTGGTCCATCAGCCGCCGCGCGACGGGTTTCATGTCCTGCCGGGGCACGGCGCGGAACAGGATCAGTTCCAGCAGCTCGTAATCCGGCATCGCCGCAGCACCACCCTGCATGAAGCGGTCGCGCAGCCGGGCGCGGTGATCGGCGATATACGAGGGCGGGCGGGTCGCCGCCATCGCCCGTTCGGCCATCCGGCCGGCCGAGCGCATGTCCACCGGGACGCAGTCATCATCGGCCGGCAAAAGACCGAAGAGCGCGGGCGGGGCTTCCTGAAAGGCACGATTCGCTGTCATGCAGGAACCCTGCCACACCGGTCGTTAAACGCCGGTTAATGCGCTCGGGCCGAAAGAAATCCCCGAAAGCCCCAGAAGGCCGCGTTCAGCCCCCCAAGCCGTCCCAGAACCCCTTGATCTTGGAAAAGAAGCTCGCGGTCTGGGGGTGGTTGTCGGCGGCGATCTCGTCGAATTCGCGCAGCAGTTCCTTCTGCCGCGCGGTCAGGTTCACCGGCGTCTCGACGACCAGTTCGATCACCATGTCGCCCGGCTCGCCGTTCATGCCCGCGCCGTGGCGCAGCGGCGGCATGCCCTTGCCGCGCAGGCGCATCTGGCGGCCGGTCTGGCTGCCGGCGGGGACCTTGACCCGGCTGCGGCCGCCCTCGATCGTCGGCACCTCGACCTCGCCGCCCAAGGCGGCGGTGGACATGCCGACCGGCACCTGGCAGGCCAGCGTCTTGCCGTCGCGGACAAAGATCGGGTGCTCGCGCACCTCGACGAAGATATACAGATCGCCCGCCGGGCCGCCGCGCATTCCGGCCTCGCCCTCGCCGGCGAGGCGGATGCGGGTGCCGGTCTCGACGCCGGCGGGGATGGTCACCGACAGGGTGCGGTCCTGGGCCACGCGGCCAGCGCCGGCGCAGGCCTTGCAGGGGTTCTTGACGATCTGCCCGTTGCCCGAGCAGGTCGGACAGGTGCGTTCGACGGTGAAGAAGCCCTGGCTGGCGCGCACCTTGCCCATCCCCGAACAGGTGGGGCAGGTGGCGGGCTCGCTGGCGCCCTCGGCGCCGGTGCCGTTGCACTCGGCGCAGGCGACGGCGCCGGGGACGGTGATGGTCTTGTCCAGCCCTTGAAAGGCCTCTTCCAGCGTCACCCGCAGGTTATAGCGCAGGTCCTGGCCACGGGCGGCCCGGGCGCGGCCCCCGCCGCCTTGGCGGCCGCCGACGAATTCGCCGAACAGGTCCTCGAACACATCCGCGAAGGCAGCGCCGAAATCTCCCTGGCCGCCGCGGCCGCCGCCGAAGCCCCCGAACCCGCCACCATCGAAGGCGGCATGGCCGAAGCGGTCATAGGCGGCCTTGCGCTGGGGGTCCTTAAGGCAGTCATAGGCCTCGTTCACCTCCTTGAACTCGCCCTCGGAGACCTTGCAGTCGGGGTTGAGGTCGGGGTGCATCGACTTGGCCTTGGTGCGGTAGGCCCGCTTGATCTCGTCGGCGCTGGCGCCGCGGGCGATCCCAAGAACGTCGTAGTAATCGCGTTTTGCCATCATGGTCCGTCGATCGTCGGGGCGGGGTCCGCGCGGGCGGACCCCTTCACGAAAAGACCGGCCCGCGAGGTGATCGCAGGCCGGTCCGGTTCTCATCCGCGCTTACTTGCGCTTGTCTTCGCCGAGATCCTCGAAATCGGCGTCGACGATGTCGTCATCCACGTCGCGCGGGCCCTCGGAGCGGTCGCCCGCATCATCCGAGGCCTGACCCGCCTTGTAGATCGCCTCGCCCAGCTTCATCGAGGCGTCCATCAGGTTCTGGATGCCGCCCTTGATCTTGCCGGCGTCTTCCGACTTGAGCGCCTCTTCCAGCGCCCCCGAGGCCAGCTCGATCGCCTCGACGGTCGAGCTGTCGACCTTGTCGCCATGCTCTTCCAGCGACTTCTTGGTCGAGTGCAGCAGGCTTTCGGCCTGGTTGCGGGTCTCGACCAGTTCGCGGCGGCCCTTGTCGGCCTCGGCATTCGCCTCGGCGTCGCGGACCATCTTCTCGATGTCCTCGTCCGACAGGCCGCCCGAGGCCTGGATGGTGATGTTCTGGGTCTTGCCGGTGCCCTTGTCCTTGGCCGAGACCGACACGATGCCGTTGGCGTCGATGTCGAAGGTCACCTCGATCTGCGGCAGGCCGCGCGGCGCCGGCGGGATGTCTTCCAGGTTGAACTGGCCCAGCAGCTTGTTGTCCGCGGCCATCTCGCGTTCGCCCTGGAATACCCGGATCGTCACCGCGTTCTGGTTGTCCTCGGCGGTCGAGAAGGTCTGCGACTTCTTGGTCGGGATAGTCGTGTTGCGGTCGATCAGGCGGGTGAACACGCCGCCCAAGGTCTCGATCCCCAGCGACAGCGGGGTCACGTCCAGCAGCACGACGTCCTTGACGTCACCCTGCAGCACGCCGGCCTGGATGGCCGCGCCCAGCGCCACCACCTCGTCGGGGTTGACGCCCTTGTGGGGTTCCTTGCCGAAGAAGGCGGTCACTTCCTCGACCACCTTGGGCATGCGGGTCATGCCGCCCACCAGCACCACCTCGTCGATGTCGCCCTTGGCGAGGCCGGCATCCTTCAGCGCCGCCTTGCAGGGGTCCATCGTCTTCTTGATGAGGTCGCCGACCAGGCTTTCCAGCTTGGCGCGGGTCAGCTTGACCACCATGTGAAGGGGCACGCCCGAGTTCTTGTCCATCGAGATGAACGGCTGGTTGATCTCGGTCTGGGTCGCAGAGGACAGTTCGATCTTGGCCTTCTCGGCGGCTTCCTTGAGCCGCTGCAGCGCCATCTTGTCCTTGGTAAGATCGACCCCGTGTTCCTTCTTGAACTCTTCGGCCAGGAAGTTGACGATCCGCATGTCGAAGTCCTCGCCGCCGAGGAACGTGTCCCCGTTGGTCGATTTCACCTCGAACAGGCCGTCGTCGATTTCCAGGATGGTGATGTCGAAGGTGCCGCCGCCGAGGTCATAGACCGCGATCGTCTTGCTGTCCTTCTTGTCCAGGCCATAGGCCAGCGCCGCGGCGGTCGGTTCGTTGATGATCCGCAGCACTTCCAGGCCGGCGATCTTGCCCGCGTCCTTGGTGGCCTGGCGCTGGGCGTCGTTGAAATAGGCGGGAACGGTGATGACGGCCTGCGAGACGGTCTCGCCCAGATATGACTCGGCGGTTTCCTTCATCTTCTGCAGGATCATCGCGCTGATCTGCGCCGGCGAATACTTTTCACCCCGCGCCTCGACCCAGGCGTCGCCATTGCCGCCATCGACGATCTTGTAGGGAACCAGCTTCTCGTCCTTCTTGACCTCGGCATCGGTCAGGCGGCGGCCAATCAGGCGCTTGACGGCGAAGATGGTGTTTTCGGGGTTGGTCACGGCCTGGCGCTTGGCCGGCTGGCCGACGAGCCGTTCGCTTTCGGTGAAAGCCACGATCGAGGGGGTGGTGCGGGCGCCTTCGGCGTTTTCGATCACGCGCGGCTGGCTGCCGTCCATGATGGCGACGCAGCTGTTGGTGGTCCCGAGGTCGATCCCGATGACTTTGGCCATTCTGTTACCTTTCTTGCGGCGATGTGTGCGGCACGGGTCCGGCTGCGGCCCCCGGGCCATGATCCCTTGGCTGACATGCCGGCGAACCGGCTTTCGCAAGGGTATATAGGGCGGCGATTTTCGCGTGCAAGCGCGACAGCGGGGCGAAGCGCGGTTGATGCGGCGGGGTCCGACGGGCCGGCCGGCAACCCTCGCCGCGGCGGTCCCCGGCCCCTCGGCGCGGAGGCGCCGCGGTGCGGTTACCGCCCGGCGCCCCAGCTGAGCGAGGCCGAGTTCCGGGTCACGAACTCCGCCATCAGCCCGATCATCAGCAGCGCCAGCGTGACATAGATCGGATAGCTCAGGCTGGAATTGTGCGGGGTGTAGTTCACGAACACGAAGCCGCGGGTCTGGTCGATGATGTGGAACAGCGGGTTCCAGTCGAACATCGCCAGCATGAAGTTGGGCAGGTTGTTGGCGGCGAACATCTTGCCCGAGGCGACCATGTTGGCGCGGCCAAAGACCTGGCTGATCATCTGCCCCGGCACCGGGAACCAGGTGCGGATGGACAGGAACACCAGCCCCAGCGCCGATCCCGAAAACCACGCCAGCACCAGCATCGCCAGCGTGCCGCGCCAGTTCTCGATCTCGATCGGGTTGATCAGCATGTGATAGATCGAGATCAGCACCAGCGCCGACAGCACGTTGGTGTAAAGCGCCGCCAGCGCCGCGCCCGACATGGCGATGGCGGTGTTCAGCGGCCCGTGCTTCATCATCTGGTTGGTCGACTTGCCGGCGCCCGAGACCTTGGCCATGGCGCCGTTGAAGGCCATGAACATGAAGATCCCGGACATGATGAACAGCAGGAAGTCGCCGCGGATGGGCGAGCGCTTGACGCCCATGACCCAGTACATGGCCAGGAAACCCGCCACCATCAGCACCGATTGCATCATGGTGATGAGGATGCCGATCACTGCATTGGCATGGGTCTGGCGCAGGGTGTGGACGGTCTGGTGATAGATCAGCGCCAGCGTCGTGAACGCCGCCTGGACGAGATTGCGGTTGCGGCGCTGGACGAACATGGCAGGCGGCCCTCGGGGGACTGGGACTCGGGAGTGGGGCAAGGGGCCGCGGCGGCCCGACAGGCGGCGAACGGGGGCCCGGCTTGCTCATCGGCCCGGCGCGGATCATAAGTCCGGGAACGAGATGATTCAATCGCGCTGCCGGACACAACTCTGGCAGGGGCTCGCCGCACGAGAGGGAAATCCATGCAATTCGACCGACTGACCTCGGAAATGCGGCGCCTCGCGATCGAGGCGGGCGCGCGAATCATGGCAATCTATGACGGCCCCGATTTCGAGGTGAAGTCCAAGTCCGACGCCTCGCCGGTGACCGAGGCCGACGAGGCCGCCGACGCGCTGATCTCGGCCGGGCTGCGCGCGGCCTTCCCCGAGGTGGCGCTGGTGACCGAGGAACAGGCCGCGACCCACGGGCAGACGCTGTCCACCTTCCTGATCGTCGATCCGCTGGACGGGACCAAGGAATTCGTCCAGCGCCGCGGCGATTTCACCGTCAACATCGCCTATGTCGAAAACGGCGTGCCGGTGCGCGGCGTGGTCTATGCGCCGGCCAAGGGGCGGCTGTTCTATACCACCGCAGATGGCCGCTCGGTCGAGGAAACCGGGCCGTTCGGGGCGCAGCCGGGCGCGACCCATCCGATCGGGGTCAACGCCATGCCCGACAATCGCGCGCTGATGGTCGTCGCCTCGAAATCCCACCGCGACCGGGCCACCGACGACTATATCGCCCAGTACGGCGTGCGGGACATGACCTCGGCCGGGTCGTCGCTGAAATTCTGCCTCGTCGCGACCGGAGAGGCGGACCTGTATCCGCGCCTCGGCCGGACGATGGAATGGGACACCGCGGCCGGCGACGCCGTGCTGCGCGGGGCGGGGGGCGAGGTGGTGCGCTTCGACGACCACAGTGCGCTGACCTATGGCAAGCCGGGGTTCGAGAACCCGTTCTTCATCGCCTATGCGCCAGGGGTGCTGCTGCACCCGCAGGGCTGAGCCCATGTCGGTGGTCATCGTCATCCCGGCCCGCTTCCAGTCCTCGCGTTATCCCGGCAAGCCGCTGGTCGAACTGCGCGGGGCGGGCGGCGCGGCCCGCAGCCTGATCCGGCGCAGCTGGGATGCCGCGATGGCGGTGTCCGGCGTGGACCGGGTGATCGTCGCCACCGACGACGACCGCATCGCCGACCACGCCGCGGGCTTCGGGGCCGAGGTGGCGATGACCTCGACCGCCTGCCGCAACGGCACCGAGCGCTGCGCCGAGGTACTGGGGCAACTGCCCGTCCCCCCCGAGATGATCGTCAACCTGCAGGGCGACGCGCCGCTGACCCCCGCCTGGTTCGTCGAGGACCTGATCGCCGGTCTGCGCGCCGCGCCCGCGGCCGAGGTGGCGACGCCGGTTCTGAACTGCTCGGGCGCGATGCGCGCCGACCTGATCGCCGACCGCGCCGCTGGCCGGGTCGGCGGCACGACGGCGGTCTTTGGCGTCGATCGGCAAGCGCTGTATTTCTCGAAAGAGGTGATCCCCTATGTGGGGCACGAGGTGGCGCCCGAATCACCCAGCCCGGTGTTTCACCATGTCGGCGTCTACGCCTATCGCCCCGCCGCGCTGACCGCCTATGCGGCCTGGCCCGAAGGCACGCTGGAACGGCTGGAAGGGCTGGAACAGCTGCGGTTCCTGGAACACGGCCGCCCGGTCCTGTGCGTCGAGGTCGAGGCCCGCGACCGCGAGTTCTGGGAGCTGAACAACCCCGCCGACGTCGCGCGGATCGAACAGATGATGCAGCGCATGGGCCTTGCCTGACGCGCGGCCCGGCCGCTGCAGGCCCGGTCGCCGCCGGGCAGCTTTTTGCAGCGCGGCGCGGAACTTTGCTGCGATGCAGCGGTTTCCCGCGCGGACTTGGCCCGCGACTTGCTGGCGGGACGTTTGACGTGGATAATGGGACCGGCCGCCCCCGGCCCTTGAGTGGAGTTCTTTGATGCAGCGCAAGGTTACCAAGGCGATCTTTCCCGTGGCCGGTCTGGGCACCCGTTTCCTTCCCGCCACCAAGTCGATCCCGAAAGAGATCATGACGCTGGTCGACCGCCCGCTGATCCAGTACGCGATCGACGAGGCTCGCGCGGCCGGGATCAAGGAATTCATCTTCGTCACCTCGCGCGGCAAGGGCGCGCTGGAAGACTATTTCGACCACGCGCACGAGCTGGAAAACACCCTGCGCAAGTCCGGCAAGGACGACCTGCTGGAACTGCTGCGCCACACCAACATGGAATCCGGCGCGATCGCCTATATCCGCCAGCACAAGGCGATGGGGCTGGGCCACGCGGTCTGGTGCGCCCGCCGCCTGATCGGTGATGAGCCGTTCGCCGTGGTGCTGACCGACGACGTGATCGCCGGCGACCCGCCCTGCCTGCAGCAGATGATCGAGGCCCATCACGAAACCGGCGGCAGCATGGTGGCGACGATGGAAGTGCCGATGGAAAAGACCCGGTCCTATGGCGTGCTGGACATCGCCGAGGACATGGGCGCCATCGTCCGCGCCCGCGGGATGGTCGAAAAGCCCAAGGAAAACCCGCCCTCGAACCTCGCGGTGATCGGGCGCTACATCCTCGCGCCGACGGTCATGGAAAACCTCAACAAGCTCAAGCAGGGCGCGGGCGGCGAGATCCAGCTGACCGACGCCATCGCCGACGAGATCGAGGAAGGCCGTCCGGTCTTTGGCCTGCGCTTCCGCGGGCAGCGCTATGACTGCGGGTCCAAGGCGGGCTTCCTGCAGGCGACGGTGGCCTTTGGCCTGGCGCGCGACGATCTCAAGGACGAGTTCGCCGAATACCTGCACGACGTGATCGCGATGCGGAAGGCGGCGGAATAAGCCGATGGCCGACAAGGTTCTGGTCACCGGCGGCGCCGGCTATATCGGGTCGCATGCCTGCAAGGCGCTGGCCCGGGCGGGGTTCATCCCCGTCACCTACGATAATTTCTGCACCGGCTGGCGCGAGGCGGTCAAGTTCGGCTGCTGCGAGGAAGGCGACCTGCTGGACCGCGCCCAGCTGGACGAGGTGTTCGCCAGGCACAACCCGGTCGCGGTCATGCATTTCGCCGCCCTCAGCCAGGTCGGCGAGGCGATGGCCGCGCCGGGCAAGTACTGGCGCGGCAATGTCTGCGCCTCGCTGAACCTGATCGAGGCAACGGTCGCGGCGGGCGTGCGGGATTTCGTCTTTTCGTCCACCTGCGCGACCTATGGCGACCATGACGGCGTGGTGCTGGACGAGACCACCCCGCAGCTGCCGCTGAACGCGTATGGCGCGTCCAAGCGCGCGATCGAGGACATGCTGCGCGACTTCGGCGCGGCGTCCGGGCTGCGGTCGGTGATCTTCCGCTATTTCAACGTCGCGGGCGCCGATCCCGACAGCGAGGTCGGAGAGTTCCACCAGCCCGAGACCCACCTCATCCCGCTGATCCTTGACGCGATCGACGGCAAGCGCCCGGCGCTGACCATCCACGGCACAGACTATCCGACCCAGGACGGCACCTGCATCCGCGACTATGTGCATGTGATGGACCTGGTCGACGCGCATGTGCTGGGGCTGGGCTGGCTGCGCAAGGGCGAGGCGCTGCCCCGGGGCGGGACCGAGGTCTTCTGCCTCGGCACCGGCAACGGGTTTTCGGTGCGCGAGGTGGTGAACCATTCGCGCCACGTCACCAACCGCCCGGTCCCGATGCAGGACGGCCCGCGCCGCGCCGGCGACGCCGTAAAGCTGGTGTCGGGCAGCGAAAAGGCCGGGCGGGTGCTGGGCTGGCGGCCGGATCGGTCGACCCTGCCGCTGATGATCGCGGATGCGTGGCGGTGGCACCAGACGGGCCATTACTCCGGCTGATGTGACCGGCCCGACCCCCCCCTTGCATCCCGGCCCGAGTGTTCCGCCGGCGACCCGTCTGCGGCTGAGGTGGAAACGCCAGCGCATCCTGTGGCGCGCCGTGCGCAGCCGCCGCGACCTGGCCCGGGTGCAGTTCCGCCTGGACCGGACGGACGCGCGGCGACCGCTGGTCGTCGCGGTGGTCCGCAACGAGGCCGAGCGTCTGCCGCAGTGGCTGGACCATCACCGGCGGATCGGGGCGGGGCATTTCCTGATTGTGGACAATGCCAGCGACGACGGCAGCGCCGCCTATCTGGCCGCGCAGCCGGACGTGTCGATGTGGACCACCACCGCAAGCTATCGCGGGTCGCGCTTTGGCCGGGACTGGACCAACTGGCTGCTGACCCGCTTCGGGTCCGGGCGCTGGTGCCTGACGCTGGATGCCGACGAGCTGTTCGTCTTTCCCCATGACGACCGCGCCCGCCTCGGCGACCTGACCGCCGAACTGGACCGGCGCGGCGTCACCGCGCTGGGGGCGCTGATGGTCGAGCTGTTCCCGAAAGGGCCGCTGCTGCCGGATCCGCCCCCGGACGACGCCGCGGCGCTGGCCCGGCTGGAATGGTTCGACGCCGAGGGCTATCGCTGCCGCGTCCAGCACCCGATGCGCAACCGCTGGGTACAGGGCGGGGTGCGCGACCGCGCCTTCTTCGCCGACCGGCCAGAGCGGGCGCCGACCCTGAACAAGCTGCCGCTGGTGCGCTGGCGGCGGGGGTTCGTCTATGTGAACTCGACCCATTCGATGCTGCCCGCGCGGATGAACGATGCCTGGGACGGCCCCGGCGATCCGCGCCTGTCCGGGGCGCTGCTGCACACCAAGTTCCTGCCCGGCGTGGTGGCGAAATCCCGGCAGGAACAGGCCCGCGGCCAGCATTTCCACGACCCCGGGGCGTTTCATGCCTATTACGAGGCGGTCGCCGCGAATCCCGATCTGTGGGTGCCCGGCGCCCGGCGGCTTCGGGGCTGGGAAAGCCTGGTCGCCGCCGGCCTCATGGCCGATGGCGGCTGGCCCGGGCCGGGCGTGGGAACGGAACGGCGTTAACGACTTGCCCTTATCGACAGGTTCGCTCTGGTTGCAGTTGACTCACGTCCGCTCAACCGGCACAGCCGCGTTGGTTCAAGAGTTGTCTCCAGTTTTCGGGTCCTGCGTTTGCGACGGTTCATCAAGCGCCTCGGAACTCTGATCCGCCTGCGTGCCCGGCGTCAGTACTATATTGCGCGGGCACTGGTGCGGGGGCGCCGGATGACGTCGCTGCGCAACCGCACCGCCCAGATCGCGCCGAACGCGATCCTCGCCCTCGTCACGCTGCGCAACGAACGGGTGCGGCTGCCCTATTTCCTCGACTACTACCGCGGCATCGGCATCGACCATTTCCTGATCGTGGACAACGACAGCAACGACGGCAGCCGCGAATTCCTCGCCGACCAGCCGGACGTGTCGCTGTGGACGACCGGGGAAAGCTACAAGGGGTCGCGCTTCGGGATGGACTGGCTGAACCACCTGCTGCGCCGTTATGGTGCGGGGCACTGGTGCCTGACCGTCGATCCGGACGAGTTCCTCGTCTATCCGCATGTGAACACCCGGCCGCTGCGGGCGCTGACCGACTGGCTGGAATCGTCGGGGCAGCGGTCGTTTTCGGCCATGCTGCTGGACATGTATCCCAAGGGTCCGATCACCGATCAGCCCTATCGCGAGGGCCAGGACCCGTTCGAGATCGCAGCCTGGTTCGACCCCGCCAACTATGCGATCCGCAAGAACCGCAAGTTCCTGAACCTGTGGATCCAGGGCGGCCCCCGCGCGCGCAGCTTCTTTGCCGACCAGCCGCAGTCGGCGCCGGCGCTGAACAAGATCCCGCTGGTCCGCTGGCAGCGGCGCTTTGCCTATGCCAGCTCGACCCACATGCTGCTGCCGCGGTCGCTGAACCTGGTCTATGACCAGGATGGCGGGGAAATGGCCTCGGGCGCGCTGCTGCACGCCAAGTTCCTGTCCACCTTCATCGCCAAGTCGGCCGAAGAGCTGGACCGCCGCCAGCATTACGCCGACAGCCAGGAATACCGCGCCTATCACCAGGGCCTGCAGGACGCGGCGGATTTCTGGTGCCCGCAATCGCGCCGCTATCGCGACTGGCGGCAGCTGGAAGAGGTCGGGCTGATCTCGCGGGGGAACTGGGCATGAACAGCATCCGCCCGCGGCCGATGCCGGTCCTGGTGCCGCCGCACCCCGCGGCGCCGGCGCCCGAGGCGGCGACCGTCCAGCTGGGCGTGGTGATGCTGTGCCACGAGAACCTGCCGCTGGCGGCGCGGATGGCGCGGATCTGGGCCGATGGCGGGGCCTGCGTGGCGCTGCACGTCGACAGCAAGGCCCCGGAACCCGAGGTCGCCCAGCTGCACCGCGCGCTCGAGGGCACGGCCGCGGTCTATGCGCCCAGCCGGTCGTGCAGCTGGGGCACCTTCTCGCTGGTCGCGGCGACGCAGGATGCGGCGCGGGCGCTGCTGACCGCGCATCCCCATCTGACCCACGTGCTGCTGGTGTCGGGGTCCTGCCTGCCGCTGCGCCCGGTGGCCGAGCTGCGGGCCTTTCTCAGCCGCTATCCCGACGCGGATTTCATCGAAAGCGTCAATGTCAGCGACGTGGGCTGGACCGTCGGCGGGCTGAACGAGGAACGCTTCACGCTGCATTTCCCGTTCTCGTTCCGCAAGAACCGCAAGCTGTTCGACCGCTATGTCCAGCTGCAGCGCCGGCTGGGCGTCAAGCGGCGGCTGCCGCAGGGGGTCGCGCCGCATATCGGGTCGCAATGGTGGTGCCTGACCGCCCGCACCCTGCGCGCCGTGCTGGACGACCCCCGGCGGCGCGAGTTCGACCGCTATTTCCGCCGGGTCTGGATCCCCGATGAAAGCTATTTCCAGACGCTCGTGCGCCGCCACTCGGTGCGGATCGAAAGCCGGTCGCTGACGCTGGCCAAGTTCGACAACCAGGGCAAGCCCTACGTCTTCTATGACGACCACCTGGCGCTGCTGGCCAATTCCCACATCTTCGTCGCCCGCAAGATCTGGCCTGGCGCAAAGGCGCTGTACGACGCCTTCCCGATGTCCGCCAGCCCGGCCGAGGTCGCCGAAGAGCCCGACGCCGAACGGCTCGAGGCGCTGCTAGAACGCGCCGCGCAGCGCCGCCGTCTGGGGCGGCCGGGGCTGTACATGCAAAGCCGGTTTCCGCGCAAGGACGCCGAGAACGGCAAGACCGCGCAGCGCTACAGCGTCATCTATGGCTTTGGCGACGCCTTCGAGGGGCTGCGCGAATGGCTGGCCCATGCCACCCGGCGCGAGATCCACGGCCACCTGCTGCACCGCGAGGAAATCGAGTTCGCCTCGGGCGAGATGATCGGGCCGGGGGCGCTGTCCGCCAACCCGGCGCTGCGCGATCTGGACACGCAGGGGTTCCTGGCCTCGCTGATCCGGTCCTCGGACGGGATGCCGGGGTTCCTGTATTCGCCGCGCGACCTGCAGAAGCTCAACTGGTTCATGGCGACCGACCCGAACGCGCAGATCTTCGTGCTGACCGGGGCGTGGATCGCGCCGCTGCTGCAGTCGGACATGCCGTTCGACGACGTGCGCCGGATGGCCGCCAAGCTGCAGCGGGCCGAGATCGCGTTCCTGGACATCCTCGATTCGGTCTGGGTCAAGGCGCGGGTGCGGCGCTGGGCGCTGACCGACGTCCTCGGCGATCCCGAGGAGGCGCTGACCGCGCTGTGCCAGACCCTGCGCCCCGACGCCGGCCCCGCGCTGCCGCCCCTGCCGCCGCTGCGCGACATGCGCGGCGTGGCGGGGCTGCTGCGCCAGCTGCGCAACGCCGGGCTGAAGCCGCGCAAGATGGGCGATCCGCGCCTGCTGCGGGCGCTGACCGGCGGCGTCACGCGGCCGGGGCAAGCCCGCCCGGGCGGGGATCGGGCGGGGCGCGCGGGCAAGACGGCCGCGCCGGGCGGTTGACCTTGGCGCCGTGGCAGTCGACAGGGGGCTGACCAACCCGCGAGAGACAGCCCGATGACCGATTTCAGCAGCTTCGTGATCTTTGCCGGCATGCGGACCGGCTCGAACCTGCTCGAGGCGACGCTGAACGCCAACGGACTGGCCTGCCTGGGCGAGGCGTTCAACCCCTATATCCTCGGCTGGCCGGGCCACGAGGAGATGTACGGCATGACGCTGGCCGACCGCGACGCCGACCCGCTGGCGCTGTGGCAGCGGATCGTGCAGTCGCGCGGCGCCCGCAAGATTCGCGGCTTCCGCTATTTCCACGACCACGACCCGCGGCTGTTCGATCCGCTGATGGACGACCCGACCTGCGCCAAGATCGTGCTGACCCGCAACCCCGCCGACAGCTGGGTGTCGACGCAACTCGCCTATGCGACCGACCAGTGGAAGCTGAACGAGACCGAAACCCCGATCGCCGCCCGCGTCGACTTCGACCCCATCGCGTTCCGCGAGAACCTGGCCGCCAACCAGTCCTTCCTGGAACGCATCCACCACGCGCTGCAGGTCCGCGGGCAGACCGCGTTCTGGCTGAACTACGACGATCTGCGCGACGCCGGCGTGATGACCGGGCTGGTCCACTGGCTGGGCCGCACCGACATCGCCCATGTCGACCCGGCCAGCGACCAGGTCCCGCAGAACCCGCGCGAGATGGCCGACAAGGTCAACAACTTCGAGGCGATGCAGGCCGAGATCGTCGCCACCGACCCGTTCCAGCTGCACCGCATCCCGGGGTTCGAGCCGCATCGCGGCCCGGCCGTGCCGTCCTGGCTGACCTGCGACGCGGGGCAGGGGCTGCTGTTCATGCCGGTCAAGGGCGGGCCGACCGGCCGCGTCACGCGCTGGCTGCGCGACCTGGGCGCGGTGGACAGCGGCCTCACCCAGAACGCGCTGCGCCAGTGGAAGCGCGCCCATCCCGGCCACCGCAGCCTGACCGTCGTGCGCCATCCGCTGCCGCGCGCCTGGGACGCCTTCCGCAGCATGCTGACCGGCGGGAATGCCGACCTGCGCGACACGCTGCGCCGCGTTCACCGCGTGCCCTTGCCCGACGAGGCGCAGCTGGGGGCGCTGGACGACGCGGCCGCGCAGCCGCTGTTCCTCGCGTGGCTCGATTTCCTGCGCCGCAACCTGAACGGCCAGACCGGGATCCCGACCCATCCCGGCTGGGCCACCCAGGCCGAAGTGGTGGCGGGCTTTGCCCGCTTTGCCGCCCCCGACATGGTGGTGCGCGAGGCGCAGATGCCGGACGAGCTGGGCTTTCTGGCCCGCAGCGCCGGCATCGACCGGGACGGGCCGGAACCGGGCGGCCTGCCAGAGGTCCTCGACGACGGCGACCTGCGCCGCGCCGCCAAGGCCGCGTATCTGCGCGACTACGTCGCCTTCGGGTTTTCCGACAGGCCCTGACCCAGCATCGGCGCGGCGCGGTCCAAGATCAGCGCGCTGCGCGAGAACGCGATCGGGGTGCGCAGGCCGGGAATGCCCTCGGGCGCGATCTGCAGGCCGCGGGCGATGACCTGCGGCTCGGCCAGCGCATCGGCGACGCTGTTGATCGGCCCGACCGGCACGCCCTCGCGTTCCAGCGCGGCGATGATGTCGGCGCGGCTGCGGGCCGAGGTCGCCACGGCGATCAGCGGGCACAGCACCGCGCGGTTGGTCACCCGGGCCGGGTTGGTCGCATAGGCGGGGTCCGTGGCCAGCGGCCCCAGCGCCAGCGCCCGGCACAGCCCGGCGAACTGCCGGTCATTGCCGCAGGCGACGATCACGTGCCCGTCCGACGCCGGAAACACCTGATAGGGCACGATGTTCGGATGCGCGTTCCCCAGCCGCGACGGCACCGTGCCGCCGACCAGATAGTTCATCGCCTGGTTGGCCAGCACCGCGACTCCCACGTCCAGCAGCGACAGGTCGACCCGCTGGCCTAGCCCCGAGCGTTCGCGTTCGGCCAGCGCCGCCTGGATGCCGATCACGCCGTAAAGCCCGGTGAAGATGTCTATCCACGCCACGCCGACCTTCTGCGGCTCAGCCCCCGGCTCGCCGGTCAGGTCCATGATCCCGCACATGCCCTGGATCAGGAAATCATAGCCCGGCTGCGTCGCCCGCGGCCCGTCCTGGCCAAAGCCGGTGACCGAGGCATAGATCAGCCGCGGGTTCGCGGCGGCCAGCGTCTCGTAATCCAGCCCGAACTTGCGCAGCCCGCCGACCTTGAAGTTTTCCACCACCACGTCGGCCGTGGCGATCAGCTCTTTCAGCCGCGTCAGGTCGTCCGGATCGCCGAAGTCGCAGGTGATCGAGGTCTTGCCGCGGTTGGCGGCGTGGAAATACGCCGCCACCCGTTCCGTCCCGCCATCCGGCAGCGGGCGGTCCAGGAAGGGCGGCCCCCAGCGGCGGGTGTCGTCGCCCTCGGGTGCCTCGACCTTGATCACCTCGGCGCCCAGATCGGCCAGCGTCTGGCCGATCCACGGGCCGGCGAGGATGCGCGCCAGTTCGACGACGCGCAGCCCCTTCAGCGGCGCCCCCCCGACGCGCCCGTCGCTCACGCGAAGGCCTGCAGCCCGGTGATCGCCCGGCCGAGGATCAGCGCATGGACGTCGTGGGTGCCCTCGTAGGTGTTCACCGTTTCCAGGTTGGCGGCGTGGCGCATGACCTGGAATTCCTCGGAAATGCCGTTGCCGCCATGCATGTCGCGGGCGACGCGGGCGATGTCCAGCGCCTTGCCGCAGTTGTTGCGCTTGACCAGCGAGATCATCTCGGGCGCCGCCTGCGCGGCATCCATCAGCCGCCCGACCTGCAGCGACGCCTGCAGACCCAGCGTGATCTCGGTCATCATGTTGGCCAGCTTGAGCTGATAGATCTGCGTCTGGGCCAGCGGACGGCGGAACTGGTGGCGGTCCAGCCCATACTGCCGCGCGGCGTGGAAACAGAACTCGGCCGCGCCCAGCACGCCCCAGCTGATGCCATAGCGGGCGCGGTTCAGACAGCCGAACGGCCCTTTCAGCCCCTCGACATTCGGCAGCAGCGCGTCCTCTCCGACCTCGACATCCTGCATCACGATCTCGCCGGTGATCGAGGCGCGCAGGGACAGCTTGCCCTCTATCTTGGGCGCCGACAGCCCCTTGGTGCCCTTGTCCAGCACAAAGCCGCGGATCTTGCCGCCATGCGCGTCCGACTTGGCCCAGACCACGAACACGTCGGCGATCGGCGAGTTCGAGATCCACATCTTCGAGCCGTTCAGCACATAGCCGTTCGCGGTCTTTTTCGCGGTGGTCTTCATCCCGCCGGGGTCGGACCCCGCGTCGGGTTCGGTCAGGCCGAAACAGCCGATGAACTCGCCCGAGGCGAGCTTCGGCAGGTATTTCATCCGCTGCTCCTCGGAGCCGTAGGCATAGATCGGATACATGACCAGCGACGATTGCACCGACATCATCGAGCGATAGCCCGAATCGACCCGCTCGACCTCGCGCGCGATCAGCCCGTAGCTGACATACGAGGCGCCCAGCCCGCCGTATTCCTCGGGCACGGTGACGCCCAGCAGGCCCATCTCGCCCATTTCGCGGAAGATCGCGGGGTCGGTCTTTTCCTCGCGATAGGCGGCGATGACGCGGGGGGCCAGCTTTTCCTGCGCATAGGCGCGGGCGCTGTCGCGCATCATCCGTTCGTCCTCGGACAGCTGGTCGTTCAGGCGGAAGGGGTCTTCCCAGTCGAAACGGTTCAGGTCCGGGGCGTCCTTGGGCTTCAGCGCCATCGTGCTACTCCTTTGCGTGGGCAGGTCCGTTGCGCGGGCGGGCCCGCTTGCGACATTTCCGCCTTCTACCGCGGGCCGGCCCGTGCAAAAAGCGACTTCTGATCCCGGGTTGTTGAGTTTTCCGCATGATCCGCAGCCGCCACACCCCCAGCGTCGCCGAGTTGTCGGCGCTGGTCGCCTGCGCCCGTCTGGGCACCGCCGCGCAGGCGGCCGAGGCGCTGGGGCTGACCCCCAGCGCGGTCAGCCGCTCGATCCGCGGGCTCGAGGATCGGCTGGGCGTGGCGCTGTTCGACCGGCGGCGGCAGCGGCTGATCCTGTCGGATGCCGGCCGGGCGCTGGTCCGCGACGCGCAGGCGATCCTGGCGCAGATCGACGCCTCGGCCCGGATGGTGATGGCTTTCGGGGGCAGCGGCGCGGTGCTGCGGCTGGCGGTGCTGCCGACATTTGCGGCGGCGTGGCTGATCCCCCGGCTGGCCCGCTTTGCGGCCGAGGCGCCTGACGTCTCGATCGACCTGACGGCCGAGCTGGGGCCGGTCGATTTCGACGACAGCCCCTTCGACGCGGCGATCCAGCGTGCCGATCTGGCGCGGCCGGGCATGGTAGTGACGCCGTTGGCCGAGGAACGGCTGATCGTCGTCGCGGCCCCGGCGCTGATCGGGACCGGCCGGGTCGATCCGGCGGGACTGTCCGAATTCCCGCTGATCCAGCAATCCACCCGCCCGCAGCTCTGGGCCGACTGGCTGGCCGCCGCCGGCGCGCCGGCCGAGACCGACGGCCGCCGCGGCCCGCGTTTCGCGCAGTTCGGGATGATCCTCGCCGCCGCGCGGGCGGGGATGGGGTTGGCGATCCTGCCCGACATCTTCGTGGCCGACGCGCTGGCCGATGGCAGCCTGCGGCGCATCGGCGACACCGCGATCCCCGGCCCTGCGCCCTATGCGCTGATCCGCCCGGCGCGCGAGCCCGGCCCGGCCATGGCGCGCTTCGAGGCGTGGCTGGGCGGCGCGGAGCCGCATGTGACGATGCCCCGGACGTCCTGATCCGAGGCATGTCGAGCGTTTCGAGGGCCCTGAAAGGGGCCGTGTGGGGCTTGCAGCCCGGCGTCCACCACCACGACGTCCGCCTCGGCCGGCGCCGCAACCGCGGCGGGGGCGGCCGATTCGCCGCGCATTACGCGACAGCCTTCCTGACGGCACAGATTGTCGGCGGTCTCGACCGACATGTTGCCCGGACGGCTGACCGCGCGGCCCCAGGTCACCTGGTCATGGGTGTAAGCTGTCAGGTCACCGGACCGGCTGCGGATTGCACGACGACCGGGGTCGTCTCGTAATCCTTGGGGTTGATGGAACAGCCGGCCACAGCCGCGGCTGCGGCGGTCAATAATACGAACTTCAGCATCGCAAATCGCTTTCTTGCACTGGTTAAAAGTCTGATTTTGACAGGCTAAAGACGCTTCGGTCAAACCCGTCTCGCCAATGATTTTGTCTATATCGGACAATAGGCTAACGCCGGCCATCGGCGGGTTTCGGCCGGCGCATCCAGGCCTCGGACAGGACCCACAGGGCCGCGATCACCCAGATGTCGACGCCCAGCCGGCGGGCCACGCCCGCGCCCGGCGGGTTCACGTCCATCGCGTCGCCCAGCACGGACAGCAGCACGCAGCAGACGAAGGAAAACAGCCCGCCGCGCCCGATCGTCGCCAGCCCGCGGCCCAACGCGCTGGCCGAGAACAGCCCCAGCGGCCGGGCGAAGGGGACCGCGACAAGCCAGCTCGCAGCGACGATGGCGGCATAGCGCATCCCGTCCAGCGGCCATTTGTCGACGACGCCCACGGCATGCCACATGATGTCGGCCAGCCGCTTGCCCTCGGGGCCCAGGCGCCACAGCGTCGCCATCCCCAGGCTGTACAGCGTGACCGCCAGTGCCAGCACCGTCAGCAAACCCCGATGCCGCCGCAGCACCGGCATGAAGCGGTGCCGGAACGCGCCCATCGCCACCCCGGTGAAGAACAGCAGCTGCCAGCCGAACGGGTTGAACAGCAGCCCGCCTTCGACCCGCTGGTTCGGCAGCATCGCGTTCAGCGGCACCGACACCAGCCACAGCGCCACCGATCCCGCGGCAAAGGCCACCGGCCAGCGCAGCAGCAGCGGCACCAGCACCGGCGCCGAGGCCAGCAGGATGACATACAGCGCCAGCACGTCCAGCAGGTTCGGCTGCATCCACATCAGCGCCAGCGTGCCGATATAGGGCAGGGGGTACTTTTCGATCCAGCGGGCGTATTCCGACCAGATCGCGGTGTGGTCCAGCCCCAGCGCGAACAGCCCGCGCGACAGCAGCGCCAGCAGCACCCCGCCGATCACCAGCGCCAGCCAGACCTGCCCGGCCCGCCGCAGGAACCGCCACTGGGCGGCGCGCAGCCCCTCGTGCGCCTCGACCTTGATCCAGACCAACCCGACGAGGAAACCCGACAGCAGCACGAACAGCTCGGCCGCGTCGAAGATGGCAAAGTTGACCAGGGTGAACTGCCGCAGAAAGCCCAGCGGCATGTGGTTCAGCATGATGCTGACCAGCGCGTAGCCGCGCAGCATGTCCAGCGTCGCGTTCCGGCTCATCGCGGCAGCGCGGCCCAGCGTTCCAGCAGCCTGGGGTCGGACAGCAGCGCGGCGCGCTCGGCGCGGTCTAGGAACGACAGCGCCTCGGCTTGCGAGGATGCCGCCGCGATCTTGGCCTCGGCCGCGATGGCAGGCAGGCGCCGCGCGGCCGGGCGCTCGGGCAGCGGGGCCAGCAGCGCCACGTGGCGGGACAGCGCCGCCGGGTCGCGGCCCAGCAGCGTGGCGGCATCCTCGTCCAGCCGCAGCCGGCGGGTCTGGGCCAGCGCCGCCGACAGGACCTCGGGCGGCTGGCGTTCCTCGGGGGTGACCAGCAGCCCGGCCATGCGCGCCCAGCGGCCGAAGACGGGCGAGGCGCTCCACCGCGAGATCGCGGGCGACAGGATCAGCCCGGCGAGGATCGGCGACAGCCAGATCAGCTGACCGGGCGCGAGGAACGCGACCACCAGCAGGATCGCCAGCCCCGACGCGACATGGATCCCGTGCCGCCGCAGCACCAGCCCCCACGGCGGCATCGAGCCCTTGCGGACCTGGCTTTCCCAGCCAGAGTTGCGCCCCTGCAGGATCTCGGCGATCTGGCGGGTCTGGATCAGCATCTGCACCGGGGCGATCAGCGCCGACATCACGATCTCAAACAGCGCCGAGGCGAGGATGCGCGACCGCCCGCCCACATTCTCGGCCAGCGGCCGCCGCCAGGCGCGGCCGACGGCGACGAACTTGGGCACCAGCAGCAGCGCCATCGCGGCGGCGAACAGCCACGTCATGCGGACGGAATCGAAGGTCGGCCAGTCGGGGAACAACTGATAGGTCTGCGGGAAATATTCCGGCCGCGACAGGATCACCTTGGCGGTCAGCGCAAGGCCGACAAGGATCATCGACAGCCAGATCGGGCTCATCAGAAAACCCAGCACGCCGATGGTGAAATGCAACCGGCTGACCCAGCTGAAGCCGCGCGCCCCGATCAGCCGCAGGTGCTGCAGGTTGCCCTGCGCCCAGCGGCGCTCGCGCACGGCCATGTCCAGCAGCGTCGGCGGGCTGCCCTCGTAGCTGGCGCGCAGGTCCCAGTCCAGCCGCACCTTCCAGCCGGCGCGGCGCAGCAGCGCGGCCTCGACGAAGTCATGCGACAGGATGGTGCCGCCGAAGGGGGGCTTGCCCGGCAATTCGGGCAGGCCGCAGCAGGCGGCGAAAGCCGCGACGCGGATCATCGCGTTGTGGCCCCAGAAATTGCCGTCGTCGCCCGACCACGCGGCGACGCCGCGCGCGATGGGGGGGCCATAGACCCGGCCGGCGAACTGGATCACCCGCGAGAACAGCGTCTGCCCGCCGACCAGCATCGGGATCGTCTGGATCAGCGCCAGCGCCGGATCGGCGGCCATCCGCGCGCTCATCTGCCGGATCGCGTCGCCGCTGACCACGCTGTCTGCGTCCAGCACCACCATCTGGTCATAGCGCCCGCCCCAGCGGCGCACGAACTCGGCGATGTTGCCGGCCTTGCGGCCGGTGTTGTCGGTGCGGCGTCGATACCAGACCGGCAGCGGGCAGGTCTCGCGCAGGGCGGCGACGGCCAGCGTCTCGGCGGCGAAATAGTCGGGATCGCGGCTGTCGGACAGGACGAAGATCTCGGCCCGGCGCGCCATCCCGGCCTGGTCCAGCTCATCGGCCAGCGCGGCCAGCAGGCCAAGGCTGTCGGCCGGGTCTTCGTGATAGACCGGCATCACCACCGCGACCCGCGCCGTGCCGGGATCGGCCGGGGTCTGCGGGGCTCGGGCGACCAGACCGGCCAGCATGGAACAGAAGCTGAAGCCGACCCAGCCGAAGGTGAGCGTGAAGAACGGCAGCAGCAGCCACTGCAGCAATTGCGGGCGGTCGCCGAAGACCAGCATCATCTGCCAGAAGCCCACCAGCACGATCAGCGCCGTGCCGCCAAAGGTGATGAGCCGCGCCCAGACGACCTCGCGGGCAGGGGGCTGTGGGGCGGGACCGGGCGGCGGCGTGGCGCGGAAATCCTGCGCCGGCATCGCCAGCGGCGCCTCGGGGGG
>NZ_JRKS01000020.1 GCF_000763805.1 Paracoccus sphaerophysae | reverse complement strand
CAGCCGGCCCCGTCGGTTCGCCCCCTACCCCGCCGGGGCCGGCTGCGCCCGCTCCACCAGCCGCGC
Source organism: Paracoccus sphaerophysae (assembly GCF_000763805.1). Lineage (GTDB taxonomy): Bacteria > Pseudomonadota > Alphaproteobacteria > Rhodobacterales > Rhodobacteraceae > Paracoccus > Paracoccus sphaerophysae. The sequence goes on along the minus strand of NZ_JRKS01000020.1, from coordinate 50,766 downwards.
CAGGAAGCTGGCCCCGATCGGCGCGATCTCGTCGTTGAAGTCATAGGCCGGGTGATGCAGCCCCGCGCCCGGGCCCTGCCCCAGGAACAGATAGGCGCCGGGCCGGGCCTGCAGCATATAGCTGAAATCCTCGGCCCCCATCTCGCGCGGGCACTCGGCGTCGACGTGATCGACGCCCGCCACCTCGCGCGCCACCTGTGCCGCGAACGAGGCGCAGGCGGGGTCGTTCACCGTCGCCGGATCGCCGGTCTGGTAGTCCAGCACCGCCTCGACCCCGAAGCTCGCCGCCTGGCCGGCGACGATCTCGGCCATCCGCCGCATGACCATCGCCTGCACCTGCGCGTCGAAGGTCCGCACCGTGCCGTTGATATAGGCGGTGTCGGGGATCACGTTGTGGGCCGATCCGGCGTGGATCTGGGTCACCGAGACCACCAGATCGTCGATCGCCTTGTGGTTGCGGCTGACGATCGACTGGATCGCCTGCACGATCCCCACCGCAGCGATCACCGGGTCGGCGGTCTCGTGCGGCATCGCGCCATGCCCGCCGCGGCCCTTGATGTGGATGTCGAACGCATCGACCGCGGCCATCAGCGGACCGGGCGTAGTCTCGAACCGGCCCAGCGCGACATTGGGCGAATTGTGGAGGCCATAGACCTGCGTGATCCCGAAGCGGTCCATGATGCCTTCGTCCACCATGACCTTGGCCCCGCGCCCGCCTTCCTCGGCCGGCTGGAAGATCAGCGCCACGCGGCCCGAGAAGTTGCGCGTCTCGGCCAGGTATTTCGCCGCCCCCAGCAGCATCGTGGTGTGCCCGTCATGCCCGCAGGCGTGCATCTTGCCGGGGTGTTTCGAGGCATGCGCGGCCCCCGTCGCCTCTTCGATCGGCAGCGCGTCCATGTCGGCGCGCAGGCCGATGGTGGGGCCGTCACCCTGCCCGTTGATGATCGCCACCATGCCGGTCCGGGCGATGCCCTCGTGCAGCTCGTCGACGCCAAATTCGCGCAGACGTTCGGCGACATAGGCCGCCGTCTCGCCCAGGTCGAACTGCAGCTCGGGGTGCTGGTGCAGGTGACGGCGCCAGGTGGTCATCTCGTCGGCATAGCCTGCGATGCGGTTCAGGAGGGGCATGGGTGGACTCTTTCGGGCTGTCTGTGTCTGGTGCGGCCAGTCCATCCGAAGCGGGCAGGATTGTCCATGACCGACGCTACCTACGAAACCGGCCGCCTGATCGGGATCATGGCCGCGCTGCGCGATCCTGCCACGGGATGCCCGTGGGACATCGAGCAGGATTTCGCCTCGATCGCCCCCTACACGATCGAGGAGGCACACGAGGTCGCCGACGCCATCCATCGCAAGGCCTGGGACGAGCTGCCGGGCGAGCTGGGCGATCTGCTGCTGCAGGTGGTGTTCCACGCCCAGATGGCCTCCGAAGCGGGGATGTTCGACTTTGCCGACGTGGCGCGGGCGATTTCCGACAAGCTGGTCGCGCGCCATCCGCATGTCTTCGGCGACGAATCGCGCGACAAGTCGGCCGCCCAGCAGGTCCGCGACTGGGAGACGATCAAGGCCACCGAACGCGCCGCGCGGGCCGAGCGTGGCGCGCTGGACGGGGTGGCGCTTGGCCTGCCGGCGCTGACCCGGGCGATCAAGCTGCAGAACCGCGCCGCGCGGGTGGGCTTCGACTGGCCCGCGACCGATCAGGTGCTGGACAAGCTGGCCGAGGAAACCGCCGAGCTGGTCGCCGCCCGCGACAGCGGCGATGCCACGCACCTGGCCGAGGAAATGGGCGATCTGCTGTTTGTGGTGGCCAACCTCGCTCGGCATCTGAATATCGACCCGGAAGAGGCGTTGCGGGCCGCAAACGCCAAGTTCACCCGCCGCTTCCAGTCGATCGAGGCGGCGCTGGCCCGCGACGGCCGCCGCCCCGAGGAGTCCGACCTGGCAGAAATGGACGCGCTGTGGGACGCGGCCAAGGCGGCCGAGCGGGGCCAGGCGCTATAGCAGCGCCTTGCGCAGCATGTTGAGGCCCACGGCCAGCAGGAACAGCGCAAAGATGCGCCGCAGCCGCCGCGCGTCGGTGCCGTGGGCGAGACTGGCCCCGATCGGGGCGGTCAGCAGCGTCATGGCGATGGTGATTGCAAAGATCGGCAGGTTCACCGACCCGACCGTCCCCGGCGGCGCGCCCGCGGCGGGCACGAACAGGAACGAGGCGACCGAGGGCAGCGCGATGATCGCGCCGAACCCCGCCGCCGTCGCCACCGCCCGGTGCATCGGCCGGCCGTGCAGCGTCAGCATCGGCACCCCCAGCGACCCGCCGCCGATCCCCAGCAGTACGCCGACCAGCCCGACGATGGTGGCCATCGCCCCGCGCCGCAGCCCGGTCGGGGGCGCGTCGGCGACCCGCCAGTCGGGCCGGCTGACCAGCATGAAGCTCGCCACCGCCAGGACCAGGACGCCGAAGATGAGCTTGAGGCTTTGCGTCGACAACCGCGACACCAGCCAGACCCCAAGGATCGCGCCGGCCATGATCCACGGCGCCCAGCTACAGATGATGTCCCACTCGACCGCGCCCTTTCGGTGATGGGCCAGCACCGAGCGGATCGAGGTGACGAAGATCGTCGCCAGCGAGGTCGCAAGGCAGACCTGCATCAGATCGCCCGTGCCATAGCCCGCCGCGGTCAGGATGGCAACGAAGGCGGGGACCAGCACGATCCCGCCGCCCACGCCCAGAAGCCCTGCGAGGATGCCGGCGAACGCACCCGCAGCCAGCAGCGCGGCAAGATAGGGCAGCATGTCCGCGGTCATCGCCAAGGTCGTCATCCCGTTCCGTCCGTCGTTCCGTCGGGCTTTAGCGCGCTATGCCGCGGGCGGAAAGCCACGCCCGTGTCATGCGCCGTCCGCCGCTCGGGCGGTCTGAAATATCCCGGGGCCGCGCCCCGGTCCGGCCTCGACCTCTACGCCGCGCCGACCGCAGCCAGCGCCGCGTCGTAATCCGCCAGCGACCCGGCCGCGCCGCGCTCGGACAGGATACGCTTCCAGGCGCGCGCGCCGGGGCGGCCGTGGAACAGCCCCAGCATGTGCCGGGTGATCTGGTGCATCCGCCCGCCCTGCTCCATGTGCCGCGCGAGCACAGCGCGCATCGCCTGCGCCGCTTCGACCGGACCGGCCAGCGGCGGCGCGTCGCCCCACAGCCGGTCGGCCTCGCCCAGGATCGCCCAGGGTTCGTGATAGGCCGCGCGGCCCAGCATCGCGCCGTCCATGACCGCAAGCTGGTCCCGCGCCTGATCCAGCGTCCCGATCCCGCCATTGATCGACAGGTGCAGCGCCGGGAAGGCCGCCTTCATCGCGTGGACCAGCGGATAGTCGAGCGGCGGGATCTCGCGGTTCTCGCGCGGGCTCAGCCCCTGCAGCCAGGCCTTGCGGGCGTGGATGATGACGCGGCGGACGCCGGCCTCCTGCATCGCGGCCAGGAAGGCGGGCAGCACCTCGTGCGGGTCCTGGTCGTCGACGCCGATCCGGCATTTCACCGTCACTTCGACCGGGCTAGCGTCCTGCATCGCGGCCACGCAGTCGGCGACCAGAGCGGGGGTCTTCATCAGGACCGCGCCAAAGCAGCCCGACTGCACCCGGTCGCTGGGGCAGCCGACATTCAGGTTGATCTCGTCATAGCCCCAGTCCGCGGCGATCCGCACGGCCTGGGCCAGCTGCGCCGGTTCCGACCCGCCGATCTGCAGCGCGACCGGGTGCTCGCCGTCGTGATCCAGCAGCCGGGTGCGGTCGCCGTGGACGATGGCGGGGGCGGTGATCATCTCGGTATACAGCAGCGCCCGGCGGCTGAGCAGGCGGTGAAAGCCGCGGCAATGCCGGTCGGTCCAGTCGATCATCGGCGCCACCGCCAGCCGCGCCGCCTGACGGGCCGCGCTGCCGGCCCACGGGTCTGGGGAGGCCGACAAGGCGGTGGAGACGCGGGCAAGGGTCATCGGGGGATCCGGGGCGGCTGGCAGACACCGTGCCTAGCACGACCCGCCCCGGCAATTCCAGCGCGCGGCTTGAGCCGGGGGCCGCCTCGCGGCCGGCGCGCGCCTGCGGGGGGCAAACCGCCCAGCGAGGAGTGCGGCGGGACTGGTTCCAGCCGTATCGCCCAAGCGCCAGCTTGCGACGGGCATCTGCGAGGCGGTGGAAGATTTCCTCACTGAGGCAGCGCTGTGAACGAGGGACAACGAAGAAAGACCAGGCGCACCACGGGGGCGGGATCAGGCTCCACCCGGGAAAAGGCCGCCCATGCGGGACACGGAGGCCTATGGGTGTCAATGCCGCTCGCTGTCTCAGGCAGAATTCCGTTCAGGACCGGCGGCCGGGAAATCCACGGGGTTCCGCCCACCAGCTTCGCCGGGGGCATGAACGGCAAGGCGGTCCCACGCCATGTCCAAGGCCAGCGGCAGCAACCGGCCGCTGCCAGGACAAAGGGCAAGGACAAAGGCCGCCTGCATGGAGGCGGACTGCATCTCGGTCAGGCCATCACGCCTCGGCAATGATATGTGCATCGGCCGGATTCCAGTGCACGAACAGTTCGCGCCCGATTTCGAGAGGAAGCGCGGCCAGCTGGTCATGACCCTTCTGGACGCGAATTTCCTGTCCGCCCGCTGCCTCCAGATAGATCGTGGCGACCGAGCCCACGAATTCCTCGCCGATCATGCGGGCTGCCAAGACGTTGCGCTCCCCCGCCGGGCGTTCGGCTGCAAGGTGGGTCTTCGTGTCGAGCACAGTCATCGTCGCCTGGGCTCCAGCCTCGAGACCGGTGATATTTTCTGTCGCAAAACTGCCGAGCGGTGTTTCGAGCGCGCTTCCGCCCTGCGCATCACGCGCCAGCGTTCCCTGAAAGATGTTCGACGATCCCAGGAATTCGGCGACGAAGCGCGTTCCGGGACGGCGGTAGATGTCCTGGGGCGTGCCGATCTGTTCGATCTTGCCCCGGCTCATGATCACCACACGGTCGGCCATGGAGAAGGCCTCGGACTGACTGTGGGTCACATAGACGAAGGTAATGCCCGTCTCGCGCTGGAGGTTTTTCAGGACCGACTGCATGCGGACCTTCAGCGCCGCATCGAGCGCGGACAACGGCTCGTCGAGCAACAGGATTTCCGGCTCGACCACCAGGGACCGGGCGAGGGCCACGCGCTGGCGCTGCCCGCCTGACAGCTGCGAGATGTTGCGTTCGGCGAATTCGCCGATGTGCATCCGCTCCAGCCACTGCTCGGCCCGGCGCCGTCGTTCGGCCTTGGGCGTCCCGCGCATCTTCAGCGCGAATTCGACATTCTCGCGCACATTGAGGAACGGAAACAGCGCAAGGCTCTGCCAGACCATCGGCGTGTCACGGCGCCAGGTCGGCAGGTCGTTGACCGGTTGACCCGACAGCCGGATCACCCCTTCACTCGGTGCCTCAAGCCCGGCGAGCATCCGGAGCGTCGTGGTCTTGCCGCAGCCGCTCGATCCCATGATGGCAAGAAATTCACCCTTGCGGATTTCGAAATCGAGGCGCTGGACAGCCACGAAACCACCGAACCGTTTGACCACGCCTTCAAAGGAAACGAGGGTGTCGGGGGTCATGCATTACTCCTCGTCGGCCGGTCGGGCATCACGCCGCGACAGCAGAAGTTGCGCCAGAATGACCAGCGTCATGGACAGGATGAAGACGAACGTGCCGATCGCGTTGATGCGCGGGCTGACCTGGCCCTGCAGGAAACCCAGCACCTTGACCGGAAGGGTCTCATTCAGGCCCGAGACGAACCAGGCGACGGCGAACTCATCGAACGATAGGGCCATGGTGATGAACAAAGCCCCGAAGATCGCCGGCGCGCAGAAGGGCAGGATGACATGGCGCATCGCCGCCCATTCCGAGGCGCCGAGGTTCCACGCGGCGGGTTCCAGCGCGGGGTCCATCTGCGACAGGCGCAGGCGTATGATCGCCATCGCGAAGGGGGCGCAGACGACGACATGGCTGATGATGACCGACAGCGCATTTCCCGACAGGTTGATGCGGGAGAGATAGGCCAGCATCGCCAAGCCGAGGATGATGACCGGGATTGTCGGCGGCAGCAGCGCCAGCGCCAGGTAGACCTGCTTGCCCGCGAACTTGTAGCGATAATCCGTATACGCGGCCCCGAACCCCAGCAGGGTCGAGATGACGCCCACGATCACGCCCACGATGAACGTGTTGCGTGCCCCGCTCCATACCAACGGATCATCTGCGACAGCGCGATACCAGTCGAGCGTGAAGCTGCCGAGCGGCAGCGAGGGGAAGCGGTCGGAGTTGAAGGAGAACACGAAACTCGCCGCAATGGGCGCGAAGACAAAGGCGTAAGCCAGGACCAGGTAGATCATCAGCCCCCGGTCGACCGTCCGATTGCGGTTGGGGTCATGGGCGCTCATTTCGTCTTACCCCTGTAGGCAAAGGTCACGGCCGTGAAGGCCACGATCATCAGCGTGCCGATCATCGACAGCGCGATGACCGCGGCGCGCGGCCATTGCTGGCCGGATTTCGTGGTGTCGGTGATCAGGATCGACAGCGTCGTGGGCTTTCCGCCCCCCAGATAGACAGGGCTGACGAAATCACCGAATGACAGGATGAAGCAGAACAGCGCCGCGATCACGAGCCCCGTTCGGGCGGACGGGATGATCACTTCGAACACCGTGCGCAGGCGCCCGCAGCGCAGATTGTGCGCAGCCTCGATCAGCGTGCGGTCGATGAAAGTCAGGCTGAATACCTGCAGCAGCACCACCAGTGGATAGCTGAGCGTCAGATAGCCCATCATCGTGGCACCCGGGGTGTTCAGCATCGCAAAGGGGCCAAGCCCGATCCAGCCAAGGATGGCGTTGAAGATCCCGTTGTCTGACAGGAAAATCTGCCAGGAATAGACCCGCACGAGGTAGCTGGTGAAGAAGGGGATCACCATCAGGAACACCGCCCAGCGCCGCGCCGTGTCGGACAGCTTGAAGGCAATGGCGTAGGCCGCCGGAAACGCCAGGACAGTGGTCAGGACCGAGGCCGCAGCGGCAAGGGCAAGCGTCGTGCCGTACGCCTGCCAGAACACGGCGCGGCCATAGATCGTCGTCCAGTTGACCGTGTCGAAGCCAGGCCGGAGGGCGAAGTTCTTGACGGTCCAGAAGGACAGAGCCACCAGGAACAGCAGCGGAAAGACGAAGAACAGGACCTGCCAGATCAAGAGCGGCAGCGAGAACGTCAGACCATAGAGAGAGATCGGGCGTCGCATCTACGGGTGGTCCTCTGGCGGGGGAAAATGGACCAGCGGGCTTCAGCACCGCCGGTCCGCACATGGAGGTGAGGTCACCCGATCAGGCGCCCTTGTACTCTGACCAGAAGTCGTTCCATGTCTCGAAATCCTGCTGGATCGGCCACTGGCGGAACTTGACGCGGCCGGTGCGGATCATGTCCATCGCGTTGCCCGGGTCCTTCGTCATGCCCTGACGCTTGGCCTCGTCGGGGTTCTCGGCCTGCAGGACGTCCCAACCCTTCTGGTTGGGGATCAACGCGGGATAGGCAGCCATCTGCGCGGACTTCGCCTGCCCCTTGGCCGAGGTGATGTACTGGATCCACTTCTTTGCCAGGTCGGCCTTGGCCGATCCCTTGCCGATCGAGAAGCATTCCGACCACTGCAAGCCGCCCTCTTCGGGGATGACGCTGTCCACCTTGGCGCCGTTCTTGCGCAAGACGCCGGTGATCCAGTCACCGATACCGCAGAAGGCGAGCATCTGGCCGTCGTTGAGCGACGAGAACGTCCCGCCGTAATCGAAGAACCCGCCGACCTGCGGGCGCAGGGACATCGTGCGTTCCTTCACGGCTTCCCAGCCGGCCTCGTCGATGTCGTAGGGTTCGGGATTTCCGTTCAGCAGGCTCATCTGGCCGAGATTCGGCAGGTGCCAGTCGAAATGTCCGACCTTGCCTTTCAGCTTGGGATCCCAGAACACCTTGTAGGTCGACGCCTCGGCCGCGGTCAGGGCGTCGGTGTTATAGGCCACGCCCAGAAAGCCGAAGCGGGCGATCAGCGAGAACAGTTTCCCGTCCTTCCAGTTGCCGGGGAAGTTCTGGAATTCGGGGAAGTAGTCAGCGATGTCGTAATCGGCCGGGTCGAGTTCCTCGACATAGCCGTTCTCGTTCAGTGCCGTCACGTATTCGGCGTCCGACAGGATGACGTCGAAGGTGCCGGGCGGCGATTGCGAGATCAGCCCCAGCATGTTGTCGCCACCGGTATAGTACTTGGGCACGAACTTGACGTTGTTGGCGGCTTCGAACTCGGCGACGATGTCGGGCTCGGCATGGCCGTACCAGGCGAGCATGGTCAGCTCGGTCGGCGCGGCAGAGGCGCGGCGGGCCAGCATGGGGGTCGCCAGCGCCGCGACCCCTGCGCCCAGCAAGGTGCGTCTTGTCAGGTCGACCGACATCCGGTGGGTTCTGGTCATTCAGGTACTCCCTCTTCATGGCCCGAAGGGTGCGTTGTTTCCGTGAGGTTAGGAGATGGGGCAGAGGCCGCAAAATCGGTTCTTGAAATCCACGCATAAGCGCGGGTTATCGGGAGATGCGTCCTGTCACGTCGGCACCGTACGGATACCTGATCCGACGCCCTCGATTCCGGCCACGAGGTCACTGACCAGCTGCAGTCCCGCCGGCGACAGGCGTGGATGCTTGTAGAACAGCCCGATCCGCAGCGGTTCGAGCCTGGGAAACCCCTCGTCTTCGGTCAGCAACCGCATCCCGGGCAGATAGGTGGCATGGGTCAATGCGGTCACGCAGAGCCCGTTCAGCACCGCGTTCTGCAGCCCCGAGATACCCGGTCCGGTGTAGACGATCCGCCAGCGCCGCCCGGCCGCATCCAGCGCGTCGATCATGCGCGCCCGGTAATCACACCCCTCCAGGTGGGCCCCAAGCGGCGCTGGACGCGCCGGATCGATGGCGAGGGTCTCGGACGCTGCCCAGACCGGCTGCTCAAGCCAGGCGCGTGAGAGATAGGGCATGCGCGTCTGCTCCATCGTCGCCACGATGACGTCCAGCTTGTCCGTCCGCAGCAGCTGGTGCAGTTCGCGGCTGAGGTCGCAGTGGATTTCCAGATCCACGCCGGGATGATGGTGAAGGAAGGTCGTCAGGGTGTTCTGAAGGAATGCCACTGCATAGTCCGTCGGCAAACCGATCCGCAGTACTCCAGCCACTTCCGAGCGATGGAAATAGCGCACCGCCTCGTCGTTGATGCGCACCATCTCGCGGGCATAGGACAGCAGCGCCTCGCCCGCAGGGGTCGGCAGTATGGTGCGCCCCTCGTGCGCCAGAAGGGGCGTGCGGACCAGATCTTCAAGTCGGCGGATCTGCAACGAGATGGCCGGTTGACTTCGACCGAGCAGTGCCCCCGCCTTGGAGTGCCCGCCCAGCTCGACCACGGCGATGAATGTGCGCAGCAAGTCGGTCGGGAGGTTGGTGAGCAGCGGCATGGATTTGCCCCGTCAATGGACGTATTGTCACAATCTATTTTTCTGATCGAGACCTCGCAACGTAGCTTTTGCAGCATGTCGGTGTAGGGGGTCCATTCATGAAGTACGCCACTGCGTTTGCCTCGGAAATGACCTGGCCGGATTATCACGCAGCAGTCCGTGAGGGGCAGACGCCGATCCTCATCCCCATCGGCTCGATGGAACAGCACGGCCACCACATGCCGCTGCATGTCGACGTGCTGCTGCCAACCGAATTCGCCCGGCGCGTGGCACTGGCCATCGGGGCGCTGGTCGCGCCGCCATTCACCTACGGCTACAAGTCGCACCAGAAATCGGGAGGGGGAAACCATCTGCCCGGCACCACCAGCCTGGACGGCGCCACGCTGGTCGCCAGCTTGAAGGACGTGGTGAAATCGTTCGCGAAACAGGGGGTGCGCAAGATCTGCCTGGTGAACGGGCACTTCGAGAATTCGTGGTTCATCGTCGAGGCGATAGACCTTGCGCTGCGCGAGGCGCGCTGGGACGGGATCACCGACCTCAAGATCGTGGTGCTTTCCTACTGGGATTTCGTCCACAACGAGGCGATTGCTCAGCTTTATCCCGGCGGTTTCCCCGGTTGGGACGTGGAACACGGAGGCGTTCTGGAAACCTCGCTGATGCTGGCGCTGCACCCGCATCTGGTCCATCTCGACCGCGCTGTGGATCACCCCCCCGCGACCTTCCCGCCCTACGACGTCTATCCCGTCCGCCCGGAATGGACGCCGCCCTCGGGCACCCTGTCCTCGCCCAGGGAGGCGTCGGTGGACAAGGGTCACATCCTGCTCGAGGTCTGCACGGCGGGGATCGTCGCAGCGCTGCGGACCGAGTTCGGCTGAGCGCACCCTCCGCGGAAACGGCGAAGGGGCCGGGTCGTCCGGCCCCTGTCCCTTGAACACCCGAAGGGTCAGTTCCGGATGATGTTGTGTTCGGGGCCGAAGGGGAAACCCGTGATGTTCTCGGCCCCGGTTTCGGTCACGATCAGGATGTCGTGTTCGCGGTAGCCGCCGGCGCCGGGTGCCCCTTCGGGCAGCATCACCATCGGCTCCATCGACACGACCATGCCTGGCTTCAGTTCGGTCTCGATATCCTCGCGCAGTTCCACCCCTGCCTCGCGGCCGTAATAGTGCGACAGCACGCCGAAAGAATGGCCGTAGCCGAACGACCGGTATTTCAGCAGGTCCCAGCCGCGATACATGTCATTCAGTTCCAGCGCGATTTCGTTGCACTTGGCGCCCGGGCGGATCAGCTCCAGCCCGCGGCGATGCACGGCCACGTTCTTTTCCCAGATATCAAGGCTCGCATCGTCGACATGATCGCAGAAGAGCGTGCGCTCCAGCGCGGTGTAATAGCCGAAGATCATGGGAAACGTGTTCAGCGACAGGATATCGCCCGAGGCGATCTTCTTGTTCGTGACCGGGTTGTGCGCCCCGTCGGTGTTGATGCCCGACTGGAACCAGGTCCAGGTGTCCATCAGCTCGACGAAGGGAAAGGAATTCGCGATCTCGCGGATCATCGCATTTGTACCCGCGATGGCGACCTCGTGTTCCGGCACACCCGCCTTGACTGCACCCGCCACGGCCCAGCCACCGACGTCGCAGATGCGCGCGCCGGTGCGGATCAGGGCGTGCTCTTCGGCCGACTTGATCGAACGCATCCACATCGAGGGCTGGGCGATGTCCACGAACTCAACGCCCGGCAGCGCGGCCTCCAGCGCTTTGCGATAGTCGAGGTGGACGTGGTCGAACTCGATCCCCAGCCGCCGGACGCCGGGCGTCAGCTGCCGCACGGCGCGGTAGAAGTTGTCGCGCCGCCAGTCGGTATAGGTGATGTTGTCGCCAAAGCTGCGCCGCCACGGCTGGCCGCCGTCGATCCCGGCCGAGATGGTGGTGGCGGCGTCCTGGGTGATGACCATCCCGTACTTGCGGCCGAAATAACAGTAGAGCCAGCCCGAGTAATAGTTGATGCAGTGATAGCTGGTGAACAGCGCAGCATCGACATCGTTCTCGGCCATCCAGCCACGCACGTCGTCCTGGCGGCGCTTCATTTCGGCGTCGGAGAACGGGGAATAGTCCTTGTCGCCATTGTGCCATTCCATGACGTGCAGCATGTCGTCGGTCATCGTGCGCCTCCCTTCGCGCGGTTCGGATCTCGCTGCGAAAGTAGCTCCCGAATGGGAGGCGCAGAAATTTGTTCTGGTTATGGCTGCATTTGCGCCGCGGCGGTGCGGGGGCGATCGACTGCCCGCGCCGTCAGTCTGAGCGCAAATGCTCCCAGCGATAGAACGCGCCCGGGGATGCGCGCGTGTTCCGGCTGTTCACGACCGACAGGGGCAAGGCCGTGCGCCAGACCGCGCCGGGTGTCCGAGCGGCTGGAAATCATCCTGACCGGGCCCTTGTCGCCGGCAGGACCCAGGACGCTGAACGACATGCTGGCGCGTCCGGGCGCCTGGGTCACATCCGAGCCCCATCGCGCCGCACGCGAGCAAGCTGATGACTGAGCCGCGTTCAGTCCCCGCGGCCAAGCCAAGGCGGGTTTTCGGCATAGATCTCGGCGATGGTCTCGCGCACCGTCGCGATGGCCGGCGAGCGGTCGCCCGTGCGATGACTCAGGATGACGGGCGAGACCGCCTGGGGGTCTGCAATCACCCGGTAACGCAGATCGGACCGCACCTGCCGCGCCGAGAGTGGCACGATACACAGGCCCGTGCCCGCCGCCACCAGGCCGAGAGCCGTCTGGATCTCTCGCACTTCCTCGACCTGTGCCGGTGGGACCTCGGCCTCGCGCAGCATGGCCAGGATGAAGTCGGCATAGCTTGGACGCGGCTCACGCGGATAGACGATCATCGCGCGCCCCGCGAGGTCGGCCAGCGGCATGGGGTCAGGCTCTGCGGCCAGGGGGTCATCGAAAGGCAGCGCCACGACCAGCCGTTCTTCGCGCAGCGTCGTGCCGGTGACGCCGGGATCCGAATGGCGCAGGCGGCCGAAGCCGATGTCGATTCGTCCTTCCTTCAGCGCGGTGATCTGTTCGGTGGACAGCAAGTCGATCAGCCGCAGGTCCAGGTCAGGCGCGCGGGCCCGCAGCTTGCGGATGAGCGCGGGCAGCCCGCCATAGAGGGTCGAGGCGACAAAACCGATGGACAGCACGCGGTTCTGGTTGCGGCCCACGCGGCGCGTGGCTTCGGCCATCTGTTCGACGCGGCCGAGGATCTGCAGCGCCTGCTCTTGAAACAGCCGCCCCGCTTCGGTCAGCCGCACCGGGCGGTGGCTGCGCGACAGCAGCTCCACCCCCAGTTCCTCGTCGAGGATCTGGATGTTGCGGCTGAGCGGAGGCTGGGCGATGTGCAGCTGTTCCGCCGCGCGGGTGAAATTGCGCTCGCGCGACGGTCACGAAATAACGCAGCTGGCGCAGGTCCATCCGTCATGCTCCGTTATAACGCCGCTTGGCGTCCCAGCCCACGCGGGAACGTGCCGTCGCATCATACTCTCAAGGTATCGTATCAAATACAAATGGTCTTGGACCCGCAGGCGGCGAATCAGGCAGTGTTCGGTGCATGGACCAGATCATCACCCCCCTGCACCTGACCAGCGCCGCCCCCGTGATCGAACGGGTCGACACGATGCTGATCGACTTGCCGACCATCCGGCCCCACAAGCTTTCGGTCGCGACCATGGACGGCCAGACGCTGATGCTGGTGCGCATCCGCTGCAGCGACGGGATCGAGGGCTGGGGCGAGGGCACCACCATTGGCGGTCTCGCCTATGGTGCCGAAAGCCCCGAGGGCATGAAGCTGACGGTGGACCGCTATGTCGGCCCGCTGCTGATCGGGCAGGACGCGACCCGCATCCAGGCGCTGATGGCCCGCGTCGGGCAGATGGTGAAAGATAACCGCTTTTCGAAATCCGCCGTGGAAACCGCGCTGCTCGACGCCCACGGCAAGCGGCTGGGCGTACCGGTCGCGGACCTGCTGGGCGGGCGGCGCCGCGACCAGCTGCCGGTCGCCTGGACGCTCGCCTCGGGCCAGACCGCCCGCGACATCGCCGAGGCCGAGCAGATGCTCGATGCCCGCCGCCACGACGTCTTCAAGCTCAAGATCGGCACCCGGCCCGTGCGCGAGGACGTGGCCCATGTCGCGGCCATCGCCCGCGCGGTCGAGGGACGCGCCACGGTGCGGGTGGATGTGAACATGGCCTGGTCCAAAACCGACGCCGCCTGGGGCCTGCCTGCCTTGGCCGATGCGGGCTGCACCCTGGCCGAGCAGCCGGTCGCCTCGGCCGCCGCGATGGGGCGCCTGATGCGCCGTTTCCCCCTTGCGCTGATGGCCGACGAGACGCTGACCGGGCCGGACAGCGCCTTTGTCATTGCGCGGGACGCGGGGGCGGACGTGTTCTCGGTCAAGCTGGAACAGTCGGGCGGCGCGTTCGGCGCGCTGCGCGTCGCGGCCATCGCCGAGGCGGCGGGCATCGGCCTTTACGGCGGCACGATGCTGGAAGGGCCGGTCGGGACCATCATCTCGGCCCATGCGTTTGCGACCTTCGCGCGGCTGGACTGGACACCGAACTGTTCGGGCCGCTGCTGCTGACCGAGGACATCCTGACCGAGCCGCTGTCCTACCGCGATTTCCACCTGGACCTGCCCACGGGGCCAGGCCTTGGCCTCACCCTCGATCCCGACCGGCTGGCGCGATTTGCCCGCAACGGGTTCGACCGGCGCACGAGAGGATAGCCCGTGCTGTTTCACGTCCGCATGGATGTTCACCTGCCCCGCGACCTGCCCGCCGGTGAACGCGACGCGATCCTCGCCCGCGAAAAGGCGTATTCCCAGGAATTGCAGCGCAGCGGCGAATGGCGCCACATCTGGCGCATCGCCGGGGCCTACGCCAACGTCAGCATCTTCGACGTGGCCGACAACGCCCGCCTGCACGAGATCCTGTCGGGACTGCCGCTGTTTCCCTTCATGACCATCGCCGTGATGCCGCTGCTGCGGCATCCGTCCGCCATCCGCGACGACGACACCTGAGCTGTCCGACCGACACCCCTTAGGAGGAGGAGCCTAGCCATGAGCGTCACCATCTTCGACCACCCCGACACCCAGGAGTTCCTGCGCGAGCTCAGCGGGCTGAACAACAGCGCGGGCAGCGCGCGCATGAAGGAAATCACCCATCGCCTGATGTCGGACCTGTTCCGCGCCATCGACGACCTGAACATCACGCCTGACGAATACTGGCAGGGCGTGGCGTGGCTCAACGACCTGGGCGCCGCGGGCCAGGCGGGGCTGATCTCGCCCGGTCTGGGGGTCGATCACTTCCTGGACGAGCGGCTGGACGCCATCGACGAGGCCCTGGGGATCGAGAACCCGACCCCCCGGACCATCGAAGGCCCCCTGTACGTGGCCGGGGCCCCGGAATCGACCGGCTTCGCGCGCCTGGACGACGGCACCGCCGAGGGCCAGACGCTGGTGATGCACGGCGTGGTTCACGACGCCCAGGGCCCCCGCTGCCGGCGCCAAGGTCGAGGTCTGGCATTGCGACACGCGGGGCTTCTATTCGCACTTCGACCCCACCGGCCAGCAGGCGCCCTTCAACATGCGCCGCACGATCTATGCCGACGAGAACGGCCGCTACAGGTTCCAGTCGATCCTGCCCTCGGGCTACGGCGTGCCGCCCGGCAGCCCGACCGAGAAGCTCCTCTCGGCGCTCGGGCGTCACGGCCAGCGGCCCGCGCATATCCACTTCTTCATCAGCGCGGACGGGCATCGCAAGCTTACCACCCAGATCAACATCGAGGGCGATCCGCTGATCAACGACGACTTCGCTTATGCGACCCGTGACGGGCTGGTGCCCGCGGTGCGCGAACGCAGCGACGAGGAATCGATCCACGCCAACGGCCTGAACGGTCCCTTCGCCGAGATCGAATTCGACATCCACCTGACCCCGCTGGTCGACGGCGTGGACAACCAGGTCAACGAACAGCGCCGCCGCGCCGCCGCGTAAGGCGCGACGCGTCCACCACCCGAACGTCAACCCGTGAACCGGCAGGGGCCAAGCGCCACGCGCTTCCCCTGGGAGGAGGCCCCATGACCGCGATCATCCGACCCCAAGACGACCTCGCGACGCTGTTTGCCACCGCCGTCGAGGACAATCACCAGAACGGCACGCTCCGCAAGCGTTCTCATTTCGGGTTCCTCCTCGCTGCTTTATGCGAGCGTGGCGCAGCTTTACGATCTGCCGGTGCGGGGTGCGGGGCGCGGGGCTTGGCTGGGCCTCGGGCGTTGGACGGAGCGGGGCCATCGTCGGCCCGACGCTGGGGGGCGTGCTGCTGGCCCAGCAACTGCCGCTGCGCGAGGACTTCCTGATCTTCGCGATCCCGGCCGCGGTTGCCGCCGCCGCCATGCTGGTCTTTGCGCTGGCCAGCGCGCGTACCCGCGTCCCCGTCGCGGTGGCTTCGGCTTTGGAATGACACTGAGCCGGCGCGGGGCCATCTCCTCGGGCCGGACCTGCCGCTGGAAGGACCCATCATGCGCAGCGTGACCGTGAACGGCGTCGATCTGCATGTCCGCGACGATGGCCCGGCGGACGACCGCCCGCGCGGCCCTAAGTGCAGTTCGTGATGGGGGTGAAGAACGCGATGCCGGTCGATCGCGACGTGTTCGACTATTACATCCGCACCGTGCATCGCCTGTTCGGCACGGACGCGCCGTGGTGTGCGGCGGGCATCGAGGCGCATCAGGTCACGCTGAACGAATGGGCCATCGGGGCCGGCGGGCATGCGCGCACGGGGCTCGAGGACAACGTGCGGCTGGACCGCACGATGCTCGCGCCGTCGAACGCCGCGCTGGTGCGCCGCGCCGCCGAGATCGCCGCACGCCACGGCCGGCCCGTCGCCACACCCGAACAAGCGCGCGAGATCCTGGGGCTCACGCAAGTGACACACAAAGATTCGTGATATCGGCTGGATAGGTTATCTGCGCATGGATGAGTTCGCCATGGCGTCTCGCGCGGGGGCCGGGGCGGCTGGCAGACGCCGGCCCTGGCACGACCCGCCTCGGCAATTCCCGCGCGCGGCTTGAGCCGGGGGCGCCGCGCCCCTATCTTTGGCCCAAGCGCGAAAGGCATCCCCATGTTCTCGATCCCCGGCAAGCCGCCCGTCACCATCACCCCCGCCGCCGAGGCCCGCATCGCCCGGCTGATGGGGGACAGGAACGCCTCGGGGCTGCGGATCGGGCTGAAGAAGGGCGGCTGCGCGGGCATGGAATACACGATGGAGCTGGCCGAATCCGCCAATCCCGGCGACGAGGTGGTGGAGCAGGGCGCAGCGCGGGTGCTGATCGCGCCCACCGCGCAGATGTTCCTGTTCGGCACCCAGATCGACTATGCGAGCGGGCTTCTGGACAGCGGCTTCCGCTTCGTGAACCCGAACGTGACGGATTCCTGCGGCTGCGGCGAATCGGTGCGGTTCGAGCCGCTGGCCGGGTCGGCCGCGCAGCAGAATGGCTGAGCGCCCCCCCTCGCCCTTGGTCCCCCGCCCCTGACACCGCGCCCTTGAACCCGGGAGGTGTGGCGGCTAGGCCCTGCCCGACCCGTCAAGGAGGATGTGATGGCCCCCCGCAAGCTCGCCGCCGGCAACTGGAAGATGAACGGAACCCTCGCCGCGCTGGCCGAACTGGACGCGCTGGCGCGTGATCACGGCGAGGCGGGGGTCGACGTCCTGATCTGCCCCCCGGCGACGCTGATCCACGCCATGTCGTCGCGCGCAGGCCAGGGCATCGCCGTCGGCGGGCAGGACTGCCACGCCAAGGACAGCGGCGCCCATACCGGCGACATCTCGGCCCCGCAGTTGCGCGACGCCGGCGCCAGCCACGTCATCGTCGGCCATTCCGAGCGTCGCACCGACCACGCCGAAACCGACGGCGAGGTCGCCGCAAAGGCGATCGCCGCGCACAAGGCCGGGCTGGTCAGCGTGATCTGCGTGGGCGAGACCGAAGCGGAACGCGACGGCGGCCAGACGCTGGACGTCATCGCCCGCCAGCTGGCAGGATCGGTCCCCGACTGCGCCACCGCGGCCAACACCGTCATCGCCTATGAGCCCGTCTGGGCCATCGGCACCGGCCGCACGCCCACCGGCGACCAGATCGCCGAGGTCCACGCCGCGATGCGCGACGCGCTGGTGCGGCGGTTCGGCGACGGCGCCGATTTCGCGCTGCTGTATGGCGGCAGCGTCAAGCCGTCGAACGCGGCCGAGATCTTTGCCATCCCCCATGTCGACGGCGCGCTGGTAGGCGGCGCGAGCCTCAAGGCGAGCGATTTCGGGCCGATCGTGGCGGCGCTGGCGGCGGCCTGACGCCGCCGGGCGCGGGCGAACTTATGTCTGCGCTTCAAGCGCAAAACCCCGCCCATGACGTGAAGCCCCGCGCGGTCAGGCCGCGGCGCGAAGGCCGCGGACAGCGGTGCGATACGCCGCCTCGATCTCGTGACGTCGGACATGGCGGCCGTCACGGACGACATGCCGCCCGCCGGACCACACCTCGCCGACCATGTCGCTGCCGCCGGCCATCGCAAAGCTGTCGAGGATGGTATCTCCGGCCAGCCCGTCCAGATCCGGGTGGCTCATGTCCAGCGCCAGCAGGTCCCCCAGCGCGCCCGGCCGGATCGCGCCGCTGTCGCGCCCCGCGGCCTGCGCGCCGCCTTCGGCCACGGCCTGGAACATCCGCCGCCCGGTAGACAGCTCGGGCGTCGCCAGCGCCGCGCGCGAGTGGTCGCGCAGCCGCTGGCTGGTTTCCAGCTGGCGCAGCTCCTCGGCCAGCGAGATGCGGATGTTGCTGTCCGAGCCGACCGAGATCGCCCCGCCCGCGCCCAGCCAGCGCACCCCGTCGAAGATGCCGTCGCCCAGGCTCGCCTCGGTCAGCGGGCACAGCCCGGCGATGGCGCCGGTGGCGGCCAGCGCCTCGGTTTCATGCGGCAGCATCTGGGTGATGTGAATCGGGCACCAGCGCGGGCTCAGGTCCAGATTGGCAAGCGCCCATTCCGCCGGCCGGGCGCCATAGGCGGCCAGCACCTCGTCCAACTCGGGCTGCTGTTCGGCGAGATGCAGGTGGATCGGGCCGTCGGTCAGCGCCGCGAGCGCCGCGAAATCCTGCGCCGCGACCGCGCGCAGCGAATGCGGCGCGACCCCCAGCCGGGCGTCGGGCAAGGCGCTCAGCGCCCGGCGGGCGCCGTCCACCAGCCGCCCGAAGCGGTCCAGGTCGTTGCCGAATCGCAGCTGCCCCCCGGCCAGCGGGCGGCGGTCGCAGCCCCCATACTGATACATCACCGGCAGCAGGGTCAGCCCGATCCCCGACTGCCCGGCCGCCGCCGCGATCCGCGCCGACATCTCGGCGATGTCGTCATGCGGCGTGCCGTCGGGCTGGTGGTGCAGATAGTGGAACTCGACCGAGGCGCCGAAGCCCGCCTCGAGCATCTCAATCTGCACGAAGGCGGCGATCGCCTGCAACTGCTCGGGCGTGATGACGTCGACGAAGCGATACATCAGCGTCCGCCAGGTCCAGAAGCTGTCGCTGCCCTGCCCGCGGCGCTCGGTCAGCCCGGCCATCGCGCGCTGGAAGGCATGGGAGTGGGTGTTGGCGGGCGCCGGCAGCAGGACGCCGACCCGCACCGCATCCGCGGGCGCGGCCGAATCGGGCGTGGCCGCCGAGATCCGCCCGTCCGGGCCAAGGCTGACGGTCACGTCGCTGGCCCAGCCCTGCGGCAGCAGCGCCTGGGCGGCATGGATCGCGGTCATCGTGATTTCTCCATCTTGACAGCAATATGTGCAGTCATAATAATCCACCGCACACGCCGCACAAGCCCGGATCGACTGCCGCATGATACTCACCGACCTGACCCTGGCCGAGGCCGACCGCAGCGGTTTGCGGCTGACCGCCGACGCCGCCATCGTGCTGGACGGCGACCGCATCGCCTGGGCCGGGCCGCGCGCCGAGCTGGCGCAGGACGGCGAGACCCGCAGCCTGGGCGGCCGGCTGGTGACGCCGGGGCTGATCGACTGCCACACGCACCTGGTGTTCGGCGGCGACCGGGCGCAGGAATTCGACATGCGCCTGAACGGCGCCGGTTACGAAGAGATCGCGCGCGCCGGCGGCGGCATCCTGTCGACCGTCCGCGCCACCCGCGGGGCCTCGGACGACGAATTGCTGGCCGCGGCCCTGACCCGCGCCGACCACCTGATCCGCGAAGGCGTGACCACGCTCGAGATCAAGTCGGGCTATGGCCTGGACGTCGGCACCGAGCTGCGGATGCTGCGCGCCGCCCGCGCCGTGGGGCGTGAGCGCCAGGTCCGGGTCGTCACCACTTGGCTTGCCGCCCACGCGCTGCCGCCGGAATACAAGGACGACCGGGCCGCCTATCTGGACGAGGTCGTCATCGCCGGGATGGACGCCGCCCATGCCGAGGGGCTGATCGACGCCGTCGACGGCTTCTGCGAGGGCATCGCCTTTTCGGTGGACGAGATGGCCCGCGTCTTTGACCACGCCGCCGGGCTGGGCCTGCCGGTCAAGCTGCACGCCGAACAGCTGTCCGATCTGGGCGGCACTGCGATGGCGGCGCGGCACGGGGCGATCTCGGCCGATCACCTGGAATGGCTGGGGCAGGACGGGATCGACGCGATGGCTGCCGCGGGCACCGTCGCGGTGATGCTGCCCGGCGCCTTCTACACCCTGCGCGAGACGAAGCTGCCACCGATCGCCGACCTGCGCGCGGCGGGGGTGCCGATGGCGCTGGCCACCGACTGCAACCCCGGCACCTCGCCGCTGACCTCGCTGCTGCTGACGATGAACATGGGCGCGACGCTGTTCCGCATGACGCCGGCCGAATGCCTCGCCGGCGTCACCGCCCATGCCGCCACGGCGCTGGGGCTGGCCGACCGCGGCCGGATCGCGCCCGGAATGCTCGCCGATCTCGCGGTCTGGGACTGCGCCCATCCGGCGGAACTGTCCTATCGCATCGGCTTCAACCCGCTTCACGCCCGCATCCTCGGAGGCGACCTTGACTGACACGCTGACCCTTACCCCCGGCGCGGCCACGCTGGCCGAACTCGAGCGTGTCTGGCGCGAGGGGCTGGCCGTGCGGCTGGATGCCTCGGCCCGCCCGCGCATCGAGGCCTCGGCCGCCCGCATCGCCGCCGCCGCCGCCGGGGACCAGCCGGTCTATGGGGTGAACACGGGCTTCGGCAAGCTCGCCTCGGTCCGCATCGCGCCCGAGGACACCGCAACCCTGCAGCGCAACCTGATCCTGTCGCATTGCTGCGGCGTGGGCGAGCCGGTCGAGGAACCGACCGTCCGCCTGATCATGGCGCTAAAGCTGCTGAGCCTCGGCCGCGGCGCCTCGGGCGTGCGCCCGGTGCTGGTCGATCTGCTGGAGGCTATGTTGGCCCGCGGCGTCACCCCGATGATCCCGGCGCAGGGCTCGGTCGGGGCCTCGGGCGACCTCGCGCCGCTGGCGCATATGGCGGCGGTGATGCTGGGCGAGGGCCGCGCGTTCTTCGAGGGCCGCGAGATGCCCGGCGCCGAGGCTCTGGCCGCCGCGGGGCTGACCCCGGTCGAACTCAGCGCCAAGGAGGGGCTGGCGCTCATCAACGGCACGCAGGTCTCCACCGCCTTTGCGCTCGCGGGCCTGTTCGACGGCTTCCGCGCGGCGCGGGCGGCGCTGGTCGCCTCGGCCATGTCCACCGACGCGATCATGGGATCGACCGCGCCGTTGCTCGACGAAATCCACACGCTGCGCGGCCATCGCGGCCAGATCCTCGCGGCGCGCGTGATCCGGGGGCTGATGGAGGGGTCGGAGATCCGCGAAAGCCACCGCGAGGGGGATCAGCGCGTGCAGGACCCCTATTGCATCCGCTGCCAGCCGCAGGTGACGGGCGCCTGCCTGGACATCCTGTGGCAGGTCGCGCGCACGCTGGAGATCGAGGCGAATGCCGCCACCGACAACCCGCTGGTGCTGACCGAGGTGGACCGCATCGTCTCGGGCGGGAACTTCCACGCCGAGCCGGTGGCTTTCGCCGCCGATCAGATCGCGCTGGCGCTGGCCGAGATCGGCGCGATCAGCCAGCGGCGCATCGCGCTGATGGTGGACCCGGCGATGAACTTTGGCCTGCCGGCCTTCCTGACCCCCGATCCGGGGCTGAACAGCGGGCTGATGATCGCCGAGGTCACCTCGGCCGCGCTGATGAGCGAGAACAAGCATCTGGCGAACCCCTGTTCGGTCGATTCGACGCCGACCAGCGCCAACCAGGAGGATCATGTCAGCATGGCCGCCCACGGCGCCCGCCGGCTGAAGCGGATGAACGCCAACCTTGCCCATATCGTGGGGATCGAGGCGATCTGCGCCGGCGCCGGGCTGGATGCCCGCGCGCCGCTGGCGACCTCGGGGCCGCTGCGGGCGGCGCTGGACCGGCTGCGCGAGGTGGTGCCGCCGATGGGGCAGGACCGCTATCTGGCGCCGGAGCTGACCGCCGCCGCAGCGCTGGTCGCGTCCGACGCGCTGGCCGAGGCCACGGGTGGGTTGGCCGAGATCGGGGTCTGAGCGATGGCCGGAACGTCGAAACCGCTGGACGGGCTGCGCGTCCTTGACCTGTCGCGGGTGCTGGCGGGGCCCTTCGCCACCGCGATCCTCGCCGATCTGGGGGCCGAGATCGTCAAGCTGGAACCCCCGCAGGGCGACGATTACCGTCATATCGGCCCGTTCCGCGACGGCGAATCGGCGCTGTTCTCGCTGACCAACCGGGGCAAGCGGTCGATCGTCGTCGACCTGAAATCCGAGGACGGCCAGGCGCTGGCCCGCAGCATCGCCGCCAGCTGCGACGTGGTGATCGAGAATTTCCGCCCCGGCGTGGCCGCCCGGCTGGGTCTGGGCGCCGACCGGCTGCGGGCGGAAAACCCGGGTGTGGTGGTCTGTTCGATCTCGGGCTTCGGCCAGTCGGGACCGGATGCGGGGCTCCCCGCCTATGACATCGTCGTGCAGGCCATGTCCGGCTGGATGGACGCCACCGGAGAGGAAGGCGGCGCGCCGCTGAAGGTCGGCGAGGCGCTGGGTGACACCGCTGCCGGACTATATGCCGTCATCGGGGTGCTGGCGGCGCTGGTCGGGCGCGGGCGCACCGGCCAGGGCGCGACGCTGGACGTGGCGATGCTGGATTGCCTCGTGGCGATGCTGCCGACCAGCCACGCGCTGCATCTGTATGCGGGCCAGCACATCGCCCGGGTCGGCAACCGCCATCCGCTGTCGACCCCCTTCGGCGCCTTCCGCACCGCCGACGGCCATGTGATCGTCGCCGTGCTGGGCGCGCGGCAGTTCGCGGCGTTGTGCGCGCTAAGCGGCCGCCCCGAGGCTGCCGCCGACCCGCGCTTTGCCACCGACGAGGGGCGCACCGCGCATGAACCCGAGATCCGCGCGATGATCGAGGGCTGGTCCGCCGCTCTGCCGACCTCCGACGCCGTGGCTGCGCTGCGCGAGGCGGGAATCCCCACCGCGCCGATCATGTCGCTGGCCGACCAGCTGGGCTCGGCCCATGCGCAGGCGCGCGGGCTCGCCTCCGAGCTGCCGCATCACCGTCTGGGCCGCGCGCCGGTGGTGGGCCAGCCGGTCCGCTTCGACGGCAACAAGCCGCTGGCCGCCCAGGGTGCGCCGGCCCTGGGCGCCGACACCCGCGCCGTGCTGGACGGGCTGGGGCTGTCCGCGGACCAGATCGCCGGGCTGATCGCGGCCGGCATCGTGAACGAGGCAAAGCCATGAATGACTACGACCATCTTCTGAGCGACTCCGAGCGCGACTTTCTGTCCGTGCTGCAGCGCTTTGCCGCCGACGAGCTGGTGCCGCGCGCCGCCGCCACCGACGAAAGCGGCGCGTTCGTTCACGCCCAGCTGGCCGGTCTGGCGGCGCTGGGAATGATGGGCGCCAACCTGCCCGAACGCTGGGGCGGCGCGGATATCTCGGCCCACGCGCTGTTCGAGGCGGTGGCGGCGGTCGCCGGCGGCTGCGGGTCGACCGTGTCGGCGCTAACGGCGCATTACCTCGCGACCGATTCGATCCTGATCGGGGCCGACGACACGCTGCGCGCCCGCATCCTGCCCGACGCCGCCGAAGGCAAGCTGCTGGGCGCCTTTGGCCTGACCGAGCCGAACGCCGGGTCCGACCCCGCCGACATGCGCACCCGGGCCACCCGCGAGGGCGACGGCTGGCGCATCCGCGGGCGCAAGTGCTTCATCTCGAACGGCGGGGTGGCCGATTTCATCGTCGTCTATGCGGTGACCGACCCGGACGCCGCGCATCGCGGGATTTCCGCCTTCGTCGTCGAAAAGGGCACGCCCGGGCTGACTCCGGGCCGGGTGGAACAGACCATGGGGCTGCGTGGCGGCCATGTGTGGGAACTGGACCTCGACCTGACCGTCCCGGACGCGAACCGCGTCGGGGCCGAGGGCTCGGGCTTCCGCACCGCCATGCAGGTGCTGGACAACGGCCGCATCGAGGTCGCCGCGATGGCCACCGGCATCGCCCGCGCGGCGCTGAGCGCGGCCCGCGACTGGGCCAAGACCCGAATCATCGGCGGCGAGCCGCTGGCCGCGCGGCAGGGCATCCAGTGGATGCTGGCCGACATGGCGACCGACCTGTCAGCCGCCGAACTGCTGGGCCACGAGGCCGCCCGCCAGCGCCAGGCGCTGCATGACGGGTCGGGCAAGCGCTTCAGCACCGCGGCCAGCAAGGCCAAGCTGTTCGCCTCCGAAGCCGCCGGCCGCATCGCCGACGCGGCGCTGCAGATCCACGGCGGCTATGGCTTCACCCGCAACTTCCCGCTGGAACGCCATGTCCGCGACCTGCGGATCATGCGGATCTACGAAGGCTCGTCCGAAATCCAGCGCAACATCATTGCCGGCCGCCTGCTGGCCTGAGAGGGACATGATGAACATTCCGACCCCCAACCCGCGCCACAATGCCCGCGACATCTACCCGGCGACGGGCACCGAGATCACCGCGAAAAGCTGGCTGACAGAGGCGCCGCTGCGGATGCTGATGAACAACCTGCATCCCGACGTGGCCGAGAACCCGCACGAGCTGGTCGTCTATGGCGGCATCGGCCGCGCCGCCCGCACCTGGGACGATTTCGACAAGATCGCCGCGGCTTTGCGCGAACTGGACGAGGACCAGACGCTGCTGGTGCAGTCCGGCAAGCCGGTCGGCGTGTTCCAGACGCACAAGGACGCGCCGCGGGTGCTGATCGCCAACTCGAACCTCGTGCCGCACTGGGCAACGTGGGAACATTTCAACGAACTCGACCGCAAGGGGCTGGCGATGTACGGCCAGATGACCGCGGGGTCGTGGATCTATATCGGCACCCAGGGCATCGTGCAGGGCACCTACGAGACCTTCGCCGAGGCCGGACGGCAGCATTATGACGGCAGCCTCAAGGGCAAGTGGATCCTGACCGCGGGCCTTGGCGGCATGGGCGGCGCGCAGCCGCTGGCCGCGGTGATGGCCGGCGCCTGCTGCCTCGCCGTCGAATGCGACGAGACCCGCGCCGATTTCCGCATCCGCACCCGCTATTGCGACGAAAAGACCCACAGCCTCGACGAGGCGCTGGCGATGATCGACCGCTGGACCAGCGCTGGCGAGGCGAAATCCGTGGCGCTGATCGGCAACGCCGCCGAGGTGTTCCCGGAACTGGTGCGCCGGATGAAGGCGGGCGAGCCGATGCCGAACAGCCGCCCCGACATCGTCACCGACCAGACCTCGGCCCATGACCCGATCCACGGCTATCTGCCGCTGGGCTGGTCGGTTGCGGAATGGCGCGCCCGCCAGGAAACCGAGCCGAAGGCCGTCGAACACGCCGCCCGCGCCAGCATGATGCGCCACGTCGCGGCGATGGTCGATTTCTGGAACGCCGGCGTGCCGACCGTCGATTACGGCAACAACATCCGCCAGGTCGCGCTTGAAGAAGGGCTGGAGAACGCCTTTGCCTTCCCGGGCTTCGTGCCGGCCTATATCCGCCCGCTGTTCTGCCGCGGCATCGGCCCGTTCCGCTGGGCGGCGCTGTCGGGCGATCCCGAGGATATCTACAAGACCGACGCCAAGATGAAGGAGCTGTTCCCCGAGAACACCCACCTGCACAACTGGCTGGACATGGCGCGCGACCGAATCGCCTTCCAGGGCCTGCCGGCGCGGATCATGTGGATCGGCCTTGGCGACCGGCACCGCGCGGGGCTGGCGATCAACGAGATGGTCCGCAATGGCGAGCTGAAGGCGCCGGTGGTGATCGGCCGCGACCACCTCGATTCGGGGTCCGTGGCCAGCCCCAACCGCGAGACCGAGGCGATGAAGGACGGCTCCGACGCGGTGTCGGACTGGCCGCTGCTGAACGCGCTGCTGAACACGGCCTCGGGCGCAACCTGGGTGTCGCTGCATCACGGCGGCGGGGTCGGCATGGGGTTCTCGCAGCACTCCGGCATGGTGATCTGCTGCGACGGGACCGAGGACGCCGACCGCCGCATCGCGAGGGTGCTGTGGAACGACCCGGCCACCGGCGTCATGCGCCACGCCGATGCGGGCTATGACATCGCCATCGACTGCGCCCGCGAGCACCAGCTGAACCTGCCGGGCATCCTGGGATGAGGCTGGTCCGGCGGGCGGAGCTGACGCCGCAGCCGTGGCGCAACGGCGGCGGCGTGACGTGGCAGATCGCCGTCGGCCCCGACGGCGCCGACGTGGCCCGGTTCGACTGGCGGCTCAGCATGGCCGAGGTGGCGGCGGACGGCCCGTTCTCGGCCTTCGCCGGCATCGACCGCACGCTGACGCTGCTGCAGGGCGCGGGGCTGGAGCTCGATTTCGGCGGCGCGGCCGTGCGGCTGGTGCCCGGCGATGCGCCGCTGTCCTTTCCGGGCGATGCGGCGGTGACGGGACGCCTGAGCGGCGGCCCCGTGACTGACCTTAACGTGATGACGCGGCGCGGCGTGCTGTGCCACCATGTCGCGCAGATCGGTGCGGGCGAGGCGCTGCCGCCGGGCTGCGTCGCGCTGGTGGCGCTGGGCGCGCAACCGGACCCCGCCGGCGGCTCCCCCTTGAGCCCTGGCGATACGCTGCTCGCCGATGCGGCGGGCGGGCTGGACACGATCACGGCAGCCGGCCCCGCGCTGGCGGTGGTGATCCGCCCGGCCCGCGCACGACACTGGATTTCCGGCGCGACCGACGGTTAGATCGGCCCGCCACAGTTGCGGCGCCCGCCGGGCAGGGGCGCCGCCTGCATAACCCGCCCGACAGGAGAGGAACGACCCATGACCATCCGCACGTCCCTGAAATCCGCGCTGTTCGGCGCCGCGGCCCTGGCGATGGCCGCCACCGGCGCACTGGCCGACCAGCTGGCCGACATCAAGGCCGCCGGCAAGATCGTGACCGCGACCGACATGCACTATGCGCCCTTCGACATGCTGAACAACGGCACGTACGAGGGCATGACCAAGGACCTGTTCGACGAGGTCGCCAAGGAAATCGGCGTCGAGCCGGTCTATCAGGACATCCCGTGGACGGCCGAGCTGCCGGGGCTCGAGGTCAAGAAGTTCGACATTGTCATCGCCCCCGTCACCGTGACCGCCGAACGGCTGGAGCGTTACACCTTCACCCCGCCGATCGCCGACGCGACCGTGTCGCTGGTCAAGGCGGCCTCGAACAAGGACCTGACCAAGCCCGAGGACATCAAGGGCAAGACCGTCGGCGTTCAGCAGGGCACCGCGCAGTTCCGCCAGCTGGAAGCCTATGGCAACGAGCTGGGCGGCGTGACCGTCAAGGAATACGGCACCACCGACGAGGCCTATGCCGACCTCGCCGCGGGCCGGCTGGACGCGGTGGCGGGGTCGCTGCCGAACCTCACCTACCTGGTGAAGAACCGCCCCGAGACCTTTGCCCTGTTCGAGCCGGCGCAGTTCGGCAAGCCCAGCTATTTCGCCTGGGTGCTGCGCAAGGGCGATGACAGCGAAAGCCTCCGCAAGGCCATCGAGGACGCGATCAAGAAGATGACCGACGACGGCCGGATCAAGGCGATCCAGGAAAAATGGCTGGGCACCGCCACCGACCTGCCGCTGGAGCCGGTGGCGAACTGACCCCGGGCGCCTGCGCCCTTTGAACCACGCTTCGGGCGATCTTCGCCCGGGGCCACGCCCGGGCGCTGTCCGCCCCGGTCCCCCCTTGTCGACAGGCCGTGATGTTTTCCATCCAGACATTCCTTGACGCCTTCGTGCCGCTCGCCTGGGCAGCGCGCTATACGCTGTTGGTGTCGTGCCTGGGCATCGCGCTGGGGCTGGTGATCGGCGTCGTGGTCTGCGCGATGCGGCTGTCCGGCTCGCGGCTGGCGCGCGGGATCGGGGCGCTGTGGGTCAGTTTTCTGCGCGGCGTGCCGCTGCTGGTGCAGCTGCTGCTGATGTTCTACCTGCTGCCGGTGATCGGCATCGACGTGCCTCCGCTGGTCGCCGCCGTGGTCACCGTGGGCATCTGCGCGTCGGCCTATATCTCGGAAATCTGGCGCGGCGCGATCGGCGCATTGCCGGGGGGACAGACCGAGGCCGCCCAGGCGATCGGCATGGGCCCGGCGACGATCTGGCGCCGGATCATCCTGCCGCAGGCGGTGGTGATGTCCCTGCCGGCGCTGGTCAACGAGCTGATCCTGCTGGTCAAGGCGTCCTCGCTGGTCTCGGTCGTGGGCATCCTGGAACTGACCCGCGCCAGCCAGGCGCAGGCGGCCACGACCTTCCGCCCGCTGGAAGTCTACCTGGCCGCGGCCTGCATCTACCTGGCGATCAACCTGTGCCTCGCGGCCCTCGGCCGCTGGCTGGAACACAGGATGGCGATCTGATGGAGCTGTCGGTTCTTCAGCAATACGGCCCGATGCTGCTGCGCGGCTTCGGCATCACGGTGTTCTGCTGGCTGGCGGGCACGGTCTTGTCGATGGCTCTGGGCCTGATGATCGCGCTCGCGCAACGCTACGGGCCGCGCTGGCTCAACTGGCTGCTGCGCGCCTATATCGAGGTGATCCGCGGCACCCCGTTCCTCGTCCAGCTGTTCGTGCTGTATTACGGTGGCCCGCTGGTCGGGCTGCGGCTGGACGCGCTGCCCGCGGGGCTCTTGGGCCTGACCGTCTATGGCAGCCCCTATTTCGCGGAAATCTTCCGCTCGGGCTTCGGCGCCGTGCCGCATGGCCAGATCGAGGCCGCGCGCGCCGTGGGCATCCCGGAACCCTCCATCGTGCGGCGCATCCTGCTGCCGTTGGCGCTGGTGTCGGCGCTGCCGGCGCTGGTCAACTTCTCGATCATCCTGACCAAGGAAACCGTGATCCTGTCGATCATCACGGTGCCCGAGCTGATGTATCAGACCCAACGCATGTCCACCGAAACCTTCCGCTATCTGGAAGCGAACTTCGTGCTCGCGCTGTTCTTCTGGGGGCTGGTCGAGACGATTTCGCGGCTGGGCCGCAGGCTGGAAGCCCGCGTGACGCGGCATATCGAAAGAGGCTGAGATGACGCAGGCCGCATCGGTCGACATGACCCGGATCAACAAGTTCTACGGCCCCTTCCAGGCGCTGCGGGATGTCAGCCTGCACATCCCGCCCGGCAAGGTGACCTGCCTGATCGGCCCGTCCGGGTCGGGCAAGTCGACGCTGCTGCGCTGCATCAACTTCCTGGAACGCTATGACGCGGGCGAGATCCGCATCGACGGCCAGCTGATCGGCTATGACACGCCCGGCGGGCGGCTGATGTCGGGGCGCCGCCTGCGCGAGATGCGGCGCGACATCGGCATGGTGTTCCAGCAGTTCAACCTGTGGCCGCACATGACCGCTCTGCAGAACGTGGCCGAGGGGCTGGAACGGGTCCGCGGCCTGCCCCGCGCCGAGGCCGAGGCGCAGGCCCGCGCGGCGCTGGACAAGGTGGGGCTGGGCGACAAGACCGCGAACCACCCGGCCCGGCTGTCGGGCGGCCAGCAGCAGCGCGTCGCCATCGCCCGCGCCATCGCCATGCAGCCGCGGGTGATGCTGTTCGACGAACCGACCAGCGCGCTGGACCCGGAACTGGTGGGCGAGGTGCTGGCGGTGATGAAGCAGCTGGCCGCCGAGGGCATGACGATGGTCGTCGTCACCCACGAGATGGGCTTTGCCGCCCATGTCGCGGACCGCGTGGCGTTCATGGAACGCGGTGAGCTGGTCGCGGCGGGGACCCCGGCGGAAATCTTTGCCAACCCGCGCGACGAACGCATCCGGGCGTTCCTGCACAGCTATCACGAACGCAACGCCTTCGAGGTGTGACCGCGTGGCCGGCCCTGTCGGGTCGGCCCAGCCGGTCAGCCTTGCCTGTCAGCCCAGCGCATACCCCGTGCCGCGCACGGTACGGACGGGGTTGTCGCCGCCATAGGCCATCAGCGCCTTGCGCAGCCGGCCGACATGCACGTCGATGGTGCGGGTATCCACATAGATGTCGCGCCCCCAGACCCGGTCCAGCAGCTGTTCGCGGGTCCAGACCCGGCCCGGACGTTCCATCAGCGTGCTGAGCAGCCGGAACTCGGTCGGCCCCAGATGCAGCGACTTGCCCGACCGGAACACCCGGTGTTCGCCGGAATCGAGGATGATGTCCTGAAAGCTCAGCCGTTCGCCCATTGTGGTCGGGCGGGTGCGGCGCAGCTGGGTGCGGACGCGGGCCATCAGCTCGACCACCGAATAGGGTTTCACCACATAGTCGTCGGCGCCGGTTTCGAGGCCCCGCACCCGGTCGCCCTCGTCCGACCGGGCCGACAGCATGATGATCGGGATGTGCCGGGTCTCGGGGTCGGCCTTGACGCGGCGGCAGATCTCGATCCCCGAGACGTTGGGCAGCATCCAGTCCAGCACCATCAGATCGGGATTTTCCTCGGCCACCAGCAGCATCGCCTCGTCGCCGGTCTCGGCGGCGGCGACGCGGAAGCCCTCGGCCTCGAGGTTGTAGGTCAGGACCTCGCGCTGCGCGCTTTCGTCCTCGACAAGCAGGACGCAGGGTTGCTGGACGCTCATGCCGGTTCCTCCTGGTCAGATCGGCGGGCGGGGCCTCAGCTCGCGGTGGGGCCAGGCTCGGGCGGACGCCCCACGCTTTCGCTTTTCGGGCGCGGATCGTCGGGCAGTTCGCCCGAGACGAGATACAGCACCTGTTCGGCGATCGAGGTGGCGTGGTCGCCCATCCGTTCGATGTTCTTGGTGATGAAATGCAGGTGCATGCAGGCGGTGATGTTGCGCGGGTCTTCCATCATGTAGGTCAGGAACTCGCGGAACAGTGCGTTGTACATCTGGTCGACTTCCAGGTCGCGGGCGCGTACGTCGGCAGCAAGCGCCGCGTCGCGGTGGACATAGCTGTCCAGCGCGTCCTTCATCAGCTTTTCGACCGTCTGCGACATCCGCCGCAGCGCCATGCCGGCACCGTCGATGGGCGGCATGTGGGCCAGCACATGGGTGCGCTTGGCGATGTTCTTGGCGTAATCGCCGACCCGTTCCAGGCTGGCCGAGATCTTGATGACGGTCAGCACCACGCGCAGGTCGGTAGCGTTCGGCGCCCGCAGGGCGATCAGCCGCGCCGCCTCTTCGTTGATCTGCAGTTCCAGCTGGTCGATGGCCTTGTCGCGGCGGCGGACCTCTTCGGCCAGATCCTCGTCGCGCGCTTCCAGCGCCGCGGCGGCTTCGCTGATCGCGGATTCCACCAGCCCGCCCATCTTGACGACCAGCGCCTGGACGGTTTCGAGGTCGCGGTCGAAGGCGGATGCGATGTGGCGGTCGGTGGTGTTCATGCTGACTCTCCCGAAAGGTCCGTGATCAGCCGATGCGGCCCGAGATATAGCTTTCCGTCCGCGGGTCCTGCGGGCGGGTGAAGATGTCGTCGGTGGCGCCGTATTCCACCAGGTTGCCCAGGTGGAAGAACGCCGTCTTCTGGCTGACGCGCGCGGCCTGCTGCATCGAGTGGGTCACGATGACGACCGAGAACTGCGAGCGCAGCTCGTCGATCAGTTCCTCGACCTGGGCGGTGGCGATGGGGTCCAGCGCCGAACAGGGTTCGTCCATCAGCAGCACCTCGGGCGAGGTCGCCACGGCACGGGCGATGCACAGCCGCTGCTGCTGGCCACCGGACAGGCCGGTGCCGGTCTCGGACAGCCGGTCCTTGACCTCGTCCCACAGCGCCGCGCCGCGCAGCGCCTTTTCGACCACCTCGTCCAGTTCCGCCTTGTTGCGGGCCAGGCCGTGGATGCGGGGGCCATAGGCCACGTTGTCATAGATCGACTTGGGGAACGGGTTCGGCTTCTGGAAAACCATGCCGACGCTGGCGCGCAGCTGCACCGGATCGACGCGGCGGTCATAGATGTCCTCGCCGTCCAGCAGCATCCGACCCTCGACCCGCGCGATCGGGATGGTGTCGTTCATCCGGTTCAGGCAGCGCAGGAAGGTGGACTTGCCGCAGCCCGACGGGCCGATGAAGGCGGTCACGGTCTTGTCCAGGATATCGACATCGACATCCTTGATCGCGTGCTTGTCGCCGTACCAGACTTGCACGTCGCGGCACTGGAACTTGATCGCCTTCGCATCGGTATCCACGGTTCTCTCCGCCAGTCTCATGTCGTTCATCTTAGGGATCCCCGTGTTCGCTCACCAGCGTGTTCGCTCACCAGCGCCGTTCGAACTTGCGGCGCAGGAAGATGGCCAGAAGGTTCATCGCCAGAAGGAAGACCAGCAGCACGATGATGGCGCCCGATGCGCGTTCGAAGAACGCCGGATCGGCGCGCCGCGTCCAGTTGTAGATCTGCACCGGCAGCGCCGAGGCCGGGTCGAACAGACCCTCGGGCGGCGCGGACGGATATTCCTTGACGAACGCCACCATGCCGATCAGCAGCAGCGGCGCGGTTTCGCCCAGCGCGTGCGCCAGGCCGATGATGGTGCCGGTCAGGATGCCCGGCATCGCCAGCGGCAGGACGTGGTGGAACACCGTCTGCATCTTCGACGCCCCCACCCCCAGCGCCGCGTCGCGGATCGACGGCGGCACGGCCTTCAGCGCGGCGCGGGTGGCGATGATGATCGTGGGCAGCGTCATCAGCGTCAGCACCAGCCCGCCGACGATGGGCGCCGAGCGCGGCAGCCCCATGAAGTTGATGAACGCCGCCAGGCCAAGGATGCCGTAGACGATCGAGGGCACCGCGGCGAGATTGGCGATGTTGACCTCGATCAAGTCGGTCAGTCGGTTCCGGGGCGCAAATTCTTCCAGATAGATCGACGCTGCGACCCCGATCGGCAGCGACAGCACCAGCACGATCAGCATCATGTAAAGCGAGCCGAGGATCGCCACCCCCAGCCCCGCCGCCTCGGCACGGGTCTCGGACGCGTCGGGGTTGGTGATGAAGTCGCTGTTGAACCGCGTCACCAGCGCGCCGTCCGCCTTCATCGCGTCGGCCAGAGCCAGCTGCGCGGGGCTGGTCTTGATGTCGGCGGCGGCGGATTCGGCGGTCACCCGGCCCTTGAAATAGCCGTCGATGCGCGACGAGGTCAGCGCTGGCACGGTGACCACCTGGCCGACCAGTTCGGGGTTGTCCAGCACCTGCTGGCGCAGGTTGGCTTGCGCCTGTTCGGACAGGAAGGATTTCAGATCGGCGTCGTCCAGCCCGTCGATCTGGATGTTCTTGCTGGCGACATAGGACTTCATCCCGTCCATCAGCAGCTTGCCGTAGCTGAGGGTCAGGACCTTCGACATCTCGGCCGGGTCGCGGTTGCCCTTGGGATCGACGACGGCGGCGTCCAGCGTCACCGGAATGGTGGCGTAGGTCTGGCGAAAGGCGCTGGCCCCGTCCGACAGGATCGCGAACAGCAACCATGCCAGCGCCGCCACCGCCACCGCGATCGCGGCGATGCCATAGGCGCGGAACCGCGTTTCGGCGGCGTTGCGGCGCCGGGTGCGGGCGTCTGGTTCCAGCAGGGACTTTCGCGCGGGCGGGACTGCGCCCACCGGGCGGGGCAGTTGGGATGCGGCGTCGGTCATTCGTACTGCTCCCGGTACTTGCGGACGATGTAGAGGGCGAAGACGTTCAGCCCCAGGGTGATGACGAACAGCGTCAGGCCCAGGGCAAAGGCGACCAGCGTCTCGGGGCTGGCAAAGTCGTTGTCGCCGGTCAGCTGGCCCACGATCTTGACGGTGATGGTGGTCATCGCCTCGAACGGGTTGGGGCTGATCTTGGCCATCGCGCCGGCGCCCAGCACGACGATCATCGTTTCGCCGATGGCGCGGGACGCGGCCAGCAGGATGGCGCCGACGATGCCCGGCAGGGCCGCAGGCAGCACGACGTTACGGATCGTTTCCGACGGGGTGGACCCCAGCCCCAGCGACCCGTCGCGCAGCGACTGCGGCACCGCGTTGATGATGTCGTCGGACAGCGAGCTGACGAACGGGATCAGCATGATCCCCATCACGATCCCCGCCGTCATCACTGACGAGTTGGAACTGCCCAGCCCGGTCGGGATGGCGATCCAGTCGCGGATCAGCGGACCGACCGTGACCAGAGCGAACAGACCATAGACGATGGTCGGGATGCCGGCCAGCACCTCGATCACCGGCTTGACCCAGGTCCGCACGCGCGGGGTGGCGTATTCGCTCATGTAGATCGCGGCGAACAGGCCGATCGGCACCGCCACCAGCAACGCGATCAGCGAGATGTAGAGCGTCCCCCACAGCAGCGGCAGCATCCCGAGCTTCGAGCCGCCGCCGAACGAGGGCGTCCATTCGGTCCCGAAGAAGAAGTCCTGCCACGGATACAGGCGGAAGAAGTGGATCGATTCGAAGACCAGCGACAGCACGATGCCGACCGTCGTGGCGATCGCGATCAGCGAACACAGGATAAGCAGGCCGCGCACCACCTGCTCGACCACGTTGCGGGCGCGGAACTGCGGCGTGGTGCGCATCAGCGCGAAAGCCATGCCGCCCAGCGCCAGGATCAGCGCCAGCCCGGTCAGCACCCGCCCGGCGGCGGAGTTGATCCGGCGATAGTCGCGGGCGGCGGCCAGGACCTCGGGGGTCTTCGCGATCTCGATGTCGGCCTCGGCCAGCCGGTCCATCGCGGGGGCGTCATCGGCGCCAAGCGCCGCGGCCTCGCCGGCGCTCAGCACGCCGCGGGCGACCGCAGCGGTCAGCCCGCGCGCGGTGCGCTGGACATCGGCCAACACCAGGCTGCGGCTTTCCGCGTCCGCCATCACGTCGGCGGGCAGATGGCCGCGCACCACCTGGTTCACGGCCAGCGGCTGCGCCAGCGTCCAGACCAGCAGCAGCATCAGCGCCGGGACGGCGGTGAACAGCGCCGCGTTCCAGGCGTAATAGCCAGGCCGCGAATGCAGCCGCCGGGTATTGCCGTCCACGCTGCGGATGGCGCGGGCGCGGCCCAGGACATACGCGCAGGCGGCCAGAGCCAGGACGGAAATCATGATCCAGAACGGCGGCATCGTCATTCGCCTTTGTCGCGCGGCGCCGGCGGGCGGCGGTGGCGCATCCGGGGAAAGGGGCGGCGGGGCGGCGCCAGGGCCCGCCCCGCCAACGGTCAGTCGGCGATCAGTTCGCGCCCAGAACCTTGCCTTCGGCGACGGCGGCCTGCACGTCGGCCAGCTTGGGGTCCGGCACCAGGCCGTAGGTGGCCAGCGGGCCGCCCGGACCGGCGATCGCGTCCGACACGAAGAACTCGGCGTATTCCTGCAGGCCCGGAATGGTGCCGATATGGTCCTTCTTGACGTAGAAATACAGCGGACGCGACACCGGATATTCGCCCGACGCGATGGACTCGGTCGAGGGCGTCACGCCGTTGATCGTGGCGACCTTCAGCTTGTCGGTGTTGTTCTCGTAGAACGACAGGCCGAACACGCCGACGCCGGCCTTGTTGCTGTCGATGCGGGCCAGGGTCTCGGTATAGTCGCCGTCGATGTCCACCGACTTGCCGTCGGTACGGACGGCCTTGCAGGCGGCCTCGCCCTTCTTCTCGTCGCCGCCGTTGGCCGCGACCAGCGCCTCCAGCGCACCGGCCTCCTTGCAGCCCTCGATCAGGACCTTCTCCTCGAACACCTCACGGGTGCCGTGCTTGGTGCCAGGGACGAAGGCGATGATGTCCTGGTCGGGCAGCGCCGGGTTCACGTCCTTCCACTTGGCGGCGGTGTTCGCGGTCACCTTGCCGTCGACGACGACGTCCTTGGCCAGCGCCAGGAACACGTCCTTGGGGGTCAGCACGAAATCGGCGCCGGCCTTGTCGCTGGCAAAGACGATGCCGTCATAGCCGAACTGCACTTCGATTATGTTGGTCACGCCGTTGGCCTTGCAGGTCTCGATCTCGGCATCCTTGATCTTGCGCGAGCTGTTGGCGACGTCGACGGTATTCTCACCCACGCCTTCGCAGAACTGCTTGAGGCCGGCCGACGACCCGCCGCCCTCGACCACCGGCGCCGGGAAGTCGGTGTTCTCGGCAAAGGCCTCGGCCACGATGGTGGCGTAGGGCAGCACGGTCGACGACCCGGCCACCTGGACGTTGTCGCGCGCGGCGGCGGCGGTCGCCGACAGCGCGACGATGGCCAGCGCCGAGGCGGAGAATTTCATCATGTTCATGGCAGGCTCCTGCGGGGTTGGGTTGGCTTTACAGCCATGCGGGCCCATCTAGCGGCCGAGTGCGACGATTCTGTGACAGCAACAAGACGATCCCATGTCACCCGGACCGCCACCGTGACCGCGGCCCGGCAGACAGCACGGCATTGACGCTCGCGCCCTTTCAGGCTTGCCTGTCGCCGGATCACGAAAGGACCTGCCCATGCTGACGATCCACGGCGTCACCCGTTCCCGCGCCTCGCGCCTGATCTGGCTGTGCCACGAGCTGGGGCTGGGCTTTACCCAGGTCCCGGTGATCCAGGCCTATCGCCTGCCCGACCCCGATGCCCCGGACGCGCCGATGAACACCCGCTCGCCCGCCTTCCTGGCGCTGTCCCCGGCCGGGGCGATCCCGGTGCTGGAGGATGACGGCCTGGTGCTGTCGGAATCGCTGGCCGGGACGCTGTATCTGGCGCGCAAGTACAACGCCGCCGGCATCGGTCCCCACGACGAGGCCGAGAACGCGCTGATGCTGCAATGGTCGTTCTACGCCGCGACGGCGATCGAGCCCGACGCCCTGACCATCCTGTTCCTGCACGCCCGCGGCCAGGAACAGCCGGGCGAGGATGCCGCGATGGTCGCCAACGCCGCCGAGCGGCTGGTGCGGCCGATGACGGTGCTGGACCGCCATCTGGCGGCGCACGGCCATCTGGTCGGCGGCCGCTTCACCGCGGCCGATCTGAACATGGCCGAGGTCGTGCGCTATGCGCAGGGCTACGGCGCGCTGATGGGCCAGTTCCCGGCGGTCGAGGCGTGGCTCGCCGACTGCCAGGCCCGCCCGGCCTTTCAGACCATGTGGCGGGCACGGTTGGCCGAGCCGGAGTGACGCAATCCCTTGCAGGCTGGGGGGGCGTGCGCCCCAAACCCTTGCCCGGCGATGGCCTGTCGTGAGATAAGCCGCCATCCATAAAAGAAACGAGCAGCGATGTCCGACGATCTTCTTTCCGCCGCCCCGGGCGCGGCCGACAGCTATTCCGCCGCCTCGATCGAGGTGCTGGAGGGGCTGGAGCCGGTCCGCAAGCGCCCCGGCATGTATATCGGCGGGACCGACGAACGGGCGCTGCATCACCTGGTGGCGGAAATCCTCGACAACTCGATGGACGAGGCCGTCGCGGGTCATGCCAGCCGCATCGAGGTCGAGCTGCTGGCCGATGGCTCGGTCGTGGTGCGCGACAACGGCCGCGGCATCCCGGTCGATCCGCACCCCAAGTTTCCCGGCAAGTCGGCGCTCGAGGTGATCCTGTGCACGCTGCACGCCGGCGGCAAGTTCACCGAAGGCGCCTATCAGACCTCGGGCGGGCTGCACGGCGTCGGCGCCTCGGTCGTGAACGCACTGTCGGACCGGATGGTGGTCGAGGTGGCGCGGAACCGCGAATTGTGGCGGCAGTCGTTTTCGCGCGGCATCCCCGACGGCCCGGTGGAAAAGGTCGGCCCGGCCCCGAACCGCCGCGGCACTACGGTGCTGTTCCATCCCGACGAACAGATCTTCGGCCACCACCGGCTGAAGCCGTCGCGGATGATGCGGATGGTCAAGTCCAAGGCCTATCTGCATTCCGGCGTCGAAATCCGCTGGCGCTCGGAAATCGACGACGGCGAGACACCGGTCGAGGCGACCTTCCACTTCCCCGGCGGCCTCGCGGACTACCTGGGCGAGCAGCTGGGCACCGCCAGCACCTATGCCGACCGACCCTTCGCCGGGCTGGTCGAGTTCCGCGAACGCTTCGGCGTGCCGGGCAAGGTCGAATGGGCGATCAACTGGACGCCCTCGCGCGACGGCTTCATCCAGTCCTACTGCAACACCGTGCCCACCCC
Organism: Paracoccus sphaerophysae; assembly: GCF_000763805.1. Lineage (GTDB taxonomy): Bacteria > Pseudomonadota > Alphaproteobacteria > Rhodobacterales > Rhodobacteraceae > Paracoccus > Paracoccus sphaerophysae. The sequence goes on along the minus strand of NZ_JRKS01000020.1, from coordinate 12,729 downwards.
CGAGGGGGGCACCCATGAGGGCGGGTTCTGGACCGCGATCCTCAAGGGCATCCGCGCCTATGGCGAGCTGACGAAGAACCGCAAGGCCGAGAACATCACCCGCGACGACCTGCTGACCGGCGGCTGCGCGCTGGTCTCGTGCTTCATCGCGGAACCCGAATTCGTCGGCCAGACCAAGGACCGCCTCGCCACCACCGAGGCCGCCCGGCTGGTCGAGGGCGCCGTCCGCGATCATTTCGACAACTGGCTGGCGGCGGACACCAGGTCGGCGGGCGCGATCCTCGACTTTCTGGTGCTGCGGGCCGAGGAGCGCCTGCGCCGCCGGCAGGAAAAGGAAACCGCCCGCAAGTCGGCGACCAAGAAGCTGCGCCTGCCGGGCAAGCTGGTCGATTGCAGCGCCACCAACCGCGAGGGAACCGAGCTGTTCATCGTCGAGGGCGATTCGGCCGGCGGCTCGGCCAAGTCGGCCCGCGACCGCAACACCCAGGCGCTGATCCCGCTGAAGGGCAAGATCCTCAACGTGCTGGGGGCAGCCTCATCGAAACTGGGGCAGAACCAGGAAATCTCGGATCTGTGCCAGGCGCTGGGGGTTGGCATGGGGTCGCGCTTCAACATCGACGACCTGCGCTATGACAAGATCATCATCATGACCGACGCCGACGTGGACGGGGCGCATATCGCCTCGCTGCTGATGACGTTCTTCTTTACCCAGATGCGGCCGCTGATCGACAAGGGGCACCTGTATCTCGCCTGCCCGCCGCTGTATCGCCTGACCCAGGGGGCCGAGCGCATTTATGTCGCCGACGACGCCGAGAAGGAGGTGTGGCTGGAAAAGGGCCTGGGCGGCAAGGGCAAGATCGACGTGCAGCGCTTCAAGGGCTTGGGCGAGATGGACGCCAAGGACCTGAAGGACACGACGATGAACCCCGCCACGCGCAAGCTGATCCGGGTGTCGATAGACGACGAGGACGGCGGCGAGACCGGCGATCTGGTCGAGCGGCTGATGGGCAAGAAGCCGGAACTGCGCTTCCAGTACATCAGCGAGAATGCGCGCTTCGTGGAAGAGGCCGGGCTGGACGTGTGACGGCTTGACAGCGCGAATTAACGTGCATACGTAAATGTTCGAGTGGGACGAGGCGAAACGCGCGAGTTTGGCACCGGATCATCAGTGAGAAGGGCGAACCGACGTGAGCAGGCTGTCTTCCATCCCTGAACCGCTGGTCGACGATCAGGGCGACGTCTGCGAGCTGACAGCGGCCGATCTGGCCCGCTTCCGCCGCTCGACCGAGATCCCCGAACTCGCCGACATCGTCCGCCGCGGCCGCCCGCCTCTGCCCGAGGCCGACCGCAAGCAGCGGGTGACGATGTATCTCGACCGCGACCTCGTCGCGGCGCTCAAGGCCGATGGCCGGGGCTGGCAGACGCGCGCTAATGCGCTGCTGCGCAAGGCCAAGGGTCTGTGAGCCCGCTCGCCCTGTCCGAGGCCCATGTCGCCCGCGCCACCCGCGCGGTGGACGTGCCGCTGCACGATCCGCGCTGGCATGAACTCACCGATGCCGACCTGCAGGCGCTGGCCGCGCGGATCACCCGCGACCAGCCCCGGCCGATCCCGGTCTTTGCCTATGGCTCGCTGATCTGGAACCCCGGCTTCGCCGTGGCAGCCCGGCGCCGGGCCGTCGCGCATGGCTGGCACCGCAGCTTTTGCCTGGGACTGGATCACTGGCGCGGCTCGCCCGACTGCCCGGGCCTGATGCTGGCGATCGAATCGGGGGGCGCGTGCGAGGGCCTGCTGATGGAAATCGCGCCCGAAGGCGATGACGAGGCGCTGAAAGTCCTCTTGAAGCGCGAGCTGGTCGCGCATGAGCTGGCCGACAACTACCGCTGGATCGAGGTCGAGACCGACCGCGGCACCGAAGCCGCGCTGACCTTCTATGCCGACCCGGTGATGCCCAACGTGGTGCATCTGCCGCTGGCCGAGCAGGCCTGGCGCATGGCCCATGCCTGCGGCCCGGCCGGGTCCTGCGCCGAATATCTGCACCGCACCGCGCAGGCCCTCGCCGGGCACGGGCTGAACGACCCCTACATCGCCGACCTCGAGCGGCTGACCGCGGCCGAGATCGCCAGCTGGCCCTCCGAGGCGCCGCCGATCGGGGATACCTGAGGCCGTCCTAGCGCTGCAGCGTCTGCAGATAGCGGAGGATGCCGACCAGCCGGGCGGGGGTGGGCCGGGTGCCGTCGCCGGCGTCGAACATGACCGTCGGGCCGTCGCGCAGCTCGTCTTAGGCCGGCATGTGGCTGTCCGAGGCGCCCATCGTGTGCCCGTCGATCTGCTCCATCGCCCCCAGCCACGGGAAGCTGCCGCCGTTCTTTCGGGCCATGAGGCTCAGATCGGCGACGGGCGGGTTCATGCCCGCCGCGGCCGGGCCGTTCCCGCGCCCCTGCGGCCCGTGGCAGGCGACGCAACGCTGGGCATAATCCGACGCCCCTGCCGCGATGCTGTCGGGGGCGCGTGTGTCGGTCTCGGTCCAGCCGGCCAGCAGGGCGGCGGCAAGCAGGGCGGCGGGAATGGCTGGTCTCATGGCTGTCCCTTCTGGTTTTCCGCGACTGTGGGCAAGCGGCGGGGGGGGGTGCAAGCGGCGTCAGCCAGACGCGGCGGCGCCCAACCGGACCACCCGATCCATCCGCCCCGCCAGTTCCATGTTGTGGGTGGCGATAAGCGCCGACAGGCCGGTTTCGCGGACGACCTCCATCAGCACGGCAAAGACCTGATCCGAGGTCGCGGGATCGAGATTGCCGGTCGGTTCGTCGGCCAGCAGCAGCGCCGGCGCGTTGGCGAGCGCGCGGCAGAAGGCCACGCGCTGCGCCTCGCCGCCGGACAGCGCGGCCGGGCGGTGATCCTCGCGCGCCGCCAGCCCGACGCGGCCCAGCAGCCCGGCGGCCCGCGCCCGCGCCGCGGCCTCGGGCACGCCGTTCGCCAGCTGCGGCAGGACCACGTTTTCCAGCGCGCTGAACTCGGGCAGCAGGTGGTGGAACTGATAGACGAAGCCCAGCTCGCGCCGCCGCGCCTCGGTCCGGGCGCGGTCGCCCTGCCCGGTCATGTCGCGCCCGTTCAGCACCACCCGCCCCGCGTCGGGCGTGTCCAGCAGCCCCGCGATGTGCAGCAGCGTCGATTTCCCCGCCCCCGAGGGCGCGACCAGCGCCACCACCTCGCCGCGGGCGACGCTCAGGTCCAGCCCGCGCAGCACCTCGACGGCGGCCGGGGTGCCGGGATTGTAGGTCTTGCCGACCCCTTCGAGCCGCAGCACGTCACTCATGGCGCAGCGCCTCGACCGGGTTCATCCGCGCCGCGCGGCGGGCGGGAAAGATGGTGACAAGGAAGGACAGCACCAGCGACAGGCCGACCGCCTTGGCGATGTCGATGCCGCGCAGCTCGGCCGGCAGCTTGTAGATGCCGCGCACCGCCGGGTCCCACGCCCCGCCGCCGGAAAACCAGTTCACCGCCGCCATGATGCTGTCGATGTTCAGCGCCAGCAGGACGCCGAGGATCACCCCGGCCAGCGTCCCCAGCACCCCGGTGAAGGCGCCGCACAGGAAGAAGACGCGCAGGATCGCGCCCTCGGTCAGCCCCATCGTCCGCAGGATGCCGATGTCGCGGCCCTTGTTCTTGACCAGCATGATGAGGCCCGAGGTGATGTTCATCGCCGCGATCAGCACCAGCACAGACAGGATCACGAACATCACGTCATCCTCGATGTCCAGCGCCGACAGGAACGACCCCGAGGCATCGCGCCAGGTCCAGACCACACTGCCCGGCAGCGCCTGCATCAGCGGCTGGGTCAGCGCGTCCACGCCCTCGGGGTCGGCGGCATAGACCTGGATCTCGTCCACCTCGCCCTCGCGGTTGAAATAGGACTGCGCCTCGGGCAGCGGCATGTAGATGCGGGTGCGGTCGATGTCATAGCGCCCGGCGGTGAAGATATAGACGACCTCGTAGGTGGCGATCCGCGGCGTGGTCCCGAACGCCGTCTGCGCCCCTTGCGGCGAGATCAGCTGCACCCGGTCGCCGATCCCGGCCCCCAGGTCGCGGGCGATGCCCGAGCCGATGGCGATGCCGCGGTCGAAGGCCGCGATGTCGCCCGCCCCGGTGGCGGGGTCCGCGACGCGCGGGATCGCCTTCAGGTCCTCCAGCGTCAGGCCGTGGACCTCGGCCACGTTCGAGCGGTCGCCGACGCTGGCCATGACCTGCCCCTTGACCACCGGATCGGCGCGGGTGACGCCCGGGATCGCGCGGATCCGCTCGACCGCGGCGGCATAGTCGGGGATGGTGCCGGCGACGGTATAGACCTCATCGGTCAGGTCGTTCACGATCTGCTGGGGCGGCATGTAGACGGTGGTGTGGGCGTTCGCACCCAGGATGGTGTCCACGAACTCGGTGCGGAACCCCGACCGGACCGCCAGCGTGGCGATCAGCGCCATCACCCCCAGGGCGATGCCGATCAGGCTGATCCAGGTCATCGTAGAGACCCCGCCCTCGGCGCGGCGGGCGCGCAGATAGCGCCAGGCGATCAGGAATTCGTAACGCGAGAACGGGGGCGGGTTCGCCATGCAGCGGCCTTTCGACGGGTCGCGGCAAACTGGCCATCCGGGCGCGGCTTGGCAAGCCGACAACGGCGTGAACTGGGGCGAGGGCCGCCCGACGGGCCAAGGGGCGGGCGCCGTGGCCCGCCCCTTGCGCGCGTCACAGGACGAAATCGCCCGCCGCGTAGGTGGCCGCGGTGGCGGCGCCGTCGATGACGCGGATCACCAGCTCGATGGCGGCGTCCGCGTCGGTGTTGGCGTACAGCATCGTCGCGGTCCCCGAATTGGCCAGCCACATCGTCCCGGCACCGCCGGCGACGGTGCCATGAAAGACGAAGGCCTGGTCGCCCGCGACAAGGTCGTTGGCGTCCACAGCGGCCAGGTTGATCCGGTCGCCGCCCGCGATACCCGCGCGCTCGAACCCGTCGATCCAGTCCACGCCGGTCGCGCTGGACGATTCGGAGGTGGCGAAGAACTGGAAGACGTCGGCGCCGACGCCCCCGATCAACCGGTCCGAGCCGGCGCCGCCATGCAGCACGTCGTCGCCGGCCCCGCCGACGATGATGTCGAACCCGCCGCCGCCGCGCAGGACGTCGTTGCCGGCGTTGCCCCACATCTTGTTCTGATCCGCGGTCCCGATCAGCGTATCGCCGAGGCCGCCTGCGGCGACCCATTCGAACCCTGTGAAGCTTTCGCCGGCCGAATTCGTGGCGCCGCTGGTCATGTCGTAGAACACCCCGGCGGCCGAGTTGGTCACATAGATCAGGTCGACGCCGGCGCCGCCTTCCAGCGTTTCGTTGGTGCCGAACCCGCCGACCATGCTGTCATTGCCGGCATCGCCCAGGAACGTGCCGCCGCCGGGGCCGGCGATGATCCGGTCGTCACCGTCGCCCCCGTAGATGAGGTTGACCCCGCCGCCCGCGTTCAGCGTGTCGTTGCCGCCCTGGCCGCGGATGGTGTCGTTGTCTTCCTGGCCAAAGATCTGGTCCGCTCCGCCCGATCCGACGAGCAGATCGTGACCCAGCCCGCCAAAGATGGTATCGCCCACGGTCGAGCCGTCGATATCGCCCTGGGTCATCGCGTAGATGGCGTCGTTGCCGGCATTGCCGTACAGGCCGTCGCCGTCGAAATTGCCCATGATGACGTCGTTGCCGGAACCGCCGATGACGATATCGGCGCCCGCGCCGGCATCGACCCAGTCGGCCACGCCGTTGTCGCCGCCCCCGGCCTCGATCCGGTCGCTGCCGCCGCCGCCCAGCATCGTGTCCGCGCCGGCATCGCCGTACAGCGTGTCGTTGCCGAAGCCTCCGTCCAGCCGGTCGTTCCCGGACCGTCCCGACAGGATGTCGTTGTCGCCATCGCCCGCGATCGTGTCGCCGCCGCCCGATCCCAGCAGGCTGTCGTTGCCGGCGCCGCCGCTGATGACGTCGGCAATGGACGATCCGTCCAGATCGGCGCTGGTCATCGCATAGATGGTGTCGTTGCCGCCGCCGCCGTTCAGCACGTCGCCGTCGAACCCGCCCAGGATGAAATCCGCGCCGGCGCCGGCGATCACGGTATCGGCGCCGGCGCCGCCCTCGAAACGGTCGCCGCTTCCCACATCCGCGCCCACATCGAGCCTGTCGTTGCCCAGGCCGCCGATCAGCGTGTCATAGCCCAGGTCGCCATACAGCGTGTCGTTTTCGGACCCGCCGTCCAGGTAGTCGTTACCGCCCCGGCCGGCGAGGATGTCGTTGTCCGTCCCCCCGTGGATGCTGTCGTTCCCCAGCGAGCCGATCAACGAATCGAGCCCGCCGGCGCCGAAGATCCAGTCGCCCACCCCCGAGCCGTCCATATCCGCCGACGTCATCGCGAAGATGGTGTCGTTCCCCGCCCCGCCGTTGAGCGAATCGCGATCCAGGCCGCCATTGATCAGGTCGTTGCCGATCCCGGCCACGATGGTGTCGTTGCCGCCAAGCCCATTGATGGTGTCTCCGGCCCCGTCCGACAGCCATTGCAGCGGGGTCAGCAGGCCGACGCTGGCCGTAAACCCCGACACGACGGACCCGGCGATGGCCGTGTTGGCACCGAAATTTCCGGTAAAGGTAACCATCTCCCGTTCTCCCCAGTGGTGGCGCGTCAGTTGCCGCTTCGGGCCGGAACGGCCGGGCGGGCGTCGCGCTGTCCTTCGATGCGGGAAAGTTTACCACCCGGCCGGCCGGGGCCGCGTCCCCCGTTCGGGGGATATGCCGGTGCAAGCGTCTATCGCGCGGCAAAGATGCGCGCGACCAGTTCGGCCTGGCGATGGGTGTCGGTCTTCTGGAAGATCTGCTTGAGATGATGGCGCGCGGTTTCCCGCGACATCGCCAGCCTGGCCGCCGTGTCCGACAGCGACTGGCCGGCGGCCAGGCTGGCGGCCAGTTCCGCCTCGCGGCGAGTCAGACCAAGGTCCTGCATCAGCGCCGAGGGATCGCAGCCTGTGGCGTCCAGGCAGATGGGCTGGACCGTGACCAGCAGGACCGGACGGTCCCGCCACCGCGTCGGCACCGCCTGCAGGCGGCAGGAGGGCAGCGCAGGGTTGCGCGGCGGCAAGGGCAGATCCAGCCCGTGCCCGGCCCGCGCCGCACGTTCCACCCGCGCCAGCACCGCTGCCGCGTCCTGCCATTCCGCGAGGCAGAGCCGCGTCTGGGCCGCATCCAGCAGCGGCGGCCGATGGGTCGCCGCGGCGGCGTTCGCCTCGAAGACACGCCCGCTGGCCGTAATCAGCACCGCGGGCACGGTCAGCGCGCCCGGCAACGTCCCGCCAGCCGCCGCCCCCTGCCGGCACGGGCCGTCCTGCATCCCCAGCGCGGCGCTGCGCAGCAGATGCGGGCGCAGCCAGTCCAGCAGGCGCACCGCCTGCGGCGAAAACCCCGGCTCGTCCGCCTCGCGTTCGAAGGTGAACACGAACCGGCGCCCGTCCCCGGTGCAATGCTGTGTCGCGGTCTGGTCCCACAGGCCCAGCCGGCGCAGCGTTTCGACCGCGGGGCGGCGGGCGACGGCGGGGGGAAAGGCGCTTTCATGGGCAAAGCCGTCATGTCCGACGGCCCTCAGGCGGCGGGCGCAGGAATTGAACAGCCCCGCTGCGATGAAGTCGGCCAGCGCCCGCTCGGTCCGGCGCGTTGCATGGAACACCGGCCGGCGCCCCGATCCGCCGTCCATGATGAGACAGCCGCTGGCATAGCCGGTCGCGGCGCACACGCCGGTCAACGCGTCGGGCCACCGGTCGGCGCTGAGCGCGGCCAGATAGATCAGGTCCAGGATCGCTTCGGTCTGGCGCGGCATCTGCTGCCCGCTCTCCCCCATCGGGTGCCCGTCGAGTCTACCACTTCCGGGCCCGCCGTTCATCAACAGATTGACTGCCTGACCCAAGCGCCATCCGCCGGCCCGCGCTTGCCGCGGCTGCCCGGGCCTGCGACAAGCCCGGCATGGCCAAGTCCGTCACCGCCTTTACCTGCACCGCCTGCGGCGCCGCGCATCGCAAGTGGTCCGGCCGCTGCGAGACCTGCGGCGAATGGAACACCATCGTCGAGGAAGCGCCGCTAAGCCAGGGCCCCGGCCGGGGCCTTGGCGCCACCCGCGGCCGGGTCATCCCGCTGGCCGGGCTGTCCAGTTCGGAACCGCCGCCGCCGCGCGCGCCCTCGGGCATCGCCGAGCTTGACCGGGTGCTGGGCGGCGGGCTGGTGCCGGGCAGCGCGATCCTCGTTGGCGGCGATCCGGGGATCGGTAAATCGACCCTGATGCTGCAGGCCGCCGCCGCCTTTGCCCGCAGCGGCACCAGCGCCGTCTATGTCAGCGGCGAAGAGGCCGGCGCCCAACTGCGGATGCGAGCGCAGCGGCTGGGCCTCGCCGACGCGCCGGTGCGGCTGGGGACGGAAACCGCGCTGCGCGACATCCTGACCACGCTCGACGCCGAACGCCCCGACGTGGCGGTGATCGATTCGATCCAGACGCTGTGGAGCGACACGGTCGAGGCCGCGCCCGGCAGCGTGGGCCAGGTCCGCGCCGCCGCGCACGAGCTGGTGACCTTCGCCAAGCGCACCGGCGTCGCCGTGGTCCTCGTCGGCCACGTCACCAAGGAGGGCCAGATCGCCGGCCCCCGCGTGGTCGAACACATGGTCGACACCGTGCTGTATTTCGAAGGCGAGCGCGGCCACCAGTTCCGCATCCTGCGGGCGGTCAAGAACCGCTTCGGCCCGTCGGGCGAGATCGGGGTGTTCGAGATGACCGGCGGCGGGCTGGCCGAGGTCGCCAACCCCTCGGCGCTGTTTCTGTCCGAACGCGGCCAGCCGGTGCCGGGCAGCGCGGTCTTTGCCGGGATCGAGGGCACCCGCCCGGTGCTGACCGAGATCCAGGCGCTGGTCTCGCCCTCGACCCTGGCCTCGCCCCGCCGGACGGTGGTGGGGCTGGACGGCGGGCGGGTCTCGACCATCCTTGCCGTGCTCGAGGCGCGCTGCGGGATTCCCTTCGCCGGGCTCGACGTGTTCCTGAACGTCGCGGGGGGCATGCGGGTCGCCGAACCCGCCGCCGACCTGGCCGTCGCCGCCGCCCTGCTGAGCGCGCGCGAGGATCACGCCCTGCCCGCCGAGACTGTCTTTTTCGGCGAGCTGAGCCTGTCGGGGGCGCTGCGGCCGGTCGGCCAGGCGGAAAACAGGTTGAAAGAAGCGCAGAAACTTGGTTTTTCCCACGCCATCCTGCCCGAGGTCCAGAGGGTCGAGGGCGGGAACGGTATCCGGCTGTCGCGGGTTGCCGATCTGACAAGTTTCACGGGCGAGACGTTCGGCGCGGGATGACCGGCCCCGATCCCCGCCCCAGCTCGGGCAAAGACCCGTTACGAGGGCGGTTAGATGGACGGTTTCACCATGATCGACGGCATCGTCGCTGCGGTCATCATCCTGTCGGCCATCCTGGCCTATTCCCGCGGCTTCGTCCGCGAGTCGCTGGCCATCATGGGGTGGATCGGAGCCGCGGTGCTGGCCTTCATCTTCGCCTCGTCGGTGCGGCCGCTGATCGCGCAGGTGCCCTATCTGAACAGCCTGATTTCCGACAACTGCGAACTGGGCACGATTGCCGGCTTCGCCGTCGTGTTCGCCCTGGCGCTGGTGCTGTTTTCCATCCTGACGCCGCTGTTCTCGTCGGTGGTGCAGCGCTCGGCCCTGGGCGGGGTTGACCAGGGGATGGGCTTCCTGTTCGGGGTCGCGCGCGGCATCATGCTGGTCGTGATTGCCTTCATCGTCTATGATCGGGTGATGTCGACCCAGCGCATCGCGCAGGTGGACAACTCGCGCTCGGCGCAGGTCTTCCAGCAGATGAGCGGGCGCCTGAACCAGCAGATCCCGCAGGACGCGCCCGGCTGGCTCGCCAGCCGGTTCGAGCAGCTGGTCGGAGATTGCGGTCCCACCGGCACGGCGCCGGCCGCTCCGGCGACCACGACGACAACCACGACCACCGGACCGGCCGCGCCCGCCAACTGAGCCTGGCTAGAACGGCGCCCGCCTGCGGGTGACTGTGCGCCCGCGGCCCGGTCACCCCGTGACTTTGCCGGCTGCGTCCCCTATGTGTCGCGCAGCCGTCATCCGACTCGTGGGGCCGATCATGCAGCCATTCCTTGCCGACCCCTTCGACAGCGACCGGCTGCACGAGGAATGCGGCGTGTTCGGCGTGAATGGTGTGGCCGAGGCGGCGAACTTCGTGGCGCTGGGGCTGCACGCGCTGCAGCATCGCGGGCAGGAGGCAGGCGGCATCGTCGCCTTCGACCCCGACACCGGCTTCAACAGCGCCCACCGTTTCGGCTATGTCCGCGACAACTTCACCAAGGCGTCGCTGATGGAAACGCTGCCGGGCGAGCTCGCCATCGGCCATGTCCGCTATTCCACCGCCGGCGCCAAGGGCCCGGCGATCCGCGACATCCAGCCCTTCTTCGGCGAATTCGCCATGGGCGGCTGCGCCGTCGCCCATAACGGCAACATCACCAACGCGCTCGCCCTGCGGCGCGAACTGATCGAGCGCGGCAGCATCTTCCAATCCGGCAGCGACAGTGAATGCATCATCCACCTGATGGCGCGGTCGATCCAGCGCAACATCCCCGAACGGATGAAGGACGCGTTGCGCCGGGTCGAGGGCGCGTTCAGCGTCATCGCCATGACCCGCACCAAGCTGATCGGCGTGCGCGACCCGCTGGGCGTCCGCCCGCTGGTGCTGGGGCGGCTGTCGGGGGACGGCTATGCGCTGGCCTCGGAAACCTGCGCGCTGGACATCATCGGGGCCGAGTTCGTGCGCGAGATCGAGCCGGGCGAAATGGTGGTGATCTCCAAGGGCAAGGTCGAGACCTCGCGCCCCTTCGGCCCCTCGACGGGCCGCTTCTGCATCTTCGAGCACGTCTATTTCAGCCGCCCCGATTCGATCATCGGGGGCCGGTCCGTCTACGAAACCCGCAGCCAGATCGGCGTGGAACTCGCCCGCGAGGCGCCGGTCGAGGCCGACATTGTCTGCCCGGTCCCCGACAGCGGCACCCCGGCGGCGATCGGCTATGCGCGGGAAAGCGGCATCCCCTTCGGCATGGGGATCATCCGCAACCAGTATATGGGCCGGACCTTCATCGAGCCGACTGAACAGATCCGCAACATGGGCGTCCGGCTGAAGCTGAACGTGAACCGCGCGCTGGTGCGCGGCAAGCGAGTGGTGCTGGTCGACGATTCCGTGGTGCGCGGGACCACCAGCCGCAAGATCAAGGACATGATCCTGGATGCCGGCGCGGCCGAGGTGCATTTCCGCATCGCCAGCCCGCCGACCGCCTGGCCGTGCTTCTATGGCGTCGACACGCCCGACCGCGACAAGCTGCTGGCGGCGCGGATGACGCCCGACGAGATGCGGGAATGGATCGGGGTGGACAGCCTCGCCTTCGTGACGCTGGACGGGCTGTATCGGGCGGTTGGCGAGGCCCACGGCCGCAACGATTCCTGCCCGCAATATTGCGACGCCTGCTTCTCGGGCGACTACCCGGTGGCGCCGTTCGACCAGCTGGAACGCGGCTTCCGGATGAAGCCCGACCCGCTGTCGGGCGATGCCGAGGCGCAAGAGGACCAGACCGGATACGAGCCGGTCGACCACACCCTGACCCCGAACAGCGCGACCCGGGCAGCCGAGTAGCGCGCGCCGCTAATCCCGGCGGCCCAGCGGCCAGTCCAGGGCCGCCGTCGCGGTCCCGTCCACGATGTCGGTCGCCAGCCGCGCCCCGGCCTGTTCGGCCAGACGCGCGGCGATGGTCAGCCCCAGTCCCGTCCCCTCGGACGCCGGGTCGCGGTCCAGCCGGCCCAGCCGGAACCGCGCGCCCGGCGCGGCGGGGTTGCGGACCGTCAGCCGCGGGCCCGCCGACAGCGTGACCCGCACTGGCCCGGTGCCGTGGCGCAGCGCGTTTTCGACCAGGTTGCGGATCAGGATCGCCAGCCCGTCGGCATCGCCCTGCACCACCGCCTCGTCCAGGTCGCCGTCGTCATAGCGCAGCGGCCGGCCGGGGCGCGCCGGCAGGTCGGCCAACACCAGCGGCACCAGCCGGGTCAGGTCGATCGGCATCCGCGCCAGCCCCACCCCCGATTCCGCCCGCGCCAGCTGCAGCAGCCGTTCGCTGAGCGCGGCGATTCGGTCCAGCGCGGCGATCACCCGCTGCGCTTCGGTGGCCGCCTCGGGCCGGGCGGCGAGCAGCTGCGCCTCGGCCCGGGCGGCGGCGACGGGGGTGCGCAGCTCGTGCGCGGCATTGGCGGCAAACTCGCGCTCGGCCGCCAGCACGGTCTGGATGCGGGCCAGATAGCGGTTCAGCCCGGTCGCCACCGGCGCAAGCTCGGACGGGAGCCCGGCCGGGTCCAGCGGCGCCAGATCGGCCGGATCGCGGGCGGCCAGCACCCGCGACAGCCCGGCGACCGGGCGCACCGCCTGCCCCAGCGTGCGCCGGATCACCCACATCAGCGCCAGCGCCACCGGCAGCATCACCAGCACCAGCCCGCGGATGCTTTCCAAGAGCTCGGCGCGGCGGTCGTCCAGCCGCTCGCCCAGCTCGACGCTGCGCCCGTCGGCCAGCGGCGCGCGGGCAACGGCCCAGCCGGCGCCGGTCCAGATTGGCGCGGGGGACCCGTCATC
>NZ_JRKS01000019.1 GCF_000763805.1 Paracoccus sphaerophysae | reverse complement strand
CGCCCGTTCCGCCCTGCCCTGCCGATGCTGGCCACCGCGCTGCCGCTGCTGCTGGCGGCCTCGGCCTGGGGGACGCCCGCCGCGGCGCAGGACAAGCGCGCCGCCATCGCGCCCGCCGATATCGAGGCCGCCACCTATTCCGGGACCGGAGAGTTGCCGTCCGGCCAGTCGGCGCTGACCGCCAAGGTGCAGATCCTGCTGGACCGCGCCGGCGTGTCGCCGGGGGTGGTGGACGGGTTTCGCGGCGGGATGAGCGAAAGCGCCATCAAGGCGTTCGAGCGCAAGAACGGCCTGCCCCAGGACGGGCGGCTGGACGCGCAGGTCTGGGAGCTGCTGGAACGCCACGCGGCCGAGCCCCTGACCTCGACCTATACGGTGACGGCCGAGGATGCGCAGGGGCTGGTCGACAGCATCCCCACCGACTACGCCGAAAAGGCCAAGATGAGCTCGATGGGCTATACCTCGGTGACCGAGAAGCTGGCTGAGCGGTTCCACATGGACGACAAGTTCCTGACCCAGCTGAACAAGGGCGTCGAGATCGCGCCCGGGGCCACGATCAACGTCACCGTGCCGGCCAAGCCGATCAAGGCCAAGGTGGCGCGGATCGTCGTCGACAAGGCCACCGGCCGGGTCGCCGCCTATGACGGCAACGGCGGCATGGTCGCGGATTATCCCGCCACGGTCGGCTCGGACGCCACGCCCTCGCCCCACGGCAGCCACCTGGTCGAGGCCGTCGCGCTGGACCCGGACTATACCTATAACCCCAACATCAACTTCAAGCAGGGCGACAACGACAAGGTGCTGAAGGTGCCGCCGGGGCCGAACGGCCCGGTGGGGAACGTTTGGATCGACCTCAGCAAGCCGACCTATGGCATCCACGGCACGCCGACTCCGTCGCGGCTGTTCGTCAACGAAAGCAACGGCTGCGTGCGGCTGACCAACTGGGACGCACGCGAACTGGCCGGGATGGTGCAGCCGGGCCAGACGATCGTCGATTTCCTGGCGCCGGGCGTGGCGATCGCGGACGTGACGAAGCCTGTCGAGCCGGAGGTCGCGGCGGACGCGACGGCGGGAGCGACGGTCGAGGCGGCGGCGGGTGCGGCGGCGGCCCCGGTCGCGGCCGCCGGGCGGCCGGTGGCGCGGCGGGTGCCGGGCGCGACGGGCGCCGCGAGCGCGCCGGTCGCGACGATGGCCACGGCGCCGGCGGCCGAAGTGCAGGCGACCACGACGTCCGACGTGACGGGGGCGGCTCAGCCCGCCGCTGCCTCGCCGACCGCTGACACGGGCGCGGCGCCGGTCGCGGCGGCGCCGGGGGTCCCTGCGGCCGACCCGCTGGCCGCGGCGCTGGATCAGGCGACGGGCGGCGCGGTGGGCGCGCAGCCCTACGTCCTGCCGACCCCGCAGCCCGGCGCGGCGCCCGCCCCCGCGGGCAACTGATGCGGTTTCTGGCCGGGGCCCTGCTGCTGGCCGCGCTTCCCGCGGCGGCGCAGGTCAGCGACGCCCCGGCCCCGCGCCCGGTTGCCGAGACGCCCGCGCCCGGCCCCGCCCGGCCGGCGGCGCGTCCAGCGGGAGCGGCGGGCGATGCGGCGGCACCCCCGTCCCGGGCGCAGGGCGTCTCGCAAGGGCGGCTGATCCCGCCCGAGGAGATGCCGGCCGCGCCCCCCGCAGCGCAGCCGCCGGTGGCGGCCGGGGCTGACGCCGGTCCGTCCCCCGGTGCGCCGAAGGCTGACGCAGCGCCGTCGCAGGCCCCGCCGACTTCCGACGCGGCCCCGTCGCAAGGCGCGCTGATCCCGCTCGCGCCGCCCGCTCCTCCCGAGCCGTCCGCTCCTCCCGTGCCGCTAGGGCCGCCGGTCCCCGAGACGCTCCGCGAGACCGACTTCGACCACGCCGCCTGCCGGCTCGAGCTGCGGCGGCTGGGCGCGGTCTATCGCGAAATCCCCGCGATCACCGATCCCGCGCAGCGCGACTGCGGCATCGCCCGGCCGCTGGAACTCACCGAAATCCTGCCCGGCATCGCGCTGGAAGGCGGCGCGGCGATGCGCTGCGACGCGGCGCGGGCGCTGGCGCACTGGATGCGCGATGTGGTGGTCCCTTCGGCCGGGCATCTGCCGAACAGTCCGCGGCTGACGAGCCTGGCCCTGGGCACGACCTATCACTGCCGCGGCGTGCTCGGGAACGGCACCCCGCAGAACCTGTCGGAACATGCGGTCGGCAACGCGATCGACATCGCCGCCTTCGGCTTCGACGACGGCTCGCGGATCGAGATAGCCCCGCCCGGCGACCGGGGCGACATGGCGGTGGCGTTCCAGAACGCGGTACAGGGCGCGGCCTGCCTGTTCTTCTCGACGGTGCTGGGGCCGGGCAGCAATGCCGCCCATGACGACCACCTGCATCTGGACATCAAGGCCCGGCGCGGCGGCTTTCGGCTGTGTCAGTGACCGCGCAGAGAGGCGCCGCACCCTAGCGGCGGCGGCGCTCTAGATCGAGATATTCGGGGTCGAAGCGCGCCAGCCGCACGAGGCCCGGCCAGTCGATGATCTCGATATCGGTGCCGGTCCAGCGCAGCAGCTCGCGGTCGCGCAGGTCGCGCACGGCGCGGTTGATGTGGATCGAGGAATAGCCAAGGATATCGGCCAGTTCCCGCTGCAGCAGCGGCAGCGTCAGGCGATAGTCGCGGGCCGCGCCCACGGCCATCAGCCGGGTGTAGATCTCGCAGACCAGGTGCGCGAGGTGCGCGCTGGACCGCAGCGCGTTCGCCGCCACCAGCCACTGGCGGTGGATCGCCGCGTCGATCGCGGTGGACATCCACAGCAGCCGGGTCAGGTGCGGATAGTTCTCGGTGATCTCGGTCAGTTCGTCATGGCCGATGAATTCCGCCTCAGCCGGGCCGACCGCCACGACGCTGTGTTCGATCCCGTGCAGCACGAAGGCGTGCAGGTCGACGAAATCGCCCGGCACGTGCAACGCAGTGATGACCCGCTGCGCCGAACGCCCCGGCAGCAGATGCAGCCGCCCGGCCATGCCCTTGAGGATGAGGCAGCTGCGGGTTTTGTTCGGCCCCGCCGGCACGATCTCGTCGCCCGGCTGGAAGCTGCGGATTTCAGTGGGCACGGACCGCAATCGGGCCAGGTCGTCATCGGTCAGCGTGTCGCGTCGCTGAAGATAGCGTACGAAGTATTCAGTCAGTGCCATGGTGGCCTTCCGAAGCGGCAGCGGCCGGCAAATTGTCAGGCGCACCAATGGGATGCAATGCCGCCGTCCGGGGGTCTAACAAATATTGAGTTCCAGTCTGGCGATTTGAAAAGGGCAGCGCAAGGCTGCCCTTTCCGTGTTCCGTCAGGTCCTGCCCAGCGCCTTAGCGGCGGTCGGCGTCCAGGTCGCGATCGATGATGTTGCCGCGCTCATCCTCGATTTCCACCTCGGTCTTACGGACGGTGTCGCGGACGGTCTCGACATGCGTCTCTACATCCTTGTTGAGATTGATCTCCTCGACCACGCGGGCGTCCTTGTGGACGACCGGCGCCTCGACATACTCGCGCGCCTCGATGGTGCGCTCGGCAAAATCGGCGTCGCTTGCCGGACGGTCCACCGCGCGGCGCTCGACGCTCACCCGCTCCGAG
Organism: Paracoccus sphaerophysae; assembly: GCF_000763805.1. GTDB lineage: Bacteria > Pseudomonadota > Alphaproteobacteria > Rhodobacterales > Rhodobacteraceae > Paracoccus > Paracoccus sphaerophysae. The sequence continues at coordinate 47,332 of NZ_JRKS01000019.1, read as the reverse complement.
CGCAGTTCGACGTCCTGCTCGACCGGAGTCTCGCGGACATACGAACGGACGCGGACGCGGCCGCCCTCGGCCTCGCGCTTGGACACCAGCAGACGCTCTTCCACGACGTCTATGCGGCCGTCGTCATTCAGGTCGCCCTCCAGCGGCGCCCAGTCACGCGCGACATAGGTGTCGGTTTCGACGCGCTCGGCGGCATAGGCGGTGGTGTCGCCCAGCGCCGGGTCATAGCCCGACCAGCCTTCCTGGCGCCACTCCCCCTCGCGCGCGTCCAGATCGACCGCGCCCTCGTCGTCGAGGATGTCCAGCGCAGTTTCGTACTGGTCGGATGCGATGTTCGAGACGGTCACCAGATAGCCGCCGCGGTTCAGGCCCTCGGCATAGGCATAGCGGTCTTCCTCGGGGAAGAAGAAGTCGCCGATGGATTCGAAAAACCCTTTCTCGTGGGTGCGGGTGTCGATCGCCACGTCGCGTTCGACCGAGCCGTAGCCCGGGTTGTCACCGCCGGTCAGGACGACATCGGCGATGCCCGCGGCCTGCAGCGCAGCGATGGCGCGGTCGGCTTCGGCACGGGTGTCGAACATGGCAGAAAGGGTACGGGTCGCGCCGGTGTTGATGTTTTCCATGGCCATTGTGATTGGTCCTTTGTGAAGTTGCTGAAGAGGCTCAGCGTCCGTGGTCGAGGTCGCCCGCGCGGCCCAGGGGACCGGCATCGGACTGTCCGAGATCCAGCTGCTCGACCACGGCATGCTGGCGGCGCAGGGTCACCTGAACCGCAACCGTTTCGGTTCTGCGGTTGCGGCGAATGTGAATTTCTTCTTTCAGGAACAGCTTGGTCACGACGACGGCGCGTTCCTCGACGACGGGGACGATCAGCAGGTCGCCCTCTTCGCGCGGCTCGGGGATGGCGTCGATCTCGTGGCCCTTGGAGTGGCGCGTCACCTCGACGGTTTCCGAGCCGAGATCGACCGAGAGCTGCTCCTCCACCGGCTCTGTGGTGACGCGGACCCGCACGCCGCCGGCCTCCCGCCGCTCGACGGTGACCGAGGCGCGCTCTTCGGAGATGGTGATCACGTCAGAGGCGGTGCGGTCAAACGCAGCCGGGTCGCCCGTCAATTCCCGGTCCACAAGCTCCGCGTGGGCGGTCGGGATATCGCCTTCGGTGGATGCCATTCCCGTGCCCTGCCCTTGTCGATCTGAGGTCGTTCCAGGGCCTGTCGCCCTCGCTTACCGGCTAGGAACACCGCAAGGCGCCTTCCGGTTTCGGGCGATTAACAAATGTGCGTTTGTCCGTAAGGTCCGGGCCTCAGCGCAGACCCGGCCGGCCCCCTGCCCCCAGCGCGTCCGCCAGCATGGCGAAGCTGGTCCCGGCATCCGACGAGGTGCGCGCCGAGAACCCGTCCAGCGCGGGCCACAGCCGCACCGCCTCGTCCAGTTTTGGGTCCGAGCCGGGGGCATAGAGCCCGGCCTTGATCATCAGTTCGGACTCGGCATACAGCCCCAGCGCCGCGCGCGCGCGGCCGATCAGCGCGTTCTCGGGATCCGTCGCCGCATGGGGCAGCGAGCGCGACACCGAGCGCAGCACGTCGACCGCCGGGAACCGGCCGCGTTCCGCGATGGCGCGGTCCAGCACCACGTGGCCGTCCAGCACCCCGCGCAGGATGTCGGCGACCGGCTCCTCCATGTCCGACCCCGCGACCAGCACCGAAAAGATCGCCGTGATGTCGCCCGACCCTTCGGGACCCGGCCCCGAGCGTTCGGCCAGCGCCATGATCATCTGCGAAGTCGAGGGCGGGAAGCCGCGATGGCTGGGCGCCTCGCCCGAGGCGAGCGCGATTTCGCGATGAGCCTCGGCAAAGCGGGTGATCGAATCGGCCAGGAACAGCACGTGCCGGCCCGCGTCCCGGAAATGTTCGGCGACCGCCATCGCCGCCCAGGCGCAGCGCCGCCGCATCAGTGGCGACTGGTCCGAGGTCGCAGCGACCACCACCGCGCGGGCCATCCCCTCGGGGCCCAGGACCGATTCGACGAACTCGCGCAGCTCGCGCCCGCGCTCGCCCACCATCGCGATCACCACCACGTCGGCGGTGACTCCGCGCGCCAGCGCCGACAGTAGCGTCGATTTCCCCACCCCCGACCCCGCGAACAGCCCGATCCGCTGCCCGCGCACGATCGGCAGCAGCGTGTCGAAGACCGCGAGCCCGGTATCCAGCCGCGTCCCCAGCCGACGCCGCGAGGCGGCTGGTGGCGGGGCGGCGCGATAGCGGCGATCCTCGAGCCCCGAGGGCAGCGGGCGCCCGTCCAGGGGCCGCCCCAGCGGGTCCACGATCCGCCCGATCCAGTCGTCGCAGGGCGCCAGGGTGGGCCGGAACAGCAGCTCGACCCCGGCGCCGATCGACAGCCCGTCGGTCGGACCTTCGGGCAGCACCAGCGCGTGATCGGGGCTGAGGCCCACGACCTCGCCGAACAGCGTGCCGTTCAGGAACCCAACGCGGTCGCCGACCGAGGCCGAATGATTGAGCCCCCCGACCTCGACGATCCCGGCGCGAATCGCGGCGACGCGGCCGAAATGCTGGCCGATCCGCATCCGGCGGATCCGCGCCGCGACCGATTCCATTCTGTCCACTTCGCCCTCGTCCGATGGCGGCAAAAAATTTGCGCCGCGAAACGGTTTCTAAACCTCTCGGGGTTAAGACCGGGTTTATCGCGACCGAAAGGAGAAACCTTTGTTCGGACAGATCGACACGATGCGGATGGCCCGCGACCTGGGCGCGCATGCCGCGCAGCGCCAGCGCGTCATCGCCACGAACGTCGCCAATGCCGATACGCCGGGCTATCGCGCCCGCGACCTGGAACGCTTTTCCGACAGCTACCGGCAGGGCGCCGCGATCGGGCTGCGGACGACCCGGCCGCAGCATGTCGCGGCCGGCGCCTGGGGCAGCGCGGCAGGCGCGGCGGTGGATGCCGGCGGCGAACCCTCGCCCAACGGCAACACCGTGTCGGTCGAGGACGAAATGATCCGCGCCGCCGACGCCAAGCGGGAATTCAACATCGCGCTGTCGGTCTTTCAGTCCGGCCTGACGATGACGCGGACCGCCCTCGGGCGGCGCGGGTAAGGGGGCGTCATGGAACTGTCTGCCGTCCAGATCTCGGCCTCGGCGCTGCGCGCGCAAGGGGTGCGGCTGCGCCATATCTCGGAAAACATCGCCAATGCCGACACCCCCGGCTATCGGCGCAAGCTGGTCAGCTTCGAACCCGACCGCGACTTCGGCCGCGACACCGGGGCGGTGCAGGCCAGCCGCACCCGCCACGACCGCCGCGAGCTGCCGCAGGTCTTCGACCCCGGCCATCCGATGGCCAATGGCGACGGCTATTACCTCGGCTCGAACGTCGACCTGGTGGTCGAGGTCGCCGACGCGCGCGAGGCCAGCCGCAGCTACGAGGCCAATCTCAAGATGTTCGAACAGTCGCGCGAGATGTCCGCGCAACTGCTCGACCTGATCCGCCGCTGAAAGGGACGCCATGATCTCGCTGACCTCCTCTGCCCTGCAATCCGGCAGCCGCGCCGCCTCGGCCTATGCCGAGGCCCGCGCCGCCGCCGCCCCCGCGCCGCTGGCCGCGAGCGACGGGCGCCCCGGCGGGCTGACCGCCGCCGCCGAGGAATTCGCCCAGGTGATGGCCGGCGCCGACCGGGCCGCGGTGGGCGCGATGCAGGGCAGTTCCGACACCCAGGCGCTGGTCCAGTCGATCGCCCAGGCCCAGATGGCGCTGGAAACCGCCGTCGCGATCCGCGACCGGGTGGTCGAGGCCTATCAGGAAATCCTGCGGATGCCGGTCTGAGAAGCGCGCCGATGGACCAGAACCTCATCTTCGACGTGACCCGCCAGGCGCTGTGGATCGCGGTGCGCATGTCGGCGCCGCTGCTGGCCGTGGCGCTGGTCACCGGCGTCATCATCGGCCTGTTCCAGGCGCTGACCTCGGTGCAGGAAATGACCCTGACCTTCGTGCCCAAGGTGGGCCTGATGCTGGGCGTCTTCTGGGTCACCATGAGCTTCATGACGGCGACCCTGGCCGGGTTCTTCACCGACCAGATCCTGCCGCTGATCGCCGGAGGCTGAGCGATGGACAACGCGATCTATGCCGCCCTGACCCGGCAATCCGGGCTGATGCGCGAAATGCGGGCGGTGGCCAACAACATGGCCAACGGCTCGACCACCGGCTTCCGGCGCGAGGGGGTGGTGTTTTCCGAACACCTGACCTCGCTGCGCGACGGGCGCGAGACGCTGTCGATGGCCAATGCGCGCGGCCGCGAGGTCGACCTGACTCCCGGCAGCCTGACGATGACCGGCGGCAAGTTCGACCTGGCGCTGGAACGAGACGGGTTCTTCATGGTCGAAACCCCCGACGGCAACCGCCTGACCCGCGCCGGGGCGTTCCTGATGTCGCCCGAGGGCGAGCTGATCAACGGCGACGGCTACCGCGTGCTGGACGACGGCCAGACCCCGATCGCGCTGCCGCCGGGCACCCGCAGCATCGGCATCGGCCCGGACGGCACGATCTCGGCCGACGGCCAGCCGGTCGGGCGGGTGGGCGTATTCGAGCAGCCCGACCGCGCGCTGCTGAGGCATTTCGGCGGGACGCTGTTTGCCGCCGACGGGGCGCAGCCCATCGCCGACCCGCTGGTGCGGCAGGGGTTCCTTGAGGAATCCAACGTCAACCCGGTGCTCGAGATCGCCCGCATGATCGAGGTGCAGCGCGCCTACGAGCTCGGCCAGTCCTTCCTTGACGGCGAGGATCAGCGGATCCGCGCCGTCATCACCGCCACAACCCGCTGAAAGGCGCCATTTCCATGAGAGCATTGCAGATCGCGGCGAGCGGCATGGCCGCCCAGCAGACCCGGGTCGAGGTGATTTCCCAGAACCTCGCGAACATGTCGACGACCGGCTACAACGCCCGCAGGGCCGAGTTCGCCGATCTCGCCTATCAGCAGGTCACCCGCCCCGGCACCATCGCCGCCGCCGACGGCACGATGGTGCCCGCGGGGGTGCAGATGGGGCTGGGGGTGCGGCCGACCGCGGTGACGATCACGCTTGCCCAGGGTACGCTGTCGGCCACCGGCGGCGATCTGGACGTCGCCATCGACGGATACGGCTATCTCGAGGTGACGCTGCCGTCGGGCAATTCCGGCTATAGCCGCGATGGCGGGCTCAAGCGCTCGGCCGACGGGCAGATCGTGACCTCGGACGGCTATCCGGTGGTGCCCGGCATCACCATCCCGCCCGAGGCGCGCAGCATCTCGATCAGCGCGGCGGGCGAGGTGAACGCCTATTTCAACGACCAGACCGAGCCGCAGAACCTGGGCCAGATCACCCTGGTCAACTTCGTCAACGAAAAGGGGCTGGAGGCGATCGGGTCGAACCTGTTCCTAGAAACCCCGGCCTCGGGCGCGCCGATGGCCGGGGTGCCGGGCGAACAGGGGCTGGGGACGCTGCGCCAGGGCTACCTTGAGGAAAGCGCCGTCGATCCGGTGCGCGAGATCTCGGAACTCATCAAGGCCCAGCGGGGCTACGAGCTGAACTCCAAGGTCATCACCGCCGCCGACCAGATGCTCGGCGCCACGGTGCAGGTGCGCTGATGGCCTGGCTGATCCTGATCCTCGCCCTGTTCCCGCTGTCGCTGGCGGCCGACGAGATCACCGCCGCGCGCACCCTGCCCGCCGGGACCGTGCTGGCCGAGGCCGACCTGGTCGTCGCCCCCACCGCCCGGGTCGGGCTGTCCCCGGCCGATGCGGTCGGCAAACAGCTGCGCATCGCCGTCTACCAGGGCCGCGCGATCGGCGCCGGCCACCTCACCACGCCGACGCTGGTCTCCCGCAACCAGCTGATCACGCTCGCCTATGACAGTGCCGCCCTGCGGATCGAGACCGAGGGCCGCGCCCTCGGCGCCGGCGGCGAGGGCGACGTGATCCGAGTCATGAACATGAGCTCGCGGGCCACGCTGATGGCCCGCATCAACGCCGACGGCTCTGCCACCGTCGCCCAGCGCTGAAGGATTCGCGCATGAAGACCACCCGCTTCACCGCAGGCCTCGCCCTGTGTCTCGTCCTGACCGCCACCGCCTGCGGCCGCGTCTCCGAGGTCGGCCGCACGCCGAAGATGACCGAGCCCCACGCCACGCCCGAATTCCAGGCGATGGCCGAGCCGGTGATGCCGCAGCCGCCCGGCCCCGTGCGCCCCGACAGCGCCGCCTCGCTATGGGCGGGCCAGCAGATGTCGCTGGTCGGCGACCGCCGCGCCACCGCCCGCGGCGACATCCTGACCGTGGTGATCGAGATCGACGACAAGGCCGAGATCCAGAACAGCTCGGGCCGCTCGCGGGCGTCCTCGGAAAGCGTCGGCATGCCGCAGATGATGGGCATCCCGCAGCGGATCAACGAGATCCTGCCCGAAGGCGCCAGCATGGACGAGCTGGCCTCGGCCAAGGGCGCCTCGACCTTCAAGGGCTCGGGCAACATCTCGCGCCGGGACAAGATGACGCTGCGGGTCGCCGCAACCGTCATCGAGACGCTGCCGAACGGGGTGCTGAGCATCCAGGGCAGCCAGGAGGTGCGCGTGAACTACGAGGTCCGCGAGCTGACCGTCAGCGGCTTCGTGCGGCCCTCGGACATCAGCCGCGAGAACGAGGTCGCCTATGACCGCATCGCCGGCGCGCGCATCAGCTATGGCGGCCGCGGCCAGATCAGCGACGTCCAGCAGCCCCGCTATGGCCAGCAGCTGGCCGACATCGTCCTGCCCTACTGAGGTGCCCGCATGATCCGCAAACTGATCCCCGTCATCCTCGCGTTGCTGGCCTTCCTTGGCGGGGCGGCGGCGGGCGACATGCTGAAGGGCGGCGGCACCGAGGAGGCAGCGCACGGCGAGGCGGCAGACGCCGGGCACGGCGGGTCGGAGGCGGAAACGGCTCAGGACGGCCACGGCGCGCCCGCCGAGGGCGACGCCGCCCACGCGGCCCCCGCGAAGGACGCCGCGGCCAGCTCGACATCCGACGGGCACGGCAAGGCCGAAAGCGATCATGGCGCGGGGGGGCATGGCGGCGGCGCGGCCGACCCTGACGCCGCGGCCTGGTTCAAGTTCCCGCAGCAGTTCTTCATCCCGGTGCTGCATGGCGGTCAGCTGGACAGCACGATGGTGCTGTCGCTCTCCGTCGAGATGCCCGGCGCCGCGACCGAGAAGGTCTACGCCCATGAAATCAAGCTGCGCGACGCGCTGCTGCGGCAACTGCTGATCCAGGCGAATACCGGCGCCTTCGACGGCAACTTCACGAGCGAGCCTCAACTGCGCAAGATGCGGACCGCTCTGGTCGGTGCGGCGCAGGAGGTGGTGCCGGAGATCACCGACATCCTGGTCGGCGATATCGCGCGGCAGGAACGATAGGGCAGCGGGCGCTATAGCGGCGCCGGCATAGGCAACGGGAGCGCGTCACGGTGGCTGATGCGCCGCTTCGGGGGTCGTTTGCTCAGCTGCGGTCGGAGGCCCTCCGCTGGACCGCCCTCGCGATCGGTCAGCGCAAAATCGGTCGCGGCCGGGCGTCCGGTCGCTTATGCGCAACGCACACCGGGTGACCGGGCGCCGACCGTCGCCACGGCCGAGAGACGGCTCTTGCCTGGCCTGTCGGCGGGTCGCGCGAGCAGACCGTCCCCGGTCTGGCGCCTCCCGGTCGCTCGACTCCCGGTCTTTCGCCGCACCGTTTCGCACCTCGCCGGTTTCTTGCCTCCCGGTCTCTCGGCTCCGGTCTCTCGCTGCACCGTCTCTCGCCGCACCGGTCTTTCGCCTTCCGGTCTCTCCCCGCATCGTCTCTGGCCGCATCGTCTCGCGCCGCAACGTCTCTCGCCTTCCGGTCGCTCGCCGCGCCGTCGCTGGTACGCAGGGCGCATCCGTCGGTTCCGCTCACCTGCGGGGGCCAAGGCGGCCCATCGCGGCGGCGGCGTAAAAGGCCGCAGTCCCGGCCACCGTCTGGCGGTAGAGGCCAAGCCGCGCCAGCTCGGTCGCCGCCCGTGGGCCCGGTGCCCGCAGCGCCGCCGCGAACCCATCCAGAACCGCGCGGTTTTCGGGGGTCAGCAGGGCCCGGGCGCCCTCCAGCGCCACCACGTTCGACCGCAGCCAGTCGCCGTAGTGGCCCGCGCTCAGACGAGATATCCGGGCCAGCATCGCCCGCGGCGTATCGTTGCGCCCCATGACGTTGCCGCGGTGCTGGCGATACAGCACCGTCTGGGCCGGATCGCGGATAACGAGACCTCCGGCCCCCGAGATCAGCTGATACGTCCACCAGTCATGCGAGACGATGTCCGCCCGCGCCGCCGCCTCGGCCCCGGTGCGCAGGATGGCGACCCCGGCGGGGTTGACCAGCGTCGTGTTGCCGGGCGTGCAGGCCTGGATCAGCGCGTTCCGGAACCCCGGGGGGCGCCGATAGAGGGGCGCGGGGCGAAGCGGCCGCAGGTCGCTGTCGCAGATGGTCGTGCGCGTCACGTGCAGGACGGCGCGTGCCCCCGGGGGCGGCGTGGCCGCGGCTGAAGTGCCGGAGGACGCGTGGACAGCATCGGCGGCAGGCGGTGCGACCCCTGCCCGCAGCGATTCGCCCGCCGGCAGCGTTTCGGCAAAGACCGGCGGGCAGGCGAAAGACCCTGCGCCGGCAGGCGGCACGTCAGCCGGCGCACGCGCGACGTTCCCGGGCGCCATGCCAGTCGGCTGCGGACCGGCAGGCGGCGCGTCGTCACCCACCGCGTCGATCCCCGGGGGACGATCTCCGGCCGCCACGGCCTCGATGGCGCGGACGCCGCGCGACAGGCGGTCGGGCAGCCAGACGTCGTCCTGATCGCAATAGGCCAGCGCCTCGCCCGGCCGGACCGCGGCGATCAGGGACAGGAAGTTCCGGGTCGCACCCTCGCGCGGCCCGTCCACGATCGTGACCTCATGGCCGGGATGGGCGGCGGCGAAACCGCGGACGATCCCGATCGTGTCGTCGGTCGACCCGTCATCCGACACCACCAGCCGCCAGTGGCGATAGTCCTGCGTGGCGAGGCTGTCCAGCTGCGCCGCGATATGCCGCGCCCCCTGATACGAGGCGAGAAGGATGGCGATCTGCGGCGGCATGTCCGGCATGGCACGCCCATATCCTCTGAGCGGCCGAGGGGGAAGCGTGGCGATACGTTCGGCTGCGGGCTGACGGACGCAGGGCGAGTTTGGCGTGCACCCGTGATGCCGCGGCGCCCGAGATTTCCCCGGGACCCTGCCCCCTCGAAGAAAGGTGGGCGGCTGCGGCGGCGGATCGCTCTGGCCGCCGCGGGCCGCCGGGCGATCCTTCGTTGCGGCGATTGTTCCCCAGTAGGCCTGACGGCTGCGGGCGAAACAAACGATCGCCGCAGGATCCGCCCTGCGGCTCCCCTTCGCGTCACCCCCCCACCCCGCCGCCCACGCCGGATTGCTGGACACCTCGATCAGGTTCCCGTCCGGATCGCAGAAATAGACCGAGGTGATCGGGCCGCGCGCGCCGGTTTTCTGCACCGGGCCCTCGACCACCGGCACGCCATCGGCGGCCAGCTTTGCCAGCACGGCTTCGGGGGGAAGCTCGGTCAGAAGGCACACGTCGCCGCAGCCGATGGCCGCGTGGTTGCGGGTTTCCTGGCCGAGGGTCTGGAGGTTGATCTTCTGCCCGCCGACCTTCAGCGCCCGGCGGCCGGCGCCGAAGGTCTCGACCTCGACCCCCAGGACGCGGGCATAGAAGCTGCGGGCGGCCTCGATGTCGTGGACGGTCAGGACGATGTGGTCGATGCCGGTGATCATCGGTGCAGGCTGGCGCAACCGCGCCGGCAAGTCCACAGCGCCGGCATGGTGGACATCGCGCGGCCCGCGGCGTTTGCTGCCCCGGCAGACAGCGGAGGAGCACGCGATGAACCTGACCGAACGCCTGGGGATGCGCGTCCCGGTGATCCAGGCGCCCATGGCGGGGACCTCGACCCCGGCGCTGGCGGCGGCGGTGTCCGGGGCGGGCGGGCTCGGCTGCCTGGGTCTGGGTGCGATGAGCGTCGCGCAGGCGGCGCAGGCGATGGCAGGGACGGCGGCGCTGACCGACCGGGCGTTCGGGGTGAACCTGTTCTGCCACCGGCCGACGCCGCGCGACCCGGGGGCCGAGGCCCGCTGGCTCGACCGGCTGGCGCCGCATTTCGCGCGCTTCGGGGCCGATCCGCCGCGGATCCTCACCGACATCTATCCCAGCTTCATCGACAATGACGCGATGCTGGCCGCTCTCGTCGAGGCCCGTCCGGCGCTGGTCAGCTTTCACTTCGGCCTGCCGCGCGCCGACCAGATCCGGGCGTTGCGGGCCACCGGAGCGGTTCTGGCCGCCACGGCCACCTGCCTGGCCGAGGCGCGCGCGGTCCGGGCGGCCGGGCTGGATGCGGTCGTCGCCCAGGGCTGGCAGGCGGGCGGGCATCGCGGCGTCTTCGACCCCGCGGCGGACGACGAGCGGCTGCCGACGCTGGATCTGGTGCGCCAGCTGGCCGGGCTGGGCCTGCCGGTGATCGCGGCGGGCGGGATCATGGACGCCGCCGATCCCCGCGCGGCGCTGGCGGTGGGGGCGGTGGCGGTGCAATGCGGGACCGCCTTTCTGCTGGCGCCCGAAGCGGCCTCGCCCCCGGCCCACCGGGCGGCGCTGGCGGGGGGCGAGACGGTGATGACCGCGGCGATCTCTGGCCGTCCGGCGCGGTGCTGCACCAATCTGTTCACCGCCGTTCCCGATGACGGGACGCCGGGCTATCCGATGACCTATGACGCCGGCAAGGCGCTGAACGCCGCCGCGGTCGGGGCCGGGGAAAGCGGCTATGGCGCCCACTGGGCCGGGACCGGCTGCGCCCGCGCGATTCTCCGGCCGGCCGCGGACACGGTGGCGGCGCTGGCGCCGTGATCCGGAGGGCCGTCCCGGGCGACGCGGCGCAGATCGCGGCGGTGCAGGTGGCGGCGTGGCGGGCGACCTATCCCGGCCTGATCCCCGAGGCGCTGCTGGCGCAGATGACGCTCGCGCGACAGGTTCCCCGCTGGCGCGCGATGCTGAGCGAGGGCACCGACGGCGCCCATCACGTGACCGAGCTCGCGGGCCGGATCGCGGGCTTCGTCAGCACCGGGGCGCCGCGGGATGACACGCTGGGCGGGCTGGGCGCGAGGGGCGAGATCAGGGCGCTGTATGTGCATCCCGACTGCGTTCGGCAGGGCCTGGGGCGGCAGCTGTTCCACCCCGCCGCCGCCGGTCTCGCGGCCCGCGGCATGGCCCCGTTCGGGCTGAGGGTGATCGCAGGCAATGACCGCGCCGCCGCGTTCTATCGCCGCCTGGGCGGCCGCCCCGTGACGACGCAATGGGCCGAGGTCACCGGCGGGCGCTTGCGCGAAACCGCCTGGCTGTGGGAGGACTACGGCGCCACGAACTCGTCGCGGCCATAGCCCTGCAGATACAGCAGCGCGGTCAGGTCGCCGTGGTTGATGCGGATCGGGGCCTGCGCCGCCACCACAGGCTTTGCGTGCAGGGCGACGCCGGTGCCGGCCAGTTGCAGCATCCCCAGGTCGTTCGCCCCGTCTCCCACCGCGATGGCGTCGGCGGGGGTCAGGCCGCGGGCGGCGGTGATCTGTTCCAGCGCCTCGACCTTGGCTGCGCGGCCCAGGATCGGCAGGCCGACATGGCCGCTCAGCCGCCCGTCCTCGCCCGACAGCAGCACGTTGGCGCGCTGTTCGTCAAAGCCGATGCGGGCGGCGACCGGGCCGGTGAAATCGGTGAAGCCGCCCGACACCAGCGCCGTCCAGGCGCCGTTCGCCTTCATCGTCGCGACCAGGGTCGGGCCGCCGGCGGCGAGCGTGATGCGGCTTGCCAGCACCTCGGCGATGACGCTGTCGGGCAGCCCGGCCAGCAGCGCGACGCGTTCCAGCAGTGCCTCGTGAAAGTTCAGCTCGCCGTTCATCGCCCGGGCGGTGATGGCGGCGACGCGGGGGCCGACGCCCGCCACGTCGGCCAGTTCGTCGATGCATTCCTGCCCGATCATGGTCGAATCCATGTCCGCGAGCAGCACCGCCTTGCGCCGGTTGGCCGTTGGCTGGACTGCCAGGTCGAGACCGCGGGCGTCCAGGTCGGCGCGGACCGCCTCGACATCGGCGGGAAGGTCCGGGATCGGGAACTCGGCCGCGGTGCCGCGGTCCAGCCAGATCGCGTGGCCGCCATCCCAGCGGCGCTGCAGCCCGATGATGGTCTCGTCCCCGAGATCGGCCCGCGTCGGCGCGGCCATGAGGCTGACGGTATACATGGTTTCCCCCGGGGTCGGCTGGTGCCCCGACCGCTTACGGGCAAACGCCGGGGCGCGCCAGTGGGGCCTGACGGCGCGGCCCGCAGCGGCGGCGGCAGATGCCCCGCACCGCCGTCGCCGCAGGCTTAGCGATGCGTGCCGCCCGCGTCTTGCCGGCCGGGATCAGTCTCGGGGCCCGGGGTCGCCGCTGATTGGCGCAACGATTTCAGCCGGACCTGCTGGGCGGCCTCGATATGGGCGCGCATCCGGGCCTCGGCCCGTTCGCCGTCGCGGGCGGTCAGCGCGTCCAGCACGGCGCCGTGTTCGCGATGGGCGTCGGCGACCCGCGCGGGTTCCATCAGCGTGGTCGGCCCGAGGATCAGCATCGCCCGCTGCAGCCCGTGGGTGGCGCGGACCAAGAACCGGTTCTTGGCCGCGTTCAGCAGGCCCACGGTGGTGCCGTTGATGCACAGATCGGCGTTCGTGACGATGGTTTCGGGGGAAAGCCCGGTTTCCTCCTCGATCACCTTGAGGCCGTTGCGGATGGCCTCGGTCGGGCGCGTGGGGGTGGACAGCGCCTTGAAGATGCGCACGTCGCCCTTGCGGTCGGCGAGGATGAAGTCGGTGAAGGTGCCGCCGGCGTCGATGCCGAGACGATACTGGTTTTGCATGATCTGGAACCCTTGTCCTGGTCCGGGCGGCCGCGCGGGGGGCTGTCAGCGCCCCCCGGACACAGCCCGGGGAAATGTCTGCACGAATGAGGATCAGGCGGCGCGCAGCCGCGCCGTCTCGGCCTCGTCCACGGTCAGCGCGGCGGGGTCGGTGATGACCACGCCATAGTCGCGCCGCGCGCCCTCGATGCTGACGAGGCCGTTGCGGACGTCCTCGACCACGCGGGCAATCTCGCGTTCATAGGGATCGCCATAGCCGCCGCCGCCGGGGTTCTTGTTGGCGGCGCGTTCGCCGGGCTGGATCGTCTCGATGACGTTCTCGGTGATGATCCGGGTCTCGCCGACCTTGGGCGACACCATGTCCGACCGCGCCCCCGCGGCGCCCATCGCCGGGATGCGCCGGCCCTCGCCAAAGGTGATCAGCGTCATCGGGCTGTCCATCGGCTCGACCTCCCAGCAGGTGCCCGAGCCGCCGCGGTTCTTGCCGGCGCCGCCCGAGTCCTCCATCAGCGAATAGCGGTGGATGATGATCGGATAGCTGTGCTCCAGCATCTCGATGTCGCCCGAGGTCAGCGCCCCAAAGCAGCATTCCGGCCCGCAGGCGTGCCAGCCGTCCTGGCTGGCCGTGGCGCCCGCCCCCGAGATGATCGAGGCCAGCACCATCGTCACGTATTCCTCGTCGTGGCGCGTGTCCCAGCCGGCGATGTTGCAGCCGTTCGCATGGCCCCAGCTGGCCGAGACCTTGGCCGGAGCCGCCTGTTCGAAGGCCAGCCGCACCGCGTCGGTCAGCGTCTCCATCGGCGTGGTGGTGCAGTTCATTTGCGGGGCCGGCGACTTGGCGTTGCACAGCGTCCCCTTGGGGCCCATGTCGGTCGTCACGCAGCGATACAGCCCCTCGTTATAGGGCGGCGGCAGCTGGGCGAACATCATCAGCCTCAGATAGACGCCCGAATGGCTGTTCCCCTCGTAGCTGTTGATAAAATAGGGCACCTGCGGCGGCGAGGCGATCTCGATGTGGCAGTTGTCGCCCTTGATCGTCACCGTCGCGGTGATGTCGAAATCGCCGAAGCCGTGGCCCGCATCCTCGAGGACCATGGCCTCATCTTCGAGGACCATGGCCTGGTGGTCGGTCTGTTCGGCGATGTTCTATCTGGTGGTGTCGGCCACGCTGGCGCTCGCCTATGGTTCGGTCAACGCGATCATCGGGCTGGTCCTGTCGGTGATCGCCTATGCCGCGGTCAACGCGGTGCTGGTGCGGCACGCCATCCGCACCGGGCTGTCGGTGTCACTGTTCTCGCGCATCCTGCTGGGGCGCACCGGCGCGGCGATCGCCACGCTGATCTTCTTCGCCACCGCCATCTATTACGCGGTGTTCGAGGGCTCGGTCATCGCGCTGGCGCTGCAAGGCTATGCCGGGCTCGGCTATCCGATCGCGGCGCTGATCGTGGTGGTCTACTCGGTGCTGCTGATCTTCGGGTCGATCCAGAACTGGCTGGACAAGCTGAACGGGGTGCTGCTGCCGTTCTACCTGATCGGGCTGATCGCCGCGGTGGTGCTGGCGATCGCCGAATACGGCTATTCCAGCGCCTGGCTGAGCCTCGGCCCCGAGGGCGGCGCCCCGGCGACCGGCTGGTGGGACTGCTTCGTGGCGTTCATGGGCGTCTGGATCCTGATGATGTTCACCTATGACTATGCCCGCTTCGGCAAGGCGAGGACTATCACGTCCGCTTCAACTTCGGGCGCCGTTCTACCTGGTGGCGTTCCTGCTGAACGGCCTCGCCGACATCTTCCTGGCCGCGAGCCTGCCGACCGAGGGCGGGGTCAGCGAGGTCTCGGTCGTGCTGGCGCTGATCCAGCTGATGGGGCTGGCCGGGCTGGCCTTCGTCTGGATCTCGCAGACCCGGATCAACACCGCGAACTACTACCTGGCCGCCGTCAACATGGAGAGCTTTGCCCAGACCGTCTTCCGGGTGAACTGCCCAAGGTGTTCTGGGCCTGCGTCGTCGGCGTGATCTGCTATGTGCTGATGCTGGCCGACGTGTTCGCCTATATCCTGCAGGCGCTGGCCTACCAGGGGATCTTCGTGGTGGCCTGGGTCGGGCTGGCGCTGGTCCACATCCTGACCGAGGGCGCCGAGGGCGCGGCCCATGACCGGGTGAGCTTTCGGCTGCGCGACACCCGCGCGGTGAACCCGACCGGGCTGACCGCCTGGCTGGTCGCCGCGGCCGCGGGGCTGGCGCTGCATTTCGCCGGCGGCAGTCTCGCGACCTTCTCGGCGCCGGTCACCTTCGTGGTGGCGGCGGCGGTCTATGCCGCGCTCGGCCGCCGCGCGGCCCAGCCCGCCCGCGCGACCTGAGCCGGAACGACCCGGCGCCGCCCGGCAAGGGCGGCGCCGGATGCAGTACGCACGCTACTGCGGCGTCAGGCCGCGTGGTGATGCAGCACCAGGGGCCGGCCGGCATGCTGCACGACGGACAGCTTGGTCTCGTAAAGCTCTGACAGGACCCGCTCAGTCAGCACTGCGTCGGCGGGCCCCTGGGCATGAACCCTGCCATGCTTCAGCGCCACCACATGATCGGCCCAGGCGGCGGCGTGGTTGATGTCGTGCAGGACGATCACCGCGCCGCGCCCCCCCTGCCCCGCCATCGCAGCCACCTGCGCGAGAAGGCTGCGGGCGTGGGCCAGGTCGAGATTGTTCAGCGGCTCGTCCAGCAGCAGCCAGTCGGTCTCTTGCGCCACGGTCATCGCGACACGGGCGCGCTGCGCCTGACCGCCGGACAGCTCGTCCAGAAAGCGGTCGGCCAGCGGCTCCAGATCGAACATCTGCAGCGCCGCCGCCACGGCGGACCGGTCGCGCGGCGTGGGCCGGCCATGACAATGCGGCCATCGCCCGAACGAGACCAACTCGCGCACCCGCAGCCGGCTGGCGATGCCGGTGTTCTGGCCCAGGATCGCCAGCCTCCGGGCCAGATCGGCGGTCGGCGTGCGGGTGATGTCCTGGCCATCGACGCAGATCCGCCCCCGCTGCAAGGGCTCGAGCCGGCCGATCAGCCGCAGCAGCGTCGACTTGCCGGCGCCATTGGGGCCGATCAGCGCCGTCAGCGCACCGCGCGGCAGCGCCAGGTCGATGTCGCGCAGGATCGCCGCGGGACCGATGGCGTGGGTGACCCCCTGAACCTCGATCATCTCAACCGTCCCTTCAGCAGCAGATACAGGAAGAAAAGCCCGCCCACGAACTCGATCACGACGGACAGGGTGCCGGCGAGACCCAGGACGCGCTCGAACACCACCTGGCCGATGACCATCACCAGCGCGGCCGACAGAGCCGCGCCGGGGACCAGGGCCGCGTGGCGCACGCTGCCGGTCAGGCCACGGGCCAGGCCCGCGGCGATCAGCCCGAAGAATGCCGCCGATCCCCCGATCGGGCTGCCTGCGGCGACCGAGCCCGCCATCGCGGTGCCGGCCGCGGTCATCAGCGCCACCAGCGCCAGGCCGCCCAGCGTCATCGCCCGGACCCGCAGCCCCAGCGACACCGCGGAACTGCGCCCCAGGGCCAGCACGTCCAACTGCGGCGCCAGGACCAGCGCCGCGATGCCCGACGAGGCCGTGATCGCGCCGGCCCAGGGCAGCACGGCAGGGTCGATGCGCGTCAGGCTCGCGGCCGACAGGCCTTGCACCACCGCGAAGGCGTTGGGGTCCATGACGCGGGTCATGAAGCCCGCCAGCGACCGGAACAACACGCCCAGGATCAGGCCGGTCAGGATCATGCGCGGCACGTCACGGCCGCCGCGGCCCAGCAGCGGCGCGAACAGCAGCAGCGCCAGCACCAGCATCGCGCCAAGCGCCAGCCAGAAACGGGCGACGCCGTCCAGCGTGGACAGCCCGCCAGCGCCCACGGCCGCGACCAGCGCCACCTGCACGAGGCCGAACAGGGAATCGAAACCCATCATCGACGGTGTCAGGATGCGGTTGGCAGCGATGGTCTGGAACAGCACGGTTGCCACTCCGGTCGCCGTGCCGAGGATCAGCAGGCCCGCCAGCCGCGTGCCGCGCAGGCCCAGCAGAAAGCCGCGCCGCGTGTCGCCCAGGCCCTGGAACATCCAGACCGTGCAGGCGACCGCCAGCAGCCCGGCAAGCACCCAGAGCATCCGCGTTTCCCTATCCACGCGCCGGCCTGAGATGAAGCAGCGTCAGAAACAGCAGCGATCCGACCACGCCGAGGATCATCCCGACCGGCAGTTCGTAGGGTCTGACCAGCAGCCGCGCCGCAAGGTCGCAGGCCAACAGCAGCGCGGCGCCGGCGGCGGCGACCAGCGGCAACGAGGCGCGCAGGTTGTCGCCCATGATGCGCGCGACGATGTTGGGCACCACAAGGCCAAGGAACGGCACCATCCCCACCGTGGCCACGACCGTGGCGGTCACGACGGCGACGACCAGCAGCCCCAGCCGCATCACCGCCGCGGTGTCCAGGCCCAGCCCGGTCGCCACGCCGTCCCCCAGCGCGAGGATCGCGAACCGGTCGGCCGAGAACCACGCCAGGCCGGCGGCCGCTCCGGCGAGCCACAACAGCTCGTAACGGCCCGCGAGCACGCCGGAAAATTCGCCGCTGCCCAGCCAGATGCCGATCTGCTGGATCAGGTCGGCCTGCCAGGCAAGAAAGCTTACCACCGCGCCCAGGACGCCGGACACGACCAGCCCGGTGATCGGCACCAGCATGATCTCGCGGGCGGGCAGCCGGCGGATGATGGTTAGAAACAGGGCGGTCGTGCCGAGCGCGGCAAGGCTCGCCACCAGCATCTTGACCCAGACCGGTGCCGCCGGGGCGTAGATCGTCATCGCCAGCAGCCCGAGCGCGGCGCCCTCGGCGGTGCCGGTCGTGTCGGGGCCGACGAAGCGGTTGCGGACCAGCGACTGGACCAGCACCCCCGCCAGGGCCAGCGCCGCCCCGGTCAGCACGACCGCCAGGGTGCGCGGCAGGCGCGACTGCATCAGCACCAGCGCGGCCTGCGGATCGTGGGCAGCGGACATCAGATCGACATCCGCCGCACCCGTCGCCAGGCTTGCGAGCGTCAGCGGCACCAGCGCGACCGACACCAGCGTCAGCGGCAGGCTCACCTGGACAGGGCCTCGGTCAGCTGATCGATGGCGCGCGTCATCGCGGTGTAGCCGCCGCCCGCGATGTAAAGCGGCGTCGGGTCCAGGTAGACCACCTGCCCCGATGTCCACGCCCTGGTCCCCGCGACCAGCGGCGTATCGAGCGTGGCTTGCGCGCTGGCGCCGGAATCTCCGACAGCGGCGCCGCGGTCGATGACGAACAGCCAGTCGGGATTGGCCTCGGCGATGAATTCGTGGCTGATCGCGGCGCCGTGGGTGTCGACCTTGAGCCCCGGCGCGGCCTCGGTCAGCCCGGCGGCATCGAAGATCCAGCCAAAGCGCGACCCCTTGCCATAGGCCGACATCTTGGGACCGTTGGTCAGGACGACCAGCCCGCTGCCCTTGTCCTTGCCGGCCTCGGCCAGCCGGGCCAGACGCGCATCCAGATCGGCGTCCAGTTCCGCCGCCCGCCCGGCCTTGCCGAACAGCGCGCCGTAAGCGGCCAGGCGTGCGCGGGTGTCGGCCAGCACGTCGGGTCCGATGCTCATGTCGATGACCGGCGCGACCTGCGCCAGCGCGTCCTTCTGTGCCACCGACCGCCCGCCGACGATGATGAGATCGGGGTCGGCGGCGGCCAGCGCCTCGAGATCGGGTTCGAACAGCGTGCCCATGTCGGGCGTCTCGGCGGCGACGTCGGCGAGGTAATCGACATACAGCTTGGCCGGCGCGCCGACCAGGGTGACACCCAGGGCGGACAGGCTGTCGATCGCGGCCACGTCCATGACAGCCACGCGCGCGGCCGAACTGACCTCGGTCACACCCGCGGCGGTCTGCACGGGCTCGGCATGAAGAAGCTGCGGCGTGGCCATCAGCAGGGCCAGGGCAAAAGCCGGCCCGCGCCGGCCGGTAGTCGGGATCGGCATGCGATCGCTCCGGTCAGGGCGCTGGCGGTGGGTTGGCTCACGCGTTCGGGCAGGTATTAACAGCGCAACGAGCGCGCGTCCAGAGAAAGCATTGTATTTTTTTCAGGCTTTGCTATGGAGAGGCTTGTCCCCGAGGAGCACCCGCTATGCGCCTGATCTCTCACCTGCCGACCGAGCGCGCTGCGCCGCTCATCCAGACAGCCGCGAAGCATTTCGCCCACAAGGTCACCGTCGAGCAGGCGGACGGCGCCGCACGGATCGCGTTTCCCGCGGGTCTTGGAACGATGACGACCGATGGCACCGGCATCGTGCTGACCATCGACGCCGATGACGCCGCCGCGGCCGAACGCGTCCGCGGCGTGTTGGAAGGTCACCTTTTGCGCTTTGCGCACCGCGAGGCGCCACAGCCGCTGGTCTGGATCGAGGGCTGAGCGGCACCCGTCAGCGCGCCACCATGCCGGGCGCGGGCCGAGGCGTGCAGCCGCGTCCGCCGCGTCGTGTCCGCGGCGGACCATCAGGCGTGAACGGTCAACCCCGCGCCGGCCCCGGTTCAGAACTCCATCGTCAGTCCCAGCGTGACCGTGCGGCCGGGTGCCAGCGCCGGCTGGACGTCGCGGGTGCCGGCCTGGCGGGCGACATAGCTGCTGCGCTCATAGTAGTTTTCGTCGAACAGGTTATCGATGCCCAGCCGGATCGCCGCCCCGTTCATCTGCGGCGGCGCCCATGCGGCATGGGTGTTCACGACCGTATAGCTATCATGGTCGTCGAAGCCGGCCGCGCGCATCGCTTCGTCCGAAAGCTTGCCCGCCCATTCGAGGCTGGCCCCCAGCTTGAGATTGTGGGCCGGCAGCGCCTGATCGACATACAGCGTCGCCATGTTGCCGATCGGCATGAATGTCCCGCCACTGGGCAGCGCCATCTCTCCGTCCCGCGTCACGTCCGCCCGGGTGTAGGTCGCGCCGATGCGGCCGGTGTCCCACTCGTAGGCGCCGTTGACGGTAAATCCGCGGCTGCGCCCCTCGCCGCCGTTGGTCAGCAGGCCGGCCTCGACGTCATATTCGGCCAGCCCGTCCAGACGAATATCGAAGAAGGTCAGCCCCGCCCGCCAGTCGTCGTGGCTGGCGTTCAGGCCCAGCTTGTAGGTCGTCGCCGTCGCCGGGTCGTATCCGGGGTCGGTCGCAAAGGCCGCGTCGCGGGCGTGGAGCAGCCCGTATTCGCCTACATCGAACCCGAGCCAGCTGCGCGAAGCGCCGGCGAACAGTTCCACCGCGTCGGTGATGCGATAGGACAGCGTGGCGTTGGCGCTGGCGCCCTGATCGGTGAACCGCGCGCCGTTCCAGTCGGCAAGGCGGTGATGATCATAGCGCAGCCCGGTGGACAGGTCGAAGCCGCCGTCGAACTCGACCCGGGCCTGGGCAAAGGCGCCGACTTGCAGGGTCGAGAAGTCGCGCACCCGCGGCTGCGCCGAGGAATGGTCGCCATAATTGTCGACATGGTAGTCGTCATGGGCAAAGTCGATGCCGGCCGTCACCGTCCCCTGCGGGAGGGTGAACGTGTTCTTCACGACCCCGCCGAAGCTGTCGCGGTCCAGCATCATGTCGCCGTTGATGCGGTCGCCGCCGCCGCCGAGGTCGCCGGTCGCATAGTTCGGCCGCCAGTAGCCCGCGGCGCTGCGATACAGTCGCAGCTCCGGGTCCCAGGTGTCGGTGGGGGCGGTGGTGCGATAGGTCAGGCTCAGCGTATCGCGCGTGACTTTCAACGGGAAGACCGTGGTATCGCCGTTCAGGTCCATGTTCATCTTGATGACGCGGTCGGCCTCGTCGCGCGCGTGCTCATAGGCCAGTTCGACCCGATGGCCATCGGCCTCGTAACCCAACTTCATCAGGCCGCCGTGCGCCGCGGGTTCGGTTCCGGGCATCGTCTTGCCGTTCCCTGACTTGTAGCTCTCGCCATCCTGCCCGTGCACCATCACGAACCAGTCAAGGCCGTCCCTTGCGCCAAATCCGGCCAGGCTGCCGCCCCAGCCTCGACCATTGGTGCCGTGGCTGACGGAAACCCGCCCCCCGATGGTCCGGCCGTCCAGCAGCAGATCGCGCGCGCCCACGGTTTCATAGCGCAGCGCGCCCGCACCGGCGGCAAAACCTGCGTCGGCGGCCGCCGCGCCCGCCTCGACCTCGACCGTTTTCAGGAAAGCCGGGTCGATCACGTTGGAGCCGGTATGGTGCCAGTTCGTCGGCCCCTGGGGCACGCCGTCGACCGTCACCGCGAGCTTGGACTGTTCGATCCCGAACACGTGGATGCGTTTGGATGGCCCCGCACCGCCCGACACCGAAACGGCGGATTCGCGGGCGAACAGTTCGGAATTGTCGGCGGGGTCGAGCGCCTCGATATCCTCGCGGGTGACGACGGCCCCGCCGGTCGCCTCGATGTTCTCGGCCCCGCCGGCGATCAGCGTGACGGTATCCAGCACGATTGACGTCCCGACGGCGTCCTGTGCATGGACAGGGGTGAAGAGCGCAAGGGTCGAGACCCCCGCAAGCGGCAGCAAGGTGCGGATCAGCATGATGTCCCTCTGGAATGGCGGACGTCGTGGCTGAACCGGCTGCGAATCCTTAGTGTTTCGGTTTACTATCGGGAAAGGCGTGCAGGATCAAGCGGCTTGGCGAAATTCGGACCGTCGCGGGGAAGTTCTGGCCGCGGTTAGGGAGACTTCGGCCAACGGCTTGCGGCCGACGCCCAGAGCGGGCACTGGACTCGCGCGAAGCCTGTGCCGTCATGAAGTCGCCGCGGCGCTTTGCGCGACACCTGGCGGAACAGACGAAGGACGCCAGCGGTCGTGTCGAGCGACGCCGGACCGCAATGCGTCGCCTCGAGGAAACGCGGGCGAACTACAAGGCGGCAATCGGCCAGGGGCACATCAACCCGACGATTCTGGAGAGTCGGGCGGAAACCGAAGCGCAGCCGGCATCCTTGGCGGCCGACACGTGCAGGAGAGTGGGAACCTGGTCCATCTCCCGCCTGATCTCCGTGCGCGAGCGGCGTAGGCGCCTACTTCTTCCGAGGTTGCCACCGTTTGGCGAGCTTGAGCAGCTCGAGCTGATGCGTGTCGGTGTCTGGCACTGAGGGGTCGAAGGGCTCATTGTGCCACTCAGTCAGTTCAGCGTGGTCCGGGTGTCCGGGATCGGCGATTGCCTCGAGGAAGTGCTGGTAACCTGGGGGTCCTCCCACGTCCTCGGGCGGGCAGCGGCCTTCAGCTTGGACCAGCCGTGGATAGAGCTGGCCCGGCAGGGGGCCATCCGTCAGCTCCGCGGTCAGCTGATGTCGCCAGTCGTCGCCGAAGTCGTAGGTGTAGACGAGCGGAGTGTGCCCTGCGGCTGCGAGAGCCTGTTGTATGGTGGCCTTGCTGGCCGGCAGGGCATCAAGCCCGAGGTGGGGATCGGGCAGGCTCCATCGGCGGGACCCTGCCTCAAAGCTGTAGAGATGCTGGTTCTCCCAGCCCATGGCCGCCTGAAGAACAAGGTGCAGACGGTCCAGGCGCAGATCCGAAGGCACCATGAGGGTCCGCGAGACGCAGGGCGTGACGTCGTCCAGAACGGCGGTGAGTCGGAGAATGCTCATAAGTTGGCCCACCTCCAGGGCAGCAGTTCGTCGATCCTGGTGATCTTGTGATCGGGCAGGCGCGCGAGGGTATCGGCGAGCCAGACCTGGGGATCGACGCCGTTCAGTTTGGCCGTCTCGATCAGGGTGTAAGCGATGGCGGCGGCCTTTCCACCGGCTTCGGAGCCGACGAAGAGGTAATTCTTCCGCCCGAGGGCAATGGCGCGCATGCCGCGTTCGGCGGTGTTGTTGTCCAGCTCGAGAATGCCTTGGTCGAGGGAGGGACGCATGCGCTCCATGCGAGCATGGTAACTGAAACCACGAACCCGCTCCCTGCCCTTCTGCCTGACCGGCACCCGCAGCATGATCTGTTCATCTGCGACGTGGCGGACGCTGTACTCAAGGATGTGATGCAGCACATGGAGCACCCCTTCTACTCGCTCTCCAAGAAGCCTGCACCCGCCGCCTGGATCCGGGCGACGATCCCGAGAAGGTCATGGAGCGAGCGGCTGAGCCGGTCGTACTTGGTCACGATTACCACGTCGCCGGGGCGCAGCTGGTCGATCAGCCGCTCACGGTCCGGCCGTGCCGGGCGGGTGCCAGAGACTTTCTCGGCAAAGACGCGCCCCGCGCCGGCGGCCTCGAGAAACTGCCAGCTGAGCATCGAGGTGCTGATCTTCGCTGGAGACCCGCGCATAACCGAGGATCATGCCCAAACCCTTTAACAACCTGTTCGGTTTTGGCGGGGGTTGTGGCATGGTCAAGCGGGACAGCACACGCCGTTCCAGAACCGGTCGATACCTGTGAAAACCCGGCCACAAAATCTGGTAGGTCCCGTTGTCGAGCGGCCGGATCGGCATGGGCCTGGTGGTACAGGCGTTATGCCGAGGTGGGGCCAGGTGAGCTCATCAATGGCAGATGGCAGCACGGTCGAGCCCGACGCCAACCGCGACAAGCGGAGGACGCCGGGTAATCTGTCGGGAGCGATACCTCAGGGTGTCATTACGCACTTGACACATTCCGAACGCCTGTCGCGGAAGGACTCGTAAAAGCTGGGACCGTCCTCGAGCGTGCCACGATGGGTGATGATGACGCTGGGATCGATCTCGCCAGCCTCGATCCGCTTTAGCAGGCGGTCCATGTAGGCGCGGGTGTTGGTCTGCCCGCCCCGCAGCATCAGGCCCTTGCCGAAGGCCGCGCCGATGGGAAACTTGTCCACCAATCCTGCATAGACGCCAGGGATCGATACTGCCCCGCCCTTGCGGCAGCACATGATCGCATCGCGCAGTGCGTTCGGCCGGTCGGTTTCCATCATCAACGTCGTCTTCACCCTGTCATAAACATTACCGATGACCGACGCGCCATGTGCCTCCATCCCGACGGCGTCAACGCAGCGATTTGGGAGCTTTCCGCCTGTCAGTTCCATCAGGCTCGCGTAGCTGTCCTGTTCGGACAGGTCGATCGTCTCGGCACCCGCTTCGCGCGCCAGCGCCAGCCGACCCTTTTCGAAGTCCAGCGAGAAGACGCGCTCCGCCCCCAGCATCAGCGCCGAGCGGACAGCGAACTGGCCCACCGGCCCCGCGCCCCAGACCGCCACAATGTCGCCCGGACCGGTGCCGATCTGTTCGACCGCCTGGTAGCCGGTTGGGAAGATGTCGGTCAGGAACAGCACCTTTTCGTCGGGCAGGCTTTCGGGAACAGCCAGCAGCCCCACGTCGGCGTGCGGCACACGGACCAGTTCGGCCTGGCCGCCGGCGTATCCGCCGAACAGGTGCGAATAGCCGAACATGCCCCCGCCCGACTGGCCATACATCGCCTCGACTTTTTCATGATCGGGGTTGGTGCTGTCGCACAGCGAGAACGCGTCCATGCGGCAGAAGGCGCATTGCCCGCAGGCAATGTTGAACGGCACAAGGACGCGGTCGCCCACCTTGTGCTTGCTGACGCCGCTGCCCACCGCGACGATCTCGCCCATGAATTCATGGCCCAGGATGTCGCCCTTGCGCATCTCGGGCACGAAGCCGTCGTAAAGATGCAGGTCGGACCCGCAGATCGCGGTCGAAGTGACCCGGATCACGACGTCGGTCGTTTCCTCGATGGTCGGGTCATCGACAGTGTCGACCTGGACCTTGCCGGTTCCTTGAAAAGTGACGGCGCGCATAGGCTTTCTCCTGCTTGACTAAGGTACAATGACGCGTGGGCGCCCGCAGCTCCGCTAATGTTTGTGTGGCTTCTGAAAGCTCACCCTTCAGAGGCTAGGGTCAGGCCCATAAATCGTCTTGAGACAGCGCGGCCTGAATTTCACTGGTCGCGGATGGGCGTTTTCGACCGGATCTTCGTGGAGCTCGCCCAGCCGGGCGCCCAACGCGAGACCATCATGATCGATAGCACGCACATCAAGGCACACCGTAGGGCGGCGATCTGCCACTCGCTCAAGGCCCGACGGAATGGTGTCGAGCACTCTGCTATTTAGCTGCCAGTAGGGTGAGCTTATGGATTTGTGGCGGTTCGGAAAACAGCTCATCCGCCTTGTCCATCAGTGCGGCGGCAACCTTGCCGTCAAGATGCGCCTGCCGATCTTCCTCTGTGTCGAACGTATCGAAGATCGCGTACGCACCGGGGCCTTCCTGGATCGCATACCAGGTCACGGTACCGGGCTCGGCTTGAACGAGCGGTAGCGCCGAGGTGAGAAAATCGGCGACATCGCTCTCTTTTCCGGCCTTGGCCTTCAATGGGACGTACAGCGCAAGTTTGGGCACGATCAACTCCTCAAGGTAAACGTAAAGATATCATCTGGAAAAATAAACGGGCGAGAGGGTGAAAACGTTCCCGGCTCAGGGCTCACAACCAGAACATGACGGTTGCAGCGGCCCTTCCCATCCATCGAGATCCGCGTGCCGACGCGGCCCTGTCCAAGCTGGCCGCAACCGGCGAAGTCCCAAGGTGGGCGCGACCCAGCCTTGTCAGGCGGGCGAGGGCAGGGACGCCGCATCCCAGATCCGGCCGTGCCATTCCGGGGAGCCGCCGAGAGCATCGAACGCCGCGTCCCTGGATATCAGGGGACAAGCCAAGGCGATGGCGGTTGCCGCGATCATCCGGTCGAACGGGTCCCGGTGGCTCCACTGCATCGCCCCTGCCAGAAACGCGATCTCGGCCGTGCAGGGCGCGATCGTGGTGCCCTGCGCGCTCCAGAGCGGCAGAAGCTGGCCGATGACGGGATCAAGCTCCGGCCACTTCCCGAGCCGATGCTTCTGCGTGATCTCGTAGAAGCTGATCGGGGCAACATAGGCCACGTCCGCCGCTTCCATCACGTCCCGCGCCGTGGCACTCAGTTCCGAGGACATGACCAGGCTCCAGATGAGGGTATGGGTGTCGAGCAGGACCGCTCTCACTCCCAATCCCTCAGCTCGTTCTCGGACATGGGGGCGAGGAAATCCGGCACCCTGCTGACCAGTCCATCGCCGATTCCGATGCGCACGGTGGGCCGATGGACCGAAACCAGCCGCACGGCCGGCTGGCCGCCGCGCGCGATGATGACTTCCTCGCCCTTTTCGGCCGCGGCGATCAGTTCCGACAGCTTTGCCTTCGCCTCCGCGATGTTCATCTGCATGGGGCACCTCCTGAGCTGAAAACAAGATAGTCTTGCACTTGGTTTTGGTCCATAAACCTGAGCCTGTCTCGGTCAACAGGGAAGAGTAAACGTCTCACAGGTGTGGAACCTGAATGAGGTGAACCCTCTGGCGTATAGCTTGGGCGCGGCTGCGAAAGCGTCGGGAAAGTCGAATGCGACGATCTCGAAAGCCACAAAATCCGGGCGCCTCTCCGTGCTCAAGGATGAGACTGGCGTGTATCAGATCGAGCCTTCGGAGTTGAGCGGGGTAAGGTCAGGTGCGGGGCCTTGCCGCCCGGCCAACGACCCGCGGCGACGCCGGAGAGGGGAAGCCAAGCCCTGAAGGCTTGCTGGAAGTGCGGCACCTTTGGAAACGGACGCTCGACGAGGATGCCGCAAATCTGACGCAGACTGCCGCAGCCCCGGAGGACCTCTGGGGGTGTGAACCAGCAGTGTTTATTCCCCGCCTAACACACACACCATCCGGGACCTGATGCTCGAGGCCGTCGAGCGACGGTTCGGCACATACCGTGCGCCTGCGGTCATCGATATGCTGTCCGACAACGGCTCGCCTTACATCGCGAGGGATACGCAGATCTTCGCCCGCCAACTCGGCCTGAAGCCCTGCTTCACCCCGGTGCGAAGCCCGCAGAGCAACGGCATCTCGGAGGCCTTCGTGAAGACGCTGAAGCGCGGCTACGTCCAGGTAACGCCGCCGCCCGATGCACGGACCGCTCTCGAATTGATCGGAGCCTGGATCAACGACGACGACGAACACTACCCGCACTCAGGGCTGAAGATGCGCTCACCCCGCGAGTTCATCGCAGGTCAAACCGCAACCGCCTGAGTGTCCGGCGAAACGGGGGCAAGACCAGCATTGATGAAGGCGACCCAGACCATCATCAATGCCAGGTTCTGCCTATCATACCGATCCTGGCACGCTTCTGCGGCCTGTGTCCCATTTCGGCGCCGTCACCGTGCCAATAGCCGCTTCCCCTCCCGTCACTCCGCCGAGTTGAGCCGCATCCGGGCACGGCGTTCGCGGCGTTGCAGTTCTCGGCCAAGGCGGATCGACTGCTCGACGAAATCCAGGTGATCGCGGGCAGCGTTGTCGGCCAGGGCGGCGTCGCCCGCCTCGATCGCCGCGATGATTGCGAGGTGCTGGTCCAGCAGCTTGCGGCCGGTGCCGTCGATGCTGCGCAGCAGGTCGCGGTTGTAGAAGATGCCCCGCCGGGTCAGGTCGAAGACCGAGGCCATCATGTGGATCAGCGTCGTGTTGTGGCTGGCGTCCACGACCGCGCTGTGCAGCCGGAAATCGGCCTCCTGCTCGGCCTCGCGGTCCTGGGCGTTCCAGGCGGCCCGAAGCTCGTCCCGGATCGCGGCCAGGCGTTCTTTGTCGGCCGCGGTCGCGCGTTGGGCGGCGAGGCGGGTCGCGAATGCCTCCTGCTCGCGGCGGTATTCCAGATAATCGTGGAACGCCTCGCCATGGCGCGCGTAAAGGGCCAGCATCGCGGGCGACATCGCCCGTCCGGTGAGTTCGGCGATATAGGTGCCGTCGCCGTGGCGGACCGTGACGAGATTGCGGCTTTCGAGAATCTGCAGGGCCTCGCGCAGCTTCGGGCGCGAGACGTGGAAGGCGTCGGCCATCTCGCGTTCGGAGGGCAGGCGGGCGCCGCCCTTCAGCACCCCGTCCACGATCATCGTCTCGATCTTGTCCACGACCATCTGGACCACCGATTCGTGGTCGATGGGTTCAAAGACATCCACTGCGATCATGGTCGGCACTCCTCGACTGCTCGGCGCAGACAGTCAGTAATAATGTTTACCTTGGAAGGACTGGTTTCAAGGCAGTCTAAAGGTTTAGCAAGTATTTGTAATCACAAATTTTATCGAGACCACCTTTTGCGGCCTATGCCTTTTCCTGCGACGTGGTCGCCCTGGAATCTTGCCCAGCCCCCTCTTGTGGTAAAGAAAATTATTGACCGTCCGTAGAGGACAATATTATTAACCTCATGCGACAGACTGCTGTCGTCCGCCGGGAGGGGCGGTCAGAGGGAGGGGGAGGATGCCGATCATACCGAGCAAGACGCTTGCGTCTTGCCAAGGCACGGCTTCAGGGGCCGGGCCTGCGCAAGTCCCGAGTCCAGCCTCACGCGACCCCGGAGCGTACCGCCTGCCCGGCGAGACATGACGGATCGCGCCGTTGCCATGATCCGGTCGCCGCTTCCGCGTTTCCCAGGCGGGCGAGGCGCATATCAACAGGTCGGACCATCAGGAAATCGTTGTGTGCGCGGAAAAGTTCTGCGCAGGCTGAAGCCATGTCTGGGTGAAAGGACGGCGCAGAATGGCCGGAACCGTCATCGCCGTGGCTGCTCTGACATCTCAGGGCGCCCTTCAGGGATCGGCCGCCGCTGCGCGCGCTGCAAGGCGCGCCTTGTCCCCGCCTACGCCAACCTTCGCATACCTCCGATAGTGCTTCAGCCAAGGGAAACATGATGAAAGATCAGGCTTCTGACATCGACCCCATCGAATCGCAGGAATGGCAGGACGCGATCGCCGACGTGATCGAGCGCGACGGCGCGAACCGCGCGCATTTCCTGCTGGACAAGGCGGTGCAGCAGGCCCGCGCGGCCGGCGCCAACCTGCCCTTCTCGGCTACGACGCCCTATCAGAACACGATCCCCGTGGACGACCAGCACGAGTTTCCCGGCGATCTGGAGATGGAATGGCGCATCCGTACCATCAACCGCTGGAACGCCATGGCGACCGTCGTGCGACGCAACAAGGAATCCAGCGAATACGGCGGGCACATCGCCTCCTACGCCTCGTCGGCGGTGATGTATGACGTGGGCCTCAACCACTTCTGGCGCGCGCAGTCAGAGATTCACGGGGGCGACCTGGTGTTCTTCCAGGGCCATGTGATCCCCGGCATCTACGCGCGGTCCTTCATGGAAGGCCGGATCACCGAGGAGCAGTTGCTGAACTTCCGCTCCGAGGTGGGCGGGGGCGGGCTTTCGTCCTATCCGCATCCCTGGCTGATGCCGGACTACTGGCAGTTCCCGACCGTCTCGATGGGCCTCGGGCCGCTGATGGCGATCTACCAGGCGCGGTTCATGAAATACATGCACAACCGGGGCCTGATCGACATGGCCGACCGCAAGGTCTGGTGCTTTCTCGGCGACGGCGAGATGGACGAGCCCGAAAGCCGCGGCGCCATCGATCTGGCCTCGCGCGAGAAGCTGGACAACCTGATCTTCGTCATCAACTGCAACCTGCAGCGGCTGGACGGGCCGGTCCGCGGCAATGGCAAGATCGTGCAGGAGCTGGAGGGCGATTTCCGGGGCGCCGGCTGGAACGTCATCAAGCTGCTCTGGGGCAAGGGCTGGGACCAGCTGCTGGAGAGGGACACCACCGGCCGTCTGCGGCAACTGATGGACGAGACCGTGGATGGCGACTACCAGACCTTCAAGTCGAAGGACGGCGCCTACATCCGCAAGCATTTCTTCGGCAAGTATCCCGAAACCGCGGCGCTGGTCGAGGACTGGACCGACGACCAGATATGGGCGCTGAGCCGCGGCGGCCACGACCCCGAAAAGGTCTACACCGCCTTCCGCAAGGCCATCGAGACGAAAAACCAGCCGACCTGTCTGCTGATCAAGACCATCAAGGGCTATGGCATGGGTTCGGCCGGCGAGGGCCAGAACATCACCCACCAGCAGAAGAAGATGGCCGAGGAGCAGTTGCGCGCCTTCCGCGACCGCTTCAGGATCCCGGTCTCGGACGAGGATCTGCCCAAGGCGCCGTTCGTCGCGCTGAACACCGCGCAGCAGGCCTATCTGGCCGACCGCCGCAAGGCCCTTGGCGGGGACTTCCCCAAGCGCAGCTCGCAGGCGCCGAAGCTCGAGATTCCCCCGTTGGAGGCGTTCCAGGCGCAGCTGACCGGCACAGGCGAGCGCGAGATCTCGACCACCATGGCGTTCGTGCGGATACTGACCACGCTGATCCGCGACAAGAACCTGGGCAAGCATGTCGTGCCGATCGTCCCGGACGAAAGCCGCACCTTCGGGATGGAGGGGCTGTTCCGCTCGATCGGGATCTACAACCCCGAAGGGCAGCTCTACACGCCCGAGGATCGCGAGCAGATGTCCTATTACCGGGAGTCGGTGGACGGACAGGTGCTGCAGGAAGGCATCAACGAGGCCGGCGCCATGGCCGACTGGATCGCGGCGGCGACGTCCTATTCCAACCACGGCGTGCCGATGATTCCCTTCTTCATCTACTATTCGATGTTCGGCTTCCAGCGGGTGGGCGATCTTGCCTGGGCCGCCGGCGACAGCCGCGCCCGCGGCTTCATGCTGGGGGGCACGGCGGGCCGCACGACCCTGAACGGCGAGGGGCTGCAGCACGAGGACGGCCACAGCCACATCCTCGCCGGCACCATCCCCAACTGCATCACCTACGACCCGACCTTCCAGCACGAGGTGGCGGTCATCGTCCATCACGGGCTCACGCGGATGTTCCAGGATCAGGAGGATGTGTATTTCTACCTGACCCTGATGAACGAGAACTACAGCCACCCCGACATGCCCGACGGCGTCGAGGACGGCATCATCCGCGGCCTCTACCGCTTCCGCGAGGCCGCCCAGCCGGCAGAGCGGCACGTGAACCTGATAGGCTCGGGCACCATCCTGGTGCAGGCGATCAAGGCCGCCGACATGCTGGAAGCCGATTTCGGCGTCACTGCCGACATCTGGTCGGCCACCAGCTTCAACGAACTGGCCCGCGACGGCCAGGACGCGGCGCGTTGGAACCGGCTCAACCCGCTTGAGGCGCCGCGCGTGCCCTATGTCACGCAGGCGCTGTCAGGGGCGAAGGGCCCATTCATCGCCGCCACCGACTACATGAAGAACTATGCCGAACAGATCCGCGCCTTCGTGCCGGGCCGCTACACGGTGCTGGGGACGGACGGCTTCGGCCGCTCGGACAGCCGCGTGAACCTGCGCCGCTTCTTCGAGGTGGACGCCAACCACATCGCGGCGGCGGCGATGGTCGATCTGTTCCGCGAGGGCGCGATCGACGAGGCCACGCTGCGGGACGCACTGAGCAGATACGACATCGACGGCGACAAGCCCAACCCCCGGCTGGTCTGATCGGGAACGAGGAGGAACCACATGGCAATCGAAGTGAACGTTCCCGACATCGGCGACTTCAAGGATGTCCCGATCATCAGCATCCTCGTGAATGTCGGCGACAGCATCGCCGTCGAGGACCCGCTGGTCGAGCTCGAATCCGACAAGGCGACGATGGAGGTGCCAAGCCCCGTCGCAGGCCGGATCGCCGCGATTTCGGTCAACGTGGGCGACAGGGTGTCCGAAGGCGCGCTGATCCTGACCGTCGAGGCCGAAGGAGTGACGGCCGCTGACGCCCCGGCGCAGGACGCGCCCAAGCAGAACATCCCGGACCGGCCCGCCCCGGCGGCGGGGTCTGCCGCGGCCCCGGTCGCGGCAGACCCGGCGGGGGGCGCCATCACCGACAGCGGTTTCGGCAAGGCCCATGCCTCGCCCTCGGTGCGCGCCTTCGCCCGCCAGTTGGGGGTCGACCTCGGCAGGATCAACGGCAGCGGCCGCAAGGGCCGCATCCTGCGCGAGGACGTGGCCGCCGCGCTGAAGGCCAGCGCCGCCCCCGTGGCGGCGGCCCCCACGCAGGGCGGCATGGGCATCCCGCCGATCCCGGTGGTGGACTTCTCGAAGTTCGGCCCCGTCGAGGACGTCGAGATGCCGCGCATCAAGAAGCTGTCCGGCCCCGCGCTGCACCGGTCCTGGCTGAACGTCCCCCACGTCACCCACAACGAGGAAGCCGACATCACCGAGATCGACCGCTACCGCAAGGAGCTGGACGACGAGGCGAAGAAGGACGGATACCGCGTCACGCTTTTGTCCTTCGTCATCAAGGCCAGCGTCTCGGCCCTGCGGAAACACTGGGAGTTCAACTCGTCGATCCATCCCGACGGCGACAAACTGATCCGCAAGTCCTACTACAGCATCGGCTTTGCCGCCGACACGCCAAACGGCCTGGTCGTGCCGGTCATCAAGGACGCCGACCGTAAGGGGATCATCGAGATCTCCAGGGAACTGGGAGAGCTGAGCGCCAAGGCCCGCGCGGGCGAGCTGAAGTCGCAGGACATGCAGGGCGCGACCTTTACCATCTCGTCCCTGGGCGGCATCGGCGGCACGTCCTTCACGCCGATCGTCAACGCGCCCGAGGTCGCGATCCTGGGCCTAACCCGGTCGCGGATGGCCCCCGTCTGGGATGGCGAGCAGTTCGTGGCGCGCAACATGCTGCCGATGTCGCTGAGCTACGACCATCGCGCGGTGGACGGGGCGCTGGCCGCCCGCTTTGCCGCGACGCTGCGGCACCTGCTCGGCGATGTGCGCCGGATCATGCTGTAAGGGAGGGCGACGTCATGGAAGTCAAGGTTCCCGATATTGGCGATTTCAAGGACGTGCCGGTCATCAGCATCCTCGTGGCCGTGGGCGATGAGGTGGCCGAGGAACAACCGCTGATCGAGCTTGAGTCCGACAAGGCGACGATGGAGGTGCCGTCGCCCGCCGCGGGGCGGGTCACGGCCATCGCCGTCAAGGAAGGCGACAAGGTGTCGGAGGGATCGCTGATCCTGACGCTGGAGGCCGCAGGCGCAGGCGCAGATAAGGGCGCGGGCACGGGCGAGGTGGAGCCGCGCAACAGGGACAGCGGCTATGGCGGGCGCGACGGTCCGACTGACGCCCCGGCCGCGCCGCAGCCCGCCCCGGCGGCAGTCCCCGCCTCCGCGCGCGGCGACGTCCATGCCGAGGTCGTGGTCCTCGGCTCCGGCCCCGGCGGCTATACCGCCGCCTTCCGGGCCGCCGACCTCGGCAAGAAGGTCGTTCTGATCGAAAGGAATCCAAGCCTCGGTGGCGTCTGCCTCAACGTCGGCTGCATTCCCTCTAAGGCGCTGCTGCACGCCGCCAAGGTCATCACCGAGGCCGAAGAGATGGCCGGCCACGGCATCGCCTTCGACACGCCCGTGGTGGACCTCGACAAGCTGCGCGGCTGGAAGGACTCGGTTGTCAAGCAACTGACCGGCGGCCTGTCCGGGTTGGCCAAGGGCCGCAAGGTGCAGGTGGTGACGGGCACCGGCCGCTTCACCGGCCCGAACATGATCGAGGTCGAACGGGACGGGGCGAAAACATCGGTCAGCTTCGACCAGTGCATCATCGCCGCCGGGTCGGAACCCGTGACGCTGCCCTTCATCCCGCATGACGACCCCCGCGTGATTGATTCCACCGGGGCGCTGGAACTGGACGGCATCCCCGAACGGATGCTGGTGCTGGGCGGCGGCATCATCGGGTTGGAGATGGCCTGCGTCTATGACGCGCTCGGCACCCGCATCACGGTGGTCGAGCTGATGGACCAGATCATCCCCGGCGCCGACAAGGACATCGTCAAACCCCTGCACAAACGCATCGAGGGACGGTATGAAAAGATCCTGCTGAAGACCAGGGTCACGGACGTGAAGGCGGGCGACGATGGCCTGACCGTCACCTTCGAGGACGAGAAGGGCGCGACCACGACCGACACGTTCGACCGCCTTCTGGTCGCGGTCGGGCGTCGCCCTAACGGCAAGCTGATCGGGGCCGAGGCGGCGGGCGTTGCGGTCGATGAGCGCGGCTTCATCGCCGTGGACAGCCAGCAGCGCACCAACGTCCCCCACATATTCGCCATCGGCGACGTCGTGGGTCAGCCGATGCTGGCGCACAAGGCGGTGCACGAGGGCAAGGTCGCGGCCGAGGTCGCGGCGGGGCAAAACCGCCATTTCGACGCCCGCGTGATCCCCTCGGTCGCCTACACCGACCCCGAGGTCGCCTGGGTCGGCGTGACCGAGGCGCAGGCCAAGGCCGAGGGCCGCAAGATCGGCAAGGGGGTGTTCCCCTGGGCGGCCTCGGGGCGGTCGCTGTCCTTGGGCCGGTCGGAAGGCATCACCAAGGTCATCTTCGACGAGGCCGACGATCGGGTGATCGGCGCGTGCATCGTCGGGCCAAACGCGGGCGACCTGATCGCCGAGGTGGCGCTGGCGATCGAGATGGGCGCCGACGCGGTGGACCTGGGCCATACCATCCACCCCCACCCGACGCTGAGCGAGACGGTCAACTTCGCCGCCGAGATGTTCGAGGGCACGATCACCGACCTGATCCCGCCGAAGAAGCGGCACTGAGCCGGGCGCGCCCGTATCCCGGTTTTCTGAAAGCCCGGCACGGGGAGGTTGCGCCGGGGACCACTGGAGCAACAAGACGGCGGGGCTGTCCCCGTGATCCGAGGAGGAAAGATGACTGGTTTCATGATATTCATCCTGGCCCTGCTGCCGATCGCGACAGTGTTCCTGTTGCTGGTGGTGCTGGAACGCTCGGCCAAGCTTTCGATGTTCGTGGCCTACCTGGTTACGGCGGCAACGGCCCTTCTGGTTTGGGGCACCGACCTGAACAAGGTTCTGGGGGCCACCGCCAACGGGGCCATTACCGCGATCAGCCTGCTTTACATCATCTTCGGCGCGATCCTGCTGCTGTTCACGCTTGAGGAAAGCGGCGGCATCCGGTCCATCCGCAACGGCTTCACCAGCATCTCTCCCGACCGGCGCGTGCAGGCCATCATCATCGCCTGGCTGTTCGGATCGCTGATCGAGGGCGCGTCGGGTTTCGGCACCCCCGCGGCCATCGCCGCCCCGCTGCTGGTCGCCATCGGCTTTCCCGCCATGGCCGCGGTTCTCGTGACGCTGATCATTCAAAGCACGCCGGTGTCCTTCGGCGCGGTCGGCACGCCGATCCTCGTCGGCGTCAACACCGGCCTCGGCGGCCAGGAGATCGTCGAGTCGACCATCGCGCCGATGGCCTACAGCGACTATCTGCTGGAGATCGCCGTCAAGGTCGCCACCATCCACAGCCTCGTGGGCTTCCTGATCCCGCTGATGCTGGTCGGGATGCTGACGCGCTTCTTCGGATCCAACCGCTCGTTCATCGAAGGATTCCGCATCTGGAAATTCGCGCTGTTCGCGGGCCTCGCCTTCACCGTCCCCTACTGGATCATCGCCAACATCCTGGGGCCGGAGTTCCCGTCGCTTCTGGGCGGCATCATCGGCCTGCTGATCGTCGTTCCGGCGGCGCGGGCGGGCTTCCTGATGCCGAAGGAGGTCTTCGACTTCCCGCCCCGCACCCAATGGGACGACGCCTGGGTCGGCAAGCTGGACGACCTTGAGGATCACCACGCCAGCCGTCCGGTGATGCCGCTGCTGAAGGCATGGGCGCCCTATCTGCTGGTCGTGGTGCTCTTGGTGCTGACCCGCGCGGTCGGACCGGTCAAGGCATGGCTCACTTCGCCCGAAGTGACGGTGGCGCTGGACAACCTGTTCGCCTCGGGCATCAACGCGCGGGTGCAGGTTCTGTATCTGCCCGGCACGGTGCTGATCCTTGCGTCGATTTTCGCCTTCTTCCTGCACGGGATGAGCGGGCGGGACTATGGCCGGGCGCTGCGGTCCTCGGGTTCGACCATGATCGCCGCCGCGCCCGCGCTGCTGCTGGCGGTGCCGATGGTGCAGGTGTTCATCAACTCGGCCTCGGACAGCCTGCCCAGCATGCCGATCGTCCTGGCCGAGGGCGTGTCGGCGGCGGTGGGTCAGGCATGGCCCATGTTCGCGCCGCTGATCGGGGCGATGGGCGCCTTTGTCGCCGGGTCGAACACGATCAGCAACATGATGTTCTCGCTGTTCCAGTTCTCGACCGCCGAGCAGATCGGCCTGGGCGCGGCGGGCGCGGGCACCGTGGTGGCGCTGCAGGCCATCGGGGGGGCCGCGGGCAACATGATCTGCGTGCACAACGTGGTCGCCGCCTCGGCCACGGTGGGTCTCGTCAACCGCGAGGGCGAGATCATCCGCATGACCCTGATCCCGATGACCTACTACATCGTCCAGGGCGGGTTCATCGGGCTTGCGCTGCTGGCCGGGGGATTCAACATGTGGTGGATCGCGGCGGCGGTCTGGGCGGCGGCCGTGCTGCTGTTCATGTCGCGGAACCGGGGGCGCGCGTCCAACCCCGTCGCCGTCCGAAGCTGAGGTAGGTAAAATGTCCGCAAAGCCCAATCCCCGCGTCGGCCTGTTCGTCACCTGCCTTGTCGATGCCATCCGGCCCGGGATCGGCTTTGCGGCCATCCAGCTGCTGGAGGAAGCGGGCTGCCGGGTCGAGGTGCCGCAGGCCCAGACCTGCTGCGGCCAGCCGGCGTTGAACAGCGGCGATGACAAGGACGCGGCGGACCTTGCGCGCCGGACCATCGCCGCCTTCGAGGGCCACGACTATGTCGTGCTGCCCTCGGGGTCCTGCGCCGGGACGATGGTGCACGCCTATCCCGAACTGCTGGCGGGCGACCCGGAATGGGCCGCCCGCGCCCGCGACTTTGCCGCCCGGACCCACGAGATCACCAGCTTCCTGGTCGATGTCATGGGCTACCGCCCCCGAGGCCGCCGACTTGACGCGACGGCCACCTATCACGACAGTTGCGCGGGCCTGCGGGAACTCGGCATCGCCGCGCAGCCGCGCGCGCTTCTCGCCTCGGTCGAGGGGCTCGAGATGCGGGGGCTTGAGGGCAACGACGTCTGCTGCGGCTTCGGCGGCACCTTTTGCGTGAAATATTCCTCCATCTCGAACGCCATCGTCACCGAAAAGGCCGAGGCGGTCGAGCGCACCGGGGCCGACCTGCTGCTGTCGGGCGACCTCGGCTGCCTGATGAACATGGCGGGCAAGCTGCACCGGCGGGGTGCGAAGACCCGCTGCTTCCACACCATCGAGGTTGTCGCGGGCCGCGCGGGCGGCCCCGCCATCGGCGAGGAGGGCTGAGCATGAACGCCCCGCAGCAAGGCTTCAAGGAACGCGCCGACGCCGCCCTGAAGAACGCGGTCCTGAAGATCGCCATCGACCGGACCACCGGCAACGCCGAGCGCAAGCGCGCCGTCGCGATCGCCGCCTTCCCCGAGTTTCAGGCCGCCCGCGCACGGGGCCGCGCCATCAAGGACCATGTCATCGCCCATCTCGACCACTATCTCGAGATGTTCGAACGGAACGCCACCGCCGCGGGCGCGACCGTCCACTGGGCCAGTGATGACGCCGAGGCCCGGGCCATCATCACCCGCATCTGCCTTGAGGCCGACGCGAAGCTTGTCACCCGCGCGAAATCCATGCTGGGCGAAGAGATCGGCCTGCCGCATGCGCTGGCCGACGCCGGGATCGAGCGGGTCGAGACGGACCTGGCCGAGCACATCATCCAGCTTGCGGGCGAACGGCCGTCGCATATCGTCTGGCCCGCCATGCACCGCACCCGCGAGCAGGTGGCCATCCTGTTCAAGGAAGCCCATCATCCGCCGCCGGCCGCCGATGATCCGGCAACCATGGTGCAAAGCGCCCGGCGCGAGCTGCGGGCCAAGTTCCTGGGCGCGGACGTGGGCATCTCGGGGGCGAACTTCCTGGTCGCCGACACCGGCGCCACCTGCACCGTCACCAACGAGGGCAACGCCGAGCTGACCACCACGCCGCCCCGCATCCACATCGTGACGGCGGGGATCGAGAAGCTGGTGCCATCCACCGCCCACGCCTTCGCGCTGCTGCGGCTGCTGGTGCGGTCGGCCACGGGTGGCGAGATGACGCAGTACACCACCTTCCACTGCGGCCCGAAACGCCCCGGCGACGCCGACGGCCCCGAGGAGATGCACATCGTCCTGGTGGACAACGGCCGCACGCGGATGCTGGCCGACGAGTTCCGCCCCATGCTGCGCTGCATCCGCTGCGGGGCCTGCATGAACCATTGCGTGGTCTATCGCCAGATCGGCGGGCACGCCTATGGCGGGACCTATCCCGGTCCCATGGGCGCGGTGCTGACGCCGGTTCTGGACGGGCTCGCGCAATCCCGTGACCTGCCCCATGCCTGCACCATGAACGGCCGCTGCGCCGAGGTCTGCCCGGTCGAGATCCCCCTGCCCACGCTGCTGCGGGCCTGGCGCACGCGCAGTTGGCGCGAGCGGCTGGAGCCCCGGTCCGTCCGCGCGGCCCTTGGCCTCTGGGCCATGGCGGCGCGGCGGCCGTGGCTTTACCTCCTGGGCAGCCGCATCGGCGTGCGGGCGCTGCGGCTGTTCGGGCGGCGCGGCTGGATCGGCAGCCTGCCGCTGGCCGGCGGCTGGACCGCCTACCGCGACATGCCGCGCCCGTCGGGGCGGACCTTCATGGAACAGTATCGCGCCGGACAGGCCGGGCGGGCCGGGCAGACGGGGCGGGAGACGCGGAAATGAGCGCGCGCGACCGCATCCTTGCCGCCATCCGCGCCGCCCGCCCGGCGCCCCTTCCGCCCGCCGAGGCCATCGCCGCCGAGGCCGCCGCCCTGCTCGATGCGCCCGAAAGCGTCCGCCCCCGGCCTGTCGAAGAGGTGCTGGCGGCGGAGTTTGTGCGGAAAGCCTCGGCCCTCGGGACGAGTTTCGACCATCTGCCCGACAGGGCGGCGATCCCCTTGGCTGTCAAACGCTATCTGGACACACATGGCCTGCCCCCGGCGCTGGCGCTGCAGCCGGCCCCGGCGCTTGCCGCTCTGGACTGGACGGACATAGACACCCATGACACCGTCGCGCCTGACCAGGCGGCCGCCCTGGGGCTTGCCCTCTGGGGCATCGCCGAGACCGGGTCGCTGGTCATCCACTCCGGGGCGGATGCGCCGATCCTGCTGTCCTTCCTGCCGCTGCACCACATCGTCGTGCTCGAGGAACGCAGCCTGCTACCGCATCTCGAAGACTATGCGGCGCGCATGGCGGGACAGCCCCAGCCCCGCAACGCCATCCTCATCACCGGCCCCAGCGGCACCACCGACATCGAGGGCAGCTATGTCCGGGGCGCGCACGGCCCCGGATTCCTGCATATCCTCATGATCGGCGGCTGAGGCCGGTCCCGCCCGTCATCCGCATCCCGGACCATCCCGCGTCCGGGCTGCCCCGTCATCGCCGATCCGACTGGAGCTCACGACCATGACGCAGCGATCCCCGACCGACCTCAAGGCGGACCCCGCGCCTGTCGAATCCGGCCCGGCCTTCCTCGACGCGCTTCGCGCAACCGTGGGGCCGCGCCACGTCCTGACCCGGCCGCAGGACACCGAGCGCTTCCGCATGGGATACCGCTCCGGCGGCGGCGAGGCCGAGGCGGTCGTCCGCCCCGGCTCGCTGCTGGAACTGTGGCAGGTGCTGCAGCTTTGCGTGAAGGCGGGACGGATCGTGATCGCGCAGGCGGCCAACACCGGGCTGACCGAGGGCTCGACCCCCAAGGGCACCTATGACCGGCCCGTGGTGATCGTGAACACCCTGCGGCTGTCGCGGATCGACCCGATCCTCGACGGCGCGCAGGTACTCTGCCACGCGGGGGCGACGCTTTACGAGCTTGAGCGCAGGCTCGATCCCCTGGGGCGCGATCCCCATTCGGTGATCGGATCAAGCTGCATCGGCGCCTCGGTCGTGGGCGGGGTCTGCAACAACTCGGGCGGCGCCTTGGTGCGGCGGGGCCCGGCCTACACGGAACTGGCGCTGTTCGCCCGGCTGGATGCGGACGGGACGCTGCGGCTGGTCAACAACCTCGGGCTGCGGCTCGGCAATGATCCCGAGGCGATCCTGCGCCGCCTGGATGCGGGCGAGATCCGGCCCGGGGACGTGGACCCCCAAGCCGGCGCGGCGTCCGATCACGGCTATGCGGAACGCGTCCGCGACGTGGATGCAGAAACGCCCGGCCGCTTCAACGCCGATCCGGGGCGGCTGCACGAGGCCTCGGGCTGCGCCGGGCGGCTCGCCGTCTTCGCGGTGCGGCTGGACACCTTCCCGCGCCCCGCCGCGGCCGAGGTCCTTTACGTCGGCACCAACGACGCGGCCGCGCTTGCCACCCTGCGCCGTCGCCTTCTCACCGAACTCGACCCGCTGCCGATCGTGGGCGAGTATATCCATCGCGAGGCCTGGGACATGGCGGCCCGCTTTGGCCGGGACACGCGCCTGTTCATCGAATGGTTCGGCACCGCCCGGATGCCCGTAATGTTCGCGCTGAAGGCTTGGGCGGATGC
Organism: Paracoccus sphaerophysae; assembly: GCF_000763805.1. GTDB lineage: Bacteria > Pseudomonadota > Alphaproteobacteria > Rhodobacterales > Rhodobacteraceae > Paracoccus > Paracoccus sphaerophysae. Next base: position 6,967 of record NZ_JRKS01000019.1, on the reverse strand, counting down.
GCGGCTGCGGAAGATTCCCCTGACTTCGGACCTCAGCGACCGCGTCCTTCAGGTCGCGGGCCAGCTTGCGCCTGGACGGTTGCCGCGCCGGATGCGCGACTTCCGCAACCGTTTCGAGCATCACCTGATCCTCAGGGTGGAAGCCCCGGTCGATCACGCCGGGCGCATCCTGAACGAGACGGTGGGCGCCGACGGCTGGTTCCGCTGCACGCCCGGCGAAGGGTCAAAGGCGTTGCTGCACCGCTTTGCGGTGGCGGGCGCGGCCGTGCGATACGAAGCGATGAACCGGCGACGCACCGGGGGCCTGGTGGCGCTGGACGTGGCGCTTCGGCGCAACGACCGCGACTGGATCAAGCCGGTGCCGCCGGAATGGGCGGACCAGGTGGCGGCGACCCTTTCCTATGGCCATTTCCTTTGCCACGTCTTCCATCTGGACTACGTGCTGAAGAAGGGCGCCGATCCCGCTGCCTTCAAGAAGGCCATGCTGGCGATGCTGGACGCCGAGGGTGCCGAATACCCGGCCGAGCACAACGTGGGCCATCTTTATCACGCCAAGCCCCAGCTTGCCGCCTTCTACGAGGGCCTCGATCCCTTGGCGCGCTTCAACCCCGGAATCGGCGGCACGCGCCGTTCCTGAGGGCTGCCGCCGGTCCCGGCGGGATCGGTCCGGTGCCCTCATGCCTTTGGCGGAACGGCTGTTCCGCCGGGTCTGCCTCTGCCCCGGTCTGCGGCAAGGCGGCAGGGGCGACCGGGCAGGGTTCCGGGCGCGGGCCATCCGCGGCCCGTTGCCCCCCTGTCGGCGGCTCCGGCCTGTCCTGCCCCTCTACATCAACGCCTGCTGTCCCTCCGGATACCGGTCGCCGCTGCCATCCGGGCGGGACCGGCGGACCGGGCGGGGCGCGGCCCGGCATGTCACGTCTTCATGGCCGTGTCCCGATGCGCATGCTTCATCATTTCCTTTCTTCCGGGTATCTGGCGGGGCAATGTTCTGAACCTGCCTGCAAACTCAGGTCGCTGCCCGTGGGCCTGCCGCCCCCCGCCCTGCGTCTGCGGGACTTGGCAGGCTTGCATCAGCCGGATGCGGGGGGTTCCGATCCGGCCTTGCGCGCTGCCGGATAGCGCGCCGATGCGGACTGAAGGAAATGCCGATGCAAACCCCTGCGCCCCTGACGGTTCTTGGCCTTGTCGCCCTTGCCACCACGGCGATCGTCTGCGGCGACACGGCCGGCAAGCTGCTGACGGGGGCGGGGGTGCAGCCGCTGTTCGTGGCCTGGTCGCGCTTCGCGCTGGCGGCCCTGCTGCTGTTCTGGGTGCTGGGCCTGGGGCCGACCGGCCTGGGGCGCCTGCTGGACTGGCGGCTGATCCTGCGGGCGGCCCTGATCGTCGGCGCCATCTCCTCGATCCTGACCGCGCTTCGGACCGAGCCCATCGCGAATGTCTTTGGCGCCTTCTTCATCGGCCCGATCGTGGCCTATGTGCTGTCGGCCCTGCTGCTGGGCGAGCGCGTGTCCTTGGCGCGCACGGTGATGCTGGCGCTGGGATTTGCCGGCGTGCTGCTGGTCGTCCGGCCCGGCGGCGAGATGGGGACCGGCATGATCTTCGCGGTGCTGGCCGGCACGCTCTACGGCTCGTATCTTGCCGCGACGCGCTGGCTGACCGCCTTCTATCCGCCGCCCTTCCTGCTCGGCTCGCAACTGCTGATCGGGGCGGTGCTGCTGCTGCCTGCGGGCCTTGCCAGCATTCCGGCAAGCACCGACCTGCGGGTCTGGGTGCTTGTGATCGTCAGTTCGCTTGCCTCTGCCTTCGGCAACTATCTGCTGGTGGTCGTGAACCGGACGACGCCGGCGACGGTCTCGGCGCCCCTCATCTATTTCCAGTTGATCGCCGCCACCGTGATCGGGTTCTTCGTCTTCGGCGACTGGCCGGAACCACTGACCCTGCTGGGCCTTGCCGTGATCTTCGCCTCGGGTGTCGGGGGCCTAGCGCTAGTGCCGAGGCGCTAGGCGCGGCGGCCCCGCTTGTGGCGTAAACTGACAAGCGCCACGAAGCTGCTTTGCAGTAGCTCAGCCGCTGCACGCGATCCACCCGTGCAGCGGCGCGGGAGGTCTGCAGTCGCGCCCTGTTCCCCGGACACGCCCGAGAAACCTGAACGCCGTCTGCAGAGCGCACTGCGCCCAAGCGACCGTATGCAAACCGCAACAGGGCCAAAGGCGAGCGGAGCCCTTAAGGAAGTGCGCCAGCGCCAGCCTGGCTCGCAGCCCTCGTCCGAACGAAGCCCTGGCTCTGCAGGGGCGCATCTCGCGGCACGGGACAAGCTCCTGCGCTCCTACTATACGAGGCGGCCGCGCAAGTTCGACCCCGGCCAGCACACCCGCCACGACATGTGCAGATCACACGACCAGCCTGCGACAAACACCTGTTTGTCGCAAATCCGTCCGGCCGACGGGCGCGCGGGCCCTCGAGCTACGCCCGTATCTCGACATCAGAGGGTGGTCAGATCATGGACCGCCAGCTCGATGCGCTCGCTGCCGCAGGCTGCGAGCGGGTGTTCGAGGACCGTGCATCTGGGGCAACGGGGGCCAAGGACCGGCCCAGCCTCAAGGCCTGCCTGGACTGGCTGCGGGCCGGAGATGTTCTCGTCGTACTCGATCTCGATCGCCTGGGCCGGCTCGCCAGCGAACTGGTGCAGCTGATCGATACTCTTGCCGCGCGACAGATCGGGTTTCGGGCGCTCAATTCACCGATGGACACCACCACGCCGCAGGGGCGTGCGTTCCTTCAGATCCAGGCGGCGTTTGCCGAAATGGAGCGTAACGTGATCCGCCAGAGAGTCAGGGAGGGCCTCGCCGCGGCCCGCGCTCGGGGGCGGAAGGGTGGCCGGCCGCGGGTCATGACGGCCGACAAGCTACGCTATGCCCGGCACCTGATGGCTGATCGCGAGCGGTCGATTCCCTCGATCTGCGTGGAACTGGGCGGGATCAGACCTTCGACCCTCTATCACTACCTTCATGCCGACGGCGCATTGAAGCGTCCGGGGCAGGAACTGCTGGGCAATGAGCAGACGACGGGTGATCTGGATGGAGAAGCCGCAAAGGGCGCTTGACCTGCGAGGCGCGACCAGACAACCCGGTCCCCTGCAGGAACCATAGGTGCGGGGGTACGGCCCTCGAGGGCAGTCTTTGCAGCCGCTGCCACCTGCATCATAGATCCGCCCCCAGGCGTGCAGGTGTTTCCAGTTGCACCCGCACTGCTGCGCGTCGGGGCGACCCCACGGCGCAAGCCGGCCGGCTGCATATTGCGGCGCAGGCCCGCGCGAGGCCCCCGTCCCGGCCCATGGCCAGAGCGTCGGTTCGGCCGGTGCGGGCTTGTGCGAATTTACTTTGCCTATCTGCAACGGCCGTTGGCTTTCGCCGGATCAGGCGCTCCAGCAGCCTTGGTGCGCATGATCCGGCCGTAGCCTTGCCGGCCCGGCGCCTAAACTTGGAAAGGATCGATGATGCGGAGCCTGCCTTCGACCAGCATGCCGTCCTGCATGTCCTCGCTCAGCAGCCGGTCGCAGCCGTTCACCAGTGCGGCCGATACGATCATCGCATCATAAGCAGAAAACCCGTAACGTGCACCCAAGGCCAAGCCAACGCGATGCACCTCGGCCGTCAGATCGCATACCGGACACACCGCTTGAACTTCGGCGAGAAACTCGGCGGCTTCGGGCCAGCTCATGCGCGCCTTGCGGAGGCAGTTGGCCAGCGTCTCGTTCAGCACCTGCACACTGATCATCCCGCCGCTGGCGACGACTCAGGCGGCGCGGTCTGCCTTGGGGCCATCGTCCAGCAGATATAGAATGACGTTTGTATCGAGGAAATCAGCGCTCATTCGCCGCGTCACGGCACAGGCGGTCCGCAGCGGGCAGCCTGCCGCGGAAGCGGCGCAACCCATCCAGGAGCTCGGCCGGCGTAGGTTGGCGCCGCACGATTAGATGACCCTCGGCAGGTGTCAGTTCGACCCGATCGCCTTCCTTGAGACCCATTTCACGGACCAGTCCAGCGGGCAGTCGAACCGCCAGCGAGTTTCCCCATTTTGCAACCTGCATCGGGCGGTCTTTCGGATGGATATACAGACGGTATATACATATCCATCCCTCTCGCCTTACTCAAGCGCAATGACCAGTCGGCGTTCAACGGGCAACTTCCAAGCGGTCGGTATCGGTGAAAACCCCGGACCCCAGCTGTTGTGGGAGGAGCGTAAGATCGCGCTTGCGCGCACGGCAGTCTTGGCGGACGTTGAGCGAACTGACGCGTTGGGACACCGCTATGTGGCACTGGACCATTGCCCTGATCACCGTTGCGGCGGATCCTGCCTTGGCCGAGGAAGCGGATTACGACCCGCGCTTCCTCGCTGCCTGTCTTTACCGCATGGAGGGCGAAGCGGCGCGGGCGGGCTGCATCGGGATTGGCGCGCAGGTCTGTCTCGACAGTGAGCGCACCGACAGCGCGCAGCGGATGGCGGGATGCTATGCGGCCGAGCACGACGATTGGCAGGCCCGGCAGGACTTGGGCCTTGCCGGGCTGCGCGAAAAGCATAAGTCGCCTGACATGCTGACCGATGGTCTCGCCGCCCGTCAGGTCTGGGCGGCAGATTTGTGCGGCGCCTACGCCCTGACCGTCACCGATGGCGGAGAGACACTGGAGGTCGCGCGAGAGGAGTGTCTCATGCGGGAAACCGCCCACGCCGCCCTGACGCTTGAGCCTTACGTTCCGGTGGAGAGAGAGGAATGACGCGCCTGCTGCTGGCCGCGGCGTCACTGGCTCCTGCGCTGCTGGCCCCGCTACCGGTCCTCGCCCTTGCCTTCGACGACGAGCTTCTGCCCGCTTGCCTCGCCGCAGCGCAAACGCATGGCGCGCGCGAGGACTGCATCCAAGTCGCGCATCTCGCCTGCCTGGACGCCGAGTGGGAGAAGGCCGAGGACCGGATCGGCTCGATGACCGCCTGCACCCAGGCAGCGACCGCCCAGTGGCAGGTTCGTCTTGACCGCGCTCAGGCCGCGCTAATGGCCTGGGTGCGTGACGGCTACGCCGAGAACCTGCCTCTGCTGGAAGCTGAGATCGCGGCCTTTCCGGTGTTCCGGGACGCTGTCTGCGCCTATGAGGCCCGACACTACGCCCACGGCGAAGGCGGCCTGATCGCGGCCGAGGCCTGCGTGATGCGGGAGACTGCGCGACAGGCCCTGCGAATTGAATCCTGGAACGGTGGAGGCCGATGAGGGCCGGGACCGTCGTTCTGCTGGTTCTTCCGGCCACCAACCACGGTTGGCGGCCGTGGCCCCTGCATAAGGCCTATCTTTTGCCTCTGCTGCTGGCCTTCCCTGTGCTGGCGGCAGCGGACACTTTGTCCTGCCCAGCCGCGCTGGTCTGCCGCGAGGGAGTTTGCGAAACCGCTACCGGCGACGAGGGCGCGCGGCTGGTGTCGGAGGCGGGCTGGCTGGGCCTGTCGTCGGACGGGCCGCCGGTTGAGGTCACCGCGCAGGATTTGGATGGCGGCGTCACCAATATGAGAGCCTCGACAGGGGTGAAATGATCGCGGTCCGCTCCGGCGATCTGGCATTCGACTATCGGCGCAGGACGCCGCGTGGTGTGCTGCAACTCAAGGGAAATTGCGTGGAATGACCGACAGAGCCAAGTAGGCAAGGTTTTGTCCCGGAATTCTGACTGGGTCAGAACCCGCAGGTTTTGGACGTGCCACGGACGACCATTTTTTGACACGACCGACAGATTTCAGTCTGGAGTTACTCCTGTACGAGAGCGTTACGAGCGTTGGTCTTGTGCGTCATCAAGCTTGCTGGACCGAGGAACGCTGCTCGAGATAGCCAACGGTTGCATCTGCTGCACGCTCCGCGACCGAGAGTTGCGGCGCCCGTATCGGCGCTGACTTGGGCACAGAGACGGAACCCGAACCGCCGCCCGGGGCGTTGCCCCGTCAGAAATCTGACAAACGTCGGCTCGAGACAGGATCCTGCCATGACCCCCAGCTTGTTTATCAAGGCCGCCACGGTGATGGTGGCGATGGCCGTGCCCGCCCATGCGGACGACACGGTCAAGAACATTGTCGGCGGCATCGCCAAGCAATACCTGCAGCAGGAACAGGACCGCGCCGCCTTCGCGCAGGCGCAGAGCGTCAACACGCTGAACGCCTATCAGAGTTATCTTCGCCAATTCCCGAACGGCGCCTATGCCAGCCATGCCCGCGACCGGGTCGAGCGGCTGGGCGGCACGACCCCGGCGGGCTCGGGCGGGGTGTCGCTGTCGGCGGCCGACCGGGTCGAGGTGCAGCGGCGCCTGAACGCCCTTGGGTATTCCACCGGGGGTACCGATGGCAGCTTTGGCCCCGGCACCCGCCGGGCCATCGCCTTGTGGCAGCGTGACCGGAACTATGCCCAGACGGGCACCCTGACCCGTGCCCAGGCGACCGAGATCCTACGAGGCCGGTCGACCGGCGATGTCCCCTCTGCCGGTTCGGCGGCCGCGGCCGAAGCGGACGGGGGCGGCAGCGCGGCTCAAAGCGAGCGTGCCTTGGGGTTGAGCGTTGCGCAGCGCAGCGCGGTGCAGGCCGGGCTGACCCGGCGAGGCTTCGACACCCGCGGCGTGGACGGGACCTTCGGGCCCGGGACCCGTCGGGCGATTGCCAACTGGCAGCGCGCCAACGACCTGTCGGCGACCGGCTATCTGACCGGCCCGCAGTTCCAGCGCTTGACCACCCGCTGACGCCTTCCCCCGTGCCCTCACCGGACTAGGCGGGCCGACGGCGGCGGCGCAGCGGAAGAAATCGCTGCTGTGCCGCGGCTCTGATGATGTGACCGCCCCCCGACGGCATCTGATGTGCCAAGGTGGGTCTGCAACGATCCACAAAGGGGAGCGGTCATGTCGGAGATTATCACGGTCGGGCTCGATCTGGCGAAGAATGTATTCCAGGT
>NZ_JRKS01000018.1 GCF_000763805.1 Paracoccus sphaerophysae | reverse complement strand
ATAGCAGACCGCGACCCACGAGGTCGCGGTCTGCTATGACGCCGATCTCGCCCCTGACCTGGACGAGGTCGCGCGGCTGACCGGCCTGACCCCCGACGAAGTCATCGCGGCCCACCTGGGCGGGGCCTACCGCGTCGGCATGTACGGCTTTGCGCCCGGCTATGCCTATATGTCCGGCCTGCCTCAGGCGATCCGCCTGCCGCGCAAGACGGCGCCGGTCCGCGGGGTGCCGGCGGGCAGCGTCATCATCGCCGGGGCGCAGTGCATCGTCACCACGGTCGAGATGCCGGCCGGGTGGTGGCGGATCGGGCGCTCGCCCACGCGCATCCTGCGCGACGACGATCCCGCGCGGCCGTTCCTCTTCGACGCCGGCGACAAGGTGGTGATGCGGCGGATCGGCCGGGGTGAATATGTTCGGGCGCTGCATGGCTGACGCGCGGTTCCGCATCGTCTTCGCCGGACCCCATGTCGCCTTTCAGGATGGCGGACGGCCGGGGCTGATGCGGTTTGGCGTCACCCGCTCGGGGCCGATGGACAGCCTGGCCCATGCGGCGGCGAACCTTGCCGTGGGCCGGCCGGCCGATGCGACGGCGGTCGAGGTCTCGCTGGGCGGGCTGGTGCTGGATTGCGTCGAGGGCGCGGTGACGCTGGCCGTCGCGGGCGGCGGCTTCGTCGTGGAACATGCCGGGCGCCGGCTGGGGTCGTGGGCGGTGCTGCGCGTCCGCGCCGGCGAGCGGCTGGCGATCCGCCCCGGCCATTGGGGCGGTTGGTGCTGCCTTGCCTTTGCCGGCGAGCCGGACTGCCCGCGATGGCTCGGCCACAGCGCGACCAACACCATGTCGGGCCGCGGCGGCGGCCGGCTGCTCACGGGCGGCGAGCTGCGCGTGCGCGACACCGACGGGGGCACGACGGGGGCTGATCGGCGCATCCCGTGCCCGGTCATCGCCCGTCCGCAGCACCGGATCGCCGTCGTGCCGGGCCCGCAGGACCACCGCTTCCAGCCGGGCGCGCTGCCGGCGCTGCTGTCGGCCCAATGGCAGGTCACCACCGCCTATGACCGCATGGGGATGCGGCTGGACGGGCCGCCGCTGGCGCTGGCCGACGCCCTGTCGATCCCGTCCGAGGCGATCGTCGCGGGCTCGATCCAGGTGTCGGGCGACGGCATCCCCACGATCCTGATGCGCGACCACCAGACCACCGGCGGCTACCCCAAGATCGCCACCGTGCTGGCCTGCGAGCTGGACCGCGTGGCGCAGCTGCGCCCGCGCGACCGGATCGCGTTCGTCGCCGTGTCCCCGGCCGAGGCCATCGCCCGCGCCCGCCGCCACGCATCGCTGCGGCGGCGCTGGCTGGGGACGCTCGCCGGGCAGCTTGCGGCGGAATAGCCGCTTTCCCGCGCCTGCGCGGAGGGCTATACCGCCCGCGGACCGGACGAAGGGGACCAGAATGGCGAACGTGGTGGTGGTCGGCGCCCAGTGGGGCGACGAGGGCAAGGGCAAGATCGTCGACTGGCTGTCCGAACGGGGCGACGTGATCGCCCGCTTTCAGGGCGGCCACAATGCCGGGCACACGCTGGTCATCGGCGAGCAGGTCTTCAAGCTGTCGCTGCTGCCCTCGGGGATCGTGCGGCCGGGCAAGCTGGCGGTGATCGGCAACGGCGTGGTGCTGGACCCCTGGGCGCTGTTTTCGGAAATCGACAAGCTGAGCGGGCAGGGGGTGCAAATCGGCACCGACAACCTGATGATTGCCGAAAACACCCCGCTGATCCTGCCGCTGCACCAAGACCTCGACCGCCTGCGCGAAGAGGCCGCAGGCGCCGCCAAGATCGGAACCACCGGCCGCGGCATCGGCCCGGCCTACGAGGACAAGGTCGGCCGCCGCACCATCCGGGTCGCGGACCTCGGCGACGAGGAAACGCTGGACCAGCGGCTGGACCGGCTGCTCGCCCATCACGACCCGCTGCGCGCCGGTCTGGGGGCCGAGCCGGTCGACCGCGCCGAGCTCAAGGCCCGGCTGATCGAGATCGCGCCCAAGCTGCTGCCCTATGCCCAGCCGGTCTGGAAGGTGATGGCCGACGCCCGCAAGGCCGGCAAGCGCATCCTGTTCGAGGGCGCGCAGGGCTCGCTGCTGGACATCGACTTCGGCACCTATCCCTTCGTCACCTCGTCCACGACGATGTCAGGGATGGCCGCGTCGGGCACCGGCATGGGGCCGGGCGCGATCGGCTATGTGCTGGGGATCGTCAAGGCCTACACCACCCGCGTCGGGTCGGGCCCGTTCCCGACCGAGCTCGAGGACGAGATCGGCCAGCGGCTGGGCGAGCGGGGCCGCGAGTTCGGCACCGTCACCGGCCGCAAGCGCCGCTGCGGCTGGTTCGACGCGGCATTGGTTCGCCAGACCTGCGCCATCTCGGGCGTGAACGGAATCGCGCTGACAAAGCTCGACGTGCTGGACGGGTTCGAGACGCTGCGGATCTGCACCGGCTACACGGTCGACGGGCAGCATTACGACTACCTGCCCACCGCCGCCGCGCTGCAGGCCCGAGCCGAGCCGGTCTATGAAGAGATCGAGGGCTGGACCGAGTCGACCGAGGGCGCGCGCAGCTGGGCCGACCTGCCCGCCGCAGCGATCAAGTATGTCCGCCGCATCGAGGAGCTGATCCAGTGCCCCGTCGCGCTGCTGTCGACCTCGCCCGAACGCGACGACACCATCCTCGTCACCGACCCGTTCGCCGACTGATGGACCTGCGCGCGCGCAAACGCTGGTCGCTGGTGCTGCTGCTGGTCTGGCTGCCGGTGTATCTGGCCTTTGCCTGGTGGCTACTGGCCTTCGTCGGCGACCGTTTCGGCGGCCGTCCGCCGGCCTGGCTGGAACTGCCGCTGTATCTGGTGCTCGCCTTCGCCTGGGCGATCCCGTTCCGCCGGGTGTTCAGCGGCATCGGCCGCGGCGAGGAATGACGCCGGTCCTGATCAGCGCCACCGGGGTGACGCTGATCGGCGGCGGGCAGGTCGCGCCCCAGGCGCTGGCCGCGGCCCTGGCCCTGGCGCCGGTCGTCATGGCCGCCGATTCCGGCGCCGATACGGCGCTGGCACACGGCCAGGGGCCGGCGGCGGTGGTGGGCGATCTGGACAGCATCTCGGACGCGGCCCGGCGGGAACTGGCGGACGTGCTGCATCCCGTGGCCGAGCAGGACAGCACCGATTTCGAGAAATGCCTGACCCGCATCGCCGCGCCCTTCGTGATCGCGGTCGGCTTCTCGGGTTCGCGGCTCGATCACACGCTGGCGGCGCTGAACGCGCTGGTGCGCCGGGTCGGGCCGCCGACGGTGCTGCTGGCCGGCGCCGATGCGATGCTGGCTTGCCCGCGCCGCGTGAGTGCGGACCTGCCCGCGGGGACGCGGGTGTCGCTGTTTCCGATGGGGCAGGCCACCGCCTCGGGAACCGGGCTGCGCTGGCCGGTGGACGGCATCGACTTCGCGCCGGACGGGCGCATCGGCACCTCGAACGAGATCACCGGCCCGCTCGACCTCACCGTCACCGGCCCGATGCTGCTGATCGTTCCGGCCCCGCATCTGACCACTGCCATCGAGATCGCCCGCGGCTGAAATTTCGGGCGGTCCCAGATATCCCGGGGTCCGGGGCAGAGCCCCGGTCCGGCGCCTATCGCCCCCGGATCCGCGGGTCCATCGCGTCGCGCAGCCCGTCGCCGATATAGTTGACCGTCAGCACGGTCAGCGAGATCAGCGCCCCGGGCAGGATCACCCGCATCGGATAGGTCTGCATCTGCGGGATGGCGTCGAACAGCAGCCGCCCCCAGGTCGGGAAGTCGGGCGGAAAGCCCAGCCCCAGGAAGGACAGCGCCGATTCCGTGATGATCGCGCTGGCGATGCCCAGCGTCGCCGCGACCATGATCGGGCTGAGCACGTTGGGCAGGATGTGGCGCAGCACCATGCGCCGGTTGGGCGTGCCGATGGACCGGGCGGCGAGGATGAACTCGCGCTCCTTCAGCCCCAGCACGTCGCCGCGCACGATCCGCGCCGCCTGCATCCACGACGTCGCCCCGATGGCGACCACGATGAGCAGGAACGTCCCCAGCCCGGCACCGAGGTTCTTGGCCAGCGGCTCGCGGAACAGCGTCACCATCAGCAGCAGCAGCGGCAGCAGGGGCAGGGCGAGGAACAGCTCGATCAGCCGCGACAGCGGCGCGTCCAGCCGGCGGTAGAACCCGGCGAGGATGCCGATCAGGCTGCCCAGCGTCACCGCGATGATCATCGCCGTCAGCCCCACCGCGATCGAGGTCTTGCCGCCCGCCATCAGCCGCGCCAGCGTGTCGCGGCCCAACTGGTCGGTGCCCAGCGGATGCGCCCAGCTGGGACCCTTGTTCCGCGCGCGGATGTCCACGAAGGTCGCGTCCACCTGCCACACCCAGGGGCCGACCAGCACGAACAGCAGGATCAGCACGAACAGCACCAGCGCGATCATGGCCCCGCGGTGGCTGCGGAACTGCGCCCACACGTCCCGCCACTGGCTGCGGGTCGCGGGCGTGCCCGGGCTCGCGCTGACCGGATCGTCCGGCGGCAGGGTCGAGGCGGCCGGCGACACCGCGTTCGAGGCGGTCTCGCGGATCAGCTCGGCCGTATCGCGGGCCGGTTCGGCGGCGCGGGCGGCAGCGTTCGACGGGGTGACGGGGTCAGTCATAGCGGATCCGCGGGTCAAGGATGCCATACAGCAGGTCGGCGATCAGCGTGAAGACGACGATCAGGATGGCAAAGATGAAGGTGAGCGTCAGCACCATCGGGATGTCGTTGGCCTGGATCGCCGAAATCAGCAGCTGCCCCAGCCCGTTCACCCGGAACACCTGCTCGGTGATGATGGCGCCGCCAAAGACGGCCGGCAGCCCCAGCGCGATGACGGTGACGACGGGGATGAGGCTGTTGCGCAGCACGTGCTTCAGCACCACCGTCTTTTCCGACAGCCCCTTGGCGCGGGCGGTGCGGACATAGTCCTGGCGCAGGTTGTCCAGCATCGAGGCGCGCATGAAGCGGCTGATCTGCGCGGCGTTGTAAAGCGCCAGAACCGTCACCGGCATCACCATCTGGCGCACCTGCTTCCAGAAGCTCGCCCAGTCGGTGACCCGCAGCGTCGTGTCATAGACCGACGGGAACCATTGGAGGTTCACGGCAAAGATGATGATCAGCACCACCCCGGTGAAGAAGGTCGGCATCGAGAAGCCCACCATCGACAGGAAGGTGCCCAGCTGGTCGAACCACGAATACTGCTTGTAGGCCGAGATGATCCCGATCGGGATCGCGATCAGCACGCCGACCAGGTAGCTGAAGCCCACCACGGTCAGGGTCTGCGGGATGCGCTGCGCGATCACGTCGAACACCGGCACCCGCGACTGGAAGCTGATGATGCGCTGCTGCCCCTCGACGATCGCGGTGCCGAAGGTGGCGTCGAACCAGTGCATCGGCTCGATCCAGAAGAACTGCTTCAGCCACAGGAAATAACGGATGTACCAGGCCTGCCCCAGCCCCAGCGCCTCGCGCATCTTCTCTTTGACCTCGGGCGGGACCGTCAGGGGCACGCTGCCCAGCGGATCGCCCGGCGACAGTTCCAGCAGCAGGAAGATCACCAGCGAAATGAACAGCAGCGACGGGATCGCCATCGGGATCCGCCGCAAGGTATAGGTCAGCATGAGCGCCTGTCCCGGAAAGTATGGGGCCGCCCTGCGCCACGTCGGGGCGGCCGGATTGTCACGTCAGGCTCACTTGACCCGGACCCAGTCCGAGACGTTCCACAGCTCGCTGTCCCAGACGTTCATCACCACGCCGCCCAGCGTGTTGGATCGGGCCGAGAAGCGGCCGCGGTCGATCAGCGGCAGGGTCACGTTCGAATCGACCGTGATCATGTTGTTCAGCTTCTTGGCCAGCTCGCCGCGCTTGGCCTCGTCGGTGGTGCTCAGCATCTCCTTGACCGCGGCGTCATAGGCCGGGTCGCAGTAGCGGTTGTAGTTCTCCCCCTGCCACTGGTTGGCCGGCGAGGGCGCCTTGTCGCAGGTCCACTGGGCCAGATAGGGCTGCGGATCGGTACCGTCGAAGTTGTTGGCGTACATCTGCGCGTCGGCATAAAACTTCTGCAGCGTGTCAGGCGAGCCCGCATCGGCGCCGAAGAACACCGACCCGTCGACCTGCTTCAGCTCGGTCTCGACGCCGATTTCCGACCACCATTGCTTGATGATCGACTGGAATTCCTGCCGAACCGGGTTGACCGAGGTCTGGAACAGGACCTTCAGCTTCTTGCCGTCCTTCTCGCGGATGCCGTCAGCACCCGGGACCCAGCCGGCTTCGTCCAGCAGCTTCTTGGCGCCTTCGATGTCCTGCTTGAGGCAGCTGTCGTTTTTGGCCGCGTACTGCTCGGGCGCGGGGACCAGGTCACAGGTCGGGCGGCCGGCTTCGCCATAGCCGATGTCGGACAGCGCCTGGCGGTCCAGCGAGATCGACAGGGCCTTGCGGACATTGGCATCGGAAAGGAACGGGTGCGGGTGCTTGACGGTGGACCGCTCGTCCGCCGGAAGGTCCGACGACGGGTCGGTCTGGTTCAGCTCGATCCGCTCGACCAGGGTCCCGAAGGCGACCTCGAAGACGCCCTTGCCGGCGGCCTTCATCTGTTCCTGCAGTTCCGGGTTGACCTGGGTGTTCCAGGCATAGTCGAACTCGCCGGTTTCCATCACGGCGCGGGTCGCGCCCTCGATGTCGCCGCCGCCCTTGACCATGGCGGTCGCGAAGGCCGGCTTGGCCGGGTCGCGATAGTTCGGGTTCGCCTCCAGCATCACGACGTCGTTGACCTTGAAGTCGGTGACGCGGAACGGGCCGGTGCCGATCGGCTTGGTGTTCTGTTCGGTGCAGGTCGAGGCCGCGGTGCCGAGGCACTTTTCGAACTGGGCCTTCTGCAGGATCGGCGAGGTGGCGCCGACGAAGGCGGTGAAGGGGTTCGCCTGCGGGCCTTCGAAGGTGACCTTGACGGTCAGCGGATCGACCGCCTCGACCGACTTGACGCCTTCATATCGGGCCAGCTGGGCGCAGCCGCCTTCCGGATGCATGCAGTATTCGGCGGTGAACTTGACGTCCTCGGACGTGAAGGGGGTGCCGTCCGACCACTTGAGGTCGGGTTTGATCTTCCAGGTGATCGAGGTCAGGTCCTCGGAGATACCACCGTTTTCCTTGCTGGGGATCTCGGTGACGAGACGCGGGATGATGTTGCCCTTCTCGTCGAAGCCGGCCAGCGGTTCCAGCACGAGGCTGCCGGCCTCGATGTCCTTGGTGCCGCCCGACATATAGCCGTTCATCGTCGAGATGGCCTGCGAATACAGGATGTTGACCTGGCCGTCGGTGCCTCGTTCGGCGTGCGCGGCAGTAGCCAGCGCCATGATCGCGGCGGCGCCCGTCATCAGCGTCGTCTTGAGTTTCATCTGCAGTCTCCCGATGTTGGATTTGTTGGGCCGCGGAGCCTTGTGTGGCGGTCCTCCGGCGGCCGGTCCGTATACTTGTGTCGTTCCGTTCTGGCGGGGCGGTCCCGCGGAATGGCGGCAGTTTCAGCGCCAGCCGCACGGGATTGCAAGCGCAAACATCACCGCTCCGTGACGTCGCCGCCGGGCGGGCGGACCGGGACGCTTGCAAACCGGGGCGGCAGACGGCACGTTTCCCCGGATCGGCCCGCCAGAGGCCGCGCAAGGGAGTCTGGGTGACATGCTGGATGACGCAGCTGCAGGGTCGGCGCAGGCGCCGCTGGTGTCCATCGACGGGCTGCGGGTCAGCTTTCAAACCCGCGAGGGCCGGGTCGAGGGCGTCAAGGAGATCGGCTTCGACATCCGCCCCGGCGAATGCGTGGCCGTGGTGGGCGAATCCGGGTCGGGCAAGTCGGTCACCTCGCTGTCGCTGATGCGGCTGGTCGAATATGGCGGCGGGCGGATCGACGCGGGCGTCATGCTGTTCGACCGCGGCGACGGCCGGCCCATCGACCTGGCCCGGCAGACTGACGCCGCCATGCGAAAGGTCCGGGGCAACCAGATCGGGATGATCTTCCAGGAGCCGATGACCTCGCTGAACCCGGTCTTCACCGTCGGCGACCAGCTGGCCGAATCGCTGATCGTGCATCGTGGGATGACCAAGGCGCAGGCCACTGCCCGCGCGCTGGAACTGCTGCGCGAGGTCCGCATCCCCGAACCCGAACGCCGCCTGGGCCAGTATCCGCACGAGCTGTCCGGTGGCATGCGCCAGCGAGTGGTGATCGCGATGGCGATGGCCTGCGAGCCGCGGCTGCTGATCTGCGACGAGCCCACGACGGCGCTGGACGTGACGATCCAGGCCGAGATCCTCGCGCTCATCAACCGGCTCAAGCGCGAAAAGCAGATGGCGGTTCTGTTCATCACCCACGACATGGCGGTGGTGGCGCAGATGGCCGACCGCGTGGTGGTGATGTTCCGCGGCGACAAGGTCGAGGAAGGCACCGTCGAGCAGATCTTCGAATCCCCGCGCGAGGATTACACCAAGGCGCTGCTGGCCGCGGTGCCGCGGCTGGGCGAGATGCAGGGCACTGACGCGCCGATCCCGCTGCGCCTGATGCGCGGCGGCGAGATGATCGAGCCCCGGCCCATCGTCGTGGAAAACCCACAGCCGCTGCTGGAGGTCCGCGACCTCTGCACGCGCTTTGCAGTCAGGGGCGGGCTCTTGCGCCGCACGGTGGCGCAGGTCCACGCGGTCGAGGACGTGTCCTTCACGCTCAACGGCGGCGAGACGCTGTCGCTGGTCGGCGAATCGGGCTGCGGCAAGTCCACCTGCGGGCGCTCGATCCTGCGGCTGGTGGAACCGACCTCGGGGTCGATCCGGCTGGGCGGCACCGACGTGCTGGCGCTGGGACCGGGGCAGCTGCGCCGGGCGCGGCAGGACATGCAGATGATCTTCCAGGACCCCTTCGCGTCGCTAGACCCGCAGATGAAGCTGTACGACCAGCTCGAAGAGCCGATGCTGAACTATGGCATCGGGTCGAAATCGGAACGCCAGGACCGCATCGCCGGGCTGTTCGACCGGGTGGAACTGCCGCGCAGCTTCATGCGCCGCTATCCGCACGAGATGTCCGGCGGCCAGCGCCAGCGCATCGCCATCGCCCGCGCCCTGGCGCTGCGGCCGAAACTCATCATCGCCGACGAGGCGGTGTCGGCGCTGGACGTGTCGGTGCAGGCGCAGGTGCTGAACCTGCTGATGGAGCTGCAGCAGGAAATGGGCATTTCCATGCTGTTCATCAGCCACGACATGGCCGTGGTCGAACGCGTCAGCCACCACGTCGCGGTCATGTATCTGGGCCGGATCGTGGAAATCGGCACCCGCCGGCAGGTGTTCGAGAACCCCCAGCACTCCTATACACGGCAGCTGATGTCGGCGGTGCCGGTCGCCGATCCGCGGCAGAAGAAGATCAGCGAGGACCTGAACTTCAAGCCGATCCCGTCGCCGATCCACCCGCTGGGCTATCAGCCGCCGCGGTCGACCTATCGCGAGGTTGCGCCGGGGCACCGGGTGCTGGTCGACCCGGTGACGCATGGCTGACCGCCAAGGCGCCGGGGTTCAGTGACAGCAGGCCCAGCCCGCACATCAGCAGCGCCGCGCCGCTGACCACGGTGCGCAGCTGGTTCCAGCCCTGCCAGCGGGCGGAATAGGCGCCCCACAGCGCGCCGGCATGCGGGTCGGCCGGGTCGGCCTGCGCCAGCGCCTCGTTCATCGGCACGTTCACCAGCAGCGTGGGCAGCATCGCGCCGCCCACATAGGCGACGGCGGCGGCCGCGAACCACAGCGCGGCGCGGCCGCTGCCCGCGCGCCAGGCCAGTGCGCCCGCCAGCGCCAGCACCGGCCCGGTGGCAAAGAACGCCGGCGCAAAGACGACGTTGCGGACGCTGGCGTTCATCGCCTGCATCGCCGCGATCGCCACGTCGGCCGGCAGCCGGTCCAGCCCCCACATGGTCGAGCACACCCAGGCGAAGAAAAAGCCGAAGATCGCGCCGCTGTGCAAAAGCGCGGCCAGCGCGGCAAACCGGGCGGCAGGGAACATCGTTTCATCCTCGGCAGGGGCAACGGCGCGATCTGTGCCCCGTCCCTGCAACAGCCGCATGACGCTTGCGCCGCCCTGCCGCCCGCGTCACCCTGTGCCGACACAAGGAGACCGATCATGCCCGTCAAGAACCGCTTTGCCGAGATGCTTCCGGAAATCACCGCCTGGCGGCGCGAGTTCCACGAAAATCCCGAGCTGCTTTACGAGGTCCACCGCACCGCCGGGCGCGTCGCCGAGTTGCTGCGCGAATTCGGCGTGGACGAGGTGACCGAGGGCATCGGCCGGACCGGCGTCGTGGGCGTGATCCGCGGCAAGACCGACACGCGGGGCCGCGTGATCGGGCTGCGCGCCGACATGGACGCGCTGCCGATCAACGAGATAACCGGGCTCGACTATGCGTCCAAGACCCCCGGCGTCATGCATGCCTGCGGCCATGACGGCCACACCGCGATGCTGCTGGGCGCGGCCAAGTACCTGGCCGAGACGCGCAATTTCGACGGCACCGCGGTGGTCATCTTCCAGCCCGCCGAGGAGGGCGGGGCAGGCGGCCTCGCGATGGTCGAGGACGGGCTGGTCGATCGCTGGGGCATCCAGGAATTCTACGGCATGCACAACATGCCCGGCATCCCGGTCGGCAGCTTTGCGATCCGCGAGGGCGGGATCATGGCCGCGGCGGACCAGTTCGACATCGTCGTGACCGGCAAGGGCGGCCACGCCGCCAAGCCGCATGAATGCATCGATTCGACCCTGATCGCCGCGCAGATCATCGTGGCGCTGCAATCCATCGTGTCGCGCAACGTCGATCCGCTGAAGAACGCGGTCGTGTCGACCTGCGTCGTGCAGACCGATTCGACGGCCTATAACGTGATCCCGCAGGTGGTGCGGCTCAAGGGCACGGCGCGCAGCCTCGATCCCGGCGTCCGTGCGCAGCTGGAATCCGGGATCTCGCGCGTGTCGCAGGGGATCGCGGCGGCCTTCGGCGCGCAGGTCGAGGTGACCTATCACCGCGGCTATCCGGTGACCGTCAACCATCCCGAGGAAACCGGCCATGCGATCAGCGTCGCCCGCGACCTGTCCGCCGACGTCAACACCGACGTCGCCCCGATGATGGGCGGCGAGGATTTCAGCTATATGCTGGAACAGAAGCCGGGCGCCTATATCTTCGTCGGCAACGGCGACACGGCGATGGTCCACCACCCGGCCTACAACTTCGACGACGACGCGATCCCCTTCGGATCCAGCTGGTATGCCGGCATGGTCGAGGCGCGGATGCCCGCCGCGTGACGCGGCTGCCCCCGGCGGTCGCGGCCGAACTCGCGGCGCTGGGACTCGGCGGGGCGGCGGAGCGGTTCGTTCCGCCCGCCGCCGTGGCAGAGGCGGCGCGCCGGGGTCTGGACCTGCGCGCCCGGCACGGTCGAGGCGGCACCAAGGTCGGGCTGGCCCGCGCCGCGTCGCTGGCTGCGGGCGACCCCCAGACGGCGCGGGACCTGCGGGTCATGGCGGCGTGGTTCGCCCGCTTTGCGCATCTGCGCGGGCGGGGGCGCTGGGACGATGCGGCCAACCCCTCGGCCGGGTCCATCGCCTGGCTGCTGTGGGGTGGTGACGCGGGGCGGGAGTGGGCCCAGACCGCCCGCCATCCCGAGACGTGACGGCCCCCGGACTAGGGGCCGTCACAGGGGAGCCAGATCAGACGCTGTAGACCTCGACCTCGGGCAGGTCGGTCAGGTCAGCGCCCAGCGTGGTCAGCGCCGGCAGCGACACCTGGCTGCCGGCCGAGGCCGGGCCGCTCAGCGGCAGCAGGTCCACGTTGACCGACTTGCCGGTCGCCGGGTTGACGATCCGGCCCTTGCCGATCGACCGCACCAGCGGCGTTTTGATCCAGAACCCGCCCTGCGTCGCGTCCCCCAGCGAGGCAACGGTCGTGCCCAGCCGGCCGCCCGTCGCGACGGGCTTGCTGGCCGCCGCCTTTTCGGCGGCCGAGGCGTCCAGCTGGGCGACGCTGCGCGAGCCGGCCGGGCGCTGCAGCGTGCCGGCGGCGATGGTGTCGGGGATGGCCCCGGTGCGCGCCTCTGCCGCGGCTGCGGCGGCGGCGTCGGACGCGGCGGGCGAGACGGCCACGGTGACGCCCGGGGTGCGGGGTGCGGGGCGCGGCGTCGGGTCAGCGGTCGTGGTCTCGCAGGCGGCCAGTGCCAGGAACGGCAGGATCAGCGCGAGGCGTGCGGTCTTCATGGTCGGTCCCTCGGTATCGTTCGTTGTGTCGGTGCAGGCGTGCCGCGGACGGTGAGGCCTCGCAGGCGGCCTGTCCACGCAACAGCGCGTGTGCGGGCGAATTCCTGCCGTCCTTGTGCCGTTCGCGCCACGGGCTTATCTAGCAGGCATGTCCGACGCCGCGCCCCTGATCGACCCGTTCGCCCGCCCCATCACCTATCTGCGGGTGTCGGTGACGGATCGTTGCGACTTCCGCTGCACCTACTGCATGTCCGAGCACATGCAGTTCCTGCCCAAGGCCGACCTGCTCACGCTCGAGGAACTGGAGCGCCTGTCCTCGGCCTTCGTGGACCTCGGCGTGCGCAAGCTGCGGATCACGGGTGGCGAGCCGCTGGTGCGCCGCAACATCATGTCGTTCTTCGAGGCGATGGCGCAGCGTCTGGGCAGCGGGCTGGACGAGCTGACCCTGACCACCAACGGCAGCCAGCTGTCGCGCTTTGCCCGACCACTGGCCGAGTGCGGGGTCCGCCGGGTGAACGTGTCGCTGGACACGCTCGACCCCGACAAGTTCGCCGCGATCACCCGCTGGGGCCGGTTGCCGCAGGTGCTGGACGGCATCCGTGCCGCGCAGGATGCCGGGCTGCGGGTCAAGATCAACGCCGTGGCGCTCAAGGGCTTCAACGAGGACGAGCTGTTCGCGCTGCTGGACTGGTGCGCGACCCAGGGCCACGACCTGACCTTCATCGAGGTCATGCCGATGGGCGAGATGGGCGATGAAAACCGCCTCGACCAGTACTGGGCGCTGTCCGACCTGCGCGCCCGTCTGGCCGAACGGCTGACGCTGACGCCACTGGCCGAGCGCACCGGCGGTCCCGCCCGCTATGTCCGGGTCGAGGAGACCGGGCAGAAGATCGGCTTCATCACCCCGCTGACGCATAATTTCTGCGAAAGCTGCAACCGCGTGCGGGTGACCTGCACGGGCGAGCTGTTCATGTGCCTGGGGCAGGAGGACCGCGCCGACCTGCGGTCAGCCCTGCGCGCCAGCCCCGACGACGAGCCGGTGCGGCAGGCAATCCGCGCCGCCATCGCCCGCAAGCCCAAGGGCCACGATTTCGACTATTCCCGCGGCGTGGGTGGCCAGATGACCCGCCACATGAGCCACACCGGCGGCTGAGCCTCGGGCGCGGCCCTTGCCCGTGGCCGCCCGGACGGGACGGCAATCGCCCGGGTCATGGCCCCGTCCGGCAGTCTCCATCCTCCCGAACGCCAAACCGCCCAGGCCGGCAGCCTAGTCCCCCCGGCGCCGTTTACGCCCGGTGACCAGGTCGGGAATCGTCCTTTGCCGCGCCGGGCACCGGCGGCGGCCGGTCAGCGGGCTTAGCCTCCGGGCGGCGCGGCCCTAAGCGTGGGTCGGACGGCCTAGGTCGCCTAGCACATCCGGTGACTGTGCAGCCGGGCCGCTCCGTGTCCTCATGAACACGTCGGGAGAAGCCCCGGCGCCAACAGAGGAACAACGATGAAACCCATCATGACAGAGCTTGATGACCGCCAGCTCGACCATGTGTCGGGCGGTATCATCGACTGCATCCCGCTGCCGCTTCCGCGCTGCCCGCTGCCGTGGCCCCCGAAATGGCCCAGCTTTCCGCCGCTGCCCTGCCTGGAGGTCAAGTGATGGCGCAGGCCCGCGACAGTTCGGCCGAGGCGGTGGTCGAGGTCCTCGGCGAGGACGCAATCGACGGCGTCGCGGGCGCCGGGATCTTGCCGCGCCCGCGTTTCCCGATGCCGCCGTGCTGGCCCGTGCCCGACTGGCCCCGCTGGCCGATCTGGCTGTGAGGGCCGCCATGACCCGGCACGGCGAAACCGAACTGATCGAGCTGGACGACGCGTCCACCGCCCGGGTGGGCGGCAGCCGCATCATCCTGCCCGGTCCCATCTATCCGCCAATCTGGTGGATCATCCGCCGGCTTGCCGGCTGACCCGCCCCGATCGGGGCACTCGACAGCAATCAAGGGAGAAACAGGATGTTTGCTGAAAAGACCGAACTGCAGCTGGTCACCGACCTGAACGAAACCGCGCTGGTCGAACTGAACGCGGCCGATGTCGACGACGTGTCGGGGGCGATCGCCTGGGCGGCGATCCCGGTCGCCTGGAAAATCGGCGGCGCGCTGGTGGCCGGCATCGGCACTGGGACCGGCCTGGCCTGGCTTTCCAGCCGCTGAACACGGATCGGCAACGGAGCGAGAACAATGGGACTTTATACCGCTGAAAATGCACTGATCGCGGTCGTGTTCGTGCTCGCCATCGTCTTCGGCTACAACTTCGGCATGCAAATCCTCAACTGAGGACCAGAAAGGATCATTATGATGACCAACCTCGAACTCACCGCCGAGCACGACCGGCAGATCAACGTCCTGACGGACGACGCCATCGAAGAAGTCGCAGGCGGCGTTTTGCCGTTCTGGATGGCGATGGTGTACATCTCGAGCACCGGAGTGTCCTACAACATCGCGCGGGACTTCTTCCGCTGAACGGCCGGCCCACCAAAGTGGGCCGACCCGCCTCTCAGGCGTCGGAGGTGTAGGGCCTCCGACGCCACCCTGGCGCAACAACCCGGATCACGCAATGACGGACAAGGACACACCTGCTTCGGGCGGGTCGGACGGTCATGCCCGCGCACAGGGCCACACCGCACAGCAGCCCAACGCCGGGGCGGGCGCACAGTCCGGCGACAAGCCCATCCCGCTGTTTCGCCAGCAGGCCGTTGCCTATCAGTCGCGGTCGCTGGACGGCGAGGTGATGCTGTCGCTGTCGATGCGGATGCGGGCGCTGATCATCCTGGCCGTGGTCGTCGTTGCGGGCGCGGCGATCTTCGCCGCCACCGCCACCTATGCCCGGATGGAAACCGTCGTCGGCTGGGTCGTGCCCGAAGGCGGGCTGATCCGCGTCACCGCCCAGCAGGGCGGGATCATCGAAAAGCTCTCGGTCGCCGAGGGCGACCAGGTTGCCGCCGGCGAGGCGCTGGCCGAGTTGCGGCTGTCCACCGATCTCGAGGATGGCAGCGCCGGGCTGGCGCTGCAGAAGCAGCTGAAGAACCAGATCGAGGCGGTCCGCGCCCAGGCCGAGGCAGAACGCGAAAAGCTGCAGGCCCAGGAGGTCAGCCTGAAGGCCCAGCGCGACGGCATGCTGCGCGAACTGGACCAGAGCCGCGCCCGCGTCGAATCCATGGCCGAGCGGCTGGCGCTGATCGAGGCCGACGCCAAGCGGGTCCGCAAGATCGCCGACCGCGGCTATGCCAGCAAGAAGAACGTCGAGGAAAGCGCCATGGCCGTGCTGTCGGCCCAGCAGGAACTGGACGCCCTGCGCAGCAGCGTCATGGCGACCGAACGCCAGATCGGCGATGTCGAGGCGCAGCTCAAGACCCTGCCGCTGTCGATCCGCGCCGCCGAGGCGCAGGCCCGCGCCAGCGAGGCGCAGCTGGCCCAGCAGGGGACCGAGCTGGCCGTCCGCGACGTGTATCGCGCCGGCGCCACCGTGGCCGGTCGGGTGGTGGCCGTGCCGGTGTCGAGGGGCCAGACCGTGCCGCCGCAATCGGTGATCGCGGTGCTGACGCCCGAAGGCTCGACGCTCGAGGCAGAGCTGTACGTGCCCTCGCGCTCGGCCGGCTTCATCACCCCGGGACAAGAGGTGCAGCTGATGTATCAGGCCTTCCCCTATCAGAAATTCGGCGCCGCCAACGGGACGGTGCGCAGCGTGTCGCGCACGGTGCTGGCGCCCGGCGAGGTGGCGATCCCGGGGCTCGAGATCAACGAGCCGGTGTTCCGGGTCAAGGTCGGGATGGAGAGCGATTCCGTGCAGGCCTATGGCCAGGCCATTCCGGTGCAGCCCGGCATGCTGCTGTCCGCCGGCATCGTCATCGACCGCAGGACGCTGGTCGAATGGCTTCTGGATCCGATCTATGCGGTGGGGCGACTGGGATGAGCATTGCCGAGCTGAACTTCATGGGCCGGCGCCGCCTGCCCGAGATCCGCGGCGCCGAGGCTGCCGAATGCGGGCTGGCCTGCATGGCGATGATCGGGCGCTATCACGGCCACGACATCGACCTGAACGGGCTGCGCCAGCGGTTTTCGCTGTCGCTGACCGGGGCCACCCTGCGCAACCTGATGCAGCTGGCCGAACAACTGTCGCTGGCGCCGCGTGCGCTGCGGGTCGGGCTGCAGGCGCTGGGGAATGTCCGGCTGCCGGCGATCCTGCACTGGGACCTGAACCACTTCGTCGTGCTCAAGTCCGTCAGCAAGCGCAAGGCGGTCATCCACGACCCCGCGCGGGGCGCCCGCACCCTGTCGATCGACGAACTGTCGAACCACTTCACCGGCGTGGTGTTGGAACTGGCGCCGGCGGGCAACTTCCAGAAGACCCGGGCGCGGATGCCGGTGCGGCTGACCAGCCTGTGGTCGCGGACCGAAGGCATGGGCGCCGCCATCTTCCAGGTGCTGGCGCTGTCGGTGGTGTTCCAGATCGCCACCTTCGCCATGCCGTTCCACCTGCAGCTGGTCGTCGACGAGGCGATCGGCCGCGCCGACCGCAGCCTGCTGACGGTTCTGGCGCTGGGCTTCGGGGCGCTCGCGGTGCTGCACGCGGCGCTCGAGGCGCTGCGGAACTGGGTGCTGCGGCTCCTGGGGTCGATGATGTCGTTCCAGGTGGTCGGCAACATCGTGCGCCACCTGCTGCGGCTGCCGGTGCCGTTCTTCGAAAAGCGGCATGTGGGGGACATCATGTCCCGGATCGAATCCACCAACGCGATCCAGGACGCGCTGACCCGCGGCATGATCTCGGCGCTGGTAGACGGGGCGATGGCGGTGATCGCGGCCTTCATCCTGTTCCTGTATTCGCCGATCCTCGCGGTGGTCGTGGTCGCCTCGCTGCTGATGGTGCTGGGGCTGGGCTTTGCCTTCTATCCCGCGACCCGCGCCGCGACCGAGGAAAACATCGTCGCCATGGCCTCGGAACAGTCGCACCTGATCGAGACGGTCCGCGCCATGCCGACGATCCGGCTGATGGGCGGCGAAACCGACCGCGAGGGCAAGTGGCGCAACCGCTATGCCGCGGTCATCAACAGCTCGGTCCGGGTCGGCCGCTACGAGATCACCCTGCGCTTCCTGCAGAACGCCGTGATCGGGGTGCAGACGGTGCTCGTGATCTACTTGGGCGCGCGGATGATCCTGAACGCGCAGGGGTTCTCGGTCGGGATGCTGATGGCGTTCCTGTCCTTCCGCCAGACCTTCAGCGACCGCTCGCTGTCGCTCGTCAACGAGATCATGCAGTTCCGCCTGCTGCGCCTGCACCTGGAACGACTGGCCGACATCGTGACCGCCGAACCGGACGTCGCCCACCAGGACGACCGCCCGCCGCGGATGATCGACGTGCAGGGCGGGATCGAGCTGCGCAACGTCTCGTTCCGTTATGGGGCCGGCAGCCCGCTGGTGCTGGATGACGTGTCGCTGGCGATCGCGCCGGGCGATTTCCTGGCGGTGACCGGCCCGTCGGGGGGCGGCAAGACGACGCTGGCCAAGCTGCTGCTGGGGCTGAACCAGCCCGAGGCGGGCCAGATCCTGCTGGACGGCCAGCCGGCCGCGCCGGAACTGTGGCGCGCCTGGCGCGGGCAGATCGGCGTCGTGGCGCAGGACGACCAGCTGCTGTCGGGCTCGATCGCCGACAACATCGCCTTCTTCGATCCCGACATGGACATGGAACGGGTCGTGGCGGCGGCGGCGGCGGCGCGGGTGCATGACGACATCGTGCGGATGCCGATGCAGTATCTGTCGCTGGTGGGCGACATGGGCTCGGCCCTGTCGGGCGGGCAGCGCCAGCGCGTCCTGCTGGCGCGGGCGCTGTATCGCCGGCCGCGCCTGCTGCTGCTGGACGAGGGCACGGCGAACCTGGACGAACCGACCGAACGCGCCATCGCGGACCTGATCGCGCAGCTGCCGATCACCCGGATCGTCATCGCCCACCGCCCGGCGCTGATCGAGCGCGCCGCCCGCCGCATCCAGTGCAGCGGCGGCCGGATCGAGGAGCTGCCGGCCGGCCCGCGCCGCGCCGTCTATTCCGCGAACTGAGGGTGGGACAGAGCCCAGGGGGGGCCGGCCCGGATGCCGGCCCCTTCGGCGATCAGGGGGACAGCGCGTCGATGATGGCGTCGCTCAGCGCGCCGCCGGCGACGCGGTCGAAGGCCGCGAACATCGGCTGCGAGTTGACCTCGAGAAACACCCGCCGCCCGTCGCCGTCGGTCATGAAATCGGCCGCCGCGAAATCCAGCCCCAGCCGGTCGCAGAGGTGCGTCAGGGCGGCGCCCTCGGGCTGCGGCACCTCGGCCTCGGCCAGCGTCACGTTCTGGCTTTGCCGGTAATCGAGATCGGGCGATTCCAGCCGGAACGCCAGCAGCCGCCCGCCGATCCGGTAAATCCGCATCTCGGGCCGGTCCAGCCGCGGCTGCACGAAGCGGGGATATTGCGCACCCGCCCCGCCCTGGCCCGCCGGGGCGGTATATTCGCCGCCGGCGACCGGCTTCTGGATATGCGGTCCCGGCAGCGCGGCCGGATCGGCCGGGCGGCTGTCGATGATCGTGGGCGGGATGCGCAGGCCGCAGGCGGCGGCCTCGATCAGGTTGCCGATCTTGTTTGTCTCGCGCAGCGGATACAGCGGGTTCAAGACCCGGATGCCGGGCTGGCTCACCAGCCAGCCGCGGACGGCCTGATACCAGTTCAGCGCCGACGCCGCGGCACCCGCCACGTCCTCGGTCGGATACAGGAACACGTCATGGCGCAGGAAGGCGCCCGTCACCGGGACCGCCTCGCCATCGACCTCGAGCAGCTGCCGGGCCAGGTCGATGCGCAGCCGCGGGTTGGCCTCGGCGCCGATGCGCAGGTCGACGAAGGGCATCCCGCGGGCCGCGAGCCGGTCGGCCAGGACGGCGATATTCGGATCGTGCCGGCCGCCAAAGATCAGGATCATCGGGTTCTCCCCCTATCGAATGGCATCGGGGGCGCGCCGGTCCGTGGCGCGCCCCCGTATCGTGACCCGTCCCGGGCCTGCTGGATCAAAGATGCAGCCCCGCGTCCAGCGGCACGCCCAGCCGTTCGCGCGGGTCCTCTTCGCCCAGTGCCATGGTGGTCATGATCGGACCGCGGCAGCCGCCATCCTCCTCGCCCACCGCCAGCGTCGTCAGCATCCGTCCCCCGGAAACCCGGTCGCATTCCGCGTCCGACAGGTTGCGCAGATCCTCGGTGCCTTGCTTCATCGCCCATACCTCCTGTGTCGATCAGCGTCCTCAGGGTCGCGGATCGCGGGGGCCGGCTCAATTCGCGCCATGTCCTAGGCGGACTGGACGGATGGCCTAGGATGGGCGGTAGGCCTCGATCCGCACCTCGGCGAAGCGGGCGGCGCTGCGGTCCAGATCGGCCCGCGCCATCAGGCAGCCGGCGGTCGACAGCGCATCGGCCAGTGCCGCCGAGGGGGCCGAAACCGACACCAGCGCAAGGTCGCGATCCGACGGGACCCCCGTTCGCGGGTCGAGGATATGGCCCAGCCGCCCCGCCTGGTCGAAGGCCGTGGCCCGCGGCGCCGAGCTGGCGAGGCAGCGGCCGCTCAGCGGCACCGGCTCGCCCGAACTCAGCCGGATCGGCCAGGCGGTGCCGTCGGGGGTGTGGCCCAGCGCGGCGATCTCGCCCATCTCGCACAGCAGGTCGGACAGGCCGAGCGCGGCCAGCCGGGCCGCCACGCGGTCGGTGATGTAGCCCTGGGCGATGCCGTTCAGGGTCAGCGCCATGCCGGGGCGCAGCGTGATCCGGCCGGGATCGACGGTCACGCCCTCCCACCCTACGCGGGCCAGGGCGGCCGTGCGCCCGGGGTCGGTCGGCGCGCGCCCCTCGGCCCCGGCCGCGGCATAGGCGGCCCAGAGCGGCTGGATCGACGGGTCGAACACGCCGCCGGTCGCGTCGTGGACGAGGCCCGCGAGCGCCAGCAGCTCGACCAGCTCGTTCGAAGGGGCGTCCAGCACGCCGGCCGCGTTCAGCCGCGACAGCTCGGAATCGCGGCGATACAGGCTGAAGATCCGCTCCAGCCGCGCCAGCTCGTCCAGCGCCGCGGCGACCAACCGGTCCGAGTCGGGATGGGCGAGGATCAGCCGCGCCTCGGCCCCCAGCGCGATGCCGCGCCAGTCGGTGATCCGCGGGGCAGCCGCGCGCCCCGCCGCCGGCAGCAGCGCCGCGGCCGAGGCGATGGTGAGAAAGCGGCGGCGGTTCACGCCGTGGGTCATGCGCAGGCCGGTCATGGCGTCTTCTCCTCGGGTCGGTTGGCCGACAGGGCTTTCAGCCGGGCGGCGAAATCGGCGTCGTCCTGGGCGTCGGTGGTGCCGGCGGGACCGTCGGGGGCCAGCACCAGCTGGGCCGGGATGTCGTCCAGCCGCTGCACCGAACCGCCGTGCTGGTCGGCAAAGCCGCGGGCGGCGGGCTCGGTGCCGAAGGGGATCAGCTCGGGCGTCCCCATCCCGCCGGCCTGGGCGGACCCGACAACGTAAAAGGCGTCCTCGGCAGCGATCCAGTTCGTCGCGCCCGGGTCCGCCCACGGCGCCTTGGCCATGTCGCTGACATAGATGGCGGTGATCTCGCCCTGCTGTTCGGGCAGCAGGCGGAAGGCCACGGCGTCGCGGACCTGGCTGAAGAACAGCGGGTTCGGCATCCCCTTCAAGTGGACCTGCGCCTTGGGGCCGGGGTGTTCCAGCAGGTTCATCTGGCAGAAATGGCCGATCGCCTCTTTGGTCATCGCGACCGGATCGGGGCGCGGCACGGCCTCCTCGCGGCAGCCGGCGAGGGCCGCGACCAGCAGCAGGGCGGCCAGCGCGGGTCTCATGGCGTCACCCGGCGGAAGGCGGCGACGGCCAGCGCGAGGATCGCCACCGGCCACAGCGCCAGCGAGGTCAGCGATTGCCAGGCGGGGATCGAGGCCGCGGCCCCGCCCAGCCCGGCCGCGGCGGCCGTCGCCTGGCTGGCGCCGAGGTTATAGAGGCGAAACGCGTCCGCCGGGTTCGCCAGCAGCGCGGCGGGCAGGGCGCGGCCCAGCGCCTCGCCGCCTTGCGACACGATCAGCCCCAGCAGCCCGAGGTCATACAGCACCACCGCGACCAGCCAGATCCCGATCGCCATCCCCGCCGCGCCCGAGGGCCGGCGCGCCAGCGACGAGGCGAGATAGCCCGCGCCCAGGAACGACGCCCCCAGCAGCACCGAGGTCCAGCCCAGCCGGACCAGCGCCGGGATGCCGCGCGCGGCGAGCGGATCGACCAGGAACGCCGCCCCGGCGGCCAGCCCATAGCCGACCGCAATGGCCAGCGTCAGGATCGCCAGGTGAGCCACGAACTTGCCGGCCAGCACCTGCGCGCGGCTGACCGGATAGGTCAGCAGCAGGGGCAGTGTGCCGCGCTCGACCTCTCCGGCCACCGCGTCGAAGGACATCAGCAGCGCGACCAGCGGCACGAGGTAGACGGCGAGGCTGGTCAGCGAGGCCACCACCACCGACAGCCGGTCGGCCCCCAGCGCCCCGGTCGGCGCCGACCCGGCGGCGGCCAGCGCCAGCGAGAACAGCCCCATCATGGCGACGGCGATGATGACCCAGCGGTTGCGGGCGGCGATGCGCAGCTCGGTCGCGGCGAGGGCGAGGACGCGGCTCATGCGGCGACCCCCGGCACGTCCACGTCGCGGCGGCTGATCCGGGAATAGATGTCCTCGAGGCTCGGCGGGATGATGTCCACGTCGGCCAGCATCGCCTGCGCGGCGGCGACGCGGGACAGAGCGGCAATCTTGCCGTCCTGCGGCACCGACAGGCGCAGCGTGCCGTCGGGACTGGCCGCCGCATCAGGGAAGGCTGCGGCCAGCGCGCCCGCCTGCCCGGCGCCGGGGACCAGCGCGAAGACCACCGGCAGCGCGGCCCGGTCGCGCAGCTCGGCCATGGTCCCCTGCGCCACAAGCTGGCCGTGGGACAGGATCACCATGCGGTCGGTCCGCGCCTCGACCTCGGTCAGCGCGTGGCTGGACAGCAGGATCGCGGCGCCCGCGGCGGCGAGGTCGTCCAGCAGCGCATAGAATTCCCGCCGCGACACCGGGTCCAGCCCCGAGGTCGGCTCGTCCATCACCAGAAGCCGCGGCTGCCCGATCAGCGCCTGCGCAAGGCCGACGCGCTGGCGCATCCCCTTGGAATAGGTGCCGATCCTCCGGTCCGCTGCATCGGCGAGCCCCACGCGGGCCAGCAGATCGCCCGCCTGCCGCGCCGGCGCGCCGCGCAGCGCCAGATAGGCGCGGATCTGTTCGCGCCCGGTCAGCGCCGGGTGAAAGGCCACGTTTTCCGGCAGATAGGCGGTCCCCGCCCGCGCCGCCGCGCTGCCCGGGGCCGCGTCCAGCACGCGGATTTCGCCCGAGGTCGCCGGGATCAGCCCCAGCACGATCTTCATCAGCGTGGACTTGCCGGCGCCGTTATGGCCCAGCAGCGCCACGCGCTCGCCCGGCGCGACGGTGAAGGACACGTTCTCAAGCGCGCTGACGGCGCCAAAGCGCCTAGTGAGCCTTGAGAGGGTCAAACTGCTCATCTTCAATCCCTTGCGCCGCGCGGGCGGCGATTGCGACCGCGGCGGCGGCCTCGTCACTGGGGTCCACCGGGATCACCGGCGGCGCCATCAGCGGAAAGCTGTCCACCACCCCGCCGGGCAGGGTGGCGGGAAAGGCAGACTGGCTCCACCGCACCAGCTGCACCACAGGGGCGCCGGTCAGCAGCGCGGCGGCGGGCTGCGACCACAGCACATGGTCCATCAGGTCGTTGGGGCGGAACGGGCTGTCGGCGATGCCGTCGCCGTTCAGGTCAAAGGCGGGGTGGTCGGACCAGTAGTTGCCGCGGCCCTCGACGCTCCATTCGATGTCGCGGGTGCCGACGTATTTCACCTGGTTGCGATTGCCGACGAAACCGTTGCCGGTCAGGGCGTTGCGTTCGGATCCTGCGGTGAAATGGATGCCGGTCGCGCAGCCCTCGAAGCGGTTGTTGGCGATGATGTTGCGGTGCGCGTTGTAGATGAACACGCATTTGTCGGCGTTGCGGACCAGATTGCCGGTCACGTCGCCGTTGTTGGTATAGTTGAACATCAGCCCCTGCGCCCGGTCGTGCAGGCTGATGTTGTCATGCACCTTCAGCCGTTCCGAATACATCAGCGCATAGCCGAGGTGGTTGCCCAGCGACACGTTGCCCGACACCACGCTGTCATGGGCATACATGTAGTGGACCGCAAAGCGCAGGTTGGTGAAGCGGTTGTTGGTGAAGGTCAGCTTGCGGCCGATGGTGACGAGGATGCCGTCGCGGCCCCAGTCGATCACGTTGCCGTCCGCGACCAGGCCCGGAGAGGTCCAGACATAGATCCCGTTGCCGCGGTCGTTGATGCGCCGGTCGCGGCGGCCCTCGATATGGTTGCCGCGGACCTGTACGTCGATGCCGCCATGCACGTCCACGCCATACAGATTGCCGACCAGCCGGTTGTCCGCAACCACCGCGCGGTCGCCGCCCTTCTTGATCTGGACGCCGCTGTCGATGGTCTGGTGGGCCGATCCCGAGCCGGTGATCAGCAGCCCGCGCACCACCGCGTCCGGCCCGGTGATGGTGATGACCGAGCCGGTGCCATTGCCCACCAGCTCGGCCCCGTTCCCCGAGGCGTCGCCGCCGCCGTCCAGCGTCAACGGCTTGTCGAGGATCACCGGGCCGTCATGGCGGCCCGGCGACAGTTTCAGCACGTCCCCCGGCGCGGCCGTGGCGATGGCCGCGGCCAGCGTCCCCGGCCCCGGCGCCACCGCCCGCTCTGCCGCCGCGGCAAGGCCGGGCAGCAGGCAGGCGGCCAGCGCCAGTGCAAGGGGGACGCGGCGGATCATCAGGCGGTCTTCGGCTCGAC
This sequence comes from Paracoccus sphaerophysae, assembly GCF_000763805.1. Lineage (GTDB taxonomy): Bacteria > Pseudomonadota > Alphaproteobacteria > Rhodobacterales > Rhodobacteraceae > Paracoccus > Paracoccus sphaerophysae. The sequence goes on along the minus strand of NZ_JRKS01000018.1, from coordinate 28,868 downwards.
CAGCATCCGGCCGCGCATCTCCATGTGCAGGGCGTGGCAGAACCACTGGCAATAGTACCAGTAGACCCCCGGCATCGCTGCCGTGAAGGTGACCGACGCGGTGGCCTGCGGCGCGATTTCCATCGCCACGCCGTGGTTGCCCAGGGTGAAGCCGTGGGTCAGGTCGTCCAGATCGTCGAGGTTGGTGACGATGACCGTCACCTCGTCGCCTTCCTTGACGGTGAACTTCTCGAGGCTGAAGTTCGGCGCCTGGCTGGACATGTAGACCCGGACCTTCTTGGGGTCGTCCTTGTCGCGGATCACCTGGTCGGTCCATTCGTCGAGGTTGATGCCGTCCGCCTCGGCCTGCTTCCTGGTGTCGGCCCAGAACGGGTCGTTGCGGTCCCACACCGACTTGATGTTCGACATGATGTCGGCGCGGACGGCGATGGCGTCATGGGGCTCGGCAAAGTTCGGGCCGTCATGGACCAGCTTCATCTCGTCGCCCGAGATGTCGATCAGCTGGTCGTTTTCCGGCTTCAGCGGGCCGACGTTGATGAAGCGGTCCTTGGAGAACTTGGACAGACAGACCATCCAGCGGCCGTCCGCATCCAGCGTCTCGCCCATCGAGGTCTTCAGGTGGCCCGGCTGGTAGTGCACGTCCAGCTTCTGCCGGATCGGGTCCACCTGTTCGCCGTTGTGTGCCTTGATGGCGTCCTCGATGTTCCACTTGACCACCTGGCTGTCGAGGAACAGCGTCGTGAAGGCGTTGCCCTTGCCGTCAAAGGCGGTGTGCAGCGGACCAAGCCCGACCTCGGGCTGGGCCACGATGACCGAAGCCGGCTCGGCCTTGTCCGCAAACACGTCGGCCAGTTTCGTCACGTCGATCACGCTGACCGTGGGCGACAGCTTGCCGCCGATGCACAGGTGCTTCTTGTCGGGCGCCATGTTGCAGCCATGCGGGTTCGACGCGATCGGGATGTAGCGGGTCAGCTTCTTGGCCGCGTTTTCCTTGCGTCCGTCCAGAACCTTGACGCCCTGCACCTCTTCATAGTCGCCGGCGGCGATGGCGGCCTCGATGGCCTCGAGGTTGAAGACCACGACGTGGTCCAGCTCGCTCTCCATCATCTCGGCCGAGTTCACGCCCATTTCCGAGTTGTACGAGGTCGAGAAGGCGTATTTGCCCTCATAGTCGGCGTCGCAGTTGTCGAGGTTGCCCGACACGATCACCTGCCAGGCCACCGTCATCGTTTCGGTGTCCACGGCGCTGAAGAAGTTGATGTATTTCGACGGATCGTCCAGCACCGAGCCGTCGTTGACCATCGGCGCCTCGTCCTCGCCGTTGCAGAAGAGGTATTTGGACGAGGGGACCTTCTGCGGGCGCATCCCGTGGATCCCCTTGGCGTTCGGGATTTCAAGGATCTTGTCGCACTTCATCACGTCGCAGCGGACCCGCGCCACGCGGGTGTTCGCCTTGTCGTTCATGAACAGGTATTTGCCGTCGTAGGTGCCGTCCGTATAGCTCATGTGGACGTGGTGCAGGTCGCCGTTGTCGTGGACCTTCTTGCCCTGCGCGGCCAGGTAGGCGCGGGTCTTGTCGGTCATCGTCTCGGTCAGCACCTTCAGCGATTCGTTGGTCTGACCCCAGCCGGTGGCCGAGCAGCGGTTGAATACCGGGATCCGCATCAGCTCGCGCATCGAGGGGATGCCGAGGATGCGCACCTCGCCGGTCTGCCCGGACGACCAGAACCCGTAATAGCTGTCCAGCTCGCCCGGATGCAGAATCCACGGGGTCGCGCCTTCCGCGGGGGCCGCCTGCGCCGCGGCGGTGCCGGTGCCGGCTGCCAGCGCTGCCGCGCCCGCGCCGCCCATCAGCCCCATGCGGGCGGCGCCCGCGCCCCCAAGGGCGGCCAGCCCGCCCACGCCGGCCGTGGCGCCCAGAAGGCCGCGGCGGCTGATGCCGTTGGTCTCGCTCATGTCAGTTCCCCTTTTGCCTTGACGTTGGGATGGTTCAGGATCCGGTCCAGCGATGCCGCGCTGGCCGAAGCGGTCTCCCGGCGTTTCAGCGTGCGCTGGACGACCGGGCATTTCTCTTTCGAGTGGTAGAGGACCTGGCAGTGCATGCAGTTCAGGCACTCGTTCGGGTTGATCTGCCCGGTCGGATGGATGGCCTGGACCATGCATTCGACCCCGCAGGTCTGGCAGGGGTTGCCGCATTCCCGATAGCGTTTCAGCCAGTCGAACATGCGGATCCGCGCCGGGATCGCCAGCCCCGCCCCCAGCGGGCAGAGATAGCGGCAGTAGAAGCGTTCGACGAACAGCCCCATGACCAGCAGCCAAGCGGCATACAGGACGAACGGCCACTCGCGCACGAACTTGAGGATGATCGCGGTCTTGAACGGCTCGACCTCGGCCAGGTGCTCGGCGCGGTCGAGGCTCATCAGCGAGACCGCGAACAGCCCGAGGAAGATCATGTATTTCACCGGCCACAGCCGTTCGTGCAGCCCCCAGGGCAGGCGCCATTGCGGCACGCCTAGCCGGCGGGCGATGTGGTTCGTCAGCTCCTGCAGCGCGCCGAAGGGGCACAGCCAGCCGCAATAGGCGCCCCGGCCCCAGAAGATCAGCGCGGCGGCGACGGCGAACCACAGGATGAAGGTCAGCGGATCGAGCAGGAACGCCTGCCACGAGAAGCCGGTGGTAAGCGAGTTGAACAGCGCGAGGATGTTCACCACCGACAGCTGCGCATTCATCATCCAGCCGAGCCAGACCAGCGTGACGGTCAGGAAGGCATAGCGGAATACCGCCACCGCGCGGGCCGAGCGTGCCAGGTAGTCCTGGAAGAAGAACGCCAGCGTCAGCACCCCCAGCATCACCAGCAGCGCAGCGATCTGCGGGGTCTTGGCCTCCCAGATCCGCTTCCACAGCTGCGCCTGGGCGTCGGCCTCGGTCGCGGCGGCCTGGGACATCACCGCCTCCGGCGGGGCCGCCGAGGTCGGCGCGGTTGCGGCCGGGCCGGTGGCAGCCGGGGCAGGGGCCGTGGCCGGCTGGGCCGTGGCCGCGTCGGCGGCCGGGGCGGCAGCGGGCGCCTGCGGCACTTCCTGCAGGTATTTCGCCGGCAGCTGGTAATCCAGCTCATAGGTGGTGAAGGCCTTGTCGATCGCGGCCACCTGCCGGAACACCAGCAGTTGCAGCCGGAACGGCTTGGCTGGGTCGAAGCCCGCATCGGCGGGGATCTTGAACAGGTCCATCTCGGTGAACTTGGGCGCGCCCTCGGCGGCCAGCGCGTTCAGCCGCCGGTGCTGGCGGTCGCGGAACCGCACCGAGCTGTCGCCCTGCATCAGCTGGATGCGGTCGAAGATGCCGCCCCGGACATAGCCCGAGCCCTTGAAGGAATACAGCCCGTTGCCCAGCACCATGATCGCCTGCTCGCCCGGCTTCAGCCAGGATTGCAGGTTCTTCCAGCCGGCCTCGCCCAGCAGCGCCGGGCCGATGCCGGGATGGCTGACCAGCGCCACGCGCATGTCGATGAAGGTGGTATCGGGGGCCTCGGTCAGCGGCTTTTCGCGGGCCCGGGGGTCGGCGTGGGTCTCGAAGGTCTGGTTGACGGTGGCCACGTCCAGCAGCAGCCGGCGCACGGTGCCGTCGCCTTCCAGCGTCGGCCAGTCCTTCGCGGCCGCGGCGTCGGGGTTCACCGCCATCGCCGGGCCGGCATCGGCGGTGGCCGCGGGCGCCTCGCCCAGGCCGCCCAGACCCAGGGCGCGGGCGACGTGCAGGCCGGACCGCACGATGGAATCGTCGATCACCATGACCGTGACCGTCGCGCCCGAGATGATGTTCAGTTCGTGCGCGTCGCCGCCCGCCCGCGCCTCGGCCTTGAGGTCCATGCCGACATAGCCGGCGGCCATTTCCTGGATCTTTTCGTTCGGGATGCCGATCAGCACGATCGGTTCGGAATGCTTGACCAGCCGCACGCCCAGCACCCGGGCATCCTGATCCACGGCCACCGCCGTGTGGATGGGTTTGCCGGAATAGCCGGTCGTGCCCACGAAATCCGAGGTGATGTAGACCCAGCCCAGCTGCTGGCCCCCGCCCATTACCGGCGCCACCGGCAGATCGGCGCGGATCTCGCCGAAGGCGTCGGCGCCGGGCACGATGTCGGCGGGCGCGATGTCGGGCAGAAGCTGCGCGAGGTGCGAGGACGCCGCGGGCGCGGCGCCCTGGGCGCTGGCCTGCTGCGGCATCAGCGAGGCCAGGCAAAGCGTCAGGGAAAGGATCAGGGCGGACAGGACTCGAAGCAGCATCACGATACCCCGGGGGGCCCTCTGGCGGCGGGAACATGGGACGGGACGGGCGGATTGGACGCCGCGGGACGGGACACGGACAGGACCCGCGGCGCCGACCAGGCGGCGGCGGGCACGGCCGCGGCGCCGCTCAGCACGGTCGGCTGCGGCAGGGGGAGGCACTTGGCGCAATGGCGGACCGTGGAGTCGGGGTCGACCGGGCTGCCGTCGGCGCCGATCACGACGGCGCGGGCGCCCAGGTCCGAACACAGCACCTGCACCTCGCCCGAGGCGGACAGCTCGGCCTGCACCGCCCCGGTCATCTGGGACAGTGCGACGAAGACGGCCAGCAGGAAAGCCACGACGCGACGCATGCGACCTTGTGGGCCGGGCGCCGCCGGAATGCGTTGACAATAGTCAATCATCCGGTTCCGCTCGTCCGCCGGCAGCCCGCACCCCACATGGACATCCCTCTGCCGGGACGTAAAGTCGAGCCGCTGGCGAACCGAACCCGCGAGCGCTGAGCGAGGACCCAGGCGATGGACGGGACCTACCCATGACCCCCGAGGACCGCGCGTTCCTGGCCGGGCTGTTCGACGCCGCGGTGGCCGCCGCCGACCCGGCCCGGGCGCTGGCCGCCCATATGCCCGAACCGCCGCGTGGCCGCACGGTGGTCATCGGCGCCGGCAAGGGCGCGGCGCAGCTGGCGGCGGCCTTTGAGGCGCTGTGGGACGGCCCGCTGCAGGGGGTGGTCGTCACCCGCTATGGCTATGCCTGCCCGACGCGCGCCATCCGGGTGATCGAGGCCGCCCATCCGGTGCCCGACGCGGCGGGGCTCGTTGCCTCGGCCGCCTTGTTCGACGCGGTGCGCGGGCTGGGCCCGGATGATCTGGTCGTGGCGCTGATCTGCGGCGGCGGCTCGTCGCTGCTGCCGATGCCGCCCGGCGATCTGACGCTCGAGGGCGAGGCGGCGCTGAACCGCGCGCTGCTGGCCAGCGGGGCGCCGATCTCGGTGATGAACGCGATCCGCAAGCAGGTCTCTGGGATCAAGGGCGGCCGGCTGGCGGCGGCGGCGCATCCGGCGCGGGTGGTGTCGCTGGTGGTCTCGGATGTGCCGGGGGACGATCCGGCGCAGGTCGCCTCGGGCCCGACGGTGCCCGATCCGGGCAGCCGGGCGGATGCCCGCCGGCTGGTGGACAGCTGGCGCATCGCCCTGCCGCCCCGGCTGCGCGACTGGCTGGCCGGCGACGCGGGCGCGGCGCCCGACCCCGCCGACCCGGTCTTCGCCCGCAACGAGGTCCATGTCATCGCCTCGGCGCGCCTGTCGCTCGAGGCGGCGGCGGCGCGGGCCGAGGCGGCCGGCATCCCGGCGGTGATCCTGTCCGACGCGATCGAGGGCGAGGCGCGCGACGTCGGGTGCGTCCACGCCGCCATCGCCCGCGAGATCGCCATGCGCGACCGGCCCTTCGCCCGCCCGGTGGTGCTTCTGTCCGGGGGCGAGACCACGGTGACGGTCCGCGCCAAGGGGCGGGGCGGGCGGAACAGCGAGTTCCTGCTGGCGCTGGCGCTGGCCGCCGAGGGGCTGCCGCTTGCGGCGCTCGCCGCCGATACCGACGGCATCGACGGCTCCGAGGACAATGCCGGCGCGTTTGCCGACGGCGACAGCGCCGGCCGGCTGCGCGCGGCAGGGCTGGACCCGCAGGCGTTGCTGTCGGGCAACGACGCCTATTCCGCCTTTGCGGCGCTGGGCGATCTGTTCGTGCCCGGCCCGACGGCGACCAACGTGAACGACTTCCGCGCGATCCTGATCCGCCGGCCCGAGGGCGCGCCCTAGCTCTCGCCCAGGCCGATATCCACCTCGACCCGGAAGCCGCGCTCCTGCCCCGGCAGGGGCGAGACCAGCCGCAGATCGCGCTTGATGGCGACCGCGATCGACCGGGCGATGGTCAGGCCCAGCCCCGACCCGCGGCGCGGCTGCCGTTGCGTTCGAACCGCTTGGTCAGCCGGGCGAGGGTTTCGGCGGGCAGCGGCGCCGGATCGTTGATCACTTGCAGCGTCCCGGCTGGGGTCAGCGCCACCGCCACCGCGGTGTCGGGCGCGCCGTGCAGCAGCGCGTTTTCGACCAGGTTGCGGGCCAGCACCGCGAAGGCGTCTGGGTCGAGCCGTGACGGCACGGGCGTGTCCGGCAGCGTCAGCACGATCCCCCTCGGCCGCAGGTCGCGGCCCAGGTCGTCGATCAGCGCTGCGAGGATCGGGACCATGTCGCGGATGCGTTCGGCGACCACCCCGCCGCCCTCGGCGCGGGCCAGCTGCAGCAGCTTTTCCGCCAGCCGTCAGCCGCGCCGCGGCCGGGCACGACCGCGGCCATGTCCAGCACCGCCTGCACGAGGACGCCGCCCGGCTGCGCCAGCAGATCGCCCGCGGCGCCCGGGTGCTGGTCTGCGGCAGCGTGGCGATGGGCCGCTCGGTCGCGACCGAATTCGACGCGGTGCTGGCCCCCTGGCCTGTCGGTCGCCGCGCTGAAACGGGAGGGGCGGTATGTCGAGGACATCTACTGAGCCGGTGACCCTGTCGGGTCCCGCGATGGGCAGCCGCTGGACCGCGCGGCTGGCGGCCCCAGAGCCCGGCCTGGCCGCCACGCTGGCCGCGGCGGTCGAGCGGATCGAGGCGCAGGCCAGCCTGTGGCGGCCGGAGAGTGACCTCTGCCGGCTGAACGCCGCGCCGGTCGGGGCATTGGTCGCGCTGCAGGCCGAGCTGTTCGACCTTCTGACCCTGTCGCTGAAGCTGGGGCGCAAGACCGGCGGGTTGTTCGACATCGCGATGGGCGGGTTGTCCGCGGCCTGGGGCTTTGGCGCCGCGCCGGGCCAGGTGCGCCCCGAGGCGATGCGCGCGGCCCCCCGCAATCCGACCGCCACGCAGGATCAGCTGGAACTGGACCCCGCCCGGCGCGCCGTGCGCAAGCACGCGCCGCTGACCCTGGCGCTGGACGGCATCGCCAAGGGCCATGCGGTCGACGCGATGGCCGAGGCCGCGCGGGCCGCCGGGATCAGCAACGCGCTGTTCGGCCTGGACGGCGAGATGCGCGCCCTGGGCAGGCGCCCCGACGGGCACGCCTGGGGGATCGCCGTCGAGGCGCCCGAGCCGGGCCGGCGCAGCGCCAGCGGGCTGGTCGCGCTCCATGACTCGACGCCCGCCAGTTCCGGCGACTATCGGCATTTCGTCATGGTCGGCAGCCAGCGCGTGTCGCGCGCACGGCATCGCCGCACTTTGGAGCGCGTAGAGCGGGACCCCGGCCTAGACCCGCCCGGCAGCCACCAGATGCTGCAGTCCGACATAGGCGCCGGCCGAGATCGCGGCCAGCGTCACCGGGCCCGACCAGGCGAGAGTGGCGAAGCCGGTCAGCCCCTGGCCGATGGTGCAGCCCATCGCGACCACGCCCCCCATCCCCATCAGCACCGCGCCCCCCATCTGCCGGCCGAGTTCGCGGGGGTCGTCGCAGGCCTCCCACCGGAAGGCGCCACTGAATAGCGTGGCGAGGAACGCGCCCAGAAGGGTGCCGATCACCGAGCCGACCGAAAAGCTGGGCAGGGTGCCGGTCGAGGTCATCAGATACAGGATCGCCCGCCCGACCGGCGCGGTGAAGGACGGCCCCTCGACCTGCAGCCCCTGCATGCTGTCATGGGAGATGGCGCTGGTTCCGACGATGGCCACCACCACCGCCAGCCCCACCCCCGCCGCCCAGGCGACCGTCGCCGGGCGCCGCACCGCCGGATGCGACAGGCCCCAGGCCAGCAGCGCCACCGCGATCAGGACCGCCACCGCCGTCGCCGGCACCGGGCTGACCGCGGCGACGCCCTGCGCGATGCCCGAAGGGCCGGTCTGCATGTCCTGCGGAAACAGCCTCGCCCGCAGCGGTCCCAGCGGGCCGGACAGGGTGAAGAAGGACGCGATCCCCAGCACGATCACGATGATGAGCGACCGGATGTCGCCGCCACCCGCCCGGGTCAGGGCGCCAAAGCCGCAATTCCCGGCCAGCGCCATGCCATAGCCGATGACCAGCCCCCCCGCGATGCTCGCGACCGGGTTCCACGCGATGCTGTGATAGAAGGTGGCGCCGATATCGGCGTGCCCCGTGGCCGCGGCCAGGTGCAGGCCCAGGATCGCCGTGGCCAGCGCGACCGCCCAGACATGCAGGCGGCGGTAGTCACGGCCCAGGAACGCCATCTCGAGCGCGCCGAGGGTGCAGAAATCCCCCATCCGGGCGCAGTATCCCAGCAGCAGCCCCGACAGCAGACCGACCAGCCCGGCCTGATAGCCGACCGCGGCCAGCCCGTCGCCCAGCGACTCCATCGCTCAGCGGTCGGACACCGCGGCGCCGAAGATGCGCCCATAGGCGTCCAGCAGCTCGACGATGCGGCGGTCCTTGATGGAATAGAAGATGGTCTGCCCGTCGCGGCGCGCGGTGACCACGTCCTCCATCCGCAGACGGGCCAGCTGCTGGCTGACCGCCGACTGGCGGGCGTCCAGCATCGATTCCAGCTCGGTCACGCTTTTCTCGCCCGAGGCGAGGTGGCAGAGGATCGCCAGCCGCCCCTCGTGGCCAAGGGTCTTGAAGATGTCGGTCGCCGCCCGGGCGCGTTCCCCGGCCGCAGAGGCGGCCGCAGGGGCGCGCGCAGATCCGAACACCGCATCGAAGACGCCGCCGGGGCGAATGGTCGCGCCATGCTGGCGCTGCTGGTCAGTAGTCGACATGCCCACCTCACGTTCCGCTGCCGGGCCGCGCACGCACGCGACCTGGTGACGCCAGCTATCCGCCCTGCCGAGGGCGGCTGCAAGCGTATATTATGTTTTTCTAATATTCTGGGTGCGCGGCGCAAGTTGGACGTTAGTCTTGGCGCAGAGAAAGGCCGGCGTCGGATCGGCCAGCCAGCAGGGGGGAACGCAAGCTCATGAGATTTTGGGCAGCCGCCATTGTGCGCTTCATCGCCGCGTCGGTCATCGCCGGGGCTGTCATCTGGGGTGCCGCACAGGCCGAGGTCGCACCGGCCGACGTCGCCTGGGGCGAGGGGAACGTGATCGCCGAATCGCTGTCCGGGACCCCGGGCAACGCCGGGGAGGGCGCCAAGATCTATGCCGAAAAGTCTCTGGGCAACTGCGTGGCCTGCCACGTGGTCAGTAACTCCGATGCGGATTTCCAGGGCAATGTCGGGCCGTCGCTGGACGGCGCCGGCAGCCGCTGGACCGAAGAACAGCTGCGCGCCATCGTCGCCGACGCCAAGCACGTGTTCCCCGATTCGGTGATGCCCAGCTTCTACAAGACCTCCGGCTATGTCCGGCCGGGCGAGGGCTTTACCGGCAAGCCGGCGCAGGAACCGCTGAAGCCGCTTCTGAACGCCCAACAGATCGAAGATGTGGTCGCCTATCTGGCCACGCAGAAGGAGTGAGACGAGAGATGAATTCTCGACGACGTACCATGCTTGTCGCTGGTGCCGCGGGCATCGCGCTCGCCGGCCTGCCGCTGCGGGTCCTGGCCCAGGCTGCGGCGCCCGCCGCGCAGCCCGAGATGACCGCCGATCAATGGGTCGCCGAGTTCGCCGGCGGCGCCGAGGTCACGGATGGCGACGGCGTCACCCTGACCGCCCCCGAGATCGCCGAGAACGGCAACACCGTCCCGATCAGCGTCGACGCGCCCGGGGCGACGGAAATTCTGCTGGTGGCCAGCGGCAACCCGGTGCCCGGCGTGGCCAAGTTCACCTTTGGTCCGCTGGCCGGCAACCAGGCGGTGTCCACCCGCGTGCGCCTGGCCAAGACCCAGGACGTGATGGCCATCGCCAAGTTCACCGACGGCAAGGTCGTGCGGGCGAAAAGCAACGTCAAGGTGACCATCGGCGGCTGCGGCGGCTGAGGTCGGAAAGGTAGAATCATGGCAGACAACGTCAAACCCCGCGTCCGCGTGCCCAAGACGGCCTCCAAGGACGAGGTCATCACGATCAAGACCCTGATCTCGCACCAGATGGAATCGGGTCAGCGCAAGGACAAGGACGGCAAGGTCATCCCGCGGTCTATCATCAACCGCATGACGGTCGAATTCAACGGCCAGTCCGTCCTGGACATGACCCTGGAACCGGCGATCAGCACCAACCCCTATGTCGAATTCCAGGCCAAGGTGCCGGAATCGGGTGAATTCAAGTTCACCTGGTACGACGATGACGGGTCCGTCTACGAGGACGTGCAGAAGATCGAAGTCGCCTGACGCGGCCAGGCACGATACGCCGACGCAGGCATGCGGAACCGGCCCCGGACGGGCCGGCCGCTTCCAACGGGAGGGATCCACGACATGACTAAAGCGATCCGTTCGCTCGGCGCACTGGGGATCAGCCTTGCGCTGACGCTGCCTGCGCTGGCCGAGACCGCGCCGACCGAGACCCCGGACATCGTCATCGACGGCGGCGCGGTGACGCTGCCGACCTTCGCCGATGCGCCAGCGCACCTGGAAGGCGCGCTGGGCGACAAGATCTATTCGGGCTGGGTGTTCCGCGACGCCGAAACCCGCGCCATGCAGGAAGACGACTTTGCCAACCCCTCGATGGCCTTCGTCGATCAGGGGATCGAAGCCTGGAACACCGTCGACGGCACCGAGGGCAAAAGCTGCGCCTCGTGCCACAACGAAATCGAAAGCATGAAGGGCGTCCGCGCCGTCATGCCCAAGGTCAACGCCGCGGGCGAGCTGTGGTCGATGGAAAACTACATCAACGACTGCCGCACCAACCGCATGGGCGCCGAGGCCTGGAAATGGTCCAGCCAGCCGATGGAGAACATGACCCTCGCCATCTCGCTGCAGTCGCGGGGGATGCCGGTCGATGTCGCCATCGACGGGCCGGCCAAGCCGTTCTGGGAGAAGGGCAAGGAAATCTACTATACCCGCTATGGCCAGCTGGAACTGTCCTGCGCCAATTGCCACCAGCAGAACTATGGCCAGATGATCCGCGCGGACCACCTGTCGCAGGGCCAGACCAACGGCTTTCCGGTGTTCCGCATCAACGGCGCCGGTACGGTCTCGCTGCATGAACGGTTCTCGGGCTGCATCCGCGACACCCGCGCCGAGCCGTTCGAACAGGGCAGCCAGGAATTCCGCGACCTCGAGCTGTACGTCGCCTCGCGCGGCAACGGCCTGCCGGTCGAGGGCGCCAGCGTCCGCCACTGATCCACTTGGCGCCGCGCGGCCCGTCCGCGCGGCGCTTTCGACCGCTGAATCTTCATACATGCGAATATGACTGGACACGGCATGACCACACGGCGCGATTTTCTGCAAACCGGACTGGCGGCCTCGGCCGTGCTGGCGGGGCTGGGCTTCGGCAACGTCACCCGTGCGCTGGCCCAGCAGGCCCTGACCCAGGACCAGCTGCTGCAGTTCGACGGTTTCGGCAACCTGACGCTGATCCACATCACCGACTGCCACGCTCATCTGAAGCCGGTCTGGTTCCGCGAGCCGGACACCAATATCGGCGTGGGCGAGGCCGCCGGCCGGGTGCCGCACGTGGTCGGCGAGGCGTTCCAGAAGCTGTTCGGCATCGCCCCGCGCTCGCCCGAGGCATATGCGCTGACCTATCCGGACTTCGTGGACCTGGCCAAGACCTATGGCCGGATGGGCGGGTTCGACCGCGTCGCCACCGTGGTCAAGGCGATCCGCGCCGCGCGGCCGGATTCCATCCTGCTGGATGGCGGCGACACCTGGCATGGCAGCTATACCAGTCTGGAAACCCGCGGCGAGGACATGGTCCGCGTGTTCAAGGCGCTGGGGTCCGAGGCGATGACCGCGCACTGGGAATTCACCTTCGGCACCGAGCGCGTCAAGGAACTGGTCGAGATGATGGACCAGCCGCTGCTGGGCGCCAACATCTTCGACGCCGAGTGGGACGAACCCGCTTTCGAGCCCTACAAGATCTTCGAGAAGGGCGGGCTGCGGGTGGCCGTGATCGGCCAGGCTTTCCCCTATCTGCCGATCGCCAACCCGAAATGGATGTTCCCCGAATACAGCTTCGGCATCCGCGAGGAGCGCATGCAGGCGGTCGTCGACGAGGTCCGCGCCGACGGCGTCGACCTGGTCGTGATGCTGTCCCACAACGGTTTTGACGTCGACCACAAGATGGCCGGCCGGGTCAAGGGCATCGACGTGATCCTGTCGGGCCACACCCATGACGCCGTGCCCGAACCCGTGCTGGTCGGCAAGACGATCATCATCGCCTCGGGCAGCCACGGCAAGTTCGTCAGCCGCGTCGACCTGGACGTGCAGGGCGGCAAGATGGCCGGCTTCCGCCACAAGCTGATCCAGATCTTCTCGGACGTGATCGCGCCCGATGCCGACATGACGGCGCTGATCGACGAGATCCGTGCCCCCTACGCCGACAAGCTGTCCGAGGTGGTCGGCGAAACCGAGGGCCTGCTGTACCGCCGCGGCAACTTCAACGGCACCTGGGACGACCTGATCTGCGACGCGATCATGGCCGAACGCGACGCCGAAATCGCGCTGTCCCCCGGCGTGCGCTGGGGTGCGAGCCTGATCCCAGGGCCGATCACCCGCGAGGACATCCATTCGGTGACCTCGATCACCTATGGCCAGGTCTATCGCAACGAGATGTCCGGCGAGACTCTGAAGACGGTTATGGAGGACGTCGCCGACAACATCTTCAACGCCGATCCCTATTACCAGCAGGGCGGCGACATGGTCCGCGTCGGCGGGCTGGGCTATACCATCGACCCCAATGCCGAGATGGGCAACCGGATCAGCGGCATGACCCTGCTGCGCGACAATTCCCCCATCGACCCGGCGCGCAACTATGTCGTCGCCGGCTGGGCCTCGGTCAACGAGGGCACCGAGGGTCCGCAGATCTGGGACGTGGTCGAATCGCATATCCGCAAGCTGGGCAAGATCCCGGCCCTTGGCGAAACCTCGCCGATCACCGTCAAGCAGTAATGAGGCGCCAGATGAGCGACGATATCTCCGGCCGTCCCGCATCCCCCGCGCGCCGCAGCCTGCTGCGCGCCGGCATCGCAGCCGGCGTGGCGCTGCCGGCCGGGGCGCTGGCCGCGCGGGCCCAGGGGATTGCCGCGGGCACGCCCGATCCCCTTATCACCGAGGTGCAGGACTGGGCGCGCTACACGGGCGACGGCGTGGACGCCACACCCTACGGCATGCCGATCCACTTCGAGGATCAGGTGGTGCGCCGCAACGTGCCGTGGCTGACCGCCGACCCGATCAGCTCGATCAACTTCACCCCGATTCACGAGCTGGACGGGACCATTACCCCCGCCGGCTGCGCCTTCGAGCGGCACCATTCCGGCGCCATCGAGCTATCCAAGCCCGACTACCGGCTGATGATCAACGGGCTGGTCGACCGGCCGCTGCTCTTCACCTATGACGACCTGACCCGCTTCCCGCGCCAGGCCGGGGTCTATTTCTGCGAATGCGCGGCGAACTCCGGGATGGAATGGGCCGGGGCGCAGCTGAACGGGGTGCAGTTCACCCAGGGCATGATCCACAACATGGAATATGTCGGCGTCTCGCTGAAGACGCTGCTGGACGAGGCCGGCGTCAAGCCCGAAGGCAAGTGGGTCTATGTCGAAGGCGCGGATGCGTCCTCGAACGGCCGCTCAATCCCGATCGAAAAGGCGCTGGGCGACGTGCTGGTGGCCTTCAAGGCCAATGGCGAGGCGCTGCGCAAGGAACATGGCTACCCCGTCCGGCTGGTCGTGCCGGGCTGGGAAGGCAACATGTGGGTCAAGTGGCTGCGCCGGATCGAGGTCACCGATGCAGCGGTCGAAAGCCGCGAGGAGACCTCGAAATACACCGACACCATGGCCGATGGCACGTCGCGGAAATGGACCTGGGTGATGGACGCCAAATCGGTCATCACCGCCCCCAGCCCACAGGTGCCGATCGCCCACGGCCCGGGGCCGCTGGTCATCACCGGGCTGGCCTGGTCAGGCCGCGGCGCGGTCACCCGCGTCGACGTCTCGACTGACGGCGGCAAGAGCTGGCAGACCGCGCGGCTGGCCGCGCCCGGCGTGCCGATGGCGATGACCCGGTTCTATTTCGACCTGAACTGGGACGGGTCGGAACTGCTGCTGCAATCCCGCGCCATCGACCAGACGGGCTATGTCCAGCCCACCAAGGACGCGCTGCGGGCGATCCGCGGCGAGAATTCGGTCTATCACAACAATGCCATCCAGACCTGGTGGATCAAGCCCGACGGGAGCGCGGAAAATGTCGAAGTTTCCTGAGATTGCGGCATTCGCGCTGGCCTTGCCGCTGGCGGCGCTGCCGCTGACCGCGCAGTCCGAGCCGCTGGGCCTGGGCCGCGCCGCGCTGCCCGAGGAGATCGCCGCGTGGGACGTCAAGGTGATGCCCGATGGCCGTGGTCTGCCCGAGGGATCGGGCGACGTGGCGACGGGCGAGGAGGTCTATCTTGAGAACTGCGCCAGCTGCCAAGGCGACTTTGCCGAGGGGCTGGACAACTGGCCCAAGCTGTCGGGCGGGGAAGGCACGCTGAACCGCCAGGATCCGGTCAAGACGATCGGCAGCTACTGGCCGTATCTGTCCACGGTCTGGGACTATGTCCACCGCTCGATGCCGTTCGGGCAGGCGCAGACGCTCAGCGCCGACGATACCTATGCGATCACGGCCTATCTGCTGTATTCGAACAACCTGGTGGACGACGATTTCGTGCTGTCCAAGGAGACCTTTACCGAGGTCAAACTGCCCAACGCCGAAGCGTTCTTTGCCGACGACCGGGAAGCCGTGGAATACCCCGAGTTCACGAAAGAGCCGTGCATGGAAAACTGCAAGCACTCGGTCGAGATTACCCGCCACGCCTCGATCCTGGATGTGACGCCGGACGACGCCACGAGCGCGCCTCCGGGCGCCGAGGGGGCCGAGGGTGGTGCCGCCGCTCCGGCTGCCGAACCGCCGGAGACTGCGCCAGCCGACGCTGCTCCCCCGGCGGACGCTGCGCCGGCTGCGGATGCTGCGCCTGCGGCCGACGCGGCGGCTACCCCGCCCGCCGACGCCGCCCCGGCGGAGACGCCGGCCAAGCCCTGACGGTCGCACGGCTCTGAAAAGAAACAGCCGGCGGGCGGGGGAAACCCCGCCCGTTCAGCTTTGCGGGCGATAGTCGATCAGCCGGTCGGTGATCCCGGCGCCGACGAAAAAGAAGAACAGCGTCAGCCACGCCGTGCCCGACAGGATCGAACTGCCGGTGACGCCGGCGCCGATGGCGCAGCCGCCGGCCAGCATTGCGCCCATGCCCATCAGCGCGCCGCCCAGCATGTAGCGGCGCATCGAGGCCGCGCCCTCGAACCCCTGCCAGGCAAATTCGCCGTTCAGCAGCGCCGCGGCGGCGGCGCCCAGGCAGGCGCCGATCACCAGCCCGACCTCGAAGCTGAGCGGACCGGCGGGGACCAGGAAGAACATCAGCGCCTCGGCCGAGGGGCCGGAAAAGGTCACCGAGTTGACCGATACCGGCTCGAACGCGATCTGGGCCAGCGCATAGGTCAGGACCCAGCCCACGGCGACGGAAAAGCCGACGCCCGCGGCAAAGACCAGCTTGCGCGGGCCGATCCCGTGGCGAAACGACAGATACAGCGCCAGCGCCGCGGTCAGCAGCCCGACCACCAGCCCGGTTTCCTCGGGCAGTCCGAGCAGGCTGACAAGCTCGATGTTGCGCCCGTTCGGCGTCACCCACAGCGCGGCCAGGTACTGCCGCGCGGGCGCCAGCCAGCCCTGCAGGCTCATCTGCGCGAAGACCGCGAAGATCAGCCCGGTCATGACCGACCTCAGGTTGCCGCTGGACGCAAGGATCACCAGCCGCCCCGAACAGCCCCGCGCCAGCACCATCCCGGCGCCGAACATCAGCCCGCCAACGATGGCGCCGGACCACGAGCCGGTCACGCTCATCATCCGCGCGGACTGCGGATCGAACAACCCCGACAGCCGCGCCGCCTGCACCCAGACGAGCGCGGTCGAAAAGCACAGCAGCCAGATCGCCATCCGCGGCCCCAGGCTGCCGCGGGCGAACTCGATGGTGGCCGAGCGCAGGCAGAAGGCTGACCGCTGCGCCGCGACGCCGAAGATCGCGCCGGTCAGCACGCCGATCAGCGCGGCCAGCTGCGGCTCTCCCAGCCGTTCGGCCAGTTGGGTCAGATCGAGCAGGTCGTTCATGCGGGCCGCGTGCTCAGTTCAGCGCGTCGGCGACGATGCCGTCCAGCAGCTCGGTCACCGGCGCCATTGCGGGATCGGCATAGGCGCGGTGCCCGACCGTGATCTTGCCCGGCGCATCCGGCGTTTCATAGACGAACACCGCATAGGGGCAATGCTGCAGGTTTGCGATGTCGGCCTCCATCACCTGCCGCGACGCGGTGGCCGAACAGAAGGTGAAGGTCGTCGCATGGGTGAACAGGTCCTTGGTGCCGCCCACGTCCGCCTTGGTGCGGGCCAGCATCTCGCCGACCTGGTGGGTGCCGTCGATGACCAGCCCGGCATTGATGATCGCCGATTCGACCGCCGCCGCGACATCGTCGAAGCTGCCCTCGGTCGTCTGCGTGACCGGAGCTTCGGCGTGGGCGGCGGTGGCGAGGATCAGCACGGCGCAAGCGGCGGTCAGGGTCTTCATGGCTGGTTCTCCTGTTGCGGTGGTTGGGCGAGGGTGGCCGTGTCGATCAGCTCGTTCAAGAGCGGCCAGAAGAATTCGTCGCCCGGATAGCCCTCGATCCGGCCGGTCTCGCGGCCGTCGTTCAGCATGACGAAGGTCGGGGTGAAGGTCGCCGGACGATCGAGCGTGATGTCGGCGGGCACCGGCTCGCGCAGCTGGATGCGGCGCAGGGGGGCGGCCTTGCCCTCGTCGGTCCTGGGCAGGATCGGCGCGATGTCGCGGTCCCAGCGGGCGCAATAGACGCAGCCCGGCTGCTCGATCATCAGCAGGGTCAGCTCGGCCGCGGCGGGGCTCGCGGCCAGCAGCGGGATGACAAGCGACAGCGCACGCAGGACCATTGACCGGACCCCTTTCCTCACCGAGTATTCATCCATCGGATTATTCGAAGTTTGAGCGAAAGGCAGGGCGGGCGCAATGTTCGACATTTCCTTTGGCGGCGCGGCGCTGGCCGGGCTGCTGTCCTTCCTGTCGCCCTGCATCCTGCCGATGGTGCCGTTCTACCTGTGCTACATGGCCGGGCTGTCGATGCAGGAGCTGAAGGGCGACCGCATCGTCCCCGGCGCCACCCGCCGCGTCGTGGTGCAGGCGATCGCCTTTGCGCTGGGGGTGACCTCGATCTTCGTGCTGATGGGGATGGGGGCCACCGCCCTGGGCCGGGCCTTCGGGGAATGGAAGCAGACCCTGTCCTGGGTGGCGGCGGCGGTGCTGTTCGTCTTTGGCCTGCATTTCCTGGGCGTGGTCCGCATCCCCTTCCTGTACCGCCAGGCGCGTATCGAGACCGAGACCAAGCCCGCCAGCCTCGCCGGCGCCTATGTCATGGGGCTCGCCTTCGGGTTCGGCTGGACCCCCTGCGTCGGCCCGGCGCTGGCCGCGATCCTGATGGTCGCGTCGGGGATGGGCGACATCTGGCGCGGCGGGTTGCTGCTGCTGGTCTACGGCCTGGCGATGACGCTGCCCTTCGTGCTGGCGGCGCTGTTCATCAACTCGTTCCTGCGCTGGGTCTCGCGCCACCGCAGCTTTCTGGCCCATATCGAAAAGGCGATGGGCGCGATGCTGATCCTGTTCGCGGTGCTGATCGCGACCGGCAGCGTCAACCGGATCGCCGATTTCATGATCCGTCACTTCGACTGGTCGTCGACGGTGACATGAGGGGGAGGATTGATCCATGCTGAGACGCATCCTGATGGCCGCCGCGCTGGCAGTCCTGGCGCTGCCCGCCGGCGCCGTGACGATCGGCGATGACGGGCTGCACAAGCCGGCCTGGCTGCAGGACACCTTCAAGGACCTGCGCGAGGACCTGGCCGACGCCAAGGCCGCCGGCAAGCACCTGATGGTGATCGTCGAACAGAGCGGCTGCATCTACTGCACCAAGATGCACGAGGAGGTGTTCGTCGACCCGGCCATCGAAAAGCTGCTGACCGAGGATTTCTATGTCGTGCAGATGAACCTGTTCGGCAGCGTCGAGATTACCGACCTGGACGGCACGGCGCTGCCGGAAAGCGAGATGGCGGCGCGCTGGGGGGTGATGTTCACCCCGACCATGCTGTTCCTGCCCGGCGAGGTCCCCGAGGTCCAGCCTGCCGCCCAGGCCGCCATCGCCACCGTCCCCGGCGCCTTCGGCAAGGGCACGGTCGAGGCGATGCTGGTGTGGGTCCGCGACGGGACCTATGAAAACGGCGAGCATTTCCAGAAATTCCTCGCCGCCCGGCTGGCCGAGGACAAGGCCGAGTAGACCGGCGCGGGACGGTAACCGCTGCCTTCCGCGGGGTCGTTGACTCGGCCTCGCGATTGGCGCATTGCCGTCGCCAGCTTCGGTCCCGGCTCAACGGTCGGGATAATAGGGAACACCGGTGCGCCGCGGGTCGACAGGCCCGGGCCAGGCCGGGGCTGCCCCCGCAACTGTAAGCGGTGAGCAAAGGCCGATGACGCCACTGGGGTTCCCCCGGGAAGGCCGGCCCGAGCCACGATCCGCGAGCCAGGAGACCTGCCGAGGCCTTCACCCATTTCCTGCGCGGGGCGCGCATGGAGAGCGGCCGTTCCGCAGTGGTGATCGACACTGTCCGGGATGGCCCGCGCGGACCACCCCGGCGCACCTCTGCAACCGCGGGCCGCGTGGTCCGCATGGGATGGACCGAACGAATTGACCCAGATCCGCAGCCTGCTTCTTTTGTCGACCTGCCTGTGTGCGCCGGCGCTGGCCGCCGCGCAGGACATCGCGCAGGACACCGCCGCGCCGACCAGCATCGTGCTTGACGAAATCGTGCTGTCGGCCGGGCTGACCTCCTCGGCCGCGGACGCCTATGGGCGGTCCTATACCGTGCTGACCGCCGAAGAACTCGACCGCCGCGGCCTCACCACCGTGCAGGACGCGCTGCGCGCGGTACCCGGCGTCGCGGTCAGCGACGGGGGCGCAGGCGCGACCCAGGTCCGCATCCGCGGTGGCGAAGGCAACCACACGCTGATCCTCATCGACGGGATCGAGGCCGCCGGCGGCGCGGACGAATACATGCTGAGCGGTCTGGAAACCGATAATGTCGACCGGATCGAGGTGCTGCGCGGGCCGCAATCGGTGTTCTACGGCTCGAATGCCTCGGCCGGGGTCATCAACATTATCACCGACAAGGGCGAACCCGGCCTGCATTACGGGGGCCGGGTCGAACTGGGGGACGGCGCGTCGGCTTCGGCCCGCGTCAGCCAGCGCAGCGACCGCGGCGGCATCGCGCTGAGCCTGTCGGCGACGGACGATCACGGCTATGACCTGTCCGGCGATGGCGGCGAAAAGGACGGGATCAACCGCAAGACGGTCGGCCTGTCCGGCGACTGGGCGGCCGCCGACGACCTGACCGTCGGCACCACGCTGCGCTGGTCCAGGGAACGCTACGACTACGACGCGCTGTCCTTTGCCGCCACCAATGCCGACAACTATGTCGTCGATGACGGGACGCTGTTCAGCGACCGCCGCGAAACCCAGGGCGGGGTCTGGGCCGAATATGCGATGGCCGGCGGCCGGGTGATCCACCGGCTCGACCTGCAGCGGTCGGATTTCAGGCAAAGCCACGAGAACGCGCCCGAGACGACCGGCAAGACCACCAAGCTGAAATACCGGCTGAGCTATGGCCTTGACGGCCAGCCGGTGGCCGAGGCGCGGCACCTGCTGAACTTCCTGGCCGAAAGGCAGACCGACGAAAGCTCGGCGGCCCCCGGTTTTGACCGCGACCTGACCGCCTTTGCGCTGGAATATCGCGGCTTTCTGGATAACGGGCTGGACATTCAGGCCGGCCTGCGCCGTGACGACAACGAGGTCTTCGGCGACTTCACCAGCTGGAACCTTGGCCTGTCCTGGCAGGTGCCGGACCGTCCGCTGCGGCTGCACGCCTCGGCCGGCCGGGCGCTGGTCAACCCGTCCCATTACGAGCTCTACGTCAATGACAGCTTTACGGCCGGCAACCTGAACCTGCGGCCGGAAACCAACCGCGGGGTCGATATCGGCATCGAATACCAGCTGCCCGACGATCGCGGGACCGTGGACCTGACCTGGTTCAGGGAACGGATGGACGACGAGATCACCTATGCCTACGGCGCCGCGCCGGACGGCCGCGCGACCTATGTCAACCAGTCCGGCGAAAGCCCGCGCGAAGGGGTGGAACTGACCGGCCGCGTGCAGGCGACGCCGGACCTGCTGGTGGCGCTGAACTATACCTATCTCGATGCTCGCAACCCCGACGGGTCGGTCGAGACGCGCCGCCCGCGGCACGAGCTGGGCCTGTCGGCGACCTATGCCTTCGCGCAAGGGGCCGGCAGCACGACGGTCGATTTCCGCCATGTGTCGGGGAACTACGACACCCAGTTCTGGGGAGCCTATCCGGTGCGGGAAATGGACGCCTATAACGTCGTCAACGTCTCGACGAGCTATGATCTGACCGACAATCTCCGCCTGACCGGCCGCGTGGTGAACCTCTTCGATCAGGATCATTCCGACGTCTGGGGCTTCGCCGCCCGCGGCAGGACGGCCTATCTGGGCCTCAGCGCCAAATGGTGATCCGCTGGCTCATGGCCGCCTGCCTTGTGGGCGGCCTGGGCCTGCCGGCCGGCGCCGACGAGGCGCCGCGCCGGGTCCTGTCGATGAACCTGTGCACCGACCAGCTGGCGATGCTGCTGGCGGCGCCGGGGCAGCTGGTCTCGGTCAGCCACGTGGCCCGGGACCCCCGCGCCTCGGCGCTGGCCGATCAGGCGATGGCCTATCCGGTCAATCACGGCGACGCCGAAGAGATCTATCTCGCCCGGCCCGACCTGGTGCTGGCGGACAGCTTCGCCAAGCCGGGCACGGTGCAACTGCTGCGCCGGCTGGGCCGGCGGGTCGAGCTGTTCGATGCCGCCCAGAGCTTTGACGAGCTGCGCCGCAACCTCATCCGCATGGGCGACCTGCTGGGTCGGCAGGACCAGGCGCGGGCGATGGTCGCGCGCTTCGACGCCGACCTGGCGGCGCTGGGGCGCCCCCCGGCCAACCGCCCGCGGGCGGCAATGTATGCAGCGAACGGCTACAGCGAGGGGCCCGAGAGCCTCGCGGGAGAGATCATCGACGCGGCCGGTTTCGCCAATCTCGCCGAGACGCTGGGCGTGGGCGGCGGCGGGACGGTGCCGCTCGAGGTGCTGATGCTGGCCGCGCCCGACCTGGTCATCACCGGCGAGCCCTATCCCGGCGCCTCGCGGTCCGAGGAGATCCTGCGCCATCCCGGCCTGACCGCGCTGACGGCCCGCAACCCGTCCCGGGTCATGGCGGACCGCGACTGGGTCTGCGCCACCCCGCAGGTGCTGCGGGCGGTGGCCGCACTGGCCGCCGCGCGCGAGGCAATGTGAGCGCGACCGCGTCCCACCGCCGGCTGCTGGCCGGCCTGACGGCGCTGGTGGCGCTGCTGTTCGTGGCCTCGCTGCTGACCGGTCCCGCCCATGTCGGCGCGGTCGACAGCCTCGCCGCGCTGTTTCGGGGTCAGGACGACATGCTGGCGCTGGTGATGCGGGAAATCCGGCTGCCACGCGCGATCCTCGGCCTGCTGGTCGGCGCCGCGCTTGGCATGACGGGGGCGGTCCTGCAGGGGTTCCTGCGCAATCCGCTGGCCGATCCGGGGCTGATCGGGACCAGCGCCTCGGCCGGGCTGGGGGCGGTGCTGGCGATCCACACCGGCCTCGCCTCGGCCTTTGCGCTGGGGCTGCCCCTGGCGGCGCTGGCCGGGGCGGCGGCCTCGGTCGCGCTGGTGCTGCTGCTGGCGGGTCCGCGCGGCGACGCGCTGGCGCTGATCCTCGCCGGCGTCGCGATCTCGGCCCTGGCCGGGGCGCTGACCTCGCTGGTCCTGAACCTGTCGCCCAATCCCTTTGCCGCCAACGAGATCGTGTTCTGGATGATGGGCTCGCTGGCCGATCGCTCGATGCTGCATGTGTGGATCGCGGCCCCGATCATGGCGGCGGGGTTTCTGCTGCTGTGGCCCACGCGCCGGGCGCTGGACGCGCTGACGCTGGGCGAGGATACCGCCGCCTCGTCCGGCATCGCGCTGAAGGGGCTGCGGCTGCGGCTGGTTGGCGGCGTCGCGGCGCTGGTCGGCGCGGCCACCGCCGTCGCGGGGGCGGTCGGCTTCGTCGGGCTGGTGGTGCCGCATCTGCTGCGCCCCGCCGTGGGCGCGAGCCCGTCGCGGCTGGTGCCGGCCTCGGCGCTCGGCGGGGCAGCGGTGGTGATGGCCGCAGACATCGCCGTGCGGCTGCTGGCGCCGGGGCGCGATCTCAAGCTGGGGGTGCTGACGGCGTTGGTCGGCACGCCGTTCTTCCTGCACCTGATCCTCCGCACCCGGAGACAGACGCTGTGAGCGGGCTGACGCTGCAGGGCCTCGGGCTCACTCGCAACGGCAGGGCGGTCCTGTCCGGGGTCGATCTGCGCATCGCGCCGGGCGAGTTCGTCGGCCTGCTGGGACCGAACGGCGCCGGCAAGACCACGCTGCTGCGCGCCGCGTTGGGGCTGCTGCCCGCCGACGGTCGGTCGTCGCTGGCCGACCTGCCGGAAGCGGCCCGCGCCCGTGTCGCCGCCTTCGTCGCGCAGGGGCGCCACATCGCCTGGCCGATGCCGGTCGACTCGCTGGTCGCCCTGGGCCGGATCGCCCATCCCGGCGCGGCCCGCGCCGCCGACCGCGCCGCCATCGACCGCGCCATCGTGGCGCTTGGCCTGCAGGGGCTGCGCCACCGGCAGGCGACCGAGCTGTCGGGCGGCGAGCAGGCCCGCGTCCTCATCGCCCGCGCCCTTGCGCAGGACACCCCGATCCTGTTCGCCGACGAGCCCATCGCCGGGCTCGACCCCGCCGCGCAGATCGAAGTCATGCGGCTGTTCCGCGACCTGGCCGGGCAGGGCCGGACGGTGCTGGCGTCGCTGCACGACCTGGGGCTGGCGGCGCGGTTCTGTTCGCGGCTGGTGCTGCTGCATGAGGGCCGGCTGGTGGCGGACGGCTGCCCGTCCGAGGTGCTGACCCCTGCCAACATCGCCCAGGTCTTCGGCATCACCGCGCATCTGTCGCAGGGGCCGGACGGGCTGGTGTACCAGGCGCTGGACCTGATCGCGCGCCCCCGGCCGAGCCGGGGGTAACCGGGGCGGCATGCCTCCCGGTCCCGCCGGATCGGGCGACATCTGAAGGTCGGCCGGGGGCAGACGCAGTGGACCCCGACCGTCCGCGATCAGGCCTCGCGCGCGGCCTTGGTGGCCTTGGTCCACCAGACAAGCTCGTCCAGCATCGCACTCAGCGCCGCCTGCAGGTGGCCTTCGATCTCGCTCATCGGGGCGTTCTCGCCGCCGGACCAAACCTTGTAGAAATCGCTGCCGCCGATATGAACGGCGTTGCGCAGCGGCACCATTTGAAGCTCGACGCTGATCGTGCGCAGATGCTCCAGCGCCCGCGCGCCGCCCACGCCGCCATATGCGACGGCCGCCATCGGCTTGCGGGCCCAGCCGGTGTAATCCTGGTCCAGCGCGTTCTTGAGCGAACCGGAGATCGAGTGGTTGTATTCGGCGGTCACGAACACATAGCCGTCGAAGCTTTTCACCTTTTCCTGCCACCTTACCGCATGCGGGTCTTCCGACGGCAACCAGGCGTTCGAGGCGACCTCGTCGAACATGGGCAGATCGAAGTCGCGCAGGTCGACAAGTTCGAAATCCAGTTCGGCGTGGTCCGCCACCTGCTCCATGAACCACTGCGCCGGCTTGTCGGCAAAGCGCGCCTTGCGGGTGGTACCGATGATGACGCCGATACGGGGCTTGGACATTTGAGTCTCCATGACTAAGTTGGTAACTTGAAGTTACTAAGGGCGCTTCAGCGACCGCCACAAGAGGGCACCCCAGTGAAACCATGCGACACCCAGGATACCGGCACCTGCCAGCGGATCAGCGAGATGCTGTCGCGGATCGGTGACAAGTGGACGCTGCTGATCGTGCGCGAACTGGGGCAGGGGCCGCTGCGGTTCTCGGCGCTCAAGCGGCGGCTCGGCAGCATCTCGCAGAAGATGCTGACGGCCACGCTGCGCAATCTGGAACGCGACGGGATGGTCAGCCGCACGGTGACGCCCGCGACCCCGCCGCAGGTGGAATACGCGCTGACTGCAATGGGTCACGACCTGTTCCGGCCGATCGCGGCGCTGGCGGAATGGACGATCACCCATGCCGACGCGATCGACGCCGCGCGGCAGGCCTATGATGGTCAGCGGGCGGCGTAGTTCATCAGGGCGCGGAACAGCTCGGGCGGCAGGTTCTGGGGATCGGTGATGGTGATCGTGGTCCCCGCGGGCAGAGCCGCCGGATCGGCGGGGATGCGCGGATCGGGCCGCTGCCGGATCGGGGTCGCTGCCGCCAGGTCGCGCGGTAGCACCGGCGCGATCCCGCCGCCCGGCGCGCGCGCCAGCGGCGGCAGGGTTGGCATGGTCACCGACGGCCCGTCGCCCACCGCCTGCGCCAGCCCCTGCGCGGCCAGCGCCTGGTCCTGGGCCGTGGCAAGCCGCGCCTCCAACTCGCGGGTCCGCTCGGCGCCCAGCCGGGCCAGCTGCGCGTTGACCTGCGCCTGCACGTCCCGCTGCATCTGCGCCGTCACCGCGCCCAGCTGCGCGTTTACCGCCGCCACCCCGTCCGAGAACCCCGTGTTGTAGCACGCCCGCGGCGTCCCGCAGTCCTGCGCCAGCGCCGGCAAGGGGGACAACAGCAGGGCAAGAAACATCACGCGCATCGAACGATCCCCTTTGGCCATGCCGGGCGAACGCCCGCCAACGCGCTTGGGTTCTTCTTTGCGGAAATATCCCGGGGTCCGGGGCAGCGCTCCGGTCCGCGCCGCGCCATATGGACACCCGCGCGCCAAAGCCGCACAACGGTTCCATGCAGAAATCCGACAACCCCGCCGATCCGTTCAAGAAGGCCCTGACCGAGGCGACCCGCGCCCTCGCCGCCGAGCACGAGCTGAGCGTCACCTTCACCGCCGATCCCTCGGGGGTGGCGGGCGACACCATGCGCCTGCCGCAGATCAGCCGGCGGATGACGCGGGACGAAATCCTGATGGCGCGCGGCACCGCCGACGCGCTGGCGATGAAGCTGCGTCACCATGACGCCGCCACCCACGCGAAATACGCCCCCGCCGGGCCGATGGCGCGCGAGCTTTACGAGGCGATGGAGACCGCGCGCTGCGAGGCGCTGGGCGCCCGCGACATGCCCGGCGCGCTGTCGAACATCGACGCCAAGCTGGGGGCCGAGGCCGACCGCAAGGGCTACGGCCAGATCCGCGCCGCGGCCGACGCGCCGCTGGCTGCCGCAGCGGGCTACCTGGTCCGCCAGGCGGCGACCGGCCGCACCCTGCCGCCCGCCGCCCAGCACGTCGCCGATCTGTGGCGGCCCTTCGTCGAACAGCAGGCCGGCGGGGCGCTCGCCGATGTCGATGCGGCGCTGGCCGACCAGGCCAGCTTTGCCCGGCTCGCCCGCCGGATGATCGCCGATCTGGGCTATGGCGACCAGCTGGGCGACGACCCCGACGAGCCGCAGCAGGACGAGCCCGAGGAGAACGCCGAGCAGGAGGACGAATCCGGCGACAGCCAGTCCCGCGAGGAACAGGAGGGCGACGACGCCGAAGCCTCGCCCGAGCAGTCGCAGGAGCGCACCCAGGACGAACGGCAGGCACAGGTGTCGCTGGACGACCAGTCCGACGAAGAGCTGGTCGAAGACGCCGAGATGGCCGACAGCGAGATGCCGCCGGAACTGCCGCCTCCGGTCAGCGAGGCGTCGGCCGACTATCGCGTCTATGCGCAGGAATTCGACGAGGAAATCCGCGCCGAGGACCTCGCCGAGCCGGCCGAGCTGGAACGGCTGCGGGCCTATCTGGACAAGCAGCTCGACCCGCTGAAGGGGGCCGTGAGCCGGCTCGCCAACAAGCTGCAACGCCGCCTGCAGGCGCAGCAGAACCGCAGCTGGGAATTCGACAAGGAAGAGGGGGTGCTGGACGCCGGCCGTCTGGCGCGGGTGGTGGCGAACCCGACCACGCCCCTGTCCTTCAAGTGGGAAAAGGACACCGAGTTCCGCGACACGGTGGTGACGCTGCTGATCGACAATTCCGGGTCGATGCGCGGCCGCCCGATCTCGATCGCCGCGATCTGCGCTGACGTGCTGGCACGGACGCTGGAACGCTGCTCGGTCAAGGTCGAGATCCTCGGCTTCACCACCCGCGCCTGGAAGGGTGGGCAGAGCCGCGAGAAATGGCTCAAGGACGGCCGGCCGGCCGCGCCGGGGCGGCTGAACGACCTGCGCCACATCATCTACAAGGGCGCCGACGCGCCGTGGCGGCGGGTGCGGCCGAACCTGGGCCTGATGATGAAGGAAGGGCTGCTGAAGGAAAACATCGACGGCGAGGCGCTGGAATGGGCGCATCGGCGGATGGGCAGGCGGCCCGAGGCGCGCAAGATCCTGATGGTGATTTCCGACGGGGCGCCGGTCGATGACAGCACACTGTCGGTGAACCCGGCCAACTACCTGGAAAAGCACCTGCGCGACGTGATCGCGATGGTAGAAAAGCGCCGCCAGGTCGAACTGATCGCGATCGGCATCGGCCACGACGTGACCCGCTATTACGACCGCGCGGTGACGATCACCGACGTGGACCAGCTGGCCGGGGCGATGACCGAACAGCTGGCGGCGCTGTTCGAAAGCGACCCGCGCAAGCGGGCGCGGGCGATGGCCGGCAGTTCGCGGCGCTGACACGGGGGGTGCGGAAATTGGCATTGCGGACTCGCGGGGGGACGAGATGATCGCAGCGCACCGCGCGGGCCGGACCGCCCGCAGCCTCGTCCTTGTGACTGCGGCGCTGGCGACCGCCGCCTGCGACCTCGGGCCGGTGCGGGACCTGCCGGCGGTGCCGGCGGCGGCGACGCTGAACGCCGCCCCGCCCGGCTATGGCCGCATCCGCGCCTATGGCAACGTGATCGGCGCCAGCGACGCGCAGACCGACTCGCTGGGTGCGGCGGCGCTGGCCCGGCTGCGCGGGGCCGAGGCGGTGGACATCCTCGCGCTGTCGGGCGGCGGCGATGGCGGGGCCTTCGGCGCCGGGCTGCTGATCGGCTGGACCGAACGTGGCGACCGGCCGGAATTCGACATGGTCACCGGCGTCTCGACCGGGGCGCTGATCGCGCCGCTGGCTTTCCTCGGGCCGCGCTATGACGGTGAGCTGCGCCGATCCTACACCCAGACGCAGCGGTCGGATGTGGTGCTGCTGAAGCCGCTGCAGGTGTTGACGGGGGCGCCCTCGGTCGGCGACAGCTCGCCCCTGCGCGACCGCATCGCGGCGATCGTGACGCCGGCGATGGTCGACGAGATCGCCGCAGAGCGCCGCAAGGGCCGGCTGCTGCTGATCGGCACCACCAACCTTGACGCCCAGCGGCAGGTGATCTGGGACATCGGCCGCATCGCGGCGTCCGGCCAGCCGGACCGGGTCGAGCTGATCCGCGCCATCCTGCTCGCCTCGGCCTCGATCCCCGCGGCCTTCCCGCCGGTCGCCATCGACGTGGTGGCCGACGGGCACCGCTTTCAGGAAATGCACGTCGATGGCGGCGTGACCCGGGGCGTCTTCGCCTATCCGCCCGAGGTGACGTTGCCGCCCCGTCGCGGGCCGCGGCGGATGTGGGTGGTGCGGAATTCCAAGCTCGGGCCGGAACCCGAGACGGTGGCCCAGAACGCGCTGGCCATCGCCGGGCGCAGCGTCAGCACGATGATCAAGGCGCAGTCGCTGGTGGATATTTCCGAGATTCAGCACCTCGCGCGCCGGGACGGGTTCGACTTCCACGTCACCGCCGTGCCCGCCGCGCAGCGGCTGCCGCAGGGGCTGCCCTTCGATCCGGCCTACATGGACACCGTCTATCGCGTGGGCCTCGCGAGCGGCCGGTCGCGGAACGGCTGGGCCGACAGCCCGGCGCCGCTGCTGGACTGACTCAGCCGACCTTCGTCAGCGCGCCGGCCTTGTGATAGGCGATGTGGCCGGTCTTGTCGCTGGCGATCTCGTATTGCGGATCGTCCTGCGAACAATGCCGCGTATAGCCGTTCACCTGAAAATCCTGCGGATGGACGCGGGTGATGCGGCCGCTGACGCGCCCGGCCTCAGAATTCCAGCTGACGTGATCACCCGTCTTGAACTCGTGGGACATTTGCTCCCTCCTGCAAGGCATGACGTTATTCTACACTATCGGGCATTCGACGCGCAGTCTTGATGAGCTCGGGGCGCTGCTGCACGCCGCGGATGTGCGGTTGGTCTGCGACGTGCGGTCGATCCCGCGGTCGCGCGCGAACCCGCAATATGACCGGGCCACGCTGCCCGAGATGCTGGCTGAACGGCAGCTGGGTTATGTCCTGATC
>NZ_JRKS01000017.1 GCF_000763805.1 Paracoccus sphaerophysae | reverse complement strand
GGTCCACGGGCTGGACGTCATGGTCGTGGCCAACGACGCCACGGTCAAGGGCGGCACCTATTATCCGATGACGGTGAAAAAGCACCTGCGCGCGCAGGAGATCGCCGAGCAATGCGCGCTGCCCTGCATCTATCTGGTCGATTCCGGCGGGGCGAACCTGCCCAATCAGGACGAGGTCTTCCCCGACCGCGACCATTTCGGCCGCATCTTCTATAACCAGGCGCAGATGTCGGCCAAGGGCATCCCGCAGATCGCCGTGGTGATGGGGTCCTGTACCGCCGGCGGCGCCTACGTCCCTGCGATGTCGGACGTCACCATCATCGTCCGCGACCAGGGCACGATCTTCCTCGCCGGCCCGCCACTGGTCAGGGCCGCCACCGGCGAAGTCGTCTCGGCCGAGGACCTCGGCGGCGGTGACGTGCACACGCGCCTGTCCGGCGTGGCCGACTATCTCGCCGAGGACGACACCCACGCGCTGGCGCTGGCGCGGCGCGCCGTCAGCCACCTGAACCGCCGCCTGCCGCAGACGGTGGTCTGGCAGTCCCCGGAACCTCCGGCCCACGACCCCGAAGAGATGCTGGGCGTGGTCCCCGGCGACCTGCGCACCCCCTATGACATCCGCGAGGTGATCGCGCGGGTGGTCGACGGGTCGCGCTTCGACGAGTTCAAGCCGCGCTTCGGCGAGACACTGGTGACCGGCTTTGCCCATATCGAGGGCTGCCCGGTCGGCATCGTGGCCAATAACGGCGTGCTCTTTTCCGAGGCGGCGATCAAGGGCGCGCATTTCATCGAACTGTGCTCGCAGCGGTCGATCCCGCTGGTGTTCCTGCAGAACATCACCGGCTTCATGGTCGGGCGGAAATACGAAAACGAGGGCATCGCCCGGCACGGCGCCAAGATGGTGACGGCGGTGGCGACGACCGCGGTGCCCAAGATCACCATGCTTGTCGGCGGGTCGTTCGGGGCCGGCAATTACGGCATGGCCGGCCGTGCCTATTCGCCGCGCTTCCTGTGGAGCTGGCCGAACAGCCGCATCTCGGTCATGGGCGGCGAGCAGGCCGCGGGCGTTTTGGCCACCGTCCGGCGCGAGGGGATCGAGCGCAAGGGCGGCAGCTGGTCGGCCGAGGACGAGGCCGAGTTCAAGCGTCCCACCATCGAGATGTTCGAGCGTCAGAGCCACCCGCTCTATGCCTCGGCGCGGCTGTGGGACGACGGCGTGGTGGATCCGCGCAAGACCCGCGACGTGCTGGCGCTGTCCCTGCGCGCCAGCCTCAACGCCCCGATCGAGCCGACGCGCTTCGGCGTGTTCCGGATGTGACGATGGCGCGGCACTCAGCCTCCGGCGGGGATATTTCGGGACAGAAGATACCCGTGGCGATCCGCGTCTGGCGCGGCGACATCACCACGCTGGCGGTCGATGCCATCGTCAATGCCGCCAACGAGTCGCTGCTGGGGGGCGGCGGCGTCGACGGCGAGATCCACCGCGCGGCGGGTCCGGGGCTGCTGGGGGAGTGCCGGACGCTGGGCGGCTGTCCGACCGGCGAGGCGCGGATCACTGGCGGCCACGACCTGGCCGCGCGGCACGTCATCCACACCGTCGGGCCGGTCTGGCGCGGCGGCGGCCAGGGCGAGGACGCGCTGCTCGCCTCGGCTTATGAGAACAGCCTCGCGCTTGCCCGCCAGAACGGGCTGACGACCATCGCCTTTCCCGCCATCTCGACCGGCGTCTACGGCTTTCCCGCCGACCGCGCCGCCCGCATCGCGGTCGACACGATCCGCCGTCACGGCGCGGGTCTGCAGGTGACGCTGGTCGCCTATGACCCCGCAGCCGAACGGCTGCTCATCGCGGCGCTGGGGCCATGAGTTCTTCTTTGCCAAAATATCCTCCGGGGTTCCGGGGGTGGAAAACCCCCGGTGCCGCGCTGCGATGAAAGGGACGCCATGTTCAGCAAGATCCTGATCGCCAATCGTGGCGAGATCGCCTGCCGCGTCATCGACACCTGCCGGCGGCTGGGGGTGGGGACGGTCGCGGTCTATTCCGACGCCGACCGCGGCGCGCGCCACGTGGCGCTGGCCGACGAGGCGGTCCATATCGGCGGGCCGGCGCCGAAGGACAGCTACCTGCGCGGCAACGCGATCATCCGGGCGGCGCTCGATACCGGCGCGCAGGCGATCCATCCGGGCTATGGCTTTCTGTCCGAGAACCCCGATTTCGTGGACGCGGTGAACGCGGCGGGGCTGGTCTTCATCGGCCCGTCGGCGGACGCGATCCGGGCCATGGGGCTCAAGGACGCGGCCAAGGCGCTGATGGAGAGGGCCGGCGTCCCGGTCGTTCCTGGCTATCACGGCGAGGATCAGGACGCCGGGTTCCTCGCCGATCAGGCCGACCGGATCGGCTATCCGGTGCTCATCAAGGCGGTCGCGGGCGGCGGCGGCAAGGGGATGCGCAAGGTGGACCGCGCCGCGAATTTCGCCGACGCGCTGGCCTCGGCGCAGGGCGAGGCGCAGACTGCCTTTGGCAACCCGGCGGTGCTGATCGAGAAATACGTGACCGCGCCGCGGCATATCGAGGTGCAGGTGTTCGGCGACGGGCAGCGCGCCGTGCATCTGTTCGAGCGCGACTGTTCCCTGCAGCGCCGCCACCAGAAGGTGATCGAGGAGGCCCCGGCCCCCGGCATGACCCCCGAGGTCCGCGCCGCGATGGGCGCCGCCGCCGTCCGCGCTGCCGAGGCGATCGGCTATGCCGGCGCCGGCACCATCGAGTTCATCGTCGACGGCAGCCGCGGCCTGCGCCCCGACGGGTTCTGGTTCATGGAGATGAACACGCGGCTGCAGGTCGAACACCCGGTCACCGAGGCGATCACCGGCGTCGATCTGGTCGAATGGCAGCTGCGGGTCGCCAGCGGCGAGCCGCTGCCTGCCCGCCAACAGGACCTGACGATCCACGGCCACGCCTTCGAGGCGCGGCTGTATGCCGAGGACGTGCCGGCCGGGTTCCTGCCCGCCACGGGGCGGCTGGCGCACCTGCAATTTGCGGAGAACGCCCGGAACGAGACCGGCGTGCGGCAGGGTGACAGCATTTCGCCCTGGTACGACCCGATGATCGCCAAGATCGTCACCCACGGCCCGACCCGCGCCATCGCGCTGCGGGCCCTGGAACAGGCGCTGGTCGATACCGAGGTGGCGGGGACGGTGACGAACCTCGATTTCCTCATCGCCCTGACCCGGCACGCGGGGTTCCGCGCCGGTGAAGTGGATACCGGGCTGATCGGGCGCGATCTGGATGCGCTGCTGGACCAGTCCGATCCAGCGCCCGAGACGCGCGCCCTGGCGGTGCTGGGCGTCGCCGGTTTGCACGACCCCGAGGTGCGCGGCGGCGTCACCCTGTGGGCGCCGCTGCGCCGCACCGTCACCTGGGAGGGCGGCGAGGGCGTCGTCGAGGTGCTCGGCCCCGGTCAGGCGCGGGTGACGCTGGACGGCGCCACCCACGAGGTCAGCCACGAGGGCGGCCGCTGGTGGGTCAACGGCGCGCCGCGGCGGTCGCGGATCGTGGCCCACCCGGCGGGGGTCAGCGTCTTTGGCGGGCGCTCGCTGACACTGGTGCCGCAGGACCCGCTGGACCGGCAGACCGAGGCCGCGGGCGGCGGGATGACGCTGTCGCCGATGCCGGGGCTGGTCAAGGCGGTGTTCGTCGCCGCCGGGCAGGGGGTGGCGGCGGGCGACCGGCTGGCGATCCTCGAGGCGATGAAGATGGAACACACTCTGACCGCCGCCCGCGACGGGGTGGTGGCCGAGGTGCTGGCCGCCGCCGGGGATCAGGTCGAGGCCGGCGCGCCGCTGATCCGGCTGGAGGACGAGGACGGGGGCGCTGCCCCTACGGCCGCGTGACGCGGCCGTTCCCCCGGGATATTTGGGCAAAGAAGACAGGTGGGAGCTGGCGATGATACATCTGCACCATGCGCGGGGCTCGCGCAGTTTCCGGGTGCTGTGGCTGCTCGAGGAGCTGGGGCTGTCATACGCGCTGACCGAGTACGACTTCACCGACGGCAGCCTGCGTTCGCCCGAGCACCTGGCGCGCTCGCCGGCCGGCAAGGTCCCGGCGCTCGAGATCGACGGCGGCACGATCTTTGAATCGGGCGCCATCGTGCAGGTGCTGACCGAGCGCGAGGGGCGGCTGGCGCCGAAACCGGGCGAGGCCGAGCGGACGGCGTTCCTCGAATGGCTGCATTTCGCGGAAACCCAGGCGATCTGCCTGCAGAACCTGAACATCCAGCACAATTTCATCCGCCCCGAGGCGGCGCGGTCGATCCCGACCATGAAGCTGGAAACCAAGCGGCTGGTCGTCACGGCCCGGGCGCTGGAACGGCGGCTGACCGGGCGCGATCATCTGCTCGACGGCGGGTTCTCGGCCGCGGACTGTATGTTCGGCTTCAATGTCCGCTCGCTGGGCTATTTCCTGCCGCGCGGCGATTACCCGGCGATCTTCGCCTGGTGGGAGCGGATGCAGGCGCGCCCTGCCTGCGCCCGCGCGCTCGAGCGCGAGGGCGGCGAGATGTTCGACCGCGATTTCTTCGAGATTCCAGATGCCTGACGTCGAGCTCTTCGAGATGGGTCCGCGCGACGGGCTGCAGAACGAAAAGCGGCTGATCCCGGCCGCCGACAAGATCGCGCTGGTCGACCTGCTGTCGCGCGCGGGGTTTCGGCGCATCGAGGTCACCAGCTTCGTCAGCCCGAAATGGGTGCCGCAGATGGCCGACGCCGCCGAGGTGCTGGGCGGCATCGCCCGCGCCCCGGGGGTGCGCTACGCGGCGCTGACCCCGAACCTGACTGGCTACGAGGGCGCGCGCGCGGCCCGCGCCGACGAGGTGGCGGTGTTCGCCTCGGCCTCGGAGGGGTTCAGCAAGGCCAACCTGAACGCCACCATCGAGGAATCGCTCGACCGCTTCGTGCCGATCATGCAGCAGGCGGCGACCGAGGGGGTGCCGGTGCGCGGCTATGTCTCGGTGGTGACGGACTGCCCCTTTGACGGGCCGACGCCGCCGGCCAACGTCGCCCGGGTGGCCTCGCGGCTGTTCGCGATGGGCTGCTATGAGATCAGCCTGGGCGACACCATCGGGCAGGGCCGGCCCGAGACCATCGACGCGATGCTGGCGGCGGTGCTGGACGAGGTGCCGGCCGAGCGGCTCGCCGGGCATTACCACGACACCGCCGGGCGGGCGCTGGGCAACATCGACGCGAGCCTGGCCCGCGGCATCCGCGTCTTCGATGCCGCCGTGGGGGGCTTGGGCGGCTGCCCCTATGCGCCGGGCGCCGCCGGCAACGTCGCGACCGAAAAGGTCGCGGCCCACCTGGCCGGACAGGGCTTCGACCCCGGCCTGGACATGGACATCCTGCGCGAGGCGGCCGCCTTCGCCCGCGCCCTGCGCGCCACCGGAGAGACCGCATGAGCCATCAGACCATCCGCATCGAGACCGACGCCCGCGGCATCGCCACGCTGTGGCTGGCCCGGCCGGACAAGCACAACGCCCTGTCGGCGCAGATGATCGACGAGTTGACCGAGGCCGCCGGCCGGCTGGGCGCTGATACGGGCGTGCGCGCTGTAATCCTCGCCGCCGAGGGCAAGAGCTTTTGCGCCGGCGGCGACCTGGCCTGGATGCAGGAGCAGATGACCGCCGACGCCGCCACCCGCAGCGCCGGCGCGCAGGCGCTGGCCGGGATGCTGAACGCGCTGAACGAACTGCCCAAGCCGCTGATCGGCCGCGTCCACGGCAACGCCTTTGGCGGCGGGATCGGGATGATGGCGGTCTGCGACGTGGCGATCGGCGTGCACGGTGCGACCTTCGGGCTGACCGAAACGAAGCTGGGCCTGATCCCCGCCACCATCGGCCCCTACGTCCTGGCCCGGATGGGCGAGGACAAGGCGCGGCGGGTGTTCATGTCCTCGCGGCTGTTCGACGCCGCCGAGGCCGAGCGCCTGAACCTGCTGGCCGGCGTCGTCGACCCCGAGGACCTGGACGCCGCCGTCGAGGACGAGGTGCTGCCCTATCTGCAGACCGCCCCCAAGGCCGTCGCCGCGGCCAAGCGGCTGGCCCGCGACCTGGGCCCGCGGATCGACGCCGAGGTGATCGCCCGCAGCATCGACGCCCTGACGGGGGTGTGGGAAGACGACGAGGCCCCCGAGGGGATCGCCGCCTTCTTCGCCAAGCGCAAGCCGCGCTGGCAAGGCTGACGCGCGGCAGACCTGTGCCGCGCGCATAGCCGCCTTTCGGGCGCTAAGGGGTGACGCACCGGCAGGTCGCTGTTATCGCAAACGGGACTAACTTTCCCGGGGAATGGCCGCATGCTGGACCAGAAAACGCTCGCCGTGCTGGCGTTGGCGCTTGGCGCCTTTGCCATCGGCACGTCCGAATTCGCGGCGATGGGCCTCTTGCCATTCTTCGCCGCCGATCTGGGCATCACCGAGCCGCAGGCCGGCCACGTCATCTCGGCCTATGCGCTGGGGGTGGTGGTCGGCGCGCCGCTGACCTCGATCCTGGGGGCGAGGCTGCCGCGGCGGCGCTATCTCGCCGGGCTGATCGCGTTCTTCGGGGTGATGAACCTCGCTTCGGCGCTGCTGCCGGGGCTGTCGGCGCTGACCGCGACGCGGTTTCTGGCCGGGCTGCCGCATGGCGGGTTCCTGGGGGTGTCGATGCTAATGGCGGCCGACGCGATGCCGTTCGAGCAGCGTGGCCGCGGGACGGCGCAGATCCTCATGGGGCTGACGGTCGCCAATATCGCCGGGGTGCCGCTGGCCGGTGCGCTGGGGCAGGGGATCGGCTGGCGCTGGGGCTTTGCGCTGCCGGGTGTGCTGGGGCTCATTGCCGCGGTGCTGATCCTGCGGGTGGCGCCGCGGGTCGGCGTTCGGCCGGGCATCCGCCCGCTGGCCGAGCTGTCGGCGCTGCGCAACCCTGCCGTGCTGTTGACGCTGGCCGTGGGCGCCATCGGCTTTGGCGGGCTGTTCGCGGTCTATTCCTATCTGTCCGCGGCGATGCTGGCCACGACGTCGGCCCCCGGCTGGGGCGTGCCCCTGGCGCTGTCGGCCTTTGGCGTCGGCGGCACGCTGGGCAACCTGGGCGTGGCACGGCTGACCGAACGCTGGGGGCAGTTCCCGACCGCCCTGCGGGCGATGCTGTTCATGGCGGCGACGCAGGCCTTTGCCTCGTTCGCGGTGGGCGACTGGCGGGCGATGGTGCTGTCGGCCTTCCTGCTGGGGCTGGGCTCGGGGATGGTGATCCCGCTGCAGACCCGGCTGATGGACGTCGCGGGCGAGGCGCAGTCGATGGCCGCGGCGATGAACCACGCGGCCTTCAACGCCGCCAACGCGCTGGGCCCCTGGCTCGCCGGGCTGGCGCTGGCCGCGGGCTGGGGCTGGCGGTCGTCGGGGCTGGTCGGGGTCGGCCTGTCCCTGGCCGGGATCGTCGCGCTGGGGCTGGCCTGGCTTCACGCCCGCCGCCAGTCATCGCCGGTCGCCGAGGTCCCGAAGAATTGCCCGGCGTGAGCCCGAGGCGAACTCGCGCCGCAGGGTCAGCGCGGTGACCAGCACAGTCCCCACCACCAGCCCGATCGGCCCCGCCAGCCAGCCTATCGCACCCAGCGCGAAATAGACCGCCCGCAGGCCGATGTTGAAGTTGCGGGCGGCGTGGATGTTGACCTGCGCCGCCGCGTGGGCGCGCGACATGGCGTCCGGCGCCTCCGGGTTGTTCGGCACCGCCGCCATCATGATCGCGCAATAGCCGAACAGCCGGTGCGACCAGACGAATTTCAGGAACGCATTGGCCACGAAGCCCAGCACCAGCAGGATCTTGACTCTCCACACCAGCGCGGGGATCTCGCCCGCGTCCAGTTCCCGCGCGATCCCGGCCAGCGGATCGGTGTTGCCGATCAGCGCCAGGCCGCCGCCGATGGCGATCATGCAGGCCGAGGCATAGAAAGAGGTGCCCTCGCGCAGGCTGGACAGGATGTTGCCGTCGAAGATGCGCGGATCGCGATGGACGAACTGCTCCATCCAGTCGCGGCGATAGCGCCGCATCAGGGTCGAGACCGAGGGTCGCCCTGGCGGCGAATGTTCGATCACGTGGGCGCAGCCGAACCAGGCCAGGAACAGCAGCGCCAGCGCCAGCAGGTCGGCGATGGTCAGCGACAGCGGCAGCGAGAGGACGATCGGCAGCTTGGTCATGGCGCGACGATAGGGCCAAGCGAAGCCCGTTGCCAGCGCAGGCCGCGCCCGCTATCCCCGCCCTGACAATTCGCAGCCGATCGAGAGGACGACGCCATGGCCGCACCGCACGCCATCCACGAGGAATTCCCGAACGACGCCGATCGCATCCACGCGCTCAAGGTGTCGGATGCGCATTTCGCCCGGCTGCTCGACGAGTATGACGCGATCAACGACCAGGTGGCCGGCGCCGAGTCGCTGCAGACCCCGATGTCGAACGAGGCCGAGGTCGAGCTGCGCAAGAAGCGCAGCCATCTCAAGGACGAGATCGCGCGCCGGCTGTCGGCCGCCAAGGCCGAGTGATCCCGAGGGCCGCGGGGGCCAGTCCCGCGGCCTTTCGCGATGCGGAAGCGGGGCGGCGGGGTCTTGCCATCGTCCCCGCATCGTCTGCTAAGGTCGAATGAGCCGACGGAAAGGCCCTTCGCCATGCAGATGCCCACCCCTGACGCCGCCATCCTTGCCCGCCGCGCCGCCATCGTCGCGCGATTGCGCGCCGTGATCGGGGCGGGCGACGTGATCGACGACCCGGTCGAGGCCCGCGCCTATGAATGCGACGCGCTGTCGGCCTATCGCTGCCCTCCGCTGGCCGTCGCGCTGCCGACGACGACCGCCGAGGTCGCCGCCGTGCTGCGCGTCTGTCACGAGGAACGGGTGCCGGTCGTGCCGCGCGGGGCAGGGACCAGCCTGGCCGGCGGCTCGATGCCCACCGCCGATGCGGTGGTGCTGGGGCTGGCGCGGATGAACGCGGTGCTTGAGGTCGATTACGGCGACCGGCTGATCCGGGTGCAGGCGGGGCGCACCAACCTTTCGGTCTCGGGGGCGGTGGACGAGGCGGGGTTCTTCTATGCCCCCGACCCGTCCTCGCAGCTGGCCTGCGCCATCGGCGGCAATATCGGGATGAACTCCGGCGGGGCGCATTGCCTGAAATACGGCGTCACCACCAACAACCTGCTGGGCGTCACTGTCGTGCTGATGGATGGCGCGGTTGTGGAACTCGGCGGCCCGATGGGCGAGGCGCCGGGGCTGGACCTCTTGGGCGTCGTCTGCGGGGCCGAGGGGCAGCTGGGCGTGGTGACCGAGGCCGTGCTGCGCATCCTGCCCAAGCCCGCCGGCGCGCGGCCGGTGCTGATCGGGTTCGATTCGTCGGAAACCGCCGGGGCCTGCGTTGCGGCGATCATCCGCGCCGGCATCCTGCCCGTCGCCATCGAGTTCATGGACCGCCCCTGCATCACCGCGACCGAGAATTTCGCCGCCCCCGGCTACCCGGATTGCGAGGCGCTGCTAATCGTCGAGGTCGAGGGCACGCCCCCCGAGATCGACGAGCAACTGGCGCTGATCCGCGCCCTGGCCCAGGGGTTCTCGCCCGTCGAGTTCCGCGAGAGCCGCTCCGAGGAGGAATCCCGCCGCATCTGGCTGGGCCGCAAGTCGGCCTTTGGCGCGATGGGGCAGATGGGCGACTACATGTGCCTGGACGGGACCATTCCGGTGTCGGCGCTGCCGCAGGTGCTGGGGCGCATCGCCGAGATGTCGGAGGAGGCCGGCCTGCTGGTGGCCAACGTCTTTCACGCCGGCGACGGCAACATGCACCCGCTGATCCTGTTCGACGCCAACCGCCCCGGAGACCTAGAGCGGGTCGAGGCCCTGGGCGCCGACATCCTGCGGCTGTGCGTCGAGGTCGGTGGCTGCCTGACCGGCGAACATGGCGTGGGCGTCGAGAAGCGCGACCTGATGGGCGCGCAGTTTTCCGATGCCGACATGGAGGCGCAGATGCGGGTCAAGGACGTGTTCGATCCGCACTGGCTGCTGAACGCCGCCAAGGTGTTCCCGCTGCACGTCTCGGCCAGCCGCCGCGAGGCGCGCCGCAATGCGGCCTGAGACCGAGGCCGAGCTGGCCGCGATCATCCGCGGGGCGACGGCGCCGCTGTCGCCGGTCGGCGGCGGCACCCGGCTGCGGCCGGGCGAGGGGCAGGGCGCGCGCCTGTCCACCGCCGGGCTGCGCGGCATCACCCTGTATGAACCGGCCGCGATGACGTTGGTGGCGCGGGCGGGCACGCCCCTTGCCGAGGTGCAGGCGGCGCTGGCGGCGGAAGGGCAGCGGCTGGCCTTCGAGCCCGACGAGGCCGAGGGTTCGACCATCGGCGGGGTGATCGCGGCCAATGCCTCGGGTCCGCGCCGGGTCAAGGACGGGGCGGCGCGCGACAGCCTGATCGGGGTGCGCTTCGTGGACGGGTCCGGCGCGGTGATCGCCAATGGCGGTCGCGTGATGAAGAACGTCACCGGCTATGATCTGGTCAAGCTGATGGCCGGCAGCCGCGGGACACTGGGGGTGCTGACCGAGGTGAGCCTGAAAACCCAGCCGGTTTCCCCTGCCTCGGCCACACTGACCCTGGCGGGGCTGGCCGCGGATCGCTCGGTGGCGGCGATGACCGCGGCGCTGACCGGCCCGTGGGACGTGTCGGGGGCGGGGCGGCTGCCCTCGGGCGAGACGGTGCTGCGGCTCGAGGGGCTCGCCGGATCGGTCGCGATCCGCGCCGAGAGCCTCGCCGCGCGGCTGGCGGTGTTCGGGCCGGTCGAGACCACCGAAGGGGACGCGGCCTTTGCCGACCTGCGCCAGATCGGGCGCGACATGGCGGCCGCGGCGGGCCCGGGCCGCGCGGTCTGGCGCATCGTCTGCCGCCCGTCGCAGGCGGCGGCGCTGGTGGCGCAGCTGCCGGGCCCGACCGCGCTCGACTGGGGCGGGGCGCTGATCTGGGCCGAGACACCCGCGGAGTGGGTGCCGGACCTGCCGCCCGGCGCCATCGCGGCGCGGGTCCACGGCGGCCCGGGGCTGAGCCTGCCGCCGATGGCTCCGGCCTTGGCGGCGCTGAACGACGGCGTGCGCGGACGGTTCGATCCGCGCGGCATCCTTGCGGGGGCCGGCTGAGATGCAGACGAACTTCACCCCCGAACAGCTAGCCGACCCCGGCATCGCGACCGCGAACAAGATCCTGCGCACCTGCGTCCATTGCGGCTTCTGCACCGCTACCTGCCCGACCTATCAGGTGCTAGGCGACGAACTGGACAGCCCGCGCGGTCGCATCTACCTCATCAAGGACATGCTGGAAGCCGGCCGCCCGGCGGATGCGAAGACCGCGCTGCATGTCGATCGCTGCCTGTCGTGCCTCGCCTGCATGACGACCTGCCCGTCAGGCGTGGACTACATGCACCTGATCGACCATGCCCGGGTCCACGTCGAACGCACCTTCCGCCGGCCCTGGCACGACCGCGCGCTGCGCTGGCTGCTGGCCGCGATCATCCCGCATCCGGGCCGCTTTCGCCTGGCCCTGCTGGGGGCGCGGCTCGCCCGGCCGTTCGCCCGGCTGATGCCCGACGCGCGGCTGCGCGCCATGCTGAGGATGGCGCCGGCCCGCATCGCCGGCCCCAGCCGCGACGATCTGGGCGCGACCTTTCCACCCATCGATCCCCGCCGCGCGCGGGTGGCGCTGCTGACCGGCTGCGCGCAGAAGGCGCTCGATCCCGAGATCAACGATGCCACGATCCGGCTCTTGCGGCGGGCGGGGTGCGAGGTCGTCATCCCCGAGAACCTCGGCTGCTGCGGGGCGCTGACCCACCACATGGGGCGTGAGGAGCAGGCGATGCGCAGCGCCCGCGCCGCCATCCACGCCTTCCTGCGCGCCGACGCGGTCGAGAAGCTGGACGCGATCATCATCAACGCCTCGGGCTGCGGAACGACGGTCAAGGATTACGGCCACATGTTCGCCCACGACCCCGACCGCGAGGGCGCCGCGCGCGTGGCGGGGCTCGCCCGCGACGTGACCGAATTCCTCGACAGCCACGGGTTGCCGCCGGTGACCAGCCCGCAGGGCCTGCGGGTGGCCTACCACGCGGCCTGCTCGCTGCAGCACGGGCAGAAGATCGTGGCGGCGCCCAAGTCGCTGCTGGGCGCCGCCGGGTACCAGGTGGTCACCCCCGTCGACAGCCATCTGTGCTGCGGCTCGGCGGGGACCTATAACCTGCTGCAGCCAAAACTGTCGGCCGAACTGCGCGCCCGCAAGCTGCGCACCATCGAGGCGCTGGGGCCGCAGATCGTCGCGGCCGGCAATATCGGCTGCATGATGCAGATCGGTTCGGGGACGGACGTGCCGGTGGTGCACACGGTGCAACTGCTGGACTGGGCCACGGGCGGCCCGCCGCCGCCGGCGTGGGAGTCAGCCCATCCGGAAGCGACCCGGCCCATTGCTCCGCTGGCGCAGCCCGCCTGACCCGACGCCGAGCCGTGCTGGCGCAGCCGGTCGCGCGTCACGGCTGCAAACGGAAAAGGCCGGTCCCCAAGGACCGGCCTTTCCAGTTCATGACCGAGCGTTCCGCTGGATCAGGCGCCTTTCAGCGTCTTGGCGACTTCGGCGGCGAAGTCTTCCTCTTTCTTCTCGATGCCCTCGCCAACCGCGACGCGAGCGTAACCCGTCACTTCGACGCCGGCGTCCCTGGCGGCCTGGGCCACCGTCACGTCGGGGTTGATGACGAATTTCTGGCCCAGCAGGGTGACTTCCTCGAAGAACTTGGCCATCCGGCCGACGATCATCTTCTCGATCACCGAATCCGGCTTGCCGGATTCGCGCGCCTGCTCGGTCAGCACCGATTTTTCACGCTCGACCAGCGCCGGGTCCAGATCGGACTCGGACAGCGAGGCGGGCGAGGTCGCCGCGATGTGCATCGCGATCTGCTTGCCCAGTTCCTGCGCCTTGGCGGCGTCGCCCTTCAGCGCGACCAGCACGCCGATCTTGCCCATGTTCGGCGCGGCGGCGTTGTGGACGTAGGAGACGACGTTCTCGCCCTCGACCGTGACCATCCGGCGCAGGGTCATGTTCTCGCCGATCTTGGCGATGGCGTCGGTCAGCACCTCGCTGACCGGCTTGCCGTTCAGCTGCGCCGCGGCGAGGTCCTCGACCGAGTTCACCCCCAGGGCCGCATCCGCGATGCCGCGGACCATCGACTGGAATTCCTCGTTCTTGCCGACGAAGTCGGTTTCCGAGTTCACCTCGACCGCCACGCCCTTGCCGTCGCGGACGGCCACGGCGACCAGGCCCTCGGCAGCGACGCGGCCCGATTTCTTGGCCGCCTTGGCCAGGCCCTTGGTGCGCAGCCAGTCGACGGCGGCTTCCATTTCGCCGGCAGTTTCTTCCAGCGCCTTCTTGGCGTCCATCATCCCTGCGCCGGTCGTTTCGCGCAGTTCCTTCACCATCGCGGCCGTGATAGCCATGGTCGTCTCCTTGTTTGTCAGAACGTCAGGCAGAGCGTCGCCCTGCCTGATGAAAGTCCCGTCATGGTGCCGGTCAGGCGTCCGCGGCCTCGGCCGCATCTGCGGCCTGGACGTCGTCCAGGTCCTCGGCCGGTGCATCCGACAGCGCGCCCAGATCGACACCGGCGGCGCCCATCTGCGCGGACATCCCGTCCAGCGCCGCGCGGGCGACCAGGTCGCAATACAGCGCGATCGCGCGGGCAGCGTCGTCGTTGCCCGGGATCACGTGGTTGATGCCCTTGGGCGAGCAGTTGGTGTCGACGATCGCGACCACCGGGATGCCCAGCTTGTTGGCTTCCTGGACGGCGAGGTCTTCCTTGTTCACGTCGATCACGAACAGCAGGTCCGGCAGGCCGCCCATCTCGCGGATGCCGCCCAGCGATGCCTGCAGCTTGGCCTGCTCACGCTCCATGCCCAGCCGTTCCTTCTTGGTCAGGCCCTCGGCGCCCGATTCCATCGCCTCGTCGATCGCCTTGAGCCGCTGGATCGACTGCGAGACGGTCTTCCAGTTGGTCAGCGTGCCGCCCAGCCAGCGGTGGTTCATGTAGAATTGCGCGGATTTTTCCGCCGCCTCGGCCACGGCCTTCTGCGCCTGCCGCTTGGTGCCGACGAACAGCACCCGGCCACCCTTGGCGACGGTGTCGCGGATCACCTGCAGCGCCTGGTCCAGCATCGGGACCGTCTGGGTCAGGTCGATGATGTGGATGCCGTTGCGGTCACCATAGATGTATTCGGCCATGCGCGGGTTCCAGCGCTGGGTCTGGTGGCCGTAGTGGACGCCAGCCTCGAGCAGCTGACGCATGGAATAATCGGGAAGCGCCATGTCCATTCCTTTCCGGTTTGCGCCTGAGCGAGGGATTCAGGGCGACCGCCCCAACCGGTGGACCTGAACGGATTTCTCCCGCCCAGAGGCCCGCCCCCGCCTGTGAAGTGCGCGCGAGATAGGCGCAAAAGCGGGCGGATGCAAGCGCCGCGACGCGCGGATCCGTCGCATTTTAGCGACTTGGCAATTGGGGGCCGGCGGAAAACCGGGCTCGATCAACCGAACCTTAAGAGGTCGGGGCCATAACGGCGTCAACGGATGCGGGGCGAAAGGATGGCTTTCATGTGGCATCGATCAAATGACGGGGCAACGGGATGACGGCGACGGTCACGCTCGCGCCCCGGCTGGACCTGACGACCGTGCAGCCGCTGGTCTCGGAAATCACCGGCTGCGCCGGCACCGACCTGGTGGTCGATGCGGGCCAGGTCGAACATCTGGGGGCGCTCGCGGCGCAGGTGCTGCTTGCGGCGGACCGCCAGTGGCAGGCGCACGGCCACCGGCTGGTCGTCGGTC
This sequence comes from Paracoccus sphaerophysae, assembly GCF_000763805.1. Taxonomy (GTDB): domain Bacteria; phylum Pseudomonadota; class Alphaproteobacteria; order Rhodobacterales; family Rhodobacteraceae; genus Paracoccus; species Paracoccus sphaerophysae. The sequence continues at coordinate 39,993 of NZ_JRKS01000017.1, read as the reverse complement.
CGCGCTCCCCCGCCTTCGAGGACGCCCTGGCCGCCATGGGGCTGGCCGGGCATTTTACTGCGGAGACGTTTGAATGAGCCTCAATATCCTTGCCGTCGACGACAGCCGCACGATGCGCGACATGGTCCGCCTCGCGCTGGCCGCGGCCGGCATGACCGTCACCACCGCCGATGACGGTGTCCACGGTCTCGAGGTGCTCGAGGGGATGGAACCCGACGCGATCATCTCGGACATCAACATGCCGCGGCTGGACGGCTTCGGGTTCATCCGCGCGGTCCGCGAGATCGACCGGATGCGGGCGACCCCGATCCTGGTGCTGACGACCGAAAGCGCCCCGGAACTGCGGGCCCGGGCCCGCGATGCCGGCGCGACCGGCTGGATCGTCAAGCCGTTCGATCCGCACAAGCTCGTCAAGACCATCCAGATGGTCACCGGCTGAGGGAGGCCCGGCAATGTCAACCGACCCGATGGCCGAAATCCGCGCCTCGTTCTTCATCGAGTGCGAGGAACTGATGGAAAGCCTGCAGGATGCGCTCGTCATCCTGGACGAAGATGGCGGCGACAGCGAAACGATCAACGTCGTGTTCCGCGCGGTCCATTCGATCAAGGGCGGCGCCGGCGCGTTCGGCTTTGACGACCTGGTCGCCTTTGCGCACCGTTTCGAAACCGTGCTGGACCAGCTGCGCGCCGGCAAGCTGGAACTCACCAGCGACGCGACCAAGCTGTTCATCCAGGGCGCCGACCTGCTGCACGATCACATCCGCGCCGCGCAATCCGACAGCGCGCCGCCTGCCGGCGCCGAGGACGTGCTGAAGGCGCTCGAGGCGCTGATGGGCGATGCGGCGCCCGAGGAGGACGAGGCGGTGGATTTCACCCCCGCGACGCTGGGCTTCAGCCTCGATCTGCCGGGCCTCGACGACGAACCGCAACTGCCGGTCGAACTGCCCGTCTGGCGGATCGGGTTCCGGCCCCGGGCCGAGCTTTACGCCAGCGGCAACGAGGCGGTGCTGATCCTGCGCGCTCTCGCGGCCCTGGGCGAGACGCGGGTCGACTGTCATGTCCCCGACGATCTGGCGCTGTCGGCCGACACCGCCGAACAGCCCCAGCTCGGCTGGACCGTACGGCTCGAAGGCGAAATGACCGAGGCAGACATCCGCGAGGTCTTCGACTTCGTCACCGACGTCTGCGACCTCGCCATCACCCAGGACCAGCCGGCCGCCGGCGAGCCTGTCCCTTTTGATCATCCCGTTGCCGAGGCTGCCATGACCGAACCGCCGGCGATTGAGAACGCCTCGCCTCTTCGGCTCGACAGCGGGTCGATCGTGGCGGCTGCCAACGAAGATGTCCCGGCAGTCGCCGCAGGCGCCGCGCCGCCAGATCCCGCGACGCGCAACCGCGCCGCGCGGCCGGAAAGCGAGCCGGCGGCGGCAACCGTGCGCGTCGATCTGGAACGGGTCGACCGGCTGGTCAACCTCGTGGGCGAGCTGGTCATCAACCAGGCGATGCTCGCGCAAAGCGTGACCGAGGCAGGGATGGGCGAGAACCCTTCGGTCATGAACGGCCTCGAAGAGTTCATGATGCTGACCCGCGACATCCAGGATGGGGTCATGATGATCCGGGCGCAGCCGGTCAAACCGCTGTTCCAGCGCATGGCCCGTATCATCCGCGAAGCCTCGGCCGCCGTGGGCAAGGAAGTCCGCCTGCGCACCGAAGGCGAGGCGACCGAGGTCGACAAGACGGTCATCGAACGTCTCGCCGACCCGCTGACCCACATGATCCGCAACTCGGTCGATCACGGCATCGAGACGCCGGATGTCCGCCAGGCCGCGGGCAAGGCGGCCGAGGGCGTCATCACGCTGTCCGCCTCGCATCGCGCCGGCCGGGTGCTGATCGAGGTCGCCGACGACGGCGCCGGCATCAACCGCCCGCGGGTCCGCGAAATCGCGGTCTCCAAGGGGCTGATCCCGGCGGATGCGCAGCTTACCGATGCTGAGATCGACAACCTCTTGTTCCTTCCCGGCTTTTCGACTGCCCGCCAGATTTCGGCGCTGTCGGGCCGCGGGGTCGGCATGGATGTCGTGAAAAGCGCCATCACCGTTCTGGGAGGGCGGGTCACGATCAGCAGCGCGGCAGGCGTCGGGACCAAGTTCTCGATCTCTCTGCCGCTCACCCTGGCAGTGCTGGACGGGATGGTCGTGCGGGTGGCAGACGAGACGCTCGTGGTGCCGCTGTCGTCGATCGTCGAAACCGCGACGCTCTCGCCCGGCGACGTGCGGCGGATCGGGCGCTCGACCGAAGTGCTGCACATTCGCGGCGACTTCGTGCCGCTGTTCGATCTGGGCGTGCAACTCGGCTTCCGCCGCGCCCCCGCTTCGGCCGACGAATCCATCGTCATCCTCACCACCCAGGAAGATGGGTCGCGGGCCGCGCTGATCGTCGACCAGATCATGGAACAGCGTCAGGTCGTCATCAAAGGTCTCAACCGCAACTACGGTCCGATCCCCGGCGTTGCGGCCGCCACCATCCTGGGCGACGGACAGGTCGCCCTGATCCTCGATCCCTCCGATCTCACCCATCCGACCGCGCCCGAGGGCGAGGACGAGATTGCCCTTGCAGGATAACGCCATGACCGAGAACACTCAGAACGCTGCGCAGGAAATCGAACTGCTGGCTTTTCGACTGGGCGAACAGGAATACTGCGTCGACATCATGTCCGTCCGGGAAATCCGGGGCTGGTCGCGGGCCACGCCGCTGCCGTTCTCGCCCGGCCACGTCAAGGGCGTGATCAACCTGCGCGGCACGGTCCTGCCGGTGATCGACCTCGCGGTCCGCCTGGGCATGCCGCCGATCGAAGGCGACGAGCGCAACGTGATCATCGTCGTGTCGGTCAACGGCCAGACGGCCGGTCTTCTGGTCGACGCCGTGTCCGACATCCTGTCGGTCGCGCGCGCCGATCTGCAGCCGCCGCCGGACCTGACCGCGGACAAGGAAAGCAACTGCATCAGCGCGTTGACCCTGGTCGACAACCGGCTGATCCGGATGCTCCAGCTCGATACCGTCCTGCCCACCCAACAGAACGATACCGCGGCGTAAGACGATGGTCGCGCACGTGATCCCGGGCAACGCAGACAAGCGCTTCGCCGATCCGCTCTACTCGCGGATCGCCGAGCTGATCTATCGCGAGGCAGGCATCGTGCTTGGCCCGGAAAAGGTCAGCATGATGAATGCGCGGCTGAACAAGAGAATTGTCACCAACGGCTGCGCCGATCTCGCGGAATACGTGCGCCGCCTGGACGGCGGAGAGCTGCCCAGCGAACATGACTTCCTGGTCTCGGCGCTGACCACGAACTTCACCCATTTCTTCCGCGAAGGTCATCACTTCGACTTCCTCCGGCAGGTGGTGTTCCAGGAGCCCTTCGTCACCGTGCGATCCGCGCAGATCTGGTCAGCCGGCTGTTCCTCGGGCCAAGAGCCCTACTCCGCCGCGATCACGGCGCAGCAGGCTGGCTGCCGCGCCACCATCACCGCGACGGATATCGACCAGACGATCCTGGCTCAGGCTTCGGCGGCTACCTATCGGGAATCCGAGCTGTCCGGCGTCTCGCCCGAGCTGGTCAATCTGGGGTTCGCAAGAACGCCGGCCGGTTATCAGGTCACCCGGAAGATCCGCGAAATGGTGACCTTCCAGCATCTCAATCTTCACGCGGCGTGGCCGTTCGACACCAAGTTCGACGTGATCTTCTGCCGGAATGTCATCATCTACTTCGATGCCGCCGCTCAAATGCGCCTGTGGGAAAAATTCTGCCGCCAGCTGCGGCCAGGCGGCTGGCTGTTCATCGGCCATTCGGAAAGCATTCCCGATCATCTTCGCGATCGGCTTCGCCCGGTGCGCCACACCATCTACCAATACATTCCGGCCTGATTGAAAGGGCAAAAGATCATGAGTATAAAGGATCAGCTTCACGTCATGGTCGTCGACGACATGTCGACGAGTCGCGGCCTGATCGTGCAGGCGCTCGAGGCGATGGGCATCCGGAACGTCCATCACGCCGCAGACGGGCAGGAGGCGCTGGCGAAGATCGCCAAACGCCCGGTCCATCTGGTGCTGTCTGATTTCAACATGCCGGGCATGGACGGCCTCACGCTGCTCAAGTCCCTGCGCACGCAGGCGCCGACGAAAGGGGTGGGCTTCATTCTCATCACCGGCCGCGCCGACCGCGAGATCGTGGATCGGGGCAAGGCGCTGGGCATGAACAATTTCATCAAGAAGCCGTTCACGCCCGCCGACCTCAAGTCCTGCCTCGAAGCCGTGATCGGGCGGTTCTGATGGACGCCACCTCTGTTCTGGCCGCGCTGTCGGTCGAGTTGTCCGATCTCGCGGCGGGTCTGGCGCGCCTGCAGGATGTGCCGCTGCTGCAATCCGAAGAGGGAACGCCGCTCGAGGGCGAGGGGCTGCTGCGTGCGATGGTGGCCCTGCAGGATCTCGACCGCCTGACGCAGACGGCGGTGGCGCTGGCCGAGTTTGCCCGGAAAGTCGCCGGCGCTGACGGTGTCACGGATCCGCCCCACATGACGCAGATCATTGCCGAGATGCCGCTGCGTTCCGTCGCCGATCGGCTGGGGGCCTCGCTGGGACTGACGCCGGAACTGCTCGTGGGGGTGCACTGACGGCCCGCGCCCTGCGCATATCGCTGCGTCCCGCGGGCCGTTGGCGGGGTGCGAACACCCGACCCGCAAGCCGGGAGGTGAGCTTGAACGTGACGATGCGGAGTGCGAGCTTGAGGGTTCACATCCTGGTTCGACCGGGGGCTGACATATCCATCGCAGCTTGCCACCCGGCGCCTCGACCGCGGGTCAGCGTCGATCGATCGAGATGCCGCTTGGTCGGGGCGCCAGAATCCTCGGCCGTCCCGAAAGGCGGCATGCGGCAAGGGGGGGGCCTGTGCGCGGCGCTGGGGGCTGGCCGCGCTGCACCCGTCCGGGGCGCGTTGTGCATGCGCGGCGTAGGATCCGGGAAGATCTGAGACCGCCAGTTTCAGTTTCAGCTCCAGAGCCGCGAACGAGACCGCAAAGGCGCCGCGAAGCCACCCACGCATGTTCGTGGCTCGCGCGTGCCGCCGAAACAGTGCCGGCGGCACGACGGTGGTTGGCAGCAAGTTACCGGTTGGTACGACGGTGCCGGTTGGTAAGACCGGGCTGTTTTGGCGGAACCGTGTGGGCTCAAGGACGGCGTTAGCGAAAAGTCGCCGGTCGGCACGACAATGTGGTTGGCAAACCGCGCTGGTTGGACGCGGTGCCGGTTGGCAACGCGGTGCCGGTTGGAAAAACGCCGCGGGTTGGCACGCCAGCGATGGTTGGCAGAATGCTTCTGCTTTGCATTCAGCGCATGTCGGCGAGACCGTGCGGCGTGTGGGACGGAACTGATTGGCTGAACGCTGCATGGGCCCGACTGCGCTCGCCGGCGAGGATGCGCTTATTGGTTCGGTGTCGCCGTTTGGCCGACCGACACAGGTGGTAATCAGCGCGCGTCATTGGGCGAGCTGGGGGTGCCCTTCGCGGAAATCCAGCGTCCCATCAAGCGTGAAGCGATCGGCTATAGCTGGACGCGAGCAGCGATAAAGCGGACCCAGCGGGCGAAATTTGCGCCGGTCGCGCCAAGTCGAGAGCGGGGAGCAGCACAGACGTCTTCCCGCGCCAATTCCGCCAGCGCCTGAGGGCTTGTGGCGCACCCGACACGATTCGAACGTGTGGCCTCCACCTTCGGAGGGTGGCGCTCTATCCAGCTGAGCTACGGGTGCCGCAGAGGCCGTTTAATCCAGGCCGGGGTGTTTCTGCAACCCCTTCGCGGGCGGCTTCGTGCGGGTCGCGGCGGAATGACGGCAATCGCGCCCCTTCGATCCAGGTCATCAACCGCGCTTGCCGACGCTGTGGGTGCAGTCAGCGCAGGCCTAGCATGGACAGCGCGAATAGCACGGCGACGACCACCCGGACGATGGAGAGGATGGAGTTCAGTGCAGTTTTTCCTGCGGCCTGAAGGTGCTTCCCGCTGTGCAGCGCGAGCGACGGCCTGGGCTCGCGGCTCCTATGGCCCGTTCGTGTCCGCGCTGTGTCGGTTCATCGCCACCGCCGGCACCGTGTCCCTGTCGGTGCGACGGATGTCAGCGGCGGTGACGGCGACGTGCGGTTTCGGCTGCGTTTTGCCGCTTGATCTGCTGGTTATCCGGTCGGGCAGCATCGCGCCGCCGGTGATGTCCTTCATGTGGCCAACGGTGGTCACCTGCCTCACTCGCGCGAGGCCCGCCCTCGGTCTGCCGATCCCCTCGGCCCCGCGATGGCGGGCGAATCAGGGAACAGGGAACACGGTCAGCCGACGATTGTGCCGGAAGCGGTCGCTGGGCCGCGAGAAGTCCCTCCGACACCGGATCGACGGAAAGGACTGCCCGATGCCGGCTGCCGCGAAGGGGCAGCGGCCGGTGGGCAGGGCCCAGCCCCGGACTGTTTCGGCTCCCCCGCAACGCCCGGGGGCGGCGGCTAGCCGGTTGCGCCACCGAGGGTGGACGGCTGGCGGGTGCCGAAGTTCTGACGATCACGCTGCAGATACGCACGGTATGCCATGTCCCACCGAGATGCCGTCTCCGCCCCGGTTCGGGCGTTTTCGCCTGCATGTCCCCAGATACACAGTGCCGTTCCGCCGCCCGGCGGCTGAACAGCGCCCCGGAACCGGCCGATCTCAGGCTGCGGCGCCGCCCCGCAGCCAGCGCAGGCCGGCCTCGGTCGTGGTCAGGGGCACGTATTCGGCGCTCACCCAGCCGCGGTAGCCGGCGGAGTCCACGCGGCGGAAGAAGTCGCCATAGTCGATGTCGCCGACCCGCGGCTCGTGACGGCCTGGCGCGCCGGCGATCTGGATGTGGCGGATGTGGGGCAGGTGCGTCTCCCACGCGGTGACGAGATCGCCGGTGATGAGATGGGCGTGATAGGCGTCGAACTGCATCCCCAGGTTGGGCGCGCCGACCTTGTCGATGACCTCGGCGGCGATGTCGCAGGAGCTGACGAAATAGCCGGGCATGTCGTGGGGGTTGATCGGCTCGATCAGCAGGCTGGCATGGGGCGCGCGCTCGCACGCCCATTTCAGGTTGTCGACCAGCGTCCGCAGCGCCGTCGGGCCCTCGGCCTTGCCGGCCATGACATGCAGATGCCGCGACCGCAGCGCTTGCGCAAAGCGCAGCGAGCGGTCGAAGTCGCGGCGGAACCGGTCCTCGCCCCCCGGCGTCGCGGCAAACCCGCGCGGTCCGCCCGACCAGTTCGGCGGGGGGGTGTTCAGCAGCACGAATTCCAGCCCGGCCGCCTGGCAGGCCGCAGCGAGATCCTTGGCGGCGAGGTCATAGGGGAACAGCACCTCGACCCCGTCGAACCCCGCGCGCCGGGCCGCGGCGAAGCGTTCCAGCATCGGCAGCTCGGTGAACAGAAAGGTCAGGTTCGCCGCAAACCGCGCCATCTCACCCCTCCAGCGCGAATTCGGCGCCCTGCGAGCGCAGCAGCAGCTGGCCGTCCGGCCCCGGTTCGGCCGCCTCGACCAGCCGATAGAAGGTTTTGCGATCGATCAGCGCGTCGAGCCCTCGGCGCACATGCACATAGGGCCGCGGGGCGCCGTCCCGCTGCTCGACCCGGATCGGGTTGTCGGGGCCAGCCGTCACCACGTCGCCGACATTGGTCGTGAAGGTGATCGCATCCGCGCCGATGTCGGCGTCGATCGCCAGGAACGGCGCGTCGATCACCCGGATGCCCAGCTTTTCGACCGGGGTCACCAGGAAGAACCGGTCCCCCTCGCGCTTCAGGACCGAGGCGAACAGCCGCACCATCGCCGGACGGCCGATCGGCGTGCCGTCATGGATCCAGCTGCCGTCGGGGCGGATCTCCAGGTCCATTTCACCGCAATAAGGGGGATTCCACAGATGCACCGGCGGCGGCCCCTTGCGGGCGGCCCCCCGGACGGCGGCGGCGATGCCGCCGGTTTCCACCCCTCGCGTCGTTTTGTCGGCCGTGTCGGTCATTCCCGGTGGAGCCTTCCTTCATCCCCCCATATGCTGCCCATAGATCACTCCGAGGACAAAGTCATGGCCGCAGAAGATAAACTCGTCGGTGATGTGCAGGACCTGTCGGCCCGGCTGACCGAGGCACGGGCCAGCGTGGAACGCCGCTTCGTCGGCCAGCACGCCGTGGTCGAACAGGTGCTGGCGGCGATCCTGGCGGGCGGTCACGCGCTGCTGGTGGGCCAGCCGGGGCTGGGCAAGACGATGCTGGTCGACACGCTGTCCACGGTGCTGGGCCTCGACAGCGCGCGGATCCAGTTCACCCCCGACCTGATGCCGGCCGACATCCTCGGGTCCGAGGTGCTGGACATGCGCCCCGACGGCACGCGCGCCTTCCGGTTCGTTCCGGGTCCGGTCTTCACCCAGCTGCTGATGGCCGACGAGATCAACCGCGCCAGCCCCCGCACCCAGTCGGCGCTGCTGCAGGCGATGCAGGAAGGCGAGGTCACCATCTCGGGCCAGCACCGCCCGCTGGGGCGACCGTTCCACGTCCTCGCGACCCAGAACCCGATAGAGCAGGAGGGCACCTATCCGCTGCCCGAGGCGCAGCTCGACCGCTTTCTGGTGCAGGTCGACATCGACTATCCCGACCGCGACACCGAACGCGCGATCCTGCTGGCGACCACCGGCAGTGACCAGGATCGCCCGCACCGGGTGCTGGACGCCGAGGGCCTGATCGCGGCGCAGCGGCTGGTCCGCGGGATGCCGGTCGGCGACAGCGTGACGACGGCGATCCTGGACCTGGTGCGCGCCGCGCGGCCCGGGGCGGGCGACGCGCCGGGCTGGCTCGCCGACACGCTGGTCTGGGGGCCGGGGCCGCGGGCCGCGCAGGCGCTGATGCTGCTGACCCGCGCCCGCGCCGTGCTGCAGGGCCGCTTTGCGCCGACGCTGGACGACGTGGCGGCGATGGCCGCGCCGGTGCTGCGCCACCGCATGGCGCTGTCCTTTGCCGCCCGGGCGCGCGGGGACGGCATCGACGCGGTCATCGCGCGGCTGATGGACGCGCGCCTCGGCGCTGCCGCCTGAGCGATGGCGGGACCCGCGCCTCTCAGCACAGCCGGCGCTGTCGTCGCGCTGCGCGCCCGGGCCGAGGCGGCGGCCGCGGCGATGCCCGAGCTGCTGCTGGCGGCAGAACGGCTGGCCGCGGCGGTCGATCCGGGCGCGCACGGCTTGCGCCGGGCCGGGTCCGGCGACGAATTCTGGCAATACCGCCCGGCCACCGAGGGCGATCCGGCGCAGGCGATCGACTGGCGCCGCTCGGCCCGCTCGGACGCGGCGTTCGTGCGCGAACGCGAACGCCAGACCCCGCAGGCCGCCGCGATCTGGGTTGCCGGCGGCCCGGGGATGGACTGGACCGGCGACCCCGCGCGGCCGACCAAGGCGGATCGGGCCCGGCTGATCGGGTTGGCGCTGGGTCTGATCCTGCTGCGCGGCGGAGAGCGGGTGGCGATCGGCGCCGCGGATGCGCGGGCCGGTCGGATGCAGGCGGAAACACTGGCCCGCGATCTGCTGGCGGCGGGGCCCGCGGACCTGCCCCCGCCGGGCACGCTGCGCCCGCAGCGGCGGCTGGTGCTGATCGGCGACTTTCTGGGCGATCCGGCCCCGGTCGAGCGGCTGGTCCACGAGGCCGCCGGGATCGCCGCGGGCGGCGCTCTGCTGCAGGTGCTGGACCCGATCGAGGAGGCGTTTCCGTTCTCTGGCGCGGTGCGCTTTCGCCAGCCCGGCGGCGACGCCCACCAGACCCGCAACGCCGGCGCGCTGCGCGACCGCTATCTGGCCCGGCTCGAGGCCCGGCGCGGGCAGCTGTCGCGGATGGCCGAGGCCGCCGGCTGGCATTTCGGCACCCATGACACCGCCGCCCCGCCCGCGCAGGCGCTGCTGTGGCTGGCAAAGGCGCTGGCGCCATGATGATGCTGGGCCCGCTGGGATTTGCGGCGCCGTGGGTGCTGGCGGCCGGGATCGGGCTGCCGGTGCTGTGGTTCCTGCTGCGCGCCGTGCCGCCGCGGGCGCGCGAGGTGGTGTTTCCGGGCACGCAGCTGCTGTTCGGGCTGGCCGACCCGACGCCGGTGACGCAGCGGACGCCGTGGTGGCTGCTGGCGCTGCGGCTGGGCGCGGTGGCGGCGGCGATCCTGGCGCTCGCCGGGCCGGTCTGGCGCCCGGGACCGCAGATCGGGGGGTCGGGGCCGCTGCTGGTGATGATCGACGCGGGCTGGGCGGCGGCGCCGGGCTGGCAGGAAACCCAGGCCCGCGCGGCCCAGGCCGTGGAGCAGGCGCAAGCGCAGGGCCGGCCGGTGGCGCTGTGGCTGGCGGACGGGCAGGGCGGGCGCGGCGACGGCCCGTTCTTCGCCGAGGCCGGCACCGCCGAGGCGGCGTTGCGGGCCGCCGCGCCGCAGCCGTGGGAGACGCGCTACCCCGTTGATCCCGCGCGGTTTCTGTCCGGCGCGCCCAAGCGCCTGGACACGCTGTGGCTGGCCGACGGCGCCGAGCATGTCCACCGCCCGGCCCTGCTGGCGGCGCTGGCGGCGCGGGGCAGCGTGATGGTGGTTCCGCCGTCGCGCATCCTGCGCGCCCTGTCGCTGACCGGCGGCGCGCAGCCGGCGCTGACGCTCAGCGCCTCCGCCCCCGGCGATCTGCCCGCCATCCTCGCGATGGGACCGGACCCGCAGGGCGTGCCGCGCCAGCTCGCGCGGCTGACCCCACCCCCGCCTACCGCCGGGCCGGGCGGCGTGACCGCGACCCTGCCCATCGACCTGCCGCCCGAGCTTCGCAACCGCGTCACCCGCTTCGTGCTCGAGGGCGAGGCGTCGGCGGGCGCGGTCGTGCTTGCCGACGACCGGGTGCGGCGGCGCAAGGTCGCGCTGGTCGGGGATGCGCGCGCGACCGAGGGCCAGGCGCTGCTGTCGCCGCTCCATTACCTGCGCGAGGCGCTGGCGCCCTCGGCCGATCTGGTCGAGGGCAGCCTCGCCGACGTGCTGCCCGCCGCGCCCGATGTCATCGCGCTGGTCGATGCCGCGCCGGGCGCACAGGCCGAGGCGCTGGCGCAATGGGTTGCCGAGGGCGGGACGCTGATCCGCTTTGCCGGGCCGCGGATGGCGGCGATGCAGGATCTGGGCGCCGACCCCCTGCTGCCGGTCCGGCTGCGCCCGGGCGGCCGCGCGGCGGGCGGCGCGCTCAGCTGGGGCGCGCCGCGGGGCATCGCGCCGTTCGCCGGCGACGGGTTGTTCGCGGGGCTCTCGATCCCAGCCGAGGTGATGGTGCGGGCCCAGCTTCTGCCCGAGCCGGACCCCGATCTGCCGGCCCGGACGCTGGCGCAGCTGACCGACGGCACGCCGCTGGTCACCCGCGCGGCGATGGGCGAGGGGCAGCTGGTGCTGGTCCACAGCTCGGCCAATGCCGAGTGGAGCAATCTCGCGCTGACCGGCCTCTTCATCCAGATGCTCGACCGGCTGGTGCAGTCGGCGCGGGTGGACGACCGGGCCGAGACCGAGGCGACGGCCGCCGCTGGGGCGCCGCACTGGCAGCCGCAGCTGGTGCTGGACGGCCTTGGCCGCCCGCAGCCGCCCGGCGATCTGGCGCCGGTGCCGGCCGCGGCCTTTGCCGAAGGGCCGTCGCCGGTCGCGCCCGCGGGCCTCTATGCGGCGGGCGAACGCCGGGCGGCGCTGAACGCGGGCGGTCCCGTCACCCCGGCCACCTGGCCCGGCGCGGTGGTGGAAAGCTCGGGGGCCGCGCCCGGCACCGCCCTGGGCGGATGGCTGCTGGCGCTGGCCGCGCTGGCGCTGGCCGCCGACGCTCTCGGCAGCGCCATCATCGCCGGCAGCCGCCGGCCGCGGCGGGGTGCGGCATGACGCACCTGACCCGCCGCAGCCTGCTGGCAGCCGCGCTGGCGCTGAGCGCCCTGCCGCTTGCCGCGCAACAGCCCCCCGACCCCGATCCCCGGCTGATCGAGGCCGCGGGCACCGGCGCGCTGGCCTATGTCGTCACCGGCGATCTGGCGGTCGACGAGGCCTCGGACCTCGGGCTCGCCGGGCTGACCGAGGCGCTGACCCGGCGCACCACCGTCGAGCCCGGCCCGCCCGTGCCGGTGGCGCTGGACGAGGACGACCTGTCGCTGCTGACCTTCCTTTACTGGCCGGTGACGCCCGACCAGCCGCTGCCGTCGCCGCAGGCCTACGCCCGGCTGAACCGCTTTCTTCGCACCGGCGGGATGATCCTGTTCGACACCCGCGACGGCGACGTGGCCGGGACCGGGGCGCCGGACGGATCGGCCGATCTGCAACGGCTGGCCGCGGCGCTGGACATCCCGCCGCTGGCGCCGGTCCCGCCCGACCATGTCCTCACCCGCGCCTTCTATCTGCTGAGCGATTTTCCCGGCCGCTGGGCCGGCACCACGCTGTGGGTCGAGGCGCCGCAAACCGCCGAGGCAGGGGGTGAGGGCTTTGCGCCGTCGAATGACGGCGTCTCTCCGGTCATCATCGGCGGCAATTCCTGGGCCGAGGCTTGGGCCGTGGACGACCGCGGCCTGCCCGCCTATGCCATCGGCTCGGGCTATGACGGCGAGCGCCAGCGCGAGCTTGCGCTGCGCTTTGGCATCAACCTCGTCATGTATGCGCTAAGCGGGAATTACAAATCCGATCAAGTGCATGTGCCGGAATTGCTCGAACGGCTGGGCCGCGAGAGCGGGGCGCCGCCCGCCCCCGAGATGTTCCGATGACGCGGCTGGGCTTCGACCCGCTGCTGCCCTGGCCCGTCATCGCGGGGGTGGCGGCGCTGGCGGTGCTGGTCGCCGCGCTGGCCTGGTGGCGGGGCCTGCCGGGCTGGCCGTGGCGGGGTCTGGCGGGGCTTGCCGCGGCGGCCGCGCTGGCCGGGCCGACGCTGGAAACCGGCATCCGCCGCGGCCTGTCCGACATCGTGCTGCTGGTCGAGGATCAGAGCGCCAGCCAGACGCTGCCCGGCCGGGCCGACCAGACCCGCGCCGCCGCCGATCGGATCGCGGCCCAGATCTCCGCCCTGCCAGGGACCGAGTTGCGCCGGATCACGGTCGGCGACGATCCCGACGGCACGCTGCTGGGCGGCGCGCTCAGCCGGGCTCTGGCGGCCGAGCCCGAAACCCGCGTGGCGGGCGTGGTGGCGGTGACCGACGGGCAGGCGCATGACGCCTCGGCAATCCCGGCCACCGCCCCTGCGCCGGTGCATGTGCTGCTGACCGGCCAGCCCGCCGACTGGGACCGCCGGCTGGTGATCGAGCAGGCCCCGGCCTTCGGGCTGATCGGCCAGCCCGTCACCCTGCGCGTCCGGGTCGAGGATCAGGGTGCCGTGCCGCCCGAGGTCGCCGGCCGGGCCGCGAACCTGACCGTCTCGATTGACGGGGCGGACCCGCAATCCGTCGCCATCCCCCCCGGCGTGGCGCTGGAAATCCCGGTGACGCCGGATCATCCCGGCCAGAACGTCGTCGCGCTGGCGCTGAACGACCCCGGCGGCGCGCCCGCCCAGCTGACCGACCTGAACGACCGCGCCGCGATCCAGATCGAGGGCGTGCGCGACCGCCTGCGCGTCCTGCTGGTGTCCGGAGAGCCGCATCCCGGCGAGCGCGCCTGGCGCAACCTGTTGAAATCGGACCCGAACGTCGATCTGGTGCACTTCACCATCCTGCGCCCGCCGGACAAGATGGACGGGGTGCCGGTGGATGAGCTGGCACTGATCGCCTTTCCGACCGAAGCGCTGTTTCAGGACCGGATCGGGGATTTCGACCTGATCATCCTCGACCGCTACCGGGTCCGGGGCATCCTGCCGCCGGCCTATTTCGACAATATCCGCCGCTATGTCGAAGACGGCGGGGCGCTGCTGGTCGCCTCGGGGCCGGAGATGGCCAGCGTCGAAAGCCTGCATCTGTCGCCACTGGGCCCGATCCTGCCCGCACGCCCGACCGGCCGGGTGCTGGAGCGGCCGTTCACCCCGTGGCTGACGCAGGAGGGCAAGCGCCACCCGGTGACCGCCGGTCTGCCCGGCGAGCCCGACCCTGACACCACCGAGGGCCGCCATTGGGGCCGCTGGCTGCGGATGAGCGAGGTGACGCCCGACGACGACGCGCAGGTGCTGATGGTCGGCGACGACGACCAGCCGCTGCTGATCGCCAACCGGGTCGGCAGGGGGCGGGTGGCGCTGCTGACCTCGGACCAGGTCTGGCTGTGGGGCCGCGGCTTCGAGGGCGGGGGGCCGCAGGCCGAGCTGCTGCGCCGCATCGCGCATTGGGGGATGAAGGAGCCGGAGCTTGAGGAAGAGGCGCTCGAGGTCGGGGTCGCGGGCGATCTGGGCCTGACCGTGACCCGCCGCACCATGGGCGACAGCGTGGGGCCGGTGACGATCACCCTGCCCGATGGCACGACGCAGCAACTGGCGCTGGCGCCCGCTGGCGAGGGGCGGTTCTCGGCCAGCTGGCAGGCGCCCGCGCCGGGGCTGTATCGGGTGGCCGAGGGCGAGCTGTCCCGCGTCGCCGCCGTCGGTCCCGCCGCGCCGCGCGAGTTCGAACAGACCGTCGCGAGCGACGCCGCCCTGGCCGGGCTGGTCGCGGCGACGGGCGGCTCGGTCCTGCGGCTGGCGGAGGCGGTGCCCGACATCCGCACCGTCCGGCCCGGGCGACCGGCGAGCGGGCAGGGCGTGCAGCGGCCGTGGGTCGGGATCACCCCGCGCGCCGCGGCGGCGCTGGACGGGCTCGCGATCCGCCCGGTCCTGCCGGGGTTGGCGTGGCTGGCGCTGATCGCCGGTCTGGCGATCCTCGCCTGGTTGGTCGAGGGCGGGCGGCTGGGGACCGGACGGGGTCTCTCGCGCGGGCGTCTTGGCGGCCCGGGGGCGAGCGGCTAGAGCGCGCGAATGAAACGCCGTCATTTCCTTGCGGGATCGCTGGCCGCCTGCGCCTCGGGCGCGCTCGCTGAGACTACCGTGCCGCCTGTCCCGACGCCCGGAGCGCGCCGGCCGCGCGCCAAGCCGGCTCAGTCCCCCGCCGCGCTGCTGGCGCGGGCGAAGCTGGGGGACGCGCAAATGGGGGTCGCGGTGGCCGACCTGCCCGGCGGGGCGTCGGTCCTGAGCCACGATGCCGAGACGCCGCTGCCTCCGGCCAGCACGCTGAAGGTGGTGACGGCGCTTTTCGCGCGGGACCGGCTGGGGGCGGATCATCGCTTTGCCACCCGGGTCCTGCGCGCCGGCGACACGCTGGTGCTCGCCGGGGGCGGCGATCCAGAGCTGGATACCGACGGGCTGGCGGCGCTGGCCGCGGACAGCGCCAAGGCCGCGGGCGGCTGGACACCGGCCCGGTTCGTCGTCTGGGGTGGGGCGCTGCCGCGGCTGCCCGCGATCAGCGCCGGGCAGGCGGCGCAGCTGGCCTATAACCCGGCGCTGTCGGGGATGATCCTGAACTTCAACCGAGTCCACCTGGGGTGGCGTTGCGAGGCCGGCTGCACGCCGGCGCTCGAGGCGCGGGCCGATGGCCGGTCGCCGCGGGCCTACAGCGTGGGCGCCGGGGTCCGGCCCGGGGGCGGGCCCTGGGGGCACATCCTGGCCGGCGGCCGCGAGCACTGGGACATCCCGCGCGGCGATCTGGGAAAATCGGGCACGCGCTGGCTGCCGGTCCGCCGCCCCGAGGCCTATGCGGGCGACGTCTTCCAGACTCTCTGCCGCGCCGCGGGGCTGGCGCTGCCCGCGCCCGAGGTGGTGGAGAGCCTGCCCGACGGTGACGAACTCGCCCTCCGCGACAGCAAGCCGCTGGACGCGTTGCTGCGCGGGATGCTCGAATACTCGACGAACCTGACCGCCGAGGTGATCGGCCTGTCCGCCAGCGGCGCCGGCGACCTGCGCCAGTCCGCGCAGGCGATGGCCGACTGGCTGCGGCAGACGGGGGCGGGCGACGCGGTGCTGGCCGATCATTCCGGGCTGAGCGCCGAGAGCCGGATCGCCCCGGCGGTGCTGGTGCGGTTGCTGGCGCGGCCCGAGTCTGTCGCGGCGCTGCGGCCGCTGCTGAAGCGCGATCCGCTGCGCGACGTGCTGGGAGCGGCGTCGCGTGGGGATGGCGGGCGTGGGGCGCCGCTGGTCGAGGCCAAGACCGGGACGCTGAATTTCGTGTCGAACCTCGCTGGCTATGCGCGGGGGGCGGACGGCGCCGAGCGGGCCTTTGCGGTCATGGTCGCCGATCTGCCGCGGCGGGCGGCGTCGGAGGGGGCAGAACTTCCCGCCGGGGTCCTGACCTGGACCGAGCGGGCGAAGCGGCTGCAGCGGGACGTGGTGGAGGTAGCGTGTCGTCCCGCCTCGCCGCCTGGGCCAGTGCTGGCAGAGATCTGAGAATTAGGGTCAACAGATCAATATAATATATTATTCATCAGCTAGTTAGTTGGATAACTTAAACCGATTTATCAGGGTCTACAGCGTCCGATGCCGCGCTTTCGCGGCGAGTTCGATGGCGGCGGCATGAAGGCGGTCGAGGTCGAACTCGCCGCGGATCTCGGTCAGCAGCTGCAACTCTCCGTCGCTGATCCGGCCGTCGGCCGAGGCGACGTCGCAGGCCAGCACATAGGCGGTGTCGAACAGCGCCGCGGGCAGCGCGTCGCGGACCAGGCCAAACAGCGCGTCCAGCCCGTCCTCTTCTTCGAAAAGGCTCATGACCGTCTGGGACACCGCGCGGATCCGGTCGATGTCGTAATTGGCGAAGACCGGGGTGTGGTTCACGATCCGCTCGATCGCGACCATTTCGGCGGTGCGCAGGTTATGGTCCGAGGCCGAGACCGCCACCATCACCGCAACCAGCGCATCGCAGGGCGAGAACGAGGGCAGATCGAGGCTCATCGGAAGGCTCCGGCAGGCAGGACTGATTGACGCGGCCCGACCCCGGGGCTACGGCAGCAGCCGTAACGACGGAGACCGACGATGACCACCCTGCGCGATGCCGCGATGAATTCCAAGGCCTGGCCCTTCGAGGAAGCGCGACGGGTGCTGAAACGTTACGAAAAGAAGGACCCCGCAAAGGGTTACGTGCTGTTCGAGACGGGCTATGGCCCCTCGGGGCTGCCCCATATCGGCACCTTCGGCGAGGTCGCGCGGACGACGATGATCCGCCGCGCCTTCGAGATGATCTCGGACATCCCGACCCGGCTGTTCTGTTTCTCGGACGACATGGACGGGATGCGGAAGGTCCCGGATAACGTGCCGAATCAACAGCTTCTGCGGGAGAACCTGCAAAAACCGCTGACCGCGGTGCCGGACCCGTTCGGCGAGTTTCCCAGCTTCGGCGACCACAACAACGCGATGCTGCGCCGGTTCCTGGACACCTTCGGCTTCGATTACGAGTTCATCAGCGCAACGGAGTTCTACAAGTCCGGGCAGTTCGACGACACGCTGCGGCTGGCCGCGGAACGCTATGACGCGATCATGGAGATCATGCTGGCCTCCCTGCGCGAGGAGCGGCAGCAGACCTATTCCTGCTTCCTGCCGATCCACCCGGAAACCGGCCGGGTGCTGTACGTGCCGATCAAGCATGTCGATGCGGCCGAGGGCACCGTCACCTTCGACGACGAGACCGGCCGGGAATGGACGCTGCCGGTCACCGGCGGGCAGGTGAAGCTGCAGTGGAAGCCGGATTTCGGCGCCCGCTGGGCCGCGCTCGACGTCGATTTCGAGATGTACGGCAAGGACCACAGCACGAACACGCCGATCTATGACGGCATCTGCGAGGTGCTGGGGGGCCGCAAGCCCGAGCATTTCACCTATGAGCTGTTCCTGGACGACAAGGGCCAGAAGATCAGCAAATCCAAGGGCAACGGGCTGTCGATCGACGAATGGCTGACCTATGCGGCGACCGAGAGCCTGTCCTATTTCATGTATCAGAAGCCCAAGACCGCCAAGCGGCTGTGGTGGGACGTGATCCCAAGGGCGGTGGACGAATACCACCAGCAGTTGCGCGCCTATCCGGCCCAGAGCCCCGACCAGCAGCTGGCCAACCCGGTCTGGCACATCCACGGCGGCGAGGTGCCCGCCTCGGACATGGTGGTGCCGTTCGGGATGCTGCTGAACCTCGCCTCGGTGGCGGGCGCCAAGGACAAGGACGGGCTGTGGGGATTCATCCGCCGCTATGCCCCCGAGGCGACGCCCGAGGCGAACCCGCAGCTGGATGCAGCCGCGGGCTATGCGGTAAAGTATTTCAATGACTTCGTCGCCCCGGGCCGGGTGTTCCGGCAGCCCTCGGACCAGGAACGCGCGGCGCTGGAGGACCTGGCCGCGCGGCTGGCGGCGTGGGACGCCCCCGCCGACCCCGAAAAGCTGCAGGAGATGGTCTATGCCGTCGGCCGGGATCACGGGTTCGAGCCGATGAAGGACTGGTTCGCGGCGCTGTACCAGGTGCTGCTGGGCGCCGATCAGGGGCCGCGCTTCGGCGGCTTCATCGCGCTGTACGGCGTGGCCGAGACGCAGGCGCTGATCGGCCGCGCGCTGGCCGGAGAGCTGGGCGGTGAACAGGTGGCCTGAGCCGGCTGGCCAGGGCGGATGTTGCGGGCGGTGCCGTTGCGCCGCCCGTTTCGTTAACAGACCGTAAACCCCCGAACGGCAGTTTCCGACGCTGTCGCGGGGCCGTCATCCTCGCATCGATCACGAGGGGGACGAGCGCCATGAACATCGCCATTACCGCCGGTCTGCAGCTGATGCCGCCGGGATTCTCGGCCGGTCTGGCCGCCTGGTCGCGGGTGAACGGGCTGAGCGGGGAGCCGACCTGGGCCGGGGCGGCCAACGCCGCGATCGTGCCGGCCGACCAGGATTTCGGGGCGTGCCTGGAAATCGTCAAGCAGGACGACGTCACCCGCATCCGCTTTACCGGCGAGACCCCGATCCTGCCGGGGACCTATCTGCGCGTGTCGGCGCGGGTCAAGGCGGTGGCAGGCAACCTGCCGTCGGTGCGCATCGCCGGCTGGGCGGGGACCGCGCAGCGCCAGCAGGTGACCGGGGTCCCGCAGGCAGCGCCGGCGGTGACGCTGAAAGCCTATGGCGAGGTGGTCGAGATCTCGGCCATCATCGCGGTGGCCTCCCGGCAGGGCGTCGACATGGGCTGGGGCATGACGGCCGCGCTGGGGCATATGGGGCTGGACCTGCTGGGGCCGAATGGCGGGGCCGTGCGGATCGAGAACCTGAGGATCGAGGACATCACCGCGGCCTTCGTGCCGGCGATGATCGACTGGGTCGACGTGCGGGATTACGGCGCCAAGGGCGATGGGGTCACCGACTGCCGCGCGGCCTTCCTTGCCGCCGATGCGGCCGCCGCGGGGGGGCAGGTGCTGGTGCCGGAAGGCACGTACTACATCGCCAGCGACCTGACCATGAAAGAGCCGGTCCGCTTCGTCGGCAAGCTGCGGATGCCGCGCGTGGCGCGGCTGTCGCTGCGGCGGAACTTTGACCTGCCCAGCTATGCCGATGCCTTCGGCGACGAGACCGAGGGGATGAAGAAGGCAGTGCAGGCGCTGCTGGATTATTCGGACCACAACATCCTGGACCTGTGCGGCCGCAAGGTCGACCTGACCGAGCCGCTGGTGATCGGCGATCTCGCCCCCGGCGTGACCGCGTTTTCCACCCGCCGGGTGATCGCCAACGGCCAGATCGGCATCGTGGACGGTCCGGCCTGGGCGACGCGCACGGTCAGCTCTGCCGGGACCTATGACATCGCCGACGGCTACGTGCTGAAGAACGTGGGCCAGGTCGCCGCGATCGAAGTCGGGTCGCTGGTCGTCGGACCAGGAGTGGGACGCGAGATCTATGTCCGCGCCAAGGACATCGGCGCCGGGACCCTGACGCTGTCGAACCCGCTATATGGCGGGTCGGGTACCCGCAGCTATCAGTTCGTCCGTCAGCGCTATGCGTTCGATTTCTCGACCGTCCCGCAGGTCGACCGGTTCTATTTCATGAACGTGGAATTCGGGCTGGACGGGATCGCCAACGGGGTCATGCTGCCGCCGACCGGGCATCTGTGGTCGTTCCGCGACTGCTTCTTCACCCGACCGCTGGACCGCTGCATCACCTCGATCGGCGATGCCTGCCAGGGGATGCTGGTCGATCGCTGCGAGTTCATGTCGAACGATCTGGACCTGCCGGCGCAGTCGCGCACCAGCGTCTGCATGAACATCAACGCCAACGACGCCAAGATCCGCGACAACCGCTTCGTCCGCTTCGGCCATTTCTGCGTCGCGGCGGGGACCGGCAACATCATCAGCGGCAACCACTGGTTCCAGGGCGACAACTCGACCGCCTACCGCGTCGCGGGGCTGGTCATCACCAGCCGCGTGCCGCAGGCGACGATCACCGGCAACTATATCGACAACGCCACCATCGAGTGGACCAACGAGCATCATCCGCAGCCCGTCGTCACGACGCCGCAGGCGGCGTTTGGCGGCCTGACGATCACCGGCAACACCTTCCTCAGTTCCAGCACGGTGGCGAATTTCTCGTGGCTGGTCATCAAGCCCTATGGCGCGGGGCATATCCTGTCGGGGCTGACGGTGATGGGCAACGTGTTCAAGTCGGTCTATGCGACAATCGACCGGGTCGAGCGGGTGGATACCAGCTTTGCCAATCTGGACCTGACGCGGATGCGGAACGTCCGGTTCGAGGGCAACACCTTCCACGGGGTCAGGACGCCGACCTCGAACCCGCTGTATATCAGCCATGCGCAGAATACCGCGGCGGCGCGCTGGGTGGTGCCGACCGGCGGCGCGCTGCCCTTCAACGGGCAGGCGCTGAAGGTCCAGACGGTCGTCGCCGAGGGCGCGATCACGACCTCGACGGGGGCGCGCAACAACGACCTGCCCTCGATCCAGGTGCGGCAGGGCACCGCGAAGGACCAAGTCTATCTGGACTTCTCGCAGCCGGTGAAGGGGGGCGTGGGGGTCCAGGTGCGGATGGACAATCCGGGCTGATCGCCTCAGTCGAGGAAGCAGACTGAGAGACGCGCCCGGCGAAACCTTCGCCGGGCGTCGTCATGTCTGCGGGTCGGAGGCGCCCGCCAGGTCGTCCGGTCCGAACAGCGTCGCCCGGCCGAAGCCCTGGTTCAGCAGCCCGCCGCGGATCGTCAGCCGCCAGAAGCGGAAGTCGGGCAGCTGCAGATAGACCGCCGCCTTCGGGTCGCGCGCGCGCCAGGCGGCGCCGAGCCGTTCGTGGTCCGAGTCCGGCGCCGGAACCGCGCGCACCTGCAGCGACAGCCGCGCCCGGTTCAGCGCGGTGCCGCGGGCGTCAGCCTCGGCCGGGGCGTCGATCAGCAGCGCCGCGCGGGGGTCGCGCTGCAGCGCCCGGGTGTGCAGCGCGAGCCCCGACAGCATCGCCAGCGGCACTCCGGCGGCATCCGTCTGCAGCGCGATGCGCGAGGTCATCGGCCAGCCGGTGTCACCCAGCACCGCCAGCACCGCCGTCGCGGCGGATGCGAGGAGGGCACGCGCGGCCAGGATGGCCTCGTCGTCGGCAGGACGGTGCGGATCGGCTTGCGGCATGACGGCCTTTTCGGGCGACGGGGTTTACACCTTATGCAAGGGGTGCCGAACAGTTTGCAATTTTTACATGTGACAAAAGCGATCTGAAATCCTAGGGTTCGCTCACGACCTTGTGCAGTGCTGCCGCACAAGGGGCGCCCGCCCGGGAGGAGGCCGCGGCGGGCAGCAGAGTTGCCAGGGAGGTTCCATGTCCGACGCGAATTCCAAGCACCCCATTCCGCAGGGTTTCACCAAGGCGCATGTCACGCCCGACGACTATCAGGCGCGTTATGCCGAATCCGTTTCCGACCCCGACGGCTTCTGGGGGCGCGAGGGCAAGCGCCTGGACTGGATCACGCCCTATACCAAGGTGAAGAACACCGACTTCACCCTGGGCAACGTCTCGATCAAGTGGTTCGAGGACGGGGTGCTGAACGCCTGCGTCAACTGCGTGGACCGGCATCTGCCGCAGCGCGCCAACCAGACCGCGATCATCTTCGAACCCGACGATCCGCAGACGCCCGCCGAGCACATCACCTATGCCGAGCTGTCGGAAAAGGTGAACCGGATGGCCAACGTCCTGCTGAGCCAGGGCGTGATGCGCGGCGACCGGGTGGTGATCTATCTGCCGATGATCCCCGAGGCCGCCTATGCGATGCTGGCCTGCGCCCGGATCGGGGCGATCCATTCCATCGTCTTCGCGGGCTTCTCGCCCGACGCGCTGGCCAACCGCATCAACGACTGCGGCGCCAAGCTGGTCATCACCGCCGACACCGCCCCGCGCGGCGGCCGGCGCACGGCGCTGAAGTCGAACACCGACGCGGCGCTGCTGCATTGCTCGGACCGGGTGCGCTGCCTCGTCGTCAAGCACACCGGCGACCAGACCACCTGGGTCGATGGCCGCGACGTCGACGTGCTGGCGCTGATGGATCAGGTCAGCCCCGACTGCCCGGCCCGCCCGATGGGGGCCGAGGACCCGCTGTTCATCCTGTACACCTCGGGATCTACCGGGCGGCCCAAGGGCGTCGTCCACACCACCGGCGGCTATCTGACCTATGCGTCGATGACGCATCAGTACACCTTCGACTATCAGGACGGCGACGTCTTCTGGTGCACGGCCGACGTGGGCTGGGTCACCGGGCACAGCTATATCGTCTATGGCCCGCTGGCCAACGGCGCCACCACGCTGATGTTCGAGGGCGTGCCGACCTATCCCGACGCCGGCCGCTTCTGGGAGGTCTGCGCCAAGCATAAGGTCACCCAGTTCTACACCGCGCCGACCGCGATCCGCTCGCTGATGGGGCAGGGGCCGGAGTGGGTGGAAAAGCACGACCTGTCGAGCCTGCGCATCCTCGGCTCGGTCGGCGAGCCGATCAACCCCGAGGCCTGGGTCTGGTACGACAAGCACGTCGGCAAGGGGCGCTGCCCGATCGTCGACACCTTCTGGCAGACCGAGACCGGCGGCCACATGATCACCTCGCTGCCCTATGCGATCGAAACCAAGCCGGGCGCCGCGACGCTGCCCTTCTTCGGCGTCAAGCCGGCGGTGCTGGACGCGGCCTCGGGGGCGGTGATCGAGGGCAACGGCGTCGAGGGCGTGCTGGCCATCGCCGACAGCTGGCCCGGCCAGATGCGGACGCTGTGGGGCGACCACCAGCGGTTCGAAGAGGCCTATTTCCAGCAGTATCCGGGCTATTACTTCACCGGCGACGGCTGCCGCCGCGACGAGGACGGCTATTACTGGATCACCGGCCGGGTCGATGACGTCATCAACGTCTCGGGTCACCGGATGGGCACCGCCGAGGTGGAATCGGCGCTGGTCGCCCATGCCAAGGTCGCCGAGGCCGCGGTCGTCGGCTATCCGCACGATCTCAAGGGCCAGGGCATCTATGCCTATGTCACGCTGATGAACGGGATCAAGCCCAGCGAAGCGCTGCGCAAGGAGCTGGAGACCTGGGTCCGCACCGAGATCGGCCCGATCGCCAAGCCCGACCTGATCCAGTGGGCGCCCGGCCTACCCAAGACCCGGTCCGGCAAGATCATGCGCCGCATCCTGCGCAAGATCGCCGAAAACGACTATGGCGCGCTGGGCGACACCTCGACGCTGGCCGATCCGTCGGTCGTGGACGAGCTGATCGAGAACCGGATGAACCGGGCCTGAGAATCGCCGCAGGGTCGCGCCACATCGCGCGCGCGACCCGCGACGACCCGCCGGGACGCGGATGAAACGCAGCCGGCACATTGACGAGGACTGGAGGAGGGACAATTCCAATGCAGGACAGCATGCTGGAACGCATCGCTGCCGACCCGAACTATCAGGAGCTGAGATCAAAACGGCTTCGTTTCGGGTGGCTGCTGACCATCGCCATGCTGGTGGTCTATTACGGCTTCATCGCCATCATCGCCTTTGACAAGGCGCTGCTGGCCAAACGCATCGGCAGCGGCGTGACGACCTGGGGCATCCCGGTCGGCTTTGGCGTCATCCTGTTCACCATCGTCGTGACGGCGATCTACGTCATGCGCGCCAACAGCGAATATGACGACCTGACCGAGCGTGTGAAGCGAGAGGCGCTGAAATGAGGCCGACCATGACCCCTGGCCGGTTTCTCGGCATGTCGACCCTGCTGGTCGCCCCCTCGGCCGTGATGGCCGCCGGCGCGCTGGAGGGCGAGGTCACCAAGCAGGCGACCAACTGGACCGCGATCGGCATGTTCGGCCTGTTCGTGGTGCTGACCCTGTTCATCACCAAGTGGGCGGCCGGGCGCACCAAGTCGGCGGCCGACTTCTATACGGCCGGCGGCGGCATCTCGGGCTTCCAGAACGGTCTGGCGATCGCCGGCGACTACATGTCGGCGGCCTCGTTCCTGGGGATCTCGGCGGCGGTGATGGCCAACGGCTTCGACGGGCTGATCTATTCGATCGGCTTCCTGGTCGGCTGGCCGATCCTGACCTTCCTGATGGCCGAAAAGCTGCGCAACCTCGGCAAGTTCACCTTTGCCGACGTGGCCGCCTTCCGCTTTGAACAGACGCCGGTGCGGCTGTTCGCGGCGATCTCGACCCTGGTCGTGGTGGCGTTCTACCTGATCGCCCAGATGGTCGGCGCGGGCCAGCTGATCAAGCTGCTGTTCGGCCTGGAATACTGGATGGCCGTGGTCATCGTCGGCGCGCTGATGATGGTCTATGTGCTGTTCGGCGGCATGACCGCGACCACCTGGGTGCAGATCATCAAGGCCTGCCTGCTGCTGGGCGGCGCGTCCTTCATGGCCTTCATGGTGATGTCGGCCTTCGGCTTCAGCTTCGAGCGGCTGTTCGCCGAATCGGTGCGGATCAAGACCGACCTTGCCGCGGCCGAAGGCAAAACCGCTGAGGAGGCGGCGGCCGCGGGCCAGTCGATCATGGGGCCAGGGAACTTCGTCAAGGACCCGATCTCGGCGATCAGCTTCGGCATGGCGCTGATGTTCGGGACCGCCGGTCTGCCGCACATCCTGATGCGCTTCTTCACCGTCCCCTCGGCCAAGGAAGCGCGCAAGTCGGTGATGTGGGCGACGATCTGGATTGGCTATTTCTACATGCTGACCTTCATCATCGGCTTCGGCGCGATCGTGTTCGTGCTGACCAATCCCAGCTTCCTGGAGATGAAGGACGGCGTCCCCGGCCTGATCGGCGGCAGCAACATGGCCGCGGTCCATCTGGCCAACGCGGTCGGCGGCAACGTCTTCCTGGGCTTCATCTCGGCGGTGGCCTTCGCGACCATCCTCGCGGTGGTCGCCGGGCTGACGCTGTCGGGCGCATCGGCGGTGTCCCACGACATCTACCAGAGCGTCGTGAAGAAGGGCCGGGCCGACAGCGCGTCCGAACTGCGGGTGTCCAAGATCACCACGATTGCCCTGGGCATCGTCGCGGTGATCCTGGGGATCGCGTTCGAAAAACAGAACATCGCCTTCATGGTGTCGCTGGCCTTTGCGATCGCGGCCTCGGCCAACTTCCCGGTGCTGTTCCTGTCGATCCTGTGGAAGGGCATGACCACCCGCGGCGCCGTGATCGGCGGCTTCCTCGGGCTGATCTCGTCGGTCGTGCTGACGGTGCTGTCGCCGTCGGTGTGGGAGGCCACGCTGGGCAATCCCAAGGGCTCGGCGCCGTTCCCCTATACCTCGCCCGCGCTGTTCTCGATGACGCTGGCGTTCCTGGGGATCTGGCTGTTCTCGGTCACCGACAAGAGCCGCCGCGCGGCGATCGACAAGGCCGGCTACCTGGCGCAGGAAGTCCGGTCGGAAACCGGGATCGGCGCCTCCGAGGCCTCGGCGCATTGACGGACGATCCGTCCACGAACGGGAAGGCGGCCGGACCGAAGGGTCCGGCCGTTTCCATGCCGCGGGCCGCGCTGACCGCCGCCTCGGGCGGCCACGCCCAGCGGGAATCGCTGTCGCTGATGTCCTCGCGCGTGGGGGATGCGTTCCTGCGCAAGCCGTACTTCGTCGACGGCGCGACCGACCTCGTGACGCTGTGCCGCGAACTGGCGGCGCGCGACATCGGCGATGCGCTGGTCCGGGACGGCGACCGGCTGGGCATCTTCACCACCACCAACCTGCGCGACGTGCTGCTGATGGATCGCCCGCCCGCGGCGATCCGGGTGGACGAGATCGCGAGCTTTCCCGCCGTCTCGATCCCGATCGGGGACGACCTGTTCCAGGCGATGATCCTGATGCTGCGTCACCGCGTCCACCGGCTGGTGGTGCGTGACGACGCGGGCGCCGTGGCCGGCGTGCTGAGTCAGCTCGACCTGATGGGCTTCGTCGCCAACCACTCGCATCTCATCGCCGTCGAGGCCGCCGAGGCCGCCTCGATCCCGGAACTGAAAGCCGCCGCCGACCAGATCGAGCCGCTGATCCGGGTCCTGCACGCCGACGGGGTGCGTGTCGAGGTCATCGCCGAGCTGGTGGGCGAGCTGAACCGCGCCGTTTTCCGCCGCCTGTGGGAACTGGTCTCGCCCGAGGACCTGCGGGCGCGGTCCTGCCTGATCGTGATGGGCAGCGAGGGGCGGGGCGAACAGATCATCCGCACCGACCAGGATAACGGGCTGATCCTGGCCGACGACGTGGACCCCGCCGCTGCCGCGCCGGCGGCCGAGGCCTTCACCGCCGCGCTGGTCGATTTCGGCTATCCGCCCTGTCCGGGCGGGATTATGGCAAGGACCCCGGTCTGGCGGCAGACCGTGTCGGGCTATCGCCAGACCATCGGCCGCTGGATCTATGGCGAGGACCCCGAGGGGCCGATGAACCTTGCCATCTTCATGGACGCGCTGGCGGTCGCCGGTGACGCGCGGCTGCTGGACGAAGCCAAGGGCCACATGCAGCGGCTGATGTCGGACAGCGACGCTTATCTCGCGCGCTTCGCCGCCTCGGTGAACAGCTTTTCGGATGACCGCAGCTGGTGGACCCGGCTGCCGGGGATGCGGGGACGGGCCTCGGCCGAGATCGACCTCAAGAAGCTGGGTATCTTTCCGATCGTGCAGGGCGCCCGCGCGCTGGCGCTGAAACACGGCATCGCGGCGCTGCCCACCGCCGAACGGCTGGCCGCGCTGGCCGAACAGCGGCGGCTGCCCGCCCCGATGGCGCGCGACCTGACCGACGCGCTGCATTTCCTGATGGGCGCCAAGCTCGACAACAACCTGGCCCAGATCGCCCAGGGGCGGACGCCCGACAACCTGATCCGGCTGGAGGACATGGGCACGCTGGACCGGCAGGCGCTGAAGGATTCGCTGGGGATCGTGCGTGATTTCCGCGACTGGATCAGCCAGCAGTTCAGGCTTTCGACATGACCCGGGACCGCCGCCCCGAGGCGCGCTCGGGCCCGGCCCCCGGTCCGCTGATCGCGCTGTTCGCAGCCGCCGCCCTGGTGCTGAACTTTCCGCTGCTGCTGCTGTGGGACCGGCCGGCGACGGTGCTGGGGCTGCCGGTCCTCGCCGTCGCCCTGTTCGCCATCTGGGCGGCGCTGATCGTCGCGCTGGCGCTGCTGTCCCGCGCGCCGGGCGGCGGCGGCCGGCGCTAGGCCCATGATCGGGCCCTCCGCCGTTCTCGTCACGCTGGTGGCCTATCTGGGCCTGCTGTTCGTCGTCGCGGCCTATGCCGAGCGGCGCGGCCGGGCCGGGCGCTCGATCATCGCCAATCCGTGGGTCTATGCCCTGTCCTGGGCGGTCTATTGCACGGCCTGGACCTATTTCGGCAGCGTCGGGCGGGCGGCAGCCGGGGGCATCTGGTTCCTGCCGATCTATCTTGGGCCGACGCTGGCGATGACGCTGGCCTGGGTGGTGCTGCGCAAGATGGTGCGGATCGCGCAAAGCTACCGCATCACCTCGATCGCCGACTTCATCGCCAGCCGCTATGGCAAGAGCCCGGCGCTGGCCGCGGCGGTGACGCTGGTCACGGTGGTCGGCATCATCCCCTATATCGCGCTGCAGGTGAAGGCGGTGTCGGCGGGCTACGAGATCCTCGCCGGGGACCGTTTCACCCCCGCCCACTGGTGGCAGGACGGCACGCTGGGGGTGACGCTGGGGCTCGCGGCCTTCACCATCGTCTTCGGCACCCGGCACCTCGACCTGTCCGAGCGGCACGAGGGCATGGTCGCCGCCGTAGCGCTGGAATCGCTGGTCAAGCTGGGCGCCTTTCTGGTCGTCGGCGCCTATGTGACCTGGGGGTTGTTCGACGGCCCCACCGACATCTGGGCGCGGGCCGCGGCCTCGCCCGACCTCGCGCCGCTGATGCGGCTGGGGGGCGCGGCCGCGGGGGCGGCGCCGGGGACGGGCTTTGCCGCGGCGCAGTGGTTCGCGATGACGATGCTCGCCATGCTGTCGGTCCTGCTGCTGCCCCGGCAGTTCCAGATGATGGTTGTCGAATGCGTCGAGGAGCGTCACATCCTGCGCGCCGCGTGGGTCTTTGCGGCCTATCTGCTGGCGATCAACCTGTTCGTGCTGCCTCTGGCCATCGGCGGGCTGCTGATCTTTGACCCCGGCGGCGCCGACCCGGAGACCTTCGTGATCTCGCTGCCGCTGGCCCAGGGCGCGACCGGGCTGGCGCTGCTGGCCTATCTGGGCGGGCTGTCGGCGGCGACCGGGATGCTGATCGTGGAAACCGTGGCGGTGTCGACGATGGTCTGCAACGACCTGGTGATGCCTGCGCTGCTGCGTCTGGGCAAGGTCGGGCAGGGGCGCGGCCCGGACGTCACGCGGCTGCTGCTGAACATCCGTCGCGCCGCCATCGTCGCGGTGCTGCTGCTGGGCTACGTCTACTTCCGCGTCGCCGGAGACGTCTATGCGCTGGTCTCGATCGGGCTGATCAGCTTTGCCGCGGTGGCGCAGTTCGCGCCGGCGCTGCTGGGCGGCATCTACTGGCGCGGCGCGACGGGGCGGGGTGCGATGGCCGGGCTGCTGGGCGGGTTTGCGGTCTGGGGCTATACGCTGATGCTGCCCTCGATGGTCAAGTCAGGCTGGCTGCCCGCGGGCATCCTCGACGGGCCGTTCGGCATCGGCTGGCTGGCGCCAGAGCGGCTGTTCGGGCTGTCGGGCTTCGACAACCTGACCCACGCGCTGTTCTGGTCGATGCTGGCCAATATCGGGCTGTACGTGGTGCTGTCGCTGGCCCGCCCGGCCTCGGCGCGCGAGGCGAGCCAGGCGGTGCTGTTCGTCGACGTCTATGACCGGGGCGAGGCCGCGGCGGTGCCGGTGTTCTGGCGCGGCCGGGCGCGGACCGCCGACCTGATGGCGCTGGCCCGCCGTCTGCTGGGACCGGCCCGCGCCGACCAGATCGTCGCCGAAACCGGCGCCGCCGCGGCCGCGCCCTTCGCTGACGCCCGCATGGTCGATCAGGTCGAACGCCAGATCGCCGGCGCGATCGGCAGCGCCTCGGCCCGGGTCATGGTCGCCTCGGTCGTGCAGGAGGAACCGCTGGCCGTGGCCGACGTGCTGGAAATCCTCGACGAGGCTTCGCAGATCCGCGGCTATGCCCGCGCCCTCGAGGAGAAATCCGCCTCGCTCGAGGCGGCGACGGCCGAACTGCGCGCGGCGAACGAGGCGCTGCGCAGCCTCGATCACATGAAGGACGAGTTCATGTCCTCGATCACCCATGAGCTGCGCACGCCCCTGACCTCGATCCGCGCGCTCAGCGAGCTGATGCTGGATGCGCCCGACATGGAGGAGCCCCAGCGGGCCGAGTTCCTGCGCATCGTGGTCGCGGAATCGCAGCGGCTGAGCCGGCTGGTGAACCAGGTGCTGGACATGGCCAAGCTGGAATCCGGTCATGCCGACTGGCACAGCGAGGATGTCGACATGCGCACCCTGGTCAGCGACGCCGTGCGCGCGACCGAGGCGCTGTTCCAGGACCGCGGCATCGGGGTCGACCTGCAGCTGCCGCCCGCGGCGCTGGTGATCCGCGCCGATCCCGACCGGCTGACCCAGGTGGTGCTGAACCTGCTGTCGAACGCCGCCAAGTTCGCCCGCGCGCGGGTGACGGTCGCGCTGGACGCCGGCCCCGATTCCCTGACCCTGCGGGTGTCCGACGACGGCCGCGGCATCGCGCCCGAGGACCAGGACGCCGTATTCGAACGGTTCCGGCAGGTGGGCGAGGCCGCGGGTCACCCCGGCGGCACCGGGCTGGGCCTGCCCATCAGCCGCCGCATCATCGAACATTTCGGGGGCGAGATCTGGGTCGATTCCGCCCCCGGACAGGGGGCGACATTCGCCTTTCGTCTGCCCTATGATCGCCGCGAGGGGGAAGCGAGATGAGCCACCGAATCCTGATTGCCGATGACGAGCCGAATATCGTCGTCTCGCTGGAATTCATGATGAAGCGCGAGGGCTACGACGTTCTCGTCGCCCGCGACGGCACCGAGGCTCTGGCGACGATCAGGGCCAGCCGCCCGGCGCTGGTGCTGCTGGACGGGATGATGCCCGGCATGTCGGGCTTCGAGGTATGCGAGGCCGTGCGCGCCGATCCCGACCTCGCCGGCACCCGCATCGTGATGCTGACCGCCAAGGGCCGCGACACCGACGTGGCCCGCGGCATGGGCGCCGGCGCCGACGCCTATGTCATCAAGCCGTTCTCGACCCAGGAGCTGGTCCAGCGCGTGGGTGAGCTTCTGGCATGAGGCTGACGCGCCGGCTGATCCTGGTCCTGCTCGCGCCCGGGCTGGCGCTGGCCTTGTGGCTGGCCGTGACGCTGCTGCTGGTGGGGCTCGTCACCGGCGGATCGGGGATCGCGGTGGCGCCGCAGGTGGTGCAGCCGGTCGCGATGGTGCTGCTGTCCCTGTGGCTGGCAGCTCTGGCCGCGGGGGCCTGGGTGATGCACCGGCTGTGGCGGGTGCATGTGCTGGGTCCGGCCAAGCTGCTGAACGCGGCGCGGATCATGACTTCGGACATGAGCGTGACGAGCCTGCCGCTAAGCGAGGACGCCGCGCCGATGCTGCGTCTGGTCGGCCGCGAATTCGAACACATGGCCGCCCAGCGCGACGAGCTGCGGATGGACATGGCGCGGCTGGTGGACGAGGCGAGCCGCTCGGTCTCGGACCAGCGTGACCAGCTGGCGGCGCTGATGGCCGAGCTGAGCCAGGCGGTGATCGTGTGCAACCGCGATGGCAGCGTGCTGCTGTATAACGGCCAGGCGCGGGATCTGGTCCGCCGGCTGGCCGGGCAGGGGTTCGAGAACGGCTCGCTGATCGGCCTCGGCCGGTCGGTCCACGACCTGCTGGACAAGGCCGCCATCGCCCATGCGCTGGAAACCGTCGAGGGGCGGATGGCGCGCGGGGTGGCCGCGGCCGCGGCGGTGGCGCAGTTCGTGACCACCGCCCGCGGCGGCCATCTGCTGCGCGTGAGCCTGTCGCCGATCCGCCGCTCCGATCACGGCGAGGGCGAGGGCGGCCCGGTCACCGGCTATGTGCTGCTGATCGACGACATCACGCTGGACCAGCAGCAATCCTCGCGTCGGGACGAGGCGTTGCTGCGGCTGACCGAATCGAGCCGCGCCGCCATCGCCAGCATGCAGGCGGCGCTGGAGATGCTGGACTACCGCGACCTCGCCCCAGAGGACCGCGACCGCTTCCTCGCCATCGTCCGCGACGAGGTGGCCGCGATGGGCGAGCGCATCGGCGCTATTGCCGAGGGCGAGTTGCAGACCCGCGCCACCCGCTGGCCGCTGAACGACATGCTGGGCGGCGACCTGATCGCCGCCGCCGTCCGCCGCTTGGGCGAGACCACCGGCACGCCGATCACCACCGCCCCGGTCGAGGACGACCTGTGGCTGCGGATCGACAGTTTCGGGCTGATCCAGGCGCTGGATTTCCTCGCCCGGCAGCTGCGCGACCTGCAGGACGACCCGGTGCTGTGGCTGCGGCTGACCCGCGGCAACCAGCGCGCGCTGCTGGATCTCGGCTGGGTCGGGCGCGCGGGGGCGGGGGCGCCGGATGCGGCGCGGCTGACCGCGCTGCCCTCGCTGGCGGTCGAGACCGACGGCCAGATGCTGGGCGCCTCGGCGCGCGAGATCGTGGAACGCCATGGCGGCGAGATCTGGCTGGAACGCGGCCGCGGCATCGGCGGAGAGCCGGCGCAGCCCTTCTTCCGCATGCTGCTGCCGCTGGCCGCCGTGGACATCGCCGAGCCTGCTGCCCAGATCGGCAGCCGGCCCGAATTCTACGACTTCGACCTGTTCACCGCCGGCGCGGGCAGCGCCTCGGACGACCAGCCGCTGGCCGGGCTGACCTTCACGGTCTTCGACTGCGAGACGACCGGGCTGGACCCGTCAGGCGGGGACGAGATCATCCAGATCGGCGCCGTGCGCATCGTCAACGGCCGCATCCTCACTGGCGAGACCATCGACCAGCTGGTCGATCCGCAGCGGTCGATCCCCGAGGCCGGGATCCCGATCCACCACATCCACCCGCACATGGTCCGCGGCCAGCCGACCATCGCCCAGGCGCTGCCCGTGTTTCACCGCTTTGCGCAGGGCAGCGTGCTGGTCGGCCACAACGTCGCCTTCGACATGCGCTTCCTCAAGCTCAAGGAGGCGGCGACCGGCTGCGTCTTCGACCATCCGGTGCTGGACACGCTGCTGCTGTCGTCGGTGGTCCACCCCGCCGAGGAAAGCCACAGCCTCGAGGCGATCGCCGCGCGGCTGGGCATCACCATCGGCGGGCGGCACACCGCGCTGGGGGATGCGCGGGCGACGGCCGAGGTGTTCACGCGGCTGATCCCGCTGCTGGCGCGGCAGGGCGTCACCACGCTGGGCGAGGCGCGCGAGGCCTCGGGCCGGTCGCAATTCGCCCGCCTGCGGTACTGAGCGTCACAGTTCGATCTGCGAGCCGTCCGGCGCGGTGACGACGGGCGCTGCGGGCTGGGCGGGCGGCTGGGTACCGTCGCCCTTAGGGACGAAGTTCGGCAACTGTTCCAGCGGCGGGGGCGGCGGGGCCCCGGCCTTGCGGCGGATCAGGATGTCGCCATTGGCGAGGCGCTCGGGCGGCATCTCGTAATTGCCGATGTCGTCCATCAGGTTGCCCAGTTCTTCCAGGACCGGCGCGTATTCATCGAACAGCCCACCCATGTCGCGCGCCAGACCCTCGAGATGCGGCTGCGCACGTTCAAGCATGTTGTTCAGAAGTTCGTCCAATGGATTGTTTTCGCTCGACGGCGCGCGATCGGGAAAGCGGAAGGGATCGCCTCCGGTGCCGCCGGTCGCGGGCGGGGCCTCGTCGGCCCTGGGCATGTCGAACGGGGCCGCGGTCTGGGCCAGCGCCGGGATGGCACCCGCGGCGGCCAAGAACAGGGCGGTCAGGATAGCGTGGCGGCTCATCGGTCAGCCTTTCCGGAAAGGGGCAAAACACCCGTCCCCTCAGAACCGGCTTTGGCCGCCGGCAGTTCCCCGCCGCTGATCTCAGGGGGTCACCTCTACAGGTGGTTTGCGCGATAGCTGGCCCAGGCGGCGTTGATCGCGCGGGTGCGGGATTCGGCCAGGCGCACCGCCTCGGGCGGCAGGCCGTGGGCCTGGGCGCGGTCGGGGTGGTGTTCGCGGATCAGGTCGCGATAGCGCGCCCGCGCCTGCGGCAGCGGCGTTCCGGGGGGGATGCCCAGCACCTCGCAGGGCGGGCAGCCGGTGGCCGGCGTCCGGCTGGCGCGGATCGCGGCCACCTGATCGGCGGGGATGCCGAAGATGCGGGCGACCTCGTCGAGGAATATGACCTCGTTTTCATGCAGCCCGGCGCCGTCGGCGACGGCGATCACGTGCAGCCCGTCCAGCACGTCGACCAGCACCGGGTCGTCGGGCGGAAACAGCGCCGCGATCCGATGCGCCCACAGGTCGAACCCCGCCACGTCGCGCCGGGCGAGGTCGAAGACATGGGCGGCGTGGCGTTCCTCGGTCCGCGGAATCTTGAAGATGCGGCGGAAGGCCGCGACCTCTTCCCGCGCGACACGGCCGTCGGCCTTGGCGAGCTTGGCCCCCAGCGCGATGACGGCGATGGTGAAGGCGACCGAGCGTTCGGGGGGCGCCGCCGCCCGCGGCCGGCCGATCAGCGCCGCCAGCCGATCGCCGATGCGCTGCCAGAACCCGCGCGGCGGGGGCAGATGGGGCGCGGGCGTCGGGGCCGGGGGATGGGCGAGATCGTCCATGCCCCCAACCTAGCGAAGCACGCCCGGCGACGAAAGCGAAACCGGGACCGGCCCGGCGGGAGAGGGGTGGTTACAGCAGGTCGCGGCGCAGAGTCTGCACGATGCGGCCAGCCGCCTTGCCGTCGCCATAGGGCGATTCCCGCCGCGCCATCGCCGCATAGGCGGCCGGATCGTCCAGCAATTCCTGCGCCGCGGCACGGATCGGCTCGGTCTGGGTGCCGACCAGCCGGGTGACGCCGGCGGTCACCGCCTCGGGACGCTCGGTCGTCTCGCGCAGCACCAGGACGGGCTTGCCGAGGGCAGGGGCCTCTTCCTGCACGCCGCCGGAATCCGACATGATCAGCGTCGCGCGGCTCATCGCGCCGACGAAGGCGGTATAGTCCAGCGGCTCGCACAGGATCACCCGGTCGGCGCCCCCGAAGCGGGCGTTCACCACGCCCCGCACGTTGGGATTGTGGTGCACCGGCAGCACCATCTGCAGGTCGGGGTTGTCGGCCATCAGCCGCTCCAGCGCGTCGCAGATGCGGGCCAGGGGGGCGCCGAAGTTTTCGCGCCGGTGCAGCGTCACCAGCAGCAGCCGCTTGCCGGGATCGAGGTCCAGCCCGGTGTCGGGGTTCATCGCCGCGACGTGGTGCAGCGCGTCGATGACGGTGTTGCCGGTCACCTGGACGCTGTCCGGGGCATAGCCCTCGGCCAGCAGCCGGTCGGCCGCGAGCTGCGTCGGCGCGAAGTGCCAGCGGGTCAGGTGGCTGGCGACGACGCGGTTCATCTCCTCGGGGAAGGGGTTGGTGATGTCGCCGGTGCGCAGCCCGGCCTCGACATGACCCAGCGGGATGCGGTCATAGAACGCCGCCAGCGCCGTCGCGAGCACGGTCGTGGTGTCGCCCTGGGCCAGGATCGCGGCGGGTCTTTCGGCCGCGAGCACCTCCTCCAGCCGGATCAGCAGACGGCCTGTCAGCCCGGACAGGGTCTGGCCGGGCTGCATGATGTCCAGGTCGATGTCGGGGGTGATGCCGAAGACCGCCAGCACCTGGTCCAGCATCTGGCGGTGCTGGGCGGTGGCCAGCACCCGGCAGTCCAGGTCGGGATCGGCCTGCAGCGCCCGGATCACCGGGGCCATCTTGATCGCCTCGGGGCGGGTGCCGACGGTGACGAGAACGGTCTTGCGTGTCATATCCGGTGGTCCCGTTCGATCAGCTGGCAGGCGCGGTCATACAGCGCCACGTCCTGCACGTTGGCCGCCTGCAGCCGCTCGCGCAGCGGGGCGGGCAGCGGCGCCAGCAGCGCCTCGACCCGCTCGGAGATGGTGTTTTCGTGGTGCTGGGTCACGTTCTTGCGGGTGTCCTCGGGCAGGGCCAGGGTGATGCCGTGATCCGCCAGGATGTCGGCAAAGCGCGCGACGTCGGTTTCGAAATGCTCGGTCCGGCCAAGCAGCTCGATCGCGGACAGGTTGCGGAAGGCGGCGGCGAGGTCATAGACCAGCCCCGCGACCGAGCGTCGGATCAGCGGGCGCTGGCGGTGGACGCTGGCAAAGAACCGGGTCTGGGCGTTCGAGACATGCACCGCCTCGGCCGGAGTCGTCAGGCAATGTTCCACCCAGCCCGCGAAATCATGCCCGCGGGCGGCCTCGGCTGTGGCGGTCGTGTCGATGTGATAGGCCAGTTCCGGCGCCAGGCCGGCCAGCTCCAGCGCCGGAACGCGGTCCTCGGCCGGCAGCAGACCGATCGGGACGCCGTCGACCGTCTCGGGCCCGCGCTTGAAGCGATAGATCGAGGCGATGCGCAGGAACGGGTTGCGCACGAAGATCGCCGACAGGGTCCGGTAGTCCAGCGAGCTGGGCGCCGGCAGGATGACCTGGTGGGACGAGAACGCCACCGCCGCCGGGCGCCGCTGGATGATGCGGTCCAGCTGTTCCTGGTCGATGGTGAAGAACGGATAGGGGCCGTCGAACAATTCGACGCGGTCGCCGAAATTGTGCTGCAGCACGTGGTCGAACGACGTCCCCGCGTTCTTGTAGATATGGTAATGCACGATAACGGTCCGCATCGGCCCGATCCTTTCTGTCAACCGCGCCTCAGCGTCGGCTCGGGTCGGGTCTCGCGGTATCGGTGCGGCACCCACGCCCCCCAGCGGTCCTCATAGATCGCCTTGTTGCGGTCGAACAGCGCCTGTTTCTCGCCCGAGGGCAGGGCGTCGAAACTGGCCGACAGGTGGTGGTGGCAGAAAGCGTCCTCGGCCAGCGCCGTCTGCAGGCCGGCGGCGCGGAAGGTCGCGCAGTGGTCATCATCCTCGAACATGCCGCGGCCATAGATTTCGGGCAGATCGCCCAGCCGGTCCAGGTCGGCGCGGCGGAACATGGCGCAGAAATAGGCGCAGACGGGGATCGGCGACCACTGGCCGCGATGGCCGGTTGCCAGCGCGCGGGCGGCGCGGGCCATGCCGTCCATGTCGGCATAGGCGATCTCGATCCGCGCCTCGTTGCCGATGTTGTTGGTCATCGGGCCGACGATGCCGATCTCGGGGTTGCGCTGCAGGTGGCGGACCATCGCCAGCAGCGCGCCGGGGGCGAGGAAGGTGTCGTTGTTGAGCAGCAGCACGTAGTCGCCCGAGGCCGCCGCGATGCCGCGGTTGTTGCCCCGCGCGAAGCCCAAGTTTTCGCCGTTCTCGACCAGCACGATGCGCGGATCGGCGGCGGCGCGGGCGCGCAGCACCTCGAGCACCGCCGGGGTCGAGCCGTTGTCGACCAGCACCACCTCGAGATTCGGATAGACCTCGCCGCGGCCCAGCATCGCGTGCAGCGTGGCCAGGGTCATGTCGGTGTCCGCGCCGTAATGCAGCACGACGACGGACAGCCTGGGTTCACGCTCCATCTCCGCCAGCATGTCGGCGGCGCGATAGCTCCACGCGTTGTCCAGCGCATACCGGCGCAGCTGCTGCCCGAAGGCGGCGTCGCGCGCCAGTGGCGCGGCGCGGCGGATCTGGGCGGCGAAGGCCGCGGGATCGTCGGCGCGGAACACCAGGTCCCCCGCACGGTCCAGTTCCGGCAGCGAGGTCGAGACGGTGGGCCGCATCACCCCCGAATATTCATAGAACTTGACCGGGTCGCAGGCCTTGATGATCGGCAGCAGCTGGAACGGGATGATGAGGACGTCCATCTGCTTGTGGAAGGCCGGCACGTCCCGATAGGGGATCTCGCCGTGCAGCGTCACGTTGGCCAGCTTGCCCAGACGCAGCGGCGGCTCGGCGGTGACGGCGCCGCACAGGTGGATGTCGAAATCCGGGTTGTCGCGGGCGACGCGTTCCAGCAGGTCGGTGTCGAACCATTCGGCGATCGCGCCGACATAGCCGACCCGGATCGTGCCCGGCTTCAGCTTGCCGGCCAGCCAGCCGGGGGCGGGCTCATCCTCGGGGTCGCGGATGAAGTGGCTGACATCGGTGCCGTTACGGACCATGACCACGTCGCGCATCGGGGCGAACTTGTCGTACAGATACTGCGAGCTGACCACCATCTTGTCGGCCCGCGCGATCATGTCCATTTCGGTTTCAAGGACATGCGCCTCGGTGTTCGAAAACCCGCCGATGTCGTCCATGCAGTCGAAGGTGACCTGATATTCGGGCGACAGGTGCCGGGCGAGGTGCCACCAGTAGGGGTGTTCGATCACCACGTGGCTGACCGGCGAGGCGCCGACCGCGTCGGTCAGGGCGTGGAAATGGTCGACCCAGGCCTGCGCCTGCCGCGGCGTCGGGACGCCGGTATAGGCCGCGAGGCCGCGCATGCCGCGGTTCGGCAGGCGGATCACCTGCACGCCGGGCGCGACGTCGCGGGCGGTACCCTCGCCCAGGTTCTGTTCCATTTCCAGGTAGAACACCCGGTGTCCCGCCGCGGCCATCTGGGTCGCCAAATGCTGCGGGCGCTGGGTGCGGAAATCCCAGCCGATGATCGACATCACGAAGATGTCGGGCTTGTCGCCGGTCCGCGCGGGCACCTCGGCATAGCGGTGCGCCGGGGCCGCATCGGCCGCCAGCGGCGTGAAGGCGAGCCCGCGGGGGATGCCGCCCGGGACCGGCAGCCGGCGCTTGATCCGTTCGACCACCGGGGCGGGGACCACCGACCGCAAGGTGCGCCCGCCCCACCGGTAGAGCCGGCGATAGATCGGTTTCAGCACGGTCATGCGTTCCTTTTCCAGCCAGCGTGTGGCCTCGGCCAGCGCGCGGTCGCTGGCCTCGATATGTGCGGTGGCGTGGGCAAGTTCGTCCTGCAGCGCGCATATCACCTGCCAGCGATCATCGGCCAGATCGGCCATCTCGTCGCGCTGCGTCTCGGTCGCGGCCAGCAGCGCCTGCAGGGCGTCGGCCTGGGCGCCGTGGCGCTGCGCGGCGGCCGCGGCCTCGTCGCGCTCCGCCTCGGTTGCAGCCAGCCGGCGCGAGAAGGAGGCGGCGGCCTCGTCGCGTTGCGCCTCGGTGTCGGCCAGCAGCGCCTTCAGGGCGTCGGCCTGGGCGCCGTGGCGCTGCGCGGCGGCCGCTGCCTCGTCGCGCTCCGCCTCGGTTGCAGCCAGCCGGCGCGAGAAGGAGGCGGCGGCCTCGTCGCGTTGCGCCTCGATGTCGGCCAGCAGCGCCTTCAGGGCGTCGGCCTGGGCGCCGTGCCGCTGCGCGGCGGCCGCGGCCTCGTCGCGCTCCGCCTCGGTTGCAGCCAGCCGGCGCGAGAAGGAGGCGGCGGCCTCGTCGCGTTGCGCCTCGGTGTCGGCCAGCAGCGCCCGCAGGGCGTCGGCCTGGGCGCCGTAGCGCTGCGCGGCGGCCGCGGCCTCGTCGCGCTGCGCCTCGGTTGCAGCCAGCCGGCGCGAGAAGGAGGCGACGGCCTCGTCGCGCTGCGCCTCGGTGTCGGCGATGCGGCGCTGCGCGGATTCCATGCCCGCGTCGCGCTGCGCCTCGGCCTCGGCGGCGCGGCGCTGTGCGGCGGCAAGGCCCTCGTCGCGCTGGCGTTCGGTTTCGGTCAGCCGGCGGAGGAACTCGGCCGCGGCGGTGTCGCGCTGCGCCTCGGTCGCGGTGATCCGGTCGGCCAGCGCGCGGCAGTCGGCCAGGCGGTCGGCGACGTCGGTCTCCAGTTGGACGCGGCGGGCGTCCAGCGCCGCGATGCGGTCGTGGTCGTCGCGGTGCCGGGTGGCGTGGACGGCCTCGACCCCGCGCGCCGCCGCCGACAGCGCGTCAAGGCGCTTGCGAAAGCCCGCCAGGTCGGCGGCCGGCGGGACGCGGCCGGCATTGGCGGCGGTGCGCAGGGTGGTGAACAGCTCCATCGCCAGCGCCTCGATCGGGCCCTCGGCGGCGGAGGTGCTGCCGCGGCCGTGGACGGCGCCGGGGATGAAGGCCGCGTCGGCCAGACGGCGGGCGTCCGGCGGCACGCTGCTTCCGTCCAGCGCCGCAATCGCCTCGAGCGTGCGGGCCGGGGCCTGCATCCAGTCGGGAAACACCACGATCTGCCGCGGCAAGCCCTCGCTGTGCTCGACCGAGCCGAGCGTGTGCGCGATCCAGGACAGCATCGCGGCATCGGCGGCCATGCCGTCGCGCCGGTCCAGCGAATGGGCAACCTCGCGCGGGTCGCGCAGGGCGATGACGACGACCGCCTTCGCGCCCCGGGCGTCGGCCCAGGCCCGCCACAGCGGCAGGGTCAGCGACAGGCGCGGGTCCTTGACGACGATGCGGTCGGCATCGCCGAAGCTGGTGGCGATGGCCTCGTCCAGCCGCGACAGCACGGCCGGATCGGGCGCGGGCAGGGTGGGCG
>NZ_JRKS01000016.1 GCF_000763805.1 Paracoccus sphaerophysae | reverse complement strand
GCCCGAGACCGACGCCCCCGCAGTGGCCGAGATCGAGCGGCTGTATCTCGACTCGATCGCTGCCGCGCGCCGCTCGATCTACATCGAGTCGCAGTATTTCGCGGCCGACGGCATCGCCGAGGCCATCGCCCGCCGCCTGGCCGAACCCGATGGCCCCGAGGTGGTGGTGGTCAACCCCGCCGCGGCGCAGGGAGCGATCGAGGATGCGGCGATGCACGTCACCCGCAGCCGGCTGATGCTGGCGCTGCAGGCCGCCGACCGGCACGGCCGCTTTCGGCTGCTGTCGCCGGTCAGCACCGAGGGTGCGCCGATCTATGTCCACGCCAAGCTGGTGATCGCGGATGACGAGATCCTGCGGGTCGGGTCCTCGAACATCGACCGCCGCTCGATGGGGTTCGACACCGAGGCCGACGTCGCCGTCCTGGCCACCACCGCGCGCGACCGCGACCGCATCCGCGCGATCCGCCACGAACGCCTGGCCGAGCACCTGGGCGCCACCCCCGAACAGGTCGAGGCCGCCGGCGGGATGATCGCCGCGCTGGACAGGCTGAACCACGGTCCGCGCCGGCTGGTCCCGATCGAGCCGCGCGAACCGGGGCTGCTGGGTCGGTTCCTGTCCGACACCCGGCTGTTCGATCCCCGCTATCGCCGCAGCGCGCAGTCGCGGCTGGGGTTGACCGGCCGGCACGTGTTCCTTGCCGTGGGGGCCGCCGCGGCGCTGGGGCTGATCGCCTGGCGCCGGTCGGCGCGCAGGCGTCGCTGAGACCGGGGCAGCGATTGCAGCCGCCCGCGATCCGATCCTAGGGTGGTTGCAGGGCAAGTCGGGGGACAGGGATGTATCTGGGAATCGACCTCGGGACGTCGGGCGTCAAGGTGATGCTGATGGACGAGACGCAGGCGGTGGTCGGCTCGGCGACCGCAGCCCTCACCGTCTCGCGGCCGCGGCCCGGCTGGTCGGAACAGGCGCCCGCGGACTGGATCGCCGCCACCCGGCAGGCCTT
Organism: Paracoccus sphaerophysae; assembly: GCF_000763805.1. Classification (GTDB taxonomy): domain Bacteria; phylum Pseudomonadota; class Alphaproteobacteria; order Rhodobacterales; family Rhodobacteraceae; genus Paracoccus; species Paracoccus sphaerophysae. Next base: position 55,668 of record NZ_JRKS01000016.1, on the reverse strand, counting down.
GGCCGAATTGCGCGCGCGCCACGATCTGGGCGGGGTGCGGGGGGTCGGCCTGTCGGGGCAGATGCACGGCGCGGTGGCGCTGGACGCGGCCGACGCGGTGATCCGCCCGGCGATCCTGTGGAACGATGCGCGCAGCGCCGCGCAGGCGGCGCGGCTGGACGCGGATCCGCTGTTCGGGGCGGTGTCGGGCAACATCGTCTTCCCCGGCTTTACTGCCCCAAAGCTGGTCTGGATGGCCGAGGAGGAACCCGAGGGCTTCGCCCGCGTCGCCCGCGTGCTGCTGCCCAAGGACTATCTGCGGCTGTGGCTGACCGGCGACCACACAGCCGAGATGTCGGACGCGGCCGGCACCAGCTGGCTGGATACCGGCGCCCGGCAGTGGTCGGACGCGCTGCTGGCCGCCTCGGGGATGCGCCGCGACCAGATGCCCGACCTGGTCGAGGGCACCGAGGTCTCGGGCCGGCTGCGCCCGGCGCTGGCGGCGGAGCTGGGCCTGCCCGCGGGCATCCCGGTCGCCGGCGGCGCGGGGGATAACGCGGCGACGGCAATCGGCGCCGGCACCGTGGCCGAGGGCCAGGGCTTCGTCAGCCTCGGCACCTCGGGCGTGATCTTCGCCGCCACCGACCGCTATCTTCCGCGGCCCGAAAGCGCCGTGCATGCCTTCTGCCACGCCCTGCCGGGCATGTGGCACCAGATGGGGGTGATCCTGTCGGCCTCGGCGGCGCTGGAATGGCTGGCCTCGGTCACCGGCGCCCGCCCGGCCGAACTCACCGCCGATCTGGGCCCGCTGCAGCCGCCGGGAGAGGTCGCGTTCCTGCCCTATCTCTCGGGCGAGCGGACGCCGCATAACGATGCCGCGGCGCGGGGGGGCTTTGCTGGGCTGTCGGCCTCGACCGACCGGGCGGCGCTCACGCGGGCGGTGCTGGAGGGGGTGGCGTTCGCACTGGCCGACTGCCTTGCCGCGCTGCGGGCGGCGGGGTCCGATCCGCAGGCGCTGCTGGCGCTGGGCGGGGGGGCGCGGTCGGATTACTGGCTGCGCGCCATCGCGACGGCGCTGGGCCTGCCGCTGCTGGTGCCGCAGGACGGCGATTTCGGCGCCGCCTTCGGCGCGGCGCGGCTGGGCATGATGGCCGCGACCGGCACGACCCCGGCCGAGATCTGCACGCCGCCCCGCATCGCGGCCGAGATCGCCCCCGATCCCGCTTTGCGCGACGGCTTTGCCGCGGGACTGGACCGCTTCCGCGGGCTCTACCGGCGCTGACGGGGCCGCCGAACCGGCCGGGCTTGCCCCTGCGCCGGCGGGGGGCACCGTCCTGACCATCCTGAGCCTCATCGGCATGGCCGTCGCCGCCGTCGCGACCTGGGCGATCCCCGCCCCGCTTGTCGCGACGGCGGGCCTGGTCCTCGGTGGGGCACTAAGGCGGCACGCTGCTGGTGGTTCTGAACGGCCTGCGGCTGCTGGCCGACCCGATCCGCAATGCCGGGGTCCGGCCGTCGCCGCGACGCGACGCGCCCGCGAAGACGGGCGTCAGTCTGGCACGGGCGGGGCTGGGGGATGGTACCGCCTCCCCGGCTCGAACGGGGGACCTCTAGATCCACAATCTAGCGCTCTAACCAACTGAGCTAAGGCGGCACAGGGCGACGAGATAGCCCCAAGGCGCTGGCTATGCAAGTGCATCTTGCCCCGCTGCCGCGCGGTCGCTAGACCGGGAGCATCAGACGGAAAGGACCGCGCCGATGGGGATCAACAGCGAAAGCGACATCGCCGCGAACCTGCAGATCGGGCCGACCGACCAGGGGATGGTGCGGATCTATGTCGAAGGCGACGGAGTCGATCTGCCGCTGGATTTCGACCCCGACGAGGCCGCCGAGATCGCCGAGGAACTGCTCGCCGCCGCCGAGGCCGCGCGCGAGATCCTGGGCGGCGGCAAGCCCGGCAAGGGCGGGGCCAAGCCGCGCCGGCGCTGAGCGGTCAGATCATGTCCGGAAATGCCTGCGGATCGGTGCTGCGCACCAGCCGGCAGGCGGCGGTGCGAGCGATGTCGCGCAGCACCCGCGCCCGCCGGGCCGCGGCGAGCTTGGCCGCAGGCGCCATGCGGGACAGCTCGGCGCCGTAGGCATCGGCGACGATCAGGCCCGATCCCTCGGGCAGCAGCTCGACCGGGAAATCGCAGTCGGTGGCCCAGAAGAAGCGGTCGCACCAGTCGAGATAGCCCTGCCACTTGCGGTCGCCGGTGAAATCGGCCCGGCAGCTCTTGCATTCGACGATCCAGATTTCCCCCGACGGCGCGACCGAGATCACGTCGACCCGCAGCCCGCCAGAGGGGACGAATTCGCACAGCGGGGCGTGGCCCATGCCGATCAGCATCCGCGCGACGCCACGGGCGAGCCGGAAGCCCGGCTGCGCCGGCATCATCTCGTGAGGCTGTGCGTCATCCATGCCCGCCACCATGAACGAACGGGAAACATCCCGCAAGGGGCGGCGGGGCTGGACAGGGGCTTTCCCCTTGCATGCCGTGGCGCACACCCGACCGCGCCGCCTTGAAACCCCGCCCGTCGCACCCTAGCTTGGGCTCCGGCGGGTTTCTGCTCTTCCCGTGATCGGCCATCTTTTCCACTGGCCTATAATTTCTCGATGGGGGCTGGCTCTGTCGTGGCCCTGGTCACGTTACCCGGCGCCCACCTGGTACTCCAGGCTTTCGGGAAAACCTGCGCCGGCACGGTCGCTGCGGTTCCCGCCACATGGACAAGGCCGCCCCTCCCGGGCGGCCTTTCTTCGTGCCCGCAAAGCGAAAAGGGCGGCCCGAGGACCGCCCTTCCCAGAGAGACATCTGACCGAGGGAAGCGATCAGAAGCCGTAAACCAGCGACACGCCTAGCGTGTTGTCAGTGCGGATCTCGCGGTCCGAAACGTATTCGGTCTTGTAGGACACGCGGGTCGCGAAGGCGTCCGACATCTTGAAGTTCAGACCCAGTTCGTTCGTCGCCACGTCGTTGGCATCCGACGTCAGATAGTCGGTGTCGTTGGTCAGGAAGAACTGGTCGTTGAACTTGTGGTAGAAGCGCGACGACACGATGTAGCCGGTCGAAGTATCCGACACGGTCTGGTCTTCGCTAACCAGGACCGGGGTGGCCACGCCGTTCACGTCGTCCCAAGTGTTGACGGTCTTGGTGTAACGGATACCAACACCGGCTTGCACGCGCCACGCGGTGGTGTCGTTGTTGATGATCCGGTAGCCGGGACCAAAGCCAAGGAACGCATCGCGCATCACGCGGCCGTCACGCTCCAGGAATTCTTCGTTGGTCAGGCCGTCGAAGTCGTCAGCGATACCGTCGGTCGCCAGGCGGCCCAGGGCGAACGCATAGAAGCGGTCGTTGAAGTAGTAGTTGCCGTCATAGATGACCGAGGTCTTTTCGGTATCGGTGTCGCCGTCGTCATCTTCGCCGTACTCGAGCAGGATGCCGACCGACTGCTGGAACTGGCCGACATTGTGCGACAGGCGACCGGCCAGGCTGAAGTCCTGGTTCTCGGTATTGCCGGTGCGGCCGGTATAGGTCAGCGCGACCGAACCGAAGGTGCCGGTGCGGCGGTCCGCCGGGCCGAAGCGCGCAGCGTCCTCGGAGCGGGCGAAATCGTCCTCGACGGCGTCCTGCACGTCGTCCAGACGCTCGTTGACGCCCGACACGCCGGTGACGTTGGCGCCGGTCGCGATTTCGGTCTGCGCGAAGGCAGGGGCGCCCAGCAGGACGGCCAGAGCGGACGCGCTGGTCAGAAGAGCAAACTTGTTCATCGTGATCCTCTCGATCCAAATTTCAGGGCCGGTTGGGTCTCGGCCGCTTACGAGACGGATTTAGGCCGCCCCCTGGTCAGGGTGAAGGGTTGGGAGGGCCAAGGGTACGGGTCACGGGTTCGTTACAGTTCGTGAGGGAACCAAGCGGAAACGATCCGGCGAAAACGCCGCGCGTCGCGTGAGCCATGCAAAAATCGCGCGAAACCACGCACTTGCGACGGGTTCTGCGGCCGCCGGATTTCGCCCTGTCAGGTCGCAGACTTACACAATCGCGACGCATGTGCGCCGAACGTGTTGCAAAACTCGCACAATCCGGACGCAATTCCGGCGCTTGCCCCTTCCCGTCCCGTCCGCTCACCGCGGGGGACACAAGGGTCGACTCGGACCAGGGGCCGGGCTGTCGTTGCCCGGCCCCCTGGCCCTCGATCCGAAGTGACGGTTCAGCGGCGGCGCGACGCGGCGCCTGCCTTGACGGTGACGGCCTCGCCCGTCACCACCGGGGCGCGATAGCCCCCGCGCGGCCGGTCCTCGGGTTCGGCCAGCCGCATCACGGCGATGGCGAACTGCACCCCGGCAAAGACGATGGTGTTGAAGACCACGAGCATAAGGATCGCGAGCCAGCCGCCGGTGGTTTCCAGCGTCAGGTGCCGCAGGTTGGCGACGTCGAAGCCGATCAGCAGCGCGGTGAAGCAGACCGCCAGCAGCAGCCCCAGCAGCACGTTGCGAATATACAGTCTGACCAGCTCGGGCATGGCACCATCCTTGTGGCGATAACCCCAATCTAGGGAACTGAAGGGCGTCTGTCACCGGTCTTGTGGCGCGTCAGAACGACTCGGGGTGGGCCTCGCGCGCCATGTGGTCCAGCACGGCGTTGACGAAGCGGGTCTCGCGCCCGTCGGGAAAGAAGGCGTCCGCGACGCCCACATATTCCGAGATCACCACCCGCGGCGGGGTCGTCCCCGCGACCAGCTCTGCCCCCGCGGCGCGGAAGACCGCGCGCAGCACCGGGTCGATCCGGGCGATCGGCCATTTCGCCACCAGCGCCCGGTCGGTCATCTGGTCGATCCGGGCCTGCCGGTCGACCACGCCGTCGAGGATGCCGGCGAACAGCGCCGCGTCGGCCTCGGGCGTGGTGCCCTCCTCGTAGTCGACGCCGATGCGCCAGTCCTGGAACTCGCGCGCGACGCGGTCGGCAGACTGGTCGGCGGCCTCCATCTGGAACAGCGCCTGCACGGCATAGATGCGGGCGGCCCCGCTGAGCGCGCGGCGATCGGGTTTCGCGGCGCTCATGCGGTGCGGTCCCCGCAGGAGCTGATCCCGTCCAGCTCGCCGGCCAGCCGGATCACGTCGCGCGGCTCGTCGCGGCCGAAGCCGACCGGGCGGCGGGCGCCGGCCCAGCGGCGGTGCAGCGCCACCAGGTGCAGCGCCGCCGCGGCCGCGCCGCCGCCCTTGTCCTGGCCGTTCGGATCGGCGCGGACCTCGGCCTGGTCCATGTTCTCGACCGTCAGGATGCCGTTGCCGATGCACAGCCCCTGCAGCCCCAGCAGGGTCAGCCCGCGCGAGCTGTCGTTGCACACCGTCTCGTAATGCGTCGTCTCGCCGCGGATCACGCAGCCGAGCGCGACATAGGCATCGTAATTCGCCAGCCGCCCGGCCATGCCGATGGCGGTGGGGATTTCCAGCGCGCCCGGCACCTCGACCAGATCGACCGCGGCGCCCGCGGCCTCGGCCGTGGCCCGCGCGCCGGCGATCAGCCCGTCGGCGATGGCGCGGTAATAGGGCGCCACCACGATCAGCAGCCGCACCGGCGCGTCGAAGGCCGGCAGCGGCAGGATGGTATGTTCGGTCAGCGCGGCCATCGTCGTCCTAGTCCTGCGGGATCGGTCGGGTGGAATGGATGGAAAGCCCGTAGGCGTCAAGCCCCACCACCTTGACCGGGGCCGAGTTGGTCAGCAGCACCAGCTCGCGCAGCCCCAGCGCCGACAGGATCTGCGCGCCAAGGCCGTATTGCCGCAGCGTGTGCGGCGAGGCCTCGCCCGCGCGCGGCAGCAGCGGTGACAGGTCGCGCAGCAGCACGACGACGCCGCGGCCCTCGTCGGCGATCATCCGCATCGCGGTGGGCAGGTCTCCGGCGCGCTCGCGGCTGACGCCGAGCACATCATGCAGCGGGTCCAGCGCGTGCATCCGCACCATGACCGGACCGGGCGCGGTCAGGTCGCCTTGGGTCAGCACGATATGCTCGGCGCCCTGGGTCTCGTCGGCAAAGACTCGCATCGTCCATTCGCCGCCATGCGCGGTAACGGTGCGCTGGTCGCGTTCGGCGATCAAGTTGTCGTGGCGGCGGCGATAGGCGATCAGGTCGCTGATGGTGCCGATCTTGAGCCCGTGCTTCTGCGCGAAGGCCACCAGGTCGGGCAGCCGCGCCATGCTGCCATCCTCGTTCATGATCTCGCAGATCACCCCGGCCGGGTTCAGCCCGGCCAGCCGGGCGATGTCCACAGCGGCCTCGGTATGGCCGGCGCGCACCAGCACGCCGCCGTCGCGGGCGCGCAGCGGAAAGACGTGGCCCGGCGTCGCGATGTCGGCGGCGCCCTTGGTCGGGTCGATCGCGACCGAAATGGTCCGCGCCCGGTCATGGGCGGAAATCCCGGTCGTCACCCCCTCGCGCGCCTCGATCGACAGGGTGAAGGCGGTTTCGTGCCGGCTGGAGTTCTTCGGGCTCATCAGCGGCAGCCCAAGGGCGTCGATGCGCGCGGCGGGCAGCGCCAGGCAGATCAGCCCGCGCCCGTGCATCGCCATGAAGTTGATCGCATCCGGCGTTGCCATCTGCGCGGGGATCACCAGGTCGCCCTCGTTCTCGCGGTCCTCGTGATCGACCAGCACGAACATCCGGCCGTTGCGGGCGTCCTCGATGATCTCCTCGATGCCGGAGATGGCGTCCGACCAGTCGCGCTCGACGGGTCCGGGCTGTTCATACTGCATGGGTCTGTCCGTTGAAGTAGGTCTGTCCGGCAAGAAACCCGGCCAGCCCCGCGGCGGCCATGATCTCACGTTCGTGGTCGGTCTCGCCGATCATCAGCACGGCGTCGCCGGGCAGGCCCTGAGCCCGCAGCCAGCGCTTCATCCCGTCGCGCATCGCGCCCCAGCTGGCGCCGAACGCGGGCAGCGCGATGGCCGATTGCGCGGCGATGACGGCGCCCAGCGCCGCCGGGTCAAGGCCGGGCGAGGCCGCCAGATGCGGCCGGGCGGCGCTGGCGGCGATGCGTGCGACGACCGGCGCCGCGGGCGCGCGCCCGTCGCGGAACACGCCCAGCGCGTTCGAGGAATACAGGAACGCCACCAGATCGCGCCCGGTGGTCGCCCGCACCCCGGCATAGGTCTTGTAATCCAGCCCCAGCGCCCTAGCCCGCGCGACCTGCGACCGCACGACCTCGATCGGCAGCCGCGGGCCCAGCAGCTCGGCCCGCGCCACGCGCCAGCAATGCGCACGGAACCCCGCCCCGTCGCTGGACGGGCTGCGGTTATGGCCGATGCCGGGGGTGGTCTGGTTCAGCATGATCCGGGCTTAGCGCAGGAACCGGCGCTGCGAAAGAGACGCCGCGACGACACGCATTCGGGCGGTCGCAAATATCCCACGGGGGTCCGGGGGTGTGAAACCCCCGGTCCGGGGCACTGCCCTGCCCGCCTGCCTGCGCCCGCCCGCATGCCTGCGCCTGCCTGCCCCGCCGGCCTATCCCGCCTCGGCCAGCCGCGCGACATAGCGCGCCAGGGTGTCGATCTCGAGGTTCACCGCGTCGCCCTCGCGCGCCTCGCCCCAGGTCGTCACGGCCTGGGTGTGCGGGATCAGGTTGATGCCGAAGCGGTCGCCGTCGACCTCGTTCACGGTCAGCGAGGTGCCGTTCAGCGCCACCGACCCCTTGGGCGCGATGAAGCGCGCCAGATGCGCCGGCGCCTGTAGCACCAGCCGCAGGCTGTCGCCCTCGCGCACCGCCGACACGATCGGCGCCACGCCGTCGACATGGCCCGACACGATATGCCCGCCCAGTTCGTCGCCCACGCGCAGCGCCCGTTCCAGGTTGATCCGCTGGCCGACCGACCAGCCATTCGCGCCGATATTCGTCTTGCTCAGCGTCTCGGCCGAGATGTCCACGTCGAACCAGTCGGCGCCCTTGTCCACGACCGTCAGGCAGACCCCGTCGCAGGCGATCGAGGCGCCCAGCTCCACCCCCGCCATGTCGTAACTGCAGGCGATCCGGGCCCGCATGTCGCCGCGCATCTCGACCGCCGTGACGCGGCCGATATCGGTGATGATTCCGGTGAACATGCGCCTGACCCTCTCGCCGTTCCTTTTCTGCCCGCGCGAAACCATGACGGCAGCGCGGCGAACACGCAAGCACCGCGCCGCGGCGGCACATCGTCATGCGGGACTCGCCCGGATGGCCGCATTCGCGTATGCGCATATGGGAACTGAACGATTCGCGGGCAGCCGGCCCCCCGGACCCCGCACGACCGACGGACCCTTGGCGCATGAACGCTCGCGACCCACGACCCGACGCAGCGCCCCTGTCGCCGGTCCCGCCCGCCGCGAGCCTCTCCGCGGATCGCCGCGTGTTCCTGCTGCTGCAGGGGCCGCACGGTCCGTTCTTCGACCGGCTGGGCCGGCTGTTGCACGATGCCGGCGCCGAGGTCTGGCGGGTCGGCTTCAACGCCGGAGATGCCTGGTTCTGGAGCCTGCCTGACCGCTTCCTGCCCCATCCCGGCCCGGCCGCGGACTGGCCCGCCCATCTCGACCGGATCATCACCGAAAAGGGCGTCACCGACATCGTGCTGTATGGCGACGTCCGCCCGATCCACGCCGCGGCGCGGGCGGCGGCCGCCGAACGCGGGCTGGTGCTGCATGTCTTCGAGGAAGGCTATCTGCGCCCCTTCTGGATCACCTATGAACGCGGCGGCTCGAACGGCTTTTCGGCGCTGATGGACATCAGCCTCGATCACATGCGCGCGGCGCAGCGGGAATTCGGCGACGAGATCAACCGGCCCCCCGCGCATTGGGGCGACATGCGCCAGCACAAGTTCTATGGGGCATTGTATCATTTCCTCGTCCTGACCTCGAACCGCCGCTATCCCGGCTTCACCTCGCATCGCGACATCACCCTGTGGCGGGAATTCAGGCTGAACCTGCGCCGCTTCCTGCTCTCGCCCCTGGATGCCGCGCGGCGCTGGCGGCAGGGGCAGCGGATCCGGTCGGCCGGGTTTCCCTATGTGCTGGTGCTGATGCAGCTGGAACACGATTCGAGCTTTCTCGCCCACTCGCCCTATCGCCGCATGTCCGAGTTCACCGCCGAGGTGCTGGACGCCTTTGCCCGGTCGGCGCCGCGCCATCACCACATCGTCTTCAAGGCCCACCCGCTGGAGGATGGGCGCGCGGCGCTGCAACAGACGATCCGCGAACAGGCCCGCGCCCGCGGGGTCGAAAAGCGCGTCCACCTGGTGCAGGGCGGCAAGCTGGCGGCGCTGCTGTCGCAGGCGCGGGCGGTCGTCACGATCAATTCCACCTCGGCCCAGCAGGCGCTGTGGCGCGGGCTGCCGGTCAAGGCGATGGGACGGTCGGTCTTTGCCAAGCCGGGGCTGGTGTCGGACCAGAGCCTGAACGAGTTTCTCGTCCGCCCGGATCCGCCCGACACCCGGCGCTATCGCGACTATCGCAACTATTTGCTGGATACCTGCCAGGTCCCGGGCGGGTTCTACGCCGCCCGGTCGCGGGCGCATGCGTTGCGGCTGGTGGTGGACATGATGCTGGACCCCGACGACCCCTATGCGGCGCTGGAAGGCGGCCGGGCAACGAATCGGCAACAGATGGAACCGGACCCGCGCTGATGCATGGAAATGACGATCCTGACCCGATAAGGTCGGGCACAATGACGAGGCAACGCAGATTCGCCCGGAGCGGACAGGAGTAAATGGACGTGGTTGATTTTTCCCTCATTCCGGCGGGCGTTTCGGCGCGGCGCAGCCTGCGGTTCGCCGCACTCGCCTCGGTCGTCCTGCTTGCCGCCTGCGCGCTGCCCCGGTCGGGGCCGAACAAGAACGAGATTTTCCAGGGCGCCGTCGAACGCGGCGGCAACACCCACATCATCTATGTGAACGACCACGTCGCCCGGGCGGCGTCGTTTGCGCCGTCCTACGGCTTCGGCTCGGACTTCACCTCGGCCGGATCGGTGGGCGCGGATGAAATCCGGCCCGGCGACGTGCTGGGGCTGACGATCTGGGAAAACGTCGATGACGGGCTGCTGGCCTCCCTGGGCCAATCGAACACCAACCTGCAGGAGCTGCAGGTGGACAGCGCCGGCTATATCTTCGTGCCCTACGCGGGTCGGGTGAAGGCGGCCGGCAATTCCCCGGACGAATTGCGCCGCCTCATCACCTCGCGCCTGTCGGCCCAGACCCCGGACCCGCAGGTAACGGTGACCCGGATCGCCGGCGACGGCGCGACCGTGTCGGTGATGGGCAAGGTCAACGGCCAGGGCGTGTTCCCGATCGAGCGGCCGACGCGCACCCTGTCGGCGATGCTGGCCAAGGCCGGCGGCGTGTCGATCGACCCCGAGGTCGCGGTGGTGACGGTCAAGCGCGGCGGCAATACCGGGCGCGTCTGGCTCAAGGACCTGTATGCGAACCCGCGCTTTGACGTGGCGCTGCGCCCCGGCGACGTAATCCTGGTGGAAGAGGACCAGCGCAGCTTCACCGCGCTGGGCGCGCTGGGCGGTCAGACCAAGGTGCCGCTGGGGTCCGAACAGATCAACGCCATCGAGGCGATCGCGATGGTCGGCGGGCTCAGTTCAAACCTCGCCGACCCGACCGGCGTGTTCGTGCTGCGCGACGAGCCGATGTCGGTCGCCCGCAACGTGCTGGGGCAGGACGTCTATGGCGACCAGCGCATGGCCTATGTGCTGGACCTGACCCGGCCGAACGGGCTGTTCCTGGCCCGCGACTTCATGATCCGCGACGGCGACACGGTCTATGTGACCGAGGCGCCCTATGTGCAGTGGCAAAAGACGCTGGGCGCGATCACCGGCGCCGCGGGCACGGCCAACGCGCTGAACAACACCGTGAACTGACGGGCCGGTCGGTTGCCTGACGACCTCGCCGCCGGGACCAGCGCCCGGCGGCTTTTCGTTCTGAATGGCGGGTTCCTGACCCGACCCCGGCTGCGCCGCATCCTGACGCTCGCCGGCTGGCGGCTGGCGGTTGGCCGGCCCGGTCCCGGCGACGCGGTGGGCATCTGGGGCGCGAGCCCGACCGCCGGGCGCGGCCGCGCCCTGGCCGCCCGTACCGGCGCGCCGGTGGTGACGGTCGAGGATGCGTTCCTCCGCTCGGTCCTGCCCGGCCGCGACCGCTCGGCCATCGGCCGGCGCGGACCGGTGGGGCTGATGATCGACCCGCTGGGGCTGCATTTCGATCCGTCGCAGCCGTCGCTGATCGAGACGCTGGCGGCCTCGCCTGAGGCCGCGGCGATGCGCGACGCAGCGCAAGCGGCGCTGGCCCGGCTGCGCGCCGCCGATCTGTCGAAATACAATGCCCATCGTCCCGATGCCGCGGCCCCGCCGCCGGGCTATGTGCTGGTCGTGGACCAGACCCGCGGCGACGCCTCGCTGCGGGGCGCGGGACGCGCGGAATTCCTGCGGATGCTGCAGGCCGCGCGGGACGAACACCCGGGCGTTCCGCTGGTCATCCGCAGCCATCCCGAAACCGCCGCCGGCCATCGCGCCGGCCATTTCACCCGCGCCGACCTGCGGCCGGGCGAGGTCTTTTGCGACACGCCCGTCTCGCCCTGGCGGCTGGTCGATAACGCCGCAGCGGTCTACGCTGTCAGCTCGCAGCTGGGCTACGAGGCGCTGCTGGCGGGGCACCGGCCGCGGCTGTTCGGCCAGCCCTTCTATGCCGGCTGGGGGCTGACCGAGGACGCAACCCCGATCCCGCGCCGCGCCGGCCGGGCCACCGTCCAGGCCCTGTTCGCCGCGTCGCACCTGATGGCGCCGGTCTGGTACGATCCCTGCCTGAACCGGCTGACGGATTTCGATGGCGCCCTGCGCCAGATCGAAGCCGAGACGCGCGCCTTCCGCGAGGACCGCGACGGGCATCTCGCGCTGGGGATGCGACTGTGGAAACGCCGCGCCATCGCCGCGACCTTCGGCAACGGCGCGGGGGTGCGGTTCACCGACCGGCCCTCGCCGCAGGTGACGCTCGCCTGGGCGAACCGCGCGGCGGACGCCTGCCAGGCGGCGCGGGTCGAGGACGGGTTCCTGCGCTCGCGCGGGCTGGGCGCGCAGCTGGTGCCGCCGCTGTCGCTGGTCGCCGACGACCTGGGCATCTACTACGACCCGACCCGCGAGAGCCGGCTGGAACGGCTGATCGCAGCGCCCCTGCCGCCCGGGGGACGGGCGCGGGCCGAGGCGCTGATCGCCCGGCTGCGCGCCGAGGCGGTGACGAAATACAACCTGGCCGGGACGCTGCCTGCCATCCCGCGTGACGGGCGGCGGGTCATCCTCGTGCCGGGGCAGGTCGAGGACGACGCCTCGATCCGCCTGGGCGCGGGGGAGGAGCGGAGCAACCTCGCACTGCTGCGCCGGGTCCGGGCCGAGAACCCCGGCGCGCTGATCGTCTGGAAGCCGCACCCCGATGTCGAGGCCGGGCTGCGTCCCGGCGCGGTCGCGGCGTCCGACCTGGCCGGTCTGGCCGATCTGACGGCGACGGCGGCGCCGGCGGCAGCGCTGATCGACGCGGTGGATGAAATCTGGACGATCACCTCGACGCTGGGCTTCGAGGCGCTGATCCGCGGCAAGCCCGTGGTGACGCTGGGCGCGCCCTTCTATGCCGGCTGGGGCCTGACCCGCGACCTTGGGCCGATCCCCGGCCGGCGCCTCGCCCGGCCCGATCTGGCGGGGCTGGTCCATGCGGCGCTGGTCGCCTATCCGCGCTATCGCGATCCGGTCAGCGGCCTGCCCTGCCCGGTCGAGACGGCGCTGGCGCGGCTGGCCGACCCGACGCTGCGGCTGGGGCCGCCGGCGCTGCGCTGGCTGGCCAAGCTGCAGGGGGCGCTGGCCGGGCAGGCCTGGATCTGGCGGCGCTGAGGCCGGGGGTTTTCCACCCCCGGACCCCCGGAGGATATTTGCAACCGCCCGAAGCGCTACGCGTGCCGGACCCAGCGGTGGAACAGATCGCCGCCGAGCGGGCGGGCTTCGGCGAGGCGAAAGCGCGGCGCATCAGAGAGGTGCTGCAGCCCCAGCGGGCCGACCGCGGCGCGGCCGTCCCCGCCCAGCAGGACGCCGGCCGTGTAGCCGACCAGCTCGTCCACCAGCCCCGCGCCCAGCAGCCCGGCCGCGAGCTGCCCGCCGCCCTCGCATAGCACGCGCGTCAGCCCGCGCCGGCCGAGTTCCGCCAGCGCCTCGGGCAGCGGGCCGGGCAGCACCCACAGCGGGCCGTGCGCGGCGTCCTCGGGCGGCAGATCGGGCATCGGGGCGTTGGCGATCACCAGCCTCACCGGCTGGCGGACCGCGCCGAAGCCGCGGATGTTCAGCGCCGGCAGGTCGGCGCGGGCGGTGCCGCCGCCGACCATCACCGCGTCGTGGGTCAGCCGCAGCGCATGCACATGGCGGCGCGCCGCCTCGCCGGTGATCCAGCGGCTTTCCCCCGAGCCGGTGGCGATCCGCCCGTCGAAGCTGGTCGCGAGCTTCAGCGTAACCATCGGTCGCCCCAAGGTGACGCGTGTCAGAAACCCGCGCTGCAGCGCCGCCGCCGCATCGGCCCGCACGCTCTCGGTCACCGCGATGCCCGCCGCGCGCAGCATCGCATGGCCGCGCCCGGTGACCCGCGGATCGGGGTCGGTCAAGGCGCTGACCACGCGGGTGACGCCGGCGGCGATCAGCGCCTCGGCGCAGGGCGGGGTGCGACCGTGATGGGCGCAGGGTTCCAGCGTGACATAGGCCGTCGCCCCTCGCGACGCCGCGCCGGCCGCGTCCAGCGCCATCCGTTCCGCATGGGGCCGGCCGCCCGGCTGGGTCCAGCCGCGGCCGACGATGCGACCCTCGCGGACCAGCACGCAGCCGACCGCAGGGTTCGGCCACACATTCCCCAGGCCGCGCCGCGCCAGCCGCAGCGCGTGGTCCATGTGCGCTGCGTCGTCAGCCGTCACTGTCGGCCGGGCGCAGTTCCGACACGAAGCGGTCAAAATCGTCTGCCGCCTGGAAGTTCTTGTAAACGCTGGCAAACCGCACATAGCCCACGGTGTCGATGCGGGCCAGCGTCTCCATCACGATCTCGCCGATGACCTTGGAGGAGATGTCGGTCTCGCCCATGCTTTCCAGCCGCCGCACGATGCCCGAGATCATCTGGTCCAGCCGCTCGGGCTCCACCGGGCGCTTCTGCATGGCGATGCGGATCGAGCGGGCCAGCTTGTCGCGGTCGAAATCCTCGCGCCGGCCGCTGGACTTGATGACCACCAGGTCGCGCAGTTGCACCCGTTCATAGGTGGTGAAGCGCCCGCCGCAGGCCGGGCAGAAGCGACGGCGGCGGATGGCGACGTTGTCTTCGGCCGGGCGCGAGTCCTTGACCTGCGTATCGACATTTCCGCAGAACGGACAGCGCATGGATTGACCCCGGATCAGCCTTGGACACCGGGACTATACATCACCCGAAGGCTTTGGGTAGCCGGCCTCACGCGCCACCAGATGCAGCGTGGCGGCCTGTGGCGCGAAAGCTATAGCGCCGCGGAGGTCAGCGCGACCTGGCGCCGGTGCGGCGCGGTGCGATGTTCCACCAGATAGACCCCCTGCCACCGTCCCAGCCGCATCCGCCCGGCCTCGACCGGGATCGTCAGGCTGACCGGCAGGATCGCCGCCTTGAGATGCGCCGGCATGTCGTCCGGCCCTTCGTCGCGATGTCGCAGATAGCCCATCGCGGGATGGTCCGCCGGCGGCGCGATCCGGTCGAGCCACGCCAGCAGGTCGTGCTGGACGTCCGGGTCGGCGTTTTCCTGCACCAGCAGACTGCACGAGGTGTGCTGGACGAACGCCATCAGCACCCCGTCGCGGGCGCCGATGTCCCGCAGCCAGGCCGCCATCTGCCCGGTGATCTCGTGACAGGCCGGGCCGTGGGTGGAAAGGGTCAGCCGGCCCTGCATCTATTCGCCCGCGTCAAGCTGCCGCGGCGCATCCTCGGCGTCGTGGTCCAGCGCCAGCCGCCGGGTGGTGCGGGCGCCGAGCGTGCGCAGCATCTCGACCTGCCGGATCACGTTGCCCTGCCCGCGGGTCAGCCGGTCCATCGCCTGGCCATGCGCCTTCTGCGCGTCGCCCAGCGCCTTGCCGACGCCCTCGATCGATTCCACGAAACCCGCAAGCTTGTCATACAGCGCCCCCGCCCGCTGGGCGATCTCGACGGCGTTCGTCTCGCGCCGCTGGACGGTCCAGATATGGTCCACCGTGCGCAGCGTCAGCATCAGCGTGGTGGGGGTGGTCAGCCCGACCCGCCGGTCCAGCGCAAAGGCGGCGAGCTCGGGATCGACGCGCATCGCCTCGGAGAACGCGCCCTCGACGGGGATGAACATCAGCACGTAATCGACTGAGGCTGCATCGACGGCGTGATAGCCCTTGCCGGACAGGGTCTGGATATGGCTGCGGATCGCGGCGACGTGGCGGCGCAGGGCCGCGTCGCGGTCGGCGGCGTCCTCGGCATTGACCGCCCGTTCATAGTCGTTCAGCGAGACCTTGCTGTCGATCACCAGCACCTTGTCCTGCGGCAGCCGCACCAGCACGTCGGGGCGCCACTGCCGCCCGTCCTCGTCGCGGAAGCTGGCCTGCACCTGGTAATGCGTGCCGCGTTCCAGCCCCGAGCCTTCCAGAACCCGTTCGAGGATCATCTCGCCCCAGGCGCCCTGGCGCTGCTTCTCGCCCTTCAGCGCCCGGGTCAGCGCGACCGCGTCGCGGCCGATTTCCTCGGACCGGCGGTGCAGCCCCTCGATCTGTTCGCGCAGCGCCGCGCGTTCCTCGTCGGTGGATTTGCTGCGCTGGGCCAGTTCGGTTTCGAACCGCTGCACCTGTTCGCGGAACGGCGTCAGCAGCGCCGCGAGCCGTTCGGAGTGGGTCTTTTCCAGATCCGCCCCCTGCCGGCGCAGGGATTCGTCGGCCATCACCCGGAACTGCCCCGTCATCTCGTCCCGCAGCTCGCGCAGCAGCGCCAGCTCACGGGCCGCCGCCTCGCGTTCCTTTTCCGCCGCGGCGTGGCTGGCGGCGAGATCGCGCCGCACTGCCTCGACCGTCTCGCGCGAGATATGCAGCGCGTCGCGCAATTCGTCGCGTTCGTCGGACATCAGCTCCAGCCGGTCGGCCTGGGCCTGGATGCGGGCGCGCGATTCCGTCTCGCGCAGGGCGGCTTCGTGGCTGTCGCGGGCAAAGGCGGCGCGGTCGCGCCTGAGGCTGCGGCCGCGCGCGATGCTTAGCGCCAGCGCGATCAGGAAGGCCAGCACCAGCAGCAGCGCCCCGGCCTGCACCGTGGCGAGATCCGCCCAGGCGGCTTGCGCTTTTCCGATCAGCGGCTGCATAGTTGTCCCTCGAATTTGGGCCAATGTTCGTGATTTGGTCTGGTTTTGCAACCGCGTTCAGGTCAGGAATCTCTCATGCCCAGCTCTTTCCCTCGCGTCGCCGTTCTCGTGGGGTCCCTGCGCGCCGGGTCGGTCAACCGCCGGCTGGCCCGGGCGCTGGCCGCGCTGGCCGCCGACCGGCTGGCGTTCGCGTTCGTCGAGATCGGGGACCTGCCGCTCTATAACGACGATCTGTGGACCGACGCGGGGGGGCCGGCGCCGGTCGAGCGGTTCAAGGCGCAGGTCGCTGCCGCCGATGCCGTGCTGCTGGTGACGCCGGAATACAACCGCGCCGTGCCCGGGCTGCTGGGCAATGCGCTGGACTGGGGCAGCCGGCCCCAGGGGAAATCCAGCTGGGCCGGCAAGGCCGCCGCCTGCATCGGCGCCTCGCCCGGGGCGATCGGCACGGCCGCGGCGCAGGTCCATCTGAAGGCGCAGATGGTGACGCTGGGAATGATCGTGATGGGCCATCCGGAGTTCTACCTGTCCTTCAAGCCCGAGGATTTCGGCCCTGACGGGACGGTGGTGAACGACCAGACGGCCGCGTTCATGAACGCCTATGCCGACGCCTTCGCCCGCCACGTGGCGCGGCTGTCGTCCGGCAAGTGAGGGTGGGGCCTACCGGCCCCGCGCGGCCTCGTTGCGACGCTGCAGGAAGGCCAGCACCGACGAGGCATAGGCGCGCTTTTCCCGCTGGGCGACCGGGTTCTGCGCCAGCCAGGTCATGATCGAATCGTCGTCGTGGGTCGAATAGCCCATCCGCCATTCCCCGAACTGCCGGTCATCGGCTGCGCCGCGCCACAGGAACGTCATGTAGCGGTGGCGCGGATCGCGCTGGATCATCATCGCGACCTCTTCCAGCGGCGCTGCCGGGCCTTCCAGCCATTGGAAGAAGAAGTTTTCCTCGTGATGGAGAAAGCCGGTCAGGTCGTTGGCGGCGTTCCGCGCCTCGGCCTCGCTGAGGATCTGGCGCGCCATCGGCGATCCCGGTGCCACGTCGGTTTCGCTTCGATAGAGGATGAAGGAGATGTCGAACATCGGCCGGGATACTGAAGGGAGACTCGCGCGCCCGGGGCGGTTTTTTCGTGGCGCGCCCTAGGTTTAGGCGCGCGCCACTGGCCCGCGCAACACATCAAAAGTTGACCGCGCGGGTTGACGCTGGGGCAAGTTGCCGGCCCTAAGGGGCCGGCCCAGTCTTTACTGATCCAGGAACGACCGCAGCTTGCGCGACCGCGACGGGTGTTTCAGCTTGCGCAGCGCCTTGGCCTCGATCTGGCGGATGCGCTCGCGGGTCACGCTGAACTGCTGGCCGACCTCTTCCAGCGTGTGGTCGGTGTTCATGCCGATGCCAAAGCGCATCCGCAGCACCCGCTCCTCGCGCGGGGTCAGGCTGGCCAGCACCCGCGTCGTGGTTTCCTTCAGGTTCTCCTGAATGGCGGAATCCAGCGGCAGGACCGCGTTCTTGTCCTCGATGAAATCGCCGAGCTGGCTGTCCTCCTCGTCCCCGATCGGGGTCTCGAGGCTGATCGGCTCCTTGGCGATCTTCATCACCTTGCGGACCTTCTCCAGCGGCATCTGCAGCTTTTCGGCCAGTTCCTCGGGCGTGGGTTCCCGGCCGATCTCGTGCAGCATCTGGCGGCCGGTGCGGACCAGCTTGTTGATCGTCTCGATCATGTGGACGGGGATGCGGATCGTGCGGGCCTGGTCGGCGATGGACCGGGTGATCGCCTGCCGGATCCACCAGGTCGCATAGGTCGAGAACTTGTAGCCGCGGCGGTATTCGAACTTGTCCACCGCCTTCATCAGGCCGATGTTCCCTTCCTGAATGAGATCAAGGAACTGCAGCCCGCGGTTGGTGTATTTCTTGGCGATCGAGATGACCAGCCGCAGGTTCGCCTCGACCATCTCCTTCTTGGCCTGGCGCGCCTCTTTCTCGCCACGCTGGACCTGGTTCACGATGCGGCGGAACTCCTCGATGTCGACGCCGACATGCTGGCCGACCATCGCCATTTCCGACCGCAGGCTGTCCACCTGGTCGCGCGAGCGTTCGAACAGTGCCTGCCAGCCGCGGCCCTTGTTCTGGCCCATGCGGTCGGTCCAGGACGGGTCCAGTTCGGCGCCGCGATAGGCGTCGATGAATTCGCGCCGGTTGATCCGCGCCGCGTCGGCCAGCTTCACCATGCCGGAATCAATCGTCACGATGCGGCGGTTGATGCCATAGATCTGGTCGACCAGCGCCTCGATGCGGTTGTTGTGCAGGTGCAGTTCGTTGACCAGCGCGACGATCTCGCTGCGCAGCTTCTGATAGGCGGCCTCGTCCTTGGCCGAAAAGCTGGCATCCTCGTTCAGGGTCGCGGACATGCGCTGGTCCTGCATGTCGGCCAGCTGTTCATAGTCGCGGGCGATGGCTTCCAGCGTTTCCAGCACCCGCGGCTTGAGGCTCGCCTCCATCGCCGCCAGCGACAGGTTCTGGCCGTCATCCTCGTCGTCGTCGCTGTCCTCGCGGCGCATCGGGTTGCCGTCGGCGTCGACCTCTTCGCCGCCGCCCCATTCCGCCGTTCGCTCAGCCGCCGCGGTCTCGCCCAGCGGCAGGTCGGCCGGCAGGTCTTCCTCGCCCTCTTCCTCCTCGCCCATCGAGCGGCCGAAGGTGGTTTCCAGGTCGATGACGTCGCGCAGCAGGATGTCTTCGTTCAGCAGTTCCTGGCGCCACATGGTGATCGCCTTGAAGGTCAGCGGGCTTTCGCACAGCCCTGCGATCATCGTGTTGCGGCCGGCCTCGATCCGCTTGGCGATGGCGATCTCGCCCTCGCGCGACAGCAGTTCGACCGAGCCCATCTCGCGCAGATACATCCGCACCGGGTCGTCGGTGCGGTCGAGCTTTTCGGTTTCGGTGGTGGCCACCGCCACCTCGCGCGAGGTCGAGGTCGGGACAACCGCCCCGCCCTGCTCGGCCTCCTCGGCCTCTTCGTCCTCGATGACGTTGATGCCCATTTCGGACAGCATCGACATGACGTCCTCGATCTGTTCCGAGGACACCTGGTCGGGTGGCAGGACCGTGTTCAGCTGGTCATAGGTGATATAACCGCGCTCGCGCGCGTCGGCGATCATGCGCTTGACGGCGGCCTGGCTCATGTCCAGCGGGTGGTCGTCATCCTTGGCTTCCGGCTTGTCGTCGTCGTCCTTGGCCATGGGCGTGTCCTTCTTGCGAGTGATTCGGTCGGGCGACTGATTCGCCCCGAATCGAGCCGGATTATCGGCGATTTCTATTAGAATCGGGCGCCCCGGTCAAAGCGACAGGGGGTTACCGATTCGTTAACTGATACGCCGCTCAGCGGCGGCGGTCACGGATCAGCGCTTCGGCCTGGGCGCGGGCGGCGGCGAACTGGTCGGCCAGCGACCGCTGATCCCCCACCACGCCGCTGTCGCCGCCCAGGTCCGGGTGGTCGGCCTGCTGGCGCGCGCGCGTCGACTGCGTCACCCGCCAGGTCAGCCCCTCGTCGGCCAGCCCCTCGATCTCGGCCTCGGCGCGGGCGACTTCCTCGCGCGCGGAACGGTGCGCCTCGATCCGGTCCAGGGCGTTCAGCAGCATCGGCTCGGCCGCGTCCCCGGCCGAGACCGGGTGGGCGATGGCCGGAGCCGAGCGGACATGGGGATCGCCCATGATCGCGTCAAGGGCGGCCCGCCCCTGGGCGCTGGAAACCCCCGCCAGCAGGTCGTGGACCAGCGCCGCGCGGCCCGGATCGGCGGGGTCGAGCCGTTCCAGCCGCGATTCCACCCGCGGGATCAGGTCGGGATGGGTGGCGCAGAGAGCGAGGATCACCGCCTCGATCAGCGCCTCGCCCGGATCGGCCGCGACCAGCGTCGAGGCGCGGGTCTGCGGCACGGGCGGCGGCGGCTCGCCGCGGCGGGCAAAGCGGCCGCGTTCGGTCCGGGCGGGGGCAAACAACGCCCAGCGCTGGCGCTTGAGTTCCGCGGCATAGTGGTCGCGGGTGGCGGTATCCGGGATGCGGGCGATGGCGTCGGCCAGCGTCTTGTCCAGCGCCGCCTTGCGTTCGGGGCTGTCAAAGCTGCGGCCCTCGGTTTCGCGCCGCCACAGCAGGTCGACCAGCGGTTGGGCCTGGTCCAGCACCGCCCGAATCGCCCCGGGGCCGCCGGCGCGGATCAGATCGTCCGGGTCCTGCCCCGGCGGCAGCAGCGCAAAGCGCAGCGCCTGCCCCGGCCCGGTCAGCGGCAGCGCCAGGTCGATCAGCCGCATCGCCGCCCGCAGGCCCGCCGCATCGCCATCCAGCGCGATGACGGGTTCGGGCGAGACCCGCCACATGAGCCGCAGCTGATCCTCGGTGATCGCGGTGCCCAGCGGCGCGACGGCGCCCTCGATCCCCGCGCGGACCAGCGCGATGACGTCCATATAGCCCTCGGCCACGATCAGGGGCTGGCCCTTGGCCACCGCCGCCCGGGCCGGCCCGAGGTTGTAGAGATTGCGCCCCTTGTCGAACAGCGCCGTTTCGGGGCCGTTGAGGTACTTGGCCCGCGCGTTCGGGTCCATCGCCCGGCCGCCGAACGAGATGCAGCGGCCGCGCCCGTCGCGGATCGGAAAGATGATCCGGCCGCGAAAGCGGTCATAGGGTGCGCCTCCATCGCGCCCCGCGCGTCCCCCGTCGGCATCCGGCTTGATCGCCAGACCGGCCTCGACCGCCATCGCCTCGGGGATGCCGGCCTCGGTCAGGTGCCGGATCAGCCCCTGCCGCAGGTCCGGGGCAAAGCCGATCTCGAAGCGGTCCAGCGCCGCGCCGTCCAGCCCGCGCCCCGCGAGATAGTCGCGGGCGGCGGCCCCCGCCCCGGTCTGCAGCTGCAGCCGGAACCAACGCACGGCGCGGTCCATCACCGCGGTCAGTTCGGTGCGGCGGTCGGTCTGCGCCTGTTCGCGCGGGCTGCGTTCCGGCATCGGCACGCCGGCTTCGGCGGCCATGACGGCGACGGCGTCCAGAAAGCCCATCCCCTCGGCCTCGCGAAGGAACCCCAGCGCGTCGCCCTTGGCGTGGCAGCCGAAGCAGTAATAGAACCCCTTTTGGTCATCGACGTGGAACGAAGCGGTCTTCTCCGAATGGAACGGACAGGGCGCCCACCAGTCGCCCTTGGCCTGGTTCGATTTCCGCAGGTCCCACGTCACCCGCCGCCCGACGATCCGGCTGATCGGGACGCGGGCGCGCAGGTCGTCGAGAAATCCGGGCGGCAGACTCATGTCCCGATCATCCCGCGCCGACCGCCCCGCGGGCAAGCGTCCAGTAATGGTCGGCCACTGCCGCGCGGTCCAGCCGCCCACCCTCGCGAAACCAGTTGGTGACGCCGGTCAGCATCGCGATCAGCGCCATCGCCGCCAGCCGCGCATCGGCGACGCGCATCACGCCCGCCTCGGCGCCGGCGCGCAGGATGTCGGCCAGCGCGGTTTCATAGCGCCCGCGCAGGGCGGCGATGGCGGCGTGGTTGTCGGGGGTGAGGTTCCGCAGTTCCATGTAGCTGAGGAACACCTCGTCGGGGTGGTCCAGCGAATAGCCGATGTGAAAGCGCACGAACCGTTCCAGCCGCGCCAGCGGATCGCCACCCTCATCCTCCCAGGCGGCGAGCAGCAGCTCCATATGGTCGCGCAGCAGATCGGCCAGCAGCGCCTGCTTGTCGGGCGTATAGGCATAGAGCGCGCCCGCCTGAACCCCGACGGCCGCCGCGATCTGGCGCATCGAAACGGCGGCATAGCCGTGGCGCGCGAACAGCCGCCGCGCGGCCTGACGGACGAGCGGGCCGGTGATCTCGGCGCGGGAACCTTGGGTGCGGGCCATCGGGCGTTTCTAGGCCAACGGCGGCCGCGGGGAAAGCGCGGCGTCAGGGCTCGCTCCCCGCCGTCGCTGCGGGTTGCCGCTGAGGCACCGGATGCTATCGTGACGCGATGTCGCGACGCCCCGCCCGTATCGCCCTGCTTGCCATGATGGCGCTGACCGCCTGCGCCCAGCCGGACGAGGCCGACTATCCGCGCCTGCTGCCGCTGTCGGAACTGAACCAGCCGCCGGCAATCCCGGACCATGCCGGCGACGCCGCCGCCGATCCCGAGGCGGTGGGCGCCGCGCTCGACGCCCGCCGCGCCGCGGCCGAGGCCCGGGCCCAGGCCGCCCGCCGTACGGTCAGCGACGCCCCCGCGCTGGGGGATCGCGCCACCGACCTGCAGCGCCGCGCCGACGCTCTCGCGCGGACCGAGCTGCCCGCGGCCCAGCCGCCGCGTACCGACACCGGCACCGCGGCCCCCTCCGCTGGCCCCACCGCTGGCCGCGCGGACACCACCGACCCCGCCACCGCCGCCCGCATCCGCGCCCTGCGCGACCGCGCCCGCGCGCTGGGGGACGAGCCGGTCGGCGCCACGATGCCCCGGCCCGACTGCCCGCCCGGCACCGCCGATCCGGCCGCCGTCCCCTGCAAACCCCAACCCTGACCGGAGCGCCCCATGCCCGTGATCACCTGCATCGACGACCTCAAGCGGATGCACAAGGCGCGCACCCCGCGCATGTTCTACGACTATGCGGAATCGGGCAGCTACACCGAACAGACCTTCCGCGAGAACACGTCGGACTTCCAGAAGGTCCGCCTGCGCCAGAAGGTTGCGGTGGACATGTCGAACCGCAACATCGCCTCGGACATGATCGGGATGCCGGTCACCATGCCGGTGGGGCTCGCCCCGGTCGGGCTGACCGGGATGCAGCGCGCCGACGGCGAGATCAAGGCCGCCCGCGCGGCCGAGAAGTTCGGCGTCCCGTTCTGCCTGTCCACCATGTCGATCTGTTCGATCGAGGACGTGGCCGCGCTCACGACCAAACCGTTCATGTTCCAGCTTTACGTGATGAAGGACCAGGAATTCCTGGAAAACATCATCGGCCGGGCCAAGGCCGCGGGCTGTTCGGCGCTGGTGCTGACGCTGGACCTGCAGATCCTGGGCCAGCGCCACAAGGACCTGAAGAACGGGCTGAGCGCGCCGCCCAAGCTGACCCCCTCGTCGATCGCCGACCTCGCCACCCGCTGGCGCTGGGGGATGGAGATGCTGCGGACCAAAAGGCGGTTCTTCGGCAACATCGTCGGTCACGCCAAGGGGGTGACGGACACCGCCAACCTCGCCAGCTGGACGGCCGAGCAGTTCGACCCGCAGCTTGACTGGCAGAAGATCGCCCGCATCCGCGACATGTGGGGCGGCAAGCTGGTCCTGAAAGGCATCCTCGACGCCGACGACGCCCGGATCGCCGCCGATTTCGGCGCCGACGCCATCGTCGTGTCGAACCACGGCGGCCGGCAGCTGGACGGGGCGCTGTCCTCGATCCGGGTGCTGCCCGAGATCGTCGAGGCGGTGGGCGACCGGATCGAGATCCACCTCGATTCGGGCATCCGCTCGGGCCAGGACGTGCTGAAGGCGCTGGCGCTGGGAGCGCACGCGACCTGGATCGGCCGCGCCTTCGTCCACGGCCTGGGCGCGATGGGCGAGGCCGGGGTGACCGCGGCGCTCGAGGTGATCCGCAAGGAGCTGGACATCTCGATGGCGCTGTGCGGCGAACGCGACATCCACAATGTCGGCCGCCACAATGTCTTCGTGCCGGCGGCGTGGCAGGACGAATACGCCTGACCTGCCGGGCCTAGCGCTGCCCCAGGAAATCAAGCAGCGCCGCGTTCACCTCGGCGGCGTGGGTTTCGAGGATGCCGTGCGGCGCGCCCGGCAGCTCCACATAGCGCGCCCGCGGCAGCATCCGCGACAGCCGCAGCCCCGTCGCCGTGTGGGGGGCAGGCCCGTCGGCGGTGCCGTGCATGATCAGCACCGGACAGCCGATCTGGGCGATGTCTGGGGTGAAGTCGGTCATCCCGAAGGCATCGACGCAAGCCGTCGTCGCCAGCGGGCTCGCCTGCAGCGCGATCCCCCAGTTCCAGTCCAGCACCGCCTGGCTCACCGGGCTGCGGAACGCGCCGACGCCGTAGAAGAGCTTGAGGAAACTTTGCAGGAAGGCGGGCCGGTCCTGGACGATGCCCTCCTTGATCTGGTCGATCATCTGCGGCGTCGCCCCGTCGGGGTTGTCCTCGCATTGCAAGAGCCCCGGCACGACCGAGGACAGGAACGCCACCCGCTCCACCCCCTTGCCGGCGTGGCGGGACATGCAGCGGGCGATCTCTCCGCCGCCCATCGAAAAGCCGACCAGCGCGGCGCCGTCCAGTTCCAGCGCGTCCATGACCGCGGAAAGGTCGTCGGCCAGCGTGTCATAGTCATAACCGCCCAGCGGCTGGTCCGACCGGCCAAAGCCGCGCCGGTCATAGCTCACCACCCGATAGCCCGCCTGGACCAGCGCGCGGGCCTGATGTTGCCACGAATCCGCCGACAGCGGCCAGCCGTGGATCAGGACGACGGGCCTGCCCTCGCCCCAGTCCTTGGTGTAAACCCCCACGCCGTCGTCGGTTTCGATCCAGGACATGGGATGCTCCGTTCTGCCTGCGATTGCAGGTCCCGAACGTGACGGCAACCACAGCGGTTCCCCGGCCGGAATGGCGCTTTCCATCCCGGCGCGGCTGCGCTATAGGCGCGGCTTCCGGCCAAGACACCCTTGGAGGCGGCCGGATGAAACCTGAAAGGAACATAGCAATGGCCAAAGAGATCCCTGATCTGGTGGCCGAGGCACGCACGGGGACAGGCAAGGGGGCCGCCCGTCAAGCTCGCCGCAATGGCAAGGTGCCCGGTATCGTTTACGGCAACGGCAAGGACCCGACGCCGATCCAGCTCGACTTCAACCCCCTGCTGACCAAGCTGCGCGCGGGACGCTTCATGTCCACGCTGTGGAACCTCAAGGTCGAGGGCCAGGACGACGTCCGCGTCATCTGCCGCGGCGTCCAGCGCGACGTGGTCAAGGACCTGCCGACCCATATCGACCTGATGCGCCTGCACCGGAACACGCGGGTGAACCTGTTCATCCACGTCGATTTCATCAACCACGAGGAAGCGCCGGGCCTCAAGCGCGGCGGCACGTTGGTGGTTGTGCGCCCCGAGGTCGAGTTGGTGGTGACCGCGTCCGACATCCCGGACCACATCACCGTTGACCTCAAGGGCAAGAAGATCGGTGACGTGATCCACATCAGCGACATCGAGCTGCCGGCCGGCGCCAAGCCGACCATCGACCGCAACTTCGTCATCGCCAACATCGCTGCGCCCTCGGGCCTGCGGTCCGAGGACAACGCCGACGGCGGCGAGGGCGAGGGCGAGG
This sequence comes from Paracoccus sphaerophysae, assembly GCF_000763805.1. Taxonomy (GTDB): domain Bacteria; phylum Pseudomonadota; class Alphaproteobacteria; order Rhodobacterales; family Rhodobacteraceae; genus Paracoccus; species Paracoccus sphaerophysae. The sequence continues at coordinate 29,975 of NZ_JRKS01000016.1, read as the reverse complement.
TCGTCGAGACGACCGAGATGGACCCCGACGTCGCGCCGACCGACGCCGAGTGACCGACCCTGTCCGAACTTTCAGGGGCGGCGCCGCGGCGCCGCCCCTTTTGCATGACCGCCGCCGCTGATAGGTCCGTGCCATGACCGACCCCATCCACATCGTCGGCGCCGGCATGGCCGGGTCCGAGGCCGCCTGGCAGATCGCCCGCGCCGGCCTGCCCGTGGTGCTGCACGAGATGCGCCCTGCCCTCGGCACATTCGCCCATCGCACCGGCGACTGCGCCGAGATGGTGTGTTCCAACAGCTTCCGGTCGGACGACGACGTGATGAACGCGGTGGGCCAGCTGCACTGGGAAATGCGCGCGGCCGAGGGGCTCATCATGGCGATGGCCGACCGCCACAAGCTGCCCGCGGGCGGGGCGCTGGCGGTGGACCGCGACGCCTTTTCGGCCTCGGTCACTGCCGCGCTGCGGGCCGAACCGCTGGTCACGATCCAGCCGGGCGAGATTACCGACCTGCCCCGCGAGGGCCGGTGGATCATCGCCACCGGACCGCTGACCTCTCCGGCGCTGGGGGCGGCGATCCAGGCCGAAACCGGGGCCGATGCGCTGGCCTTTTTTGACGCCATCGCGCCGATCGTCCATGCCGACACCATCGACATGGGGGTGGCGTGGCGGCAGTCGCGCTATGACAAGGGCGAGACCGAGGACGAGCGCACTGCCTATCTCAACTGCCCGATGACCCGCGACGACTACGAGGCGTTCATCGACGCGCTGCTGGCCGCCGACAAGACCGAGTTCCACGAGGGCGAGACCGCCGGCTATTTCGACGGCTGCCTGCCCATCGAGGTGATGGCCGAGCGGGGCCGCGAGACGTTGCGCCACGGGCCGATGAAGCCGGTCGGGCTGACCAACGCCCACAAGCCGGCCGAGAAACCCTATGCAGTCGTCCAGTTGCGGCGCGATAACGCTTTGGGGACGCTGTATAATATCGTCGGCTTCCAGACCAAGATGAAATACGGCGCGCAGACCGAGGTGTTCCGCATGATCCCGGGCCTGCAGAACGCAAGCTTTGCGCGGCTGGGCGGCATCCACCGCAACACCTTCCTCAATTCCCCGACCCTGATCGACGACCGGCTGCGGCTGCGCGCGCGGCCGAACCTGCGCTTTGCGGGCCAGGTCACGGGGGTCGAGGGCTATGTCGAAAGCGCCGCGATGGGGCTGCTGGCCGGCCGCATGGCCGCGGCCGAGGCACTGGGGCGCGACCTCGGCCCGCCGCTGCAGACGACGGCGATGGGGGCGCTGGTCCACCACATCACCGGCGGGGCCGAGGCAAAAACCTTCCAGCCGATGAACGTCAATTTCGGGCTTTTCCCGCCGGTCGAGGGGCGGGGCGGGCGGCGCGGGCGCAAGGATCGCTATCCGGCCTATACCGAACGCGCCAAGGCGGATTTCGCGGCATGGCTGGCGGGCTGACCCCGACGCCGACGCGAACGCGGTTCGCCCCCTCGCCAACCGGGCCGCTGCATCTCGGCCACGCCTTCGCGGCGCTGACCGCGGCGCGGCTGGCCGATCCGGGACAGTTCCTCATCCGCATCGAGGATATCGACCGCGCCCGCTGCCGCCCGGAATGGGAGACCGCGATCTTCGATGACCTGCGCTGGCTGGGGCTCCACTGGCCGCAGCCGGTGATGCGGCAGTCCGACCGCCTGCCCGCCTATGCCGCGGCGCTCGACCGGCTGGCGGCGATGGGCCTGACCTATCCCTGCCGCTGCCGCCGCGCCGATATCGCCGGGGCGCTGTCGGCCCCGCAAGAGGGCGCCGCGCCGCTACTGGGCCCCGACGGCCCGGTCTATCCCGGCACCTGCCGCGGCCGCGTCATGCGCGACGCCGGCCCCGACGATGCGATCCGGCTGGATGTCCGCCGCGCCTTCGCGGCGCTGGGCGACGACGGCATCGCGTTTCACGACCAGCGCATCCTGCCCGGACAGGCGCATCGGCTGGCGGCGGCGGATTTCATCGACGGGATCGGCGACGTGGTGCTGGCCCGCCGGGGGATGGGGACCAGCTATCACCTGTCTGTGGCGGTGGACGACGCGGCGCAGGGGATCACGCTGGTGACGCGGGGCAAGGACCTGTTCGATTCGACCCATATCCACGTCCTGCTGCAGCGGCTGCTGGGCCTGCCCACCCCCGCCTATCACCACCACCGGCTGATCCGCGACGATGCCGGAAAGCGGCTCGCCAAGCGCGACGATGCCCGCGCCATCGCCAGCTATCGCGCGGCCGGGCTGACGCCGCAGGACGTGCGTCAGCTGATCGGGCTGTGAAGCTCGATCTCGGCCCCGTCGCGGATCGCGGTATAGAAGCACGACCGGCGGTTGGTGTGGCAGGCCGGGCCGGTCTGTTCCACCAGCAGCAGCAGGCAGTCTCGGTCGCAATCGACCCGCATCTCGACCAGACGCTGGGTGTGCCCCGATGTCTCGCCCTTGGTCCAGAACGACTGACGCGAGCGTGACCAATAGGTTACGCGACCTTCCTCGAGCGTCTTCCGAACAGCCTCGACGTTCATCCAGGCCAGCATCAGCACCTCGCCCGAGGCATGATCCTGCGCGATGGCCGGGATCAGGCCGTTGCCGTCAAAGCGAAGCGTGGCGGGGTCGAACATCTGGTTTTCCTTTCCGGGCCGCGCGCCTATCTATCCCCGGACTGTGCGCGGGGAAAGCCGATGGCCGACGACGATCTGATGGCACTATATTCGCGTCGCCTGCTGGCGCTGGCGGCTGACATCCCGCATCTGGGCCGCCTGCCCGCCCCGACCGGCAGCGCGACCTTCCGCTCGCCGCAATGCGGATCGACGGTGACGGCGCATGTCTTGCTGGCCGACGGCCGGGTGGCCGAGTTCGCGCAAGAGGTGCGGGCCTGCGCCCTGGGCCAGGCCTCGGCCGCGGTGCTGGGGGGCGCGGTGATCGGCCGCACCCCGGCCGAGCTGGCCGCCGCCCGCGACGCGCTTCGCGCCATGCTGACCCAGGGAGGCCCGGCACCCGCCGGCGCCTTCGCCGGGGCCAAGGCCTTGTCGCCGGCGCGGGATTTCCCCAACCGCCACGCCTCGATCCTGCTGGCCTGGCAGGCGGCGGCCGAGGCGGCGGGGGCATGAAAAAGGCCGGCCCCTGCCAGGGCCGGCCAGTTGCGCGTTGACCAGAGCCGGGGGACGGCGGCGGCGATCGGACAGTGATCGCACAGGCTACGCGGGGCAGAGGAAACGGGACGAAGCTGACGGCAGCTTGCAGTCAGCCGGCGATCAGCGCCGGCAGCCACAGCATGGCGACGGTCGCGACGATGATCGCGGCCAGCCCAACGGTGTCGGACAGCGTATCCTGAGTGATGGAAAGCGAGCGGTTCATCGCGGCAACTCCGTTCTGGGTTGCTGTTTTGTTCCCATACCAGTCCGGGTTTGTAAAGAACATTTTAAGAACTTTTAATCAGCCGGCGGACATGAGCCCGATCGCGCGATCCTGTTCCATCAGCCACAGCAGGGTGCGCACGGCTTGGCCCCGCGGCCCGGTCAGCTCGGGGTCCTGGTCCAGCAGCAGCCGCGCGTCCTGCCGGGCCAGCGCCAGCAGCTCGGCCTGGCGTTCCAGATCGGCGATGCGGAACCGCGGCAGGCCGGACTGGGCGGTGCCGATCACGTCGCCGGCGCCGCGCATCGCCAGGTCCTCCTCGGCGATGCGGAACCCGTCCTCGGTCTCGCGCAGGATCTGCAGGCGGCGGCGGCCCGATTCGCTCAGCGGCTCGTGATACAGCAGCAGGCAACTCGAGGCGCCGGTCCCCCGCCCGACCCGCCCGCGCAGCTGGTGCAACTGCGCCAATCCGAACGATTCGGCACGCTCGATGACCATGATCGTCGCCTCGGGGACGTTCACGCCCACCTCGATGACGGTCGTGGCGACCAGCAGCTGCGCGCGGCCGGCGGCAAAATCGGCCATCGCGGCATCGCGCGATTCGGGCGGCATCTGGCCGTGGACCAGGCGCACCGTGTCGCCGAAGCGGGCGCGCAGCATCCGGAACCGATCCTCGGCCGCGATCAGGTCCACCGATTCGCTTTCCTCGACCAGCGGGCAGACCCAATAGGCACGGACGCCGCGCGCCATCGCCTCGGCCAGCCGCGCCACCACCGCCTCGAGCCGCGTGTCGGGCACCGCGGTGGTCACGATCGGCAGCCGGCCGGGCGGCTTTTCGTCCAGCACCGACAGGTCCATGTCGCCATATTGTGCCAGCGCGAGGCTGCGCGGGATCGGTGTCGCGGTCATCACCAGCATGTCGGGGCGCTGGCCCTTTGCGCCCAGTTCCAGCCGCTGCGCCACGCCAAAGCGGTGCTGTTCGTCGATCACAGCCAGCCGCAGGTCGTCGAAGACCACGCCGGGCTGGAACACCGCATGGGTGCCGACGAGGATATGGACCAGCCCCGCGGCCAGATCGGCCAGCACCTGCCCCCGCCCCTCGCCCTTGTCGCGGCCGGTCAGCAGCGCGATGCGCACCCCCGCGGCCTCAGCCAGCGGCAGCAGCGCGGCAAGATGCTGGCGGGCGAGGATCTCGGTCGGCGCCATCAGCACCCCCTGCCCGCCGGCCTCGACCGCGCTGAGCAGCGCCAGCAGCGCGACCAGAGTCTTGCCGGACCCGACATCGCCCTGCAACAGCCGGTTCATGCGATGCGGGCTGGCCATGTCGGCGGCGATCTCGGCCACCGCGCGGGTCTGCGCCCCGGTCGGCGGCCAGGGCAGCGCGGCCAGCACCCGGTCCACCAGCCGGCCGTCGCCGCGGGTGACGCGGCCCGCCACCCGGCGGCGGTCGCGGCGGACCAGCGCCAGCGTCATCTGATGCGCGAGCAGCTCGTCATAGGCCAGCCGCGCGCGCGCCGGGGCGGCGGCCGACAGGTCCTCCATCCGCGCGGGCGCGTGGGCCTGCGCCAGCGCCGCCTGCCAGTCGGGCCAGCCCTCGCGCGCCTTCAGGGACGGCTCGATCCATTCCGGCAGCGGCGGGACGCGGTCCAGCGCCGCGGCCACCGCCTTGGCGAGGTTGCGCTGGGTCAGCCCTCCGGCCAGCGGCCAGACCGGCTCGAACGCCGCGGGAGGCGGGTCCGAGGGGCGCAGCACGTGGTCGGGATGGACCATCTGCGCGAGCCCGTCGAACAGCTCGACCTTGCCTGACACGACCCGGGTTTCGCCCAGCGGCAGCTGGCTTTCGACCCAGGCCTGCCGGGCGTGAAAGAAGACCAGCGTCAGGTCGTTGGTGCCGTCGGTGCAGACCACCCGCCACGGCCGCCCGCGCGCCGAGGGCGGGGCGTGGCGCTGGACCCGCACCGTCACGGTGGCGATTTCCGGCGGCCGCAGGTCGGCCAGCCGGGCGACGCTGCGCCGGGGGATGCCGGCCGAGGGCAGGTGGAACAGCAGGTCGCGGGGCCGGGTGATGGCCAGCGTCGCCAGCGCCTCGGCGGCCTTGGGGCCGATGCCGGGCAGCGTGTCGACACCGGCGAACAGCGGAAACAGGATCGGCGGCCGCCCCTTGGGCGCCGGCCGCGGGGGATCGTCGGTCACGCCTGCCCCCTCATGCCTGCGCGATGGCCAGCCATTCGTCCTCGTCGATGACGCGGATGCCCAACTCGGCGGCCTTCGCGGCCTTGGACCCCGCGCCCGGCCCCGCCACCAGCAGGTCGGTCCTGGCCGAAACCGAGCCCGCGACCTTGGCCCCCAGCGCCTCGGCCCGGGCCTTGGCCTCGGCCCGGGTCATCCGTTCCAGCGTGCCGGTGAAGACGAGGGTCAGCCCGGCGATGGCACTGTCCGCGGCGGCGATCGGCGCGGCCGGTTCCACGGTAAGATGCGCCAGCAGCCGGTCGATGGCGCCGCGCTCGGCCGGCTGGGTGAAGCTCGCGGCCAGCGCTTCGGCCAAGACGGCGCCGATGCCCTCGATGCCGGTCAGCTCGTCCCAGGCCGCGCGGGCGCCGTCGGGCAGAGGCTCGGCCGCCCAGACGGCGTTGCGGACCGAGGTCACCGCCGCGCGCCGCCCCTCGGATGCGGCGGCGGAGCGTTCGGCGGCGACGGCCTCCTCGGCGGCACGGTGGCGGGCGGCGGCGGGGGCGGCGGCATCCACGGCATCGCGGAACGCCGCCCAGGTGCCGTAATGGCGGGCCAGGGTCGCCGCCGCGACCTCGCCCACATGCCGGATGCCGAGCGAAAAGATCAGCCGCGCCAGGGGGATGTTGCGGCGATCCTCGATGGCGCGGAACAGGTTTTCGGCCGAGCGAGGGCCCCAGCCCTCGCGCGCCTGCAGCCGGCCCTCGTTGCGGTCGGACAGCGTGAAGATGTCGGCCGGTTCGCGGATCGGCAGTTCGGGGTCGGCATAGAACGCCTCGACCTGCTTCGCGCCCAGCCCCTCGATGTCGAAGGCCGCGCGGGACACGAAATGGCGCAGCTTCTCGATCGCCTGCGCCGGGCACACGAGCCCGCCGGTGCAGCGGCGCACGGAATCCCCCGGCTCGCGGATAGCGACGCTGCCGCAATCGGGGCAGGTTTCGGGAAACACATAGGGCGCCGGGTTGGTGCGCCGCGACAGGTCCACGTCGGCCACCTTGGGGATCACGTCGCCGGCGCGATAGACCTGCACCCAGTCGCCGACCCGGATGTCACGGCCGTCGCGGATCGGCTGGCCGCGGGAATCGCGCCCGGCGATATAGTCCTCGTTATGCAGCGTCGCGTTCGAGACGACGACGCCGCCGACCGTCACCGGCGCCAGCCGCGCGACCGGGGACAGCGCGCCGGTGCGCCCGACCTGGATGTCGATGCCTTCGAGCCGCGTCCAGGCCAGCTCGGCCGGGAACTTGTGCGCCAGCGCCCAGCGCGGCGTGGTCGCGCGGAACCCCAGCCGGCGCTGCAGCGCAAGGTCGTCGACCTTGTAGACCACGCCGTCGATGTCGTGGCCCAGCGTGGCGCGGGCTTGTCCGGTCTCGGCCCAATAGCCGATCAGTTCCTCGACCGTCCGGCACAGCCGCGGCCGGGTGGTCTGGAACCCCAGCGCCTCCAGCCGGGCGATGGCGCCGGACTGGGTGTCGGCCAGCGGCGCCGACAACTCACCCCAGCCATAGGCAAAGAAGCGCAGCGGCCGGCGCGCGGTGATCGTGGGGTCCAACTGGCGCAGCGAGCCGGCAGCCGCGTTGCGGGGGTTGGCAAAGATACGCTCGGCGCCCTCGGCATTCAGCGCCGCGAAGGCTTCATGGCTCATGTAGACCTCGCCCCGCACCTCGAGCAGGTCGGGCGCGCCCTCCAGCCGCTGCGGGATGTCGGCGATGGTCAGGGCGTTGGCGGTGACGTTCTCGCCGGTGGTGCCGTCGCCGCGGGTCGCGGCCTGCACCAGCCGGCCGCTTTCATAGCGCAGCGACAGCGACAGCCCGTCGATCTTGGGCTCGGCGGTCATCGCCAGCGCGGCGTCGGCGGGCAGGTTCAGAAAGCTGCGGATGCGGGCGACGAACTCGGCGACCTCGGCGGCCGAAAAGGCGTTTTCCAGCGACATCATCCGCTGGGCGTGGCGGACCTTGGCGAATTTTTCCGACGGCGCGGCGCCGACCTGCCGGGTCGGGCTGTCATCGGTCGCAAGCTCGGGATGGGCGGCCTCGATCTCGGCCAGGCGGCGTTTCAGCGCGTCGTAATCCGCGTCGGTCATCAGCGGCGCGTCGTCGGTGTGATAGGCGAGGTTCGCCTCGGCCAGGCGGGCGCGCAGGTCGGCCGCCTCGGCCGCGAGGTCCGGGGCAGCGCCCGGTGATGCGTCGTGCCGTGCTGCCATCTCGGTCCCCTTTCGGCGCTGCCCGAAGGTCTTACCGATCCGGCCCGCGCATTGTCCAGCGCCGCAGACGAAACGGCCCGCGCCGGGATCCGGCGCGGGCCGCACGGGTCCATGGAGGGCCGGTCAGCCGTCCACGTCGACCTGCTGGATCAGCTTCAGCGCGTCGGGGCGCAGGCGGCTGATCTCGGTCAGGTCCACGCTGTCGGGGGTGAACTCGCCCCAGCCCTTGACCAGTTCGGACCGCTCGACCCCGGCCTTGATCGGGAATTCATGGTTGGTCTCGGCATAGATCTTCTGAGCGGTGTCGCTGGCCAGGAACTCCATCAGCTTCAGCGCCGCGTCCTTGTTCGGCGCCGACTTGGTCATCGCCACGCCCGAGACGTTCACATGCGTCCCGCCACCCTCGAATTTCGGGAACACGATGCGGACCGATTCCGCCCAGGGCTTCTGTTCCGCATCCTCGAGCATCTTGCCCATGTAATAGGTGTTGCCCAGCGAGATGTCGCATTCCTTGGCCCAGATCGACTTGACCTGCGCCCGGTCGCTGCCCTCGGGCTTTTTCGCCAGGTTGGCCTTGATCCCTTCCAGCCATTTCACCGTGTCCGCCTCGCCGTGATGGGCGAGGAAGGCTGCGACCAGCGCGACGTTATAGTCGTCGGTGAACGGCCGGGTGCAGATGCGGCCCTTCCATTTCGGATCGGCGAGATCCTCGTAGGTCGTCACCTCGCCGTCCTGCACGCGCTCCTTGCTGGCATAGACGATGCGGGCGCGGGTGGTCAGCCCGTACCACTGGTGGTCCTTGTCGCGCAGGTTTTCCGGGATCGCCGCGTCCAGCGCCGCGTCCTCGACCGGCTGGGTGATGCCGGCATCCTTGACCTCGCCCAGCCGCGCCACGTCCACGGTCAGGATCAGGTCTGCGGGCGAGCGGTCGCCCTCGGCCTTGAGCTTCTCGACCATGCCCTTGTCCACGAAGGCCACGTTGACCGGGATGCCGGTCTCGGCCGTGAAGGCGTCCAGCAGCGGCTGGATCAGCTCGGGCTGGCGGTGCGAGTAGATGTTCACTTCCTCGGCCAGCGCCGGGATCGCGGTCGAGCCGATCAGGGCGGCAAGCAGCAGTCGGGTCATTGCAGGTTCCTTCCGTCAGGTGACTGGGCGCAGGGATGCGCAAAGACGTGGGGGCCGTCAATACCTGAGCTCTTTTATCGGACACATTTCCGCGACGCCCCGGGGCAGCGGCGCCGATGACCTGCCAGCGGCGGACCCGGCGCATCACCCGCTTCGTTGACGCCCCGCGGCGGGCGCGGTAACCGCCCCGCATCATGGCGCGCGCACCCCTTCTGCAACTCTCCGGCATCTCGCTGACCTTCGGCGGCAACCCGGTCTTCGATGACCTGTCCCTGACCGTGCAGGAGGGCGACCGCGTGGCGCTGGTCGGCCGCAACGGGTCCGGCAAATCCACGCTGATGAAGGTCATGGCGGGCCTCGTCGAACCCGACCGCGGCGAGGTGATCGTGCCCGCCGGCACTCGTGTCGGCTACATGGAGCAGGACCCGGACCTGTCGGCCTTCGCCACGCTGGGCGATTTCGCGGCCGCCGGGGTGGGCGAGGCCGAGGCGTGGCGCGTCGCCGCCGCGGCCGAGGGGCTCAAGTTCGACCCGGCCCGGCCTGTCGCCACCGCTTCGGGCGGGGAACGCCGCCGGGCGGCGCTGGCGCGGCTGCTGGCCGAGGCGCCCGACCTGATGCTGCTGGACGAGCCGACCAACCACCTGGACATTCAGGCGATCGGCTGGCTGGAAAGCACCCTGTCGGAAAGCCGCGCGGCCTTCGTGCTGATCTCGCACGACCGCGCCTTCCTGCGCCGGCTGACCCGCGCGACGCTGTGGATCGACCGCGGCGAGATGCGCCGCCAGGACAAGGGCTTCGACGCCTTCGAGGACTGGCGCGAGACCGTCTGGGCGGCCGAGGACGAGGCCCGCCACAAGCTCGACCGCAAGATCAAGGCCGAGGCCCGCTGGGCGGTGGAAGGCATCAGCGCCCGGCGCAAGCGCAACCAGGGCCGGGTCCGCGCCCTGGCCGCGCTGCGCGCCGAACGCGCCGGCCAGATCCGCCGCCAGGGCACCGCGGCGCTGGCGCTGGACAGCGCCACCCAGTCGGGGCGGCGGGTGATCGACGCCAGGGGCATCGCCAAGTCCTTCGGGGACCGGGTGATCCTGCGCCCCTTCGACCTGCGGGTGATGCGCGGCGACCGGGTCGCCTTCGTCGGCCCGAACGGGGCCGGCAAGACGACGCTCATCAAGATGCTGACCGGCGAGATCGCCCCCGACAGCGGCTCGGTGACGCACGGCACCAACCTGGACATCGCGGTCTTCGACCAGGCCCGCGCGGCGCTGGACGAGACCGCCTCGCTGTGGGATTCGCTGACCAACGATCCGCAGATGCGGGTCTCGGGGCGGTCGGACCAGGTCATGGTGCGCGGCCAGCCGCGGCATGTCGTGGCCTATCTCAAGGACTTCCTGTTCGACGACGCGCAGGCCCGCGCCCCGGTCGGCAGCCTGTCGGGCGGCGAAAAGGCGCGGCTGCTGCTGGCGCGGATCATGGCCCAGCCCTCGAACCTGCTGGTGCTGGACGAACCGACCAACGACCTGGACATCGAGACGCTGGACCTGCTGCAGGACGTGCTGGGCGATTATGATGGCACGGTGCTGCTGGTCAGCCACGACCGCGACTTCATCGACCGGGTGGCCGATACCACCGTGGCGATGGAGGGGGACGGTCGCGCGGTGATCTATGCCGGCGGGTGGAGCGACTATCAGGCGCAGCGCGGCGAGGATGCCCCCGAGCCGGCCCCTGCCGCGCCCCGGCCGGGGGGGCCGTGGGACGGGGCGCCGGCGCCGGCGGAACCGGCACGGGTTGGCCTCAGCTTCACCGAGCGGCACCGGCTCGAGTCCCTGCCCGCCGTGATCGAACGGCTCGAGGCCGAGATCGGCAAGCTGACCGAGTTCCTTTCGAACCCCGACCTGTTCCAGACCGCGCCCGCCAAGTTCGCCAAGGCGTCCGAGGGTCTGGCCGAACGCCAGCAGGCGCTGGCCGCGGCCGAGGAGGAATGGCTGGACCTGGCCGAGCGGGCCGAGGGGTAATCAACCGGACAAGCGGGGACCGACGATCCGGGGTTGCGCGCCAAAATGATGATATACCGCGCTGATGGCCTCGGCCCCCGCTGCAGGGCACGCCGCCCGTCCCGCCGAGACCTCCGCTTCGGCGCAGGCCGCCGAACACAGCCACGACCATGCCCACGACCACAGCCACGACCACGCCGCAGCCCTGACCGACGGCAAGACCGTCGCACAGGGCTATTTCGACGACGCCCAGGTCCAGGCGCGTCCGCTGTCCGACTGGCAGGGCGACCGGCAGTCGGTCTATCCGCATCTGATGGCCGGCACGCTCGACCCGGGGACGAAGGCCAAGGCGGAAAAGGGTGACAAGACCCATGCCGAATACCGCGCCTATTACGAAACCGGCTACGAAACCGACGTGGACCGCATCGAGATCGACGGCGACAAGGTGACGTTCCACCGCGCCACGGGGGCGGTCACGGGCCAGTATGCCGATGGCGGGCACGAGGTGCTGACCTTTGACAAGGGCAATCGCGGCGTGCGCTACAGCTTCCGCAAGGTCGACGGCGATGCGGCGGCGCCGGGCGATATCCGGTTCGGCGATCACAAGATCGCGCCGGAAAAGGCCGATCACTATCATCTCTACTGGAGCCATCTCTACTGGGGCGACGACCGCGCCGCCGTGCTGGCCGAACCGACCAAGTGGCCGACCTACTACCCCTGGCGGATGGACGCGGCCGCGGTGCTGGCCGAGATGCTGGCCCACTAGGCCGCCTCGGTCCCGCCACAGCCGACCCCGGCCGGACTTGCCGGGGTCGGCAGCACGCCTTATTGACTCGGGCTTCATCGACTTGGCCCTCATTGACTTGAGCCGCCGAATCCTTCATATACCCGCGACCGGCCGGGCACCTGCCTTGGGCCGGACATTCATTTTCAACGATCACCCGTCCAGGGGTGCGCTGTCCGAGGCAAGGGGGAGACCCCGCCGAACGCCGGGAAAACCGGGGCCACAGGGCGCGGCAAGGAAGAAAGACGATACGATGTTCGCAGTCCTCAAGACGGGCGGCAAGCAGTACCGGGTTCAGTCCGGCGACGTGCTGCGCGTCGAGAAGCTGGCCGCCGAAGCCGGCGACAAGGTGCAGTTCAACGACATCCTGATGATCGGGTCCACCATCGGTTCGCCGCTGGTCACCGGCGCCGGCGTCGTGGCCGAGGTCATCGACACCATCAAGGCCGACAAGGTCGTCACCTACCACAAGCGCCGCCGCAAGCACTCGTCGCAGCGGACCCGCGGCCACCGCCAGCAGCTGACCCTGCTGCGCGTCACCGACCTGCTGGAATCGGGCGCCGACCGGTCGGATGTCAAGGCAGCCGTTGGCGCGCGCTCGGGCAATGGCCCGCGCGTCAAGGGCGATGATCGCTATGCGATGAACAAGACCGACCAAGCCGAGATGGCGCGCCGCGTCCAGTCCGGCGAGGCTGCGGAAAAATCGGCTGAAGCCGACGACAAGGCCGCGCCGTCGCCCGTCCAGCCCAAGAACCTGATGCAGTCGGCCCGTGACGGCCGGGCCGACGATCTCAAGCTGATCAGTGGTATTGACGCTACGACAGAATCGCTGCTCAACGAAAACGGCGTTTATCACATCGACCAGATCGCTTCGTGGAACGGCCGCGAGATCGCCTATATGGACGACAAGCTGTCGCTGGGCGGCCGCATCCAGAGCGAAAAGTGGAAACAGCAGGCGAAAAAGCTCGCCGCGGAAAAGGAGGCCTGAGCCATGGCACACAAGAAAGCAGGCGGCTCGTCCCGTAACGGCCGCGATTCCGCCGGCCGGCGCCTTGGCGTCAAGCTGTTCGGCGGCCAGTCGGTCATTCCCGGCAACATCATCGTCCGCCAGCGCGGCACCCAGTGGTGGCCGGGCAGCAATGTCGGCATGGGCCGCGACCACACCCTGTTCGCCCTGACCGAAGGCACGGTGACGTTCCGCAAGGGGCTGAAAGGCCGAACCTACATCTCGGTCCAGCCCGCCGCCGGCGCGGCCGAATAAGCCGATCGACAGCGAAAGAGCTGCAAGGGGGATCGGCAGGGCCGGTCCCCCTTCCCCGTTCGGCATGCGTCATCCCTGTTGCCGGCCGGTCCGGCAGCACACGTTTTCCGAAGGCATCGCAATGGACGACACCACTTTGACGCTGAGCAGCCAGCCCGAGATCCGGACCGATCGTTTCCTGCTGCGCCCGCTGCGGAACTCGGATGCCGGGCTGATCCAGCATTACACCTCGGACCGCCGCGTGGCCGAGGGCACCCGCGCCATCCCCCACCCCCTGCCCCCCGGTGCCGCCGAACAATATGTCGCGCGCGCCATCGCCGCGGGCCGGCACGAGGATGTGTGGGCGATCGACGCGACCGGGTCGGGCCTGGGCGAACTGCTGGGTGTCGTGTCGCTGACCCGGGTCGAACCCGAACAGTCGGAACTGGGGTTCTGGATCGGCTCGGGCTTCTGGAACACCGGCCTCGCCACCGAGGCGGTGCAGGCGCTGGTCGCGGCCAACCCGCACGGCTCGCGCACCCTGTTCGCCGAGGCGTTCCAGGACAACCCCGGCTCGGCCAAGGTGCTGACAAATTCCGGTTTTTCCTATCTGGGCGACGCGGAAAGCTGGTCGGTCGCGCGCAATGCGCGGGTCCCGACCTGGACCTATCTGCGCAAGATGGCCTGAGCCGGCCCGGCGGCCGGCGCGCTCATACCTTCAGCGCGATGCCGTTGTTGCCGGCGCTGACCGCCACCGAGTCGATCCGCTCCAGCGCCGCGGCGCTGATCGGGAAGGCTACGGTGATCGTGTCCGGACCCGGTTGCGCCGGCAGCCGGGCCGAGCGGTCATCGGACAGCGGCGGCGATCCGACCAGCCGCAGCCGCAGCACCCCATTAGCATCGGGGCGGACCCGCCCCTCGGGCTGGGGCGTCTCGGTCACCAGCGCCACGTCCCACCAGCCCTTGGTCGGCGCAATGGCGGTCACGACCAGCAGCCGACCCTCGACCGTCGGTTCCCAGCGGGCCGACAGCACCTGCGGCACGGCAAGGCGCTGGTCGGTGCGGGCATAGCCGCCCTTGGGCTCCAGCGTCTGCGGGCCGCGCTGGCCGCCACCGCCGAACCAGCCCAGCGGGTTCCAGCCGCTGCCGCCGCCGCCGCCGCACCCGGCCAGCAGCGCACAGATCGAAACCAGGCAGAGGGAACGGAGCATGGATCACGGCCTTTCGTTCAGCGTCGCCCAACTGATAGGCGATCGCCCGGCCTGCCGGAAGGGGTCGCTTTGACCTCGGCGCGCCCGCGCGCTATCGACCGGGCAAGCGAAAGGACGGATCATGGCCACCGCAGCCTTTGAAGAGATCGCCGAGACCTTCGAGTTCCTGGACGACTGGGAGGATCGCTATCGCCACGTCATCGAGCTGGGCAAGGCGATGCCGGCGATGGACCCGGCGCTGCAGGTCCCGGCGACCAAGGTCGAGGGCTGCGCGAGCCAGGTCTGGATCCTGCCGCAGATCGCCGGGGGCCGGTTCGATTTCCAGGGCGACAGCGACGCGCTGATCGTGCGCGGCCTGATCGCGGTGCTGCATGCGCTGTATGCCGGGCTGCCGGTTGCCGAGGTCGGCGCCGTGGACGCGCCGGCCGAGCTGGCGCGGCTGGGGCTGGACGCGCATCTGTCGGCGCAGCGGTCGAACGGCCTGCGGGCGATGGTGGCCCGCATCCGCGATAGCGCCGCGGCGGCGTAAGGCCCCCGCGGCCCTACAGCCCCAGCTTCTGCGCCACCAGCTCGTTGACCGCCGCGGGGTTGGCCTTGCCGCCGGTCGCCTTCAGCACCTGCCCGGTGAACCAGCCCGCGAGCTTTGGGTTGGCCTTGGCCTTTTCAACCTGTGCCGGGTTGGCGGCGATGATCTCGTCCACCGCGGCCTCGATCGCGCCAAGGTCGGTGACCTGCTTCATCCCGCGCGCGGCTGCGATCTCGGCCGGATCGCCGCCCTCGGTCCAGACGATCTCGAACAGGTCCTTGGCCATCTTGCCGGAAATCTCGCCCGAGGCGATCAGGTCCAGCACCCCGCCCAGCTGCACGGCCGACACCGGGCTGTCGCCGATCCCCAGACCTTCCTTGTTCAGCCGGCCGAACAGTTCGTTGATGACCCAGTTGGCGGCCTGCTTGCCGTCGCGGCCCTGCGCCACGGCCTCGTAGAAATCGGCGTTCTCGACCTCGGCGGTCAGCACGCCGGCGTCATATTCCGACATCCCCAGTGCCTGCACGAAGCGCGCCTTCTTCTCATCCGGCAGCTCCGGCATCGAGGCCGCGATGTCGTCCACCCAAGCCTGCTCGATTTCCAGCGGCAGCAGGTCGGGGTCGGGGAAATAGCGATAGTCGTGCGCCTCTTCCTTGGACCGCATCGACCGCGTCTCGCCCTTGTCGGGGTCATACAGGCGGGTTTCCTGCACGATGATGCCGCCATCCTCGAGAATGGCGATCTGGCGGCGGGCCTCGTACTCGATGGCGGCCTGGATGAAGCGCAGCGAGTTCATGTTCTTGATCTCGCAGCGGGTGCCCAGATGGCTGAAATCCTGGGTCTCCTGATAGCGCTCGTAATCACCCGGCTTGCAGACCGAAACGTTCACGTCGGCGCGCAGGTTGCCGTTCTGCATGTTGCCGTCGCAGGTGCCGAGATAGCGCATGATCTGGCGCAGCTTGGCGACATAGGCGGCGGCTTCCTCGGGGCCGCGGATGTCGGGACGGCTGACGATCTCCATCAGCGCGACGCCGGTGCGGTTGAGGTCCACGAAGGACAGCGCCGGGTCCATGTCGTGGATCGACTTGCCGGCGTCCTGTTCCAGGTGGATGCGCTCGATCCTGACCCGGCGGGCGACGCCGGGGGCCATGTCGACGATGATCTCGCCCTCGCCGACGATGGGGTGGTAAAGCTGCGAAATCTGATAGCCCTGCGGCAAGTCGGGATAGAAATAGTTCTTGCGGTCGAAGGCGCTGACCAGGTTGATCGCCGCCTTTAGCCCCAGCCCGGTGCGCACCGCCTGCGCCACGCAGAATTCGTTGATGACCGGCAGCATCCCCGGCATCGCTGCATCCACGAAGCTCACATTGCTGTTCGGCTCGGCGCCGAACTCGGTCGAGGCGCCCGAGAACAGCTTGGCGTTCGAGGCGACCTGCGCGTGGACTTCCAACCCGATCACCAGTTCCCAGTCGCCCTTGGCCCCGGCAATGACCTTGGGTTCGGGGGCGGTATAGCTGAGGTGGTCGAGCATGATCGGGGTCCTTTGGGCTGATCCCCGGGTTTTAGGGCCGCCGCGCGAAGGGGGCAAGGTCGGGTTGGCGCGCCGGCCGCCCAGGTCATCGCGGCGCTTTCCGCGCCGCAGCGCAGCGGTTAGGATGCCCGCGACAACCGCCGGGACCGCCGCATGACCCGACCCTTCCGCCGCCGGGTGCTGTATCTGCCCGGCTATGACCCGATCCCACCGCGGCGCTACCGCGAGCTGTACCGCCGCGAGGGGGCCGCGCAGGCGACGATCTCGGGCTATCGTCTGGACTTCGGGGCGCGCCGCGACCGGACCGGTTTTGGCTGGGGCGTGACCGGAGCGTTCCCGCAGGGCGAGGCGCAGGCGGATATCGAGGTGCTGGTCTGGGCCGACGTGGTGGCGGGCTCGATGGGCCGGTCGATCCCGGCGACCTACGGCCAGCTGGTGCGCACCGCCTGGGCCTATATCGGCTCGGGCGCGCTGTGCCGGCTGATGCGGCTGCGGCGCGGGCCGGTAATCGCGGCGCTGTATCCCATCGCCGTGCTGCTGGCGCAGCTGGCGGCGGCGCTGGCGCTTGCCGGGCTGCTGTGGTGGGCGGGCGCGGTCTGGCTGCACTGGCTGCCGGGGCTTGCCGCGGGGCTCGCCGCCGCGGCCGCGCTGCTGTGGTGGTTCCGGCGCATCGACGGCCGGATCTTTGCCTATTACCTGATGCACGATTATGCCTTCACCGCCCAGGACGGCGGCGCCTATCCGCCGGCGCTCGAGGCCCGGATCGCCGCCTTCGCCGACCGCGTGGCCGAGGTGCTGGCCGGCGACTGGGACGAGGTGCTGGTCGTCGGCCACTCTTCGGGCGCTTATCTGGCGGTGTCGGTGCTGGCCGACCTGATCCGCTCGGGCCGCGCGCCGGAGGATGGGCGGCTTGCGCTGCTGACGCTGGGCCATGTGGTGCCGATGGCGTCCTTCCTGCCCAACGCCGGCCGGCTGCGCGACGACCTGCGGTACCTGTCCGCGCGGCCCGAGGTCGCTTGGGTCGATGTCAGCGCGCCGGGCGACGCCTGCTGCTTTGGCCTCTGCGACCCGGTGTCGGTGTCGGTGGGCGAGCCTGCCGGCCGGCGCGGCCCGCTGGTCCTGTCCGGCGCCTTCACGCAGACCCTGTCGCCCGCGGCACAGCGCGCCCTGCGCGGGCGCTGGTTCCGGCTGCATTTCCAGTATCTGTGCGCCTTCGACCGGCCGGGCGATTATGACTACTTCGCCATCACCGCCGGCCCGCTGCGGCTGGCCGACCGATTTGCCGGCCGCGCCCATTCCCCCGGCCGCATCGCCCGCGCCGTGAACGACTGGCCGGGACGAAAGGACGGTACGCCGTGAAGCCGTCGCGCCTCCCGGGGGTTTCACACCCCCGGACCCGCGGCGCCTCCCGGGGGTTTCACACCCCCGGACCCCCGTGGGATATTTCCGCAAAGAAGAAGCGAGTGAGCGCCGGTGATTCCGCCCAAGCCTGAGGCCGCCGAGGGGCGCGGCACGGTGCTGCGCTATGCGCGGCGGTTCCGGCGCGACCTGCTCTCGGCGCTGCCGGCGCGGCTGTATCGCGCCTGGATGGCCGATTTCCGCAGTCCGCTGCTGCGGAGCGTGCTGTGCAACGACCCGGCGCTGGTGCGGCTGGTGCTGCAGGATCGGCCCGCGGATTTCCCGAAATCCGACCGGTTGCGCGAGGGGCTCGCGCCGCTGCTGGGGCAGTCGGTCTTCGTCACCAACGGCGCGCTGTGGGAACGCCAGCGCCGGATCATCGACCCCGCCTTCGAGGGCGGCCGCCTGCGCGAGACCTTCCCGGCGATCCGGGCCGCCGCGCTCGCCGCCGCACGCCGGATGGCGGCGCAGGCCGGCGCCGAGATCGACGTCGAGCCCGAGACCAGCCATGCCGCCGCCGACGCGATCTTCCGCACGCTGTTCTCGATCCCCATCGAGCACGACACCGCCGCCCGCGTGTTCGCCGCCTTCCGCGCCCACCAGGACGCCCAGCCGATCGTCAACCTGGCGGCGCTGGTGCCCCTGCCCCGCTGGCTGCCGCGCTTTCACGGCCGCCGCACCCGCCGCACCGCGGCCGAGATCCGGGGCCTGATCGCCGGGCTGGTCCGGGACCGCGCGGCCGAGATCGCCGCCGGGACCGCGCCCGACGATCTGGCGACCAAGATCATGACCACCCGCGACCCGGTGACGGGCCAGCGGTTCAGCCCGGCCGAGATGGTCGACCAGGTGGCGATCTTTTTCCTCGCGGGGCACGAGACCTCGGCCAGCGCGCTGGCCTGGGCGCTGTGGCTGCTGGCCGCCGCCCCCGACTGGCAGGACCGCGTCGCGGCCGAGGCGCGCGCGGTGCTGACCGACGACCAGCCCGACTTTGCCGCCGTCTCGCGGTTGCGGACCGCCCGCGCCGTCTTTCGCGAGGCGATGCGGCTCTATCCTCCGGTCCCGATGATGGTGCGCGAGACGACGCGGCCCGAACATTTCCGCGACCGCGACCTGCCCCGCGGCACCCAGGTGGTGCTGTCGCCCTGGCACCTGCACCGGCACGAGCGGCTGTGGGACGATCCCGACGGGTTCGATCCGGGCCGCTGGGACACCGACAACGGCCGGGCCTGTGCGCGCAGCGCCTATATCCCCTTCAGCGCCGGGCAGCGGGTCTGTCCGGGGGCGGGCTTTGCGATGGTCGAAGGGCCGCTGATGCTGGCGCTGATCTGCCGCGACCTGCGGCTGGCGCCGGGCGCGACGGTCCCGGTGCCGGTGGCGCGGCTGACCGTGCGCGGGCAGGACGGGATCATGCTGCGTCTGGACCGGCGTTCTTAGGCGGCCGGCGGCCTAGCGCTCGCGCCAGCGGCGATACAGCCAGACCAGCGCGACGGCCCCGGCGATGGCGCCAAGCGCGCCGGCGAACATGCCCAGCAGCCGGATGACGACCCAGAAGCCGATGCCGCCGACCACGCCGCCGACGGCGCCGATCACCGCGGCCTGCAACGCAGGCTCGCCGTCCCGGTCCGACAGGATCCAGCCGGCGACCGCGCCGATGAAGGCAAAGATGAGGATCATTCCGCGACTATCTGCAGCGCCTCCGGTGCCGTCAAGCGGGGTGCGGAGCGGCCCTGACCGCTTCGGGGGTCGGACCCTCTGCACGCGGGTCATAGCCGAACCGGCCAAAATCCTCGGCATAGAACCGGGCCACGACGTCCCGGACCGCCGCGCGCCTCGCCACGCGCATCTGCCCGCGGGGCAGAGAGACGTTTTTCCGCCCCAGCGGCGTCCGGTCCAGCCCCCAGTCCCGCTGCAGGTCGGCCAAGTCGGCGGCGACGGATTCGAGCCGTAGCACCCGCACCCGGTCCGCCGAGGCCGTCCCTGCCAGATGGTCCGCCTGCGGGCCGCAGATGCAGCGCGAGGTCGGGCAGGCGCCGATGCCGGCGTTCGGCCAACCGCATCAGCAGCCCGGCCCGCAACCGGCCGCGGATTGGCGACAGCCGCGCCGGCGGCAGCTTGCGCGAGGCCCATGCGCCGAGGAACCGCCGTTCGGGATGCCGGACCACGGTGAAGATGCGGAAATCATCGGGCACCGGCCCGCCGAACACCAGATCCTCAATCTGCGCCAGCGTGCAGTGCTGGTTCGCCCGCGCCAGCAGGCTGTGAGCGGGGTTCGAGAAGCTCCCCAGCGCCCCGCGTTCGTCCCAGCCGAGCCTGAAGCCGCGCGGGAGCCATCGTTCGATGAACGCGCCGCCGGTCTTGGGGATATGGACGAAGACGTTTCGGCGCGACAGGTCGATCATTCGCCCTGCCTGGCAGCCCCGCCTTGACGCCCGGTGAATCGCCGCTCAGTCGAGGATAGGCGGGCCGCCGGGCTCGCGCAGATCGCGCACCCCCATCCTCAGCCCGGCACCGATCCGGTGGGCCAGCGCCGACCACGCCCGCGCCGTCTCGCGCGGCAGCACCCGGATCAGCGTCGCGTCGAACAGCATCAGCCAGTCGTCGAAATGCTCGGGCCGTACGTCGCCCGCCTGCATGTGGACCCGCATCGGATTGCCGTCATAGCCGCGCTCGTACATGATCGCGTTGCGCCAGAAGGCGGCGATCCGCGCCTCGTGCGCGGGCCAGTCGGCGACGTGGCGGGCAAAGACCGGGCCCAGCACCTCGTGCCGGCGCACGGCGGCATAGAAGGTGGCGACGACGCGGTCGATCTGCTCGGGCGTGACGGGAAAGCGGGGCGGGATCATGGGATGGATGTGGCGCGACGGGGCGGCCGGGGCAAGGTGGCAGAACCGCGCATGAGCGTCACCGTCCGGCCCGACCCCGACCTGCCCGCGGTGCTCGACCTGCTGGCGCGCGCCTTCCCGGGCGAGGATCTGCGCCCGCTCGTCTTGGCACTGGCCACCCGCGCAGATCAGGTCGTGTCGCTTGGCGCGGTCCTTGACGGCGCGCTGGTCGGCCATGTGATGCTCACCCGCTGCGCCACGCCGGGCGACCCGGCCGGGGCGCTGCCCGGGCCGCTGTCGGTCGACGCCGAGGTCCTGGGGTGCGGCATCGGCCCGCCTCTCGTGACACCGGGCTGGCCCGGCTGGCTGAGGCCGCGGTGCGGCAGGTCTTTGTCCTCGGCGATCCGCGCCTCTGCGGCCGCCTCGGCTTTGCCGCGGAATCGCAGGTCCTGCCGCCCTGCCCCCTGCCGGTCGCATGGCGTGACGCCTGGCAATCCGGATCATCGCCGGCCACCCGCTGACCCCCGGCCGCCTGACCCTGCCCGCGCCGTGGCACGACCCCGCGCTGTGGAATGACGCCGGCTGACGCCCGGTTTTTCTTTGCTCAAGCCCCCTTGCGCCCCCGCGGCCTTGCCGCTACATCGCCCCGCACGGTCAAAAACCGACCGGCCGGCGCTGTGGTAGCTCAGTGGTAGAGCACTCCCTTGGTAAGGGAGAGGTCGAGAGTTCAATCCTCTCTCACAGCACCATAACTTAGCGGCTTCCGTGGCCTCTGGGCGCACAGTTATCTGCACAGTTATTTCCTCCGTTCGATGATTTCGACCGCCCGCTCCTGATGGTGCGGGCTGTGGTGCCAGTAGTGCTTGCGGATCGTCTCGGCCGAGGTGTCGAAGTATTCGGCCGCATCCTCGACCTGCATCCCGTCCTTGATCGCCCAGGTGATAGCCGTGTGTTTCAGAACGTGCGGCGTGACCCCTTCCAGCCCCGCCCGCGCTGCGGCCTTGGCGATGCCGGTCTTGACGCTGGCGACGGCCTTGCCCCGGAACATCACGACATGCGTCCCGCGCCCGCCTGCCCAGCGGCGCATGTGCCCCTTGAGCTGCCGAGGCAGGCGGACCCGCCCGCGCCGCTTGTTGGTCTCGGATTGACCATCGGCGCGGAACCGAATCGTGCCGCCGACCAGATCGACCCTCGTCCAGATCAGCTCCAGCACCGCCGACGCCCGGCGTCCGGTGTAGATCGACATGATGATGAACCGGCGAATGTGCGGCTCCGCGTGACGGATCAGGCAGGCAACCTCGTCCCGCGTCAGCCAATGGTCACGCGGCTGGCCTGCCTCGGGCAGGGTGACGGAAATAGGGTGGATCAGCAGCCCTTCGTCATGGGCATAGTTCAGGGCGGCTTGCAGAACACCCAGATCGCGCCGGACGGTCGAAGGCCCGGCCGACCGCAGCCGGGTAAACTCCTTGCCCGTCCTGGTCGTGGTCGTCACCGGGCGCGGCTTGGCCCGCTCCTTGGCATAGAGGCGGCAGGTGGAGCCTTTGACGGCATCACAAGTCAGGTCGCCCCAGAACGGCGCGAGGGCCTGCACCGAATAGACCAGCGTCCCGACAGAGCGGATCGCGCTCGACTTGTCGTCAACATAGCGGGCCAGCACCTCCCCCACCGTCAGTTCCCCCGGAAGTGCCGGACCTCGGCGCTCGGGCGGCTTTCGGGCCGCGAGGTAGTGCGCGAGAGCTGTTTCAGCCTCTCCACGCTGTTCAAAGCCAAAGCCTGTCCGCTGTTGGGCGTTGCCGTCGCGGATAACCCATTGCCGCTCGTCCTTGCGGAAGTAGAGGCGGGCAGGCTTTCGGTGTCGGGGCATTGCAGAAACTCCATGATCGCCGGCCAGGTCGTGAAATACCGCTTGCCTATCTTCTTGGCCCAAAGCTGCCCCGCGACCCGCGCCCGGCGCAGGGACGAAACCGTCACCGCGCTGTGCAGCTGCGCCGCCGCCTCCTCGAAGGTCAGCAGCGCAGGCCCGGTCTCGCTGGCAATGCTCGGGCGGGCGGTCATGGATCAGTCCTCGGCGTCGTCGGGGTGGACGTAGGTCGCTGCCAGCTTCTTGAACTGGTGGGCGATGTTCTTGTGCATCTGGCGCAGGTCCAGGGTCTCGACGCCGATCGGCTCCGACTTGCCCAAGCGGAACTCGATCAGCGATTGCAGATCAGACGGCGCGCAGACATGGCGGCGGCGGAAAGCATCGCGGACCAGCAAGACCTCTTGCAGGTCGGGATAATGGCGCATCACGCTGACCAGCTCGCAGGCCAGCTCGCCAGCCTTGGCCGGCGGGATGCCTTCGTCGGTCAGGTGCCCATACAGCCACAGGCCGAACACGTCGCGGGCGGTAAAGACACGGGCGCGGCCATAGACGGGCGGGGCGCAGGGATAGTCGCCGCGGGCGACCGCTTCATTGAAACGCTGCTTGTTCACGAACGCCACTTCGCAGGCGTAGGTGCTGGACATGGTGGGTTCGATATTCATGGCATTCTCCATCTGTTGCAACGACAATAACACGGAACGATTGCCGCCGCAACAGATTGTTTCGGCCATTAATCAGCCCGCCGCCCTCCACGCCGCCTCGTAAGCATCGCCAAGCTTCCGGCATTGCCATTTGAGCGCGTCCCGCAGTCCGATCAGCCCGTTGCGAGCGTCCGTCTCATCGCCGGACAGGCGGTCGGCGCTCATCGTGCAGAACGGCTCCGCGACCACGGCCAGCGCACACAGAAGGTTGTCCAAGTCGTTCAAGGCTTCCTCCACCTCGAACAGCGCGTCTTTCATGCTGGGCATCACGCGGCTTCCCCTTTCGGCAGATTCACCACATCCAGTGCTTTTTCGAGAACGGCGATCATGCCGATCAAGACGGCGAGCAGCTCGCCGGTCGCCTTTTCTTTGGCTAGGCCATTGCTCACCAGCATCTCGACCGCCTCGGCCACAGCTACCGCTTGCACAGCGCCCGCGTGGCAGTCTGATAGGTGGCGCTCCAAGACGTCAGGCAAGCCGGGGCCGTTGGCGCAGGCGCGTTGATTCGTCGTCATTGTCAGGGTCTCCGTCAGGTCTGGGGTTGGGTTTCGCGGTCCATCCGCTCGCGCACGGCGCGGATCACTTCGCTGTTCTGGCTCGACTGGTTCAGCGCCGACTGCGCCGCGATCCATGCTTTCAGGTCAGCGGGCAGGCGAAGCTGCATCGGTTTGCGGTCGGTCATAGCGGCCTCATTATGGCAACTTGCCATGCTCTAACATGTGGCAGGTTGCCAGCATTGCGTCAAGAGAAAATATAGTGGCAGGTCGCCAGTATGAACGCTGCTCCCTCACAGTCCCAAGATAAGTTCATCGTTCGCCTGCCCGATGGCATGCGGGAACGGATCAAGGCGGCTGCGGATGCAAACAAGCGGTCGATGAACGCCGAGATTGTGGCGCGACTTGAGGAAACGTTCGCGCCGCCGATCGACCTTCCGCCAGAAGAAATCCAGCTCGACGATGAAGAGCTTGTGCGAATGGACCGAATCATGCGTGAATTTGCAGAGCTGTTGGCCAATCGACGGTCGCGCGGGTTGGATGAACCGATGCGCTTACCCCCTAAGAACAAACTAGAGAGGGACTAATGGCAGAGCATGATTTCAAAGTCGGCGATCTTGTGCGCCTCAAGTCCGGAGGGCCGCTGATGACATATAGTGGCGATGCCCAGTTCGGCGGTGCGCTTTGCGTGTGGTTTGAAGGCAACAAAAAGTTTGCTGAACAGTTCGACCACGCCATCATTGAGAAGTCGTCGAAGCCGCCGGTCGGGGTTGTTGGGGTTCGACGTAGTTAACAGAAAAGCCGGCCGCAACATCCCGCTGCGACCGGCCCTTTGCCCTGACGCGGGCGGCGCTTACACGCGCCAATCCCGGCCTCTCCGCCGGGTGTGTGCTGGCCCCGCTTCGGACGTGCCAGCCTGCGCCGCGCCCCCGTAGGAGGAAGAGGCCGCGCCATGACGGGGTTTTCGGCCATGTCGAAGCCGGGCACTCACCGTCTTGTCCCAGGTGCTTCGCGGGCCTCTCAATCCGCAGGGCGCACCTCGGCCCTGTCTCGTCATTCCTGCCAGTCGATGAAGGTCATGGCGTCTTGCAGGCTTGCGCCGTCCAGACCCGCCTCCTTCGCGGTCGCATAGGCTTGCAGCATCGCCCCGAACGCCCGCGCCTTGCCGCCGTGGTCGAAGGCTTGCATGGGCCGCACCACGTCCAGCTTCACCGTCTGGCCTAGCTTGGCGGTCGCCTCGTCCGCGACCAACAGGGCGATCGGTTGCAGCACGAGCTGCGCCAGATGCCGCTGCGCCTCGCGCACCAGCGGCCCCGTGGTCGCCGGGTTCACCAGGGCGGGCAACACTCCGTAGGCCATCAGGATCGCGCCACGGGCCGCCTCCAGCGTCTCCGCTGGCATCGCCCGTTGCAGGTCCGGGGTCAGCCCCTCGACCTTCTTCTCAAGCTGCGGGTTCATCCCCGCCGCCGTCGCCTGCGCCACGCCCTCGACCACCAGCGACTGCCCGCGCGCACCACGGAATGACCGCCGCAGCGCCGCCATGTCCTCGCTGGACGAATCGGGCAGCGGGATGATCTGCGACCCGATAGGTGCATCCCGCCACACGTCGCGCAATGCGCCTTCGACCTGTTGCAGAAGCTCGGCCGACAGGCTGGCCCGGTGCAGGGGCGAGGTGCCCGCCCAGGGCGTCACGGGCGAGCTGCCGATGCGGACGTGCAGCACCTCGGCCGCCAGCACCGTCTGCGACCGGCCCCCGCCGACCTCGGACACGCTGACCCGGTAGGCGGTAGGCTCGCCGTCGCGGGTTTTCATGTCCCAGTCGGTGACGGGCAACAGCCTGTCCCGGATCAGGAACACCGCCTCGCCACGCAGCGCCAGCGACCGCGCCAGCATCGCCAGCGACCGCCGGTCCAGCAAGTCGGTCCCGGTCACGTCCGCCAGGGTGAAGCCGCTTTCCCACAGCGACACGCAGCTCTGCACCGTGGCCGTCAGCTCGGCCGTGCAGGATCGACCCGACAGCCATTCGGCGCGGGCCGCGACCAGATCGGCGGTGTAGCCCATCGCCACGGCGCGGGTTTCGCTCTCCCCAGATTTGGGGACTCCCCGCCGGAACAAATCCATGATGCCCATCACAGCCTCCAACGGTTCAGCGCGTTGACAGCTCGCGCGGTGTGTTCACAGACGGGCGACCAGTTGCGGGCCTCGACCTGCGCCTCGGGATAGGCCGGGCGGGTCACGACGCTGACCTCGAACAGGTCCGCCCCGGTGATGGTCCGCAGGATGCCGCCGCTGCGCTGTTCGATCCGCTCGCCCCCACGCGGGACGCGGAAGCCCGGCGACAGCCCCCGGATCAGCCCGGCCGCGTTCGCTGCCAGGAAGTCCCGTGCCCAGGACGTGCCCCCGTCGATGGTCGCCTCGATCGTCACCGCGTCGTCGGCGTCGGTGATGGTCAGGTTGCCCGCCGACCGGCTCGCCAGCGGCCGGTCATAGCTGTGACCGGCCAACAGGTGGATTTCGTCGCCGCCGTCGATCCGGCCAGCGAAGGCGCGGGGGGCGATCCGCTCGAACCGCCCCGGCGCGATCTCCGTCTCCCGGTCATAGGGGAAACGGGCCGTCAGGCGGGTTGCCCCGCCCTCCGACCGCAGCTCAAGGCTGCCGTTGAACGCCCCCCACAGCATCAGCCGGCCAGCCCCGTCAGGATGGCAATCTGCGACCCGCGCGCCACCGTCACGTCCGCCGTCATCAGCGCGGTCAGGCGCAGGGTGCCGGATTGGGCATCGCTGAAACGATCAGAAATCACGTCCAGCCCGCCCCAGATGCCGACATAGAACGGGGCGACGCCGCCGGTGTTGGTCGTCATAACCGCCGTGCCATCCGGCAGGGTGGGCGCCAGCGCGATCTGCGAAGCCGGGATGTGCTTGGTGAGCCGGTCCCATTGGCTCACCGCCGTGCCGGCGATCAGGTCATCGTCCAGGTCCGCCCAGATGGCCGGATCGAAGGCCACCCGGATGTCCCCCGGCGACTTGACCAGGTTGCCGTTCATGAAGGCCACCGACGCGGTGCGGAACCCCGCCCAGCTCGCCGCCCCGGCGGGCGTGCTGGCAATGCCGTAGGTGCTGGCTCCGGTGATGATGCCGAGCGGCTGCCCGTTCGTCCCGCTGCCCATCAGAATCGCCCGGTCCAGCTCGGTCTGCACCGCCGCGTTCATGTCGCGCCGGATCGCAGCCTCCAGCCCGTCGCCGGCCTGCTTGAGAGCCTTGCGGGTGATCCGCATGTGAACGCCCAGGGTATGGTCTGGCTCCAGCATCCGCTCCGCGAAGTCGAACGGCTGCGGGCCGGGAACGTCCGCACCCTCGGTCGGTGCCCATCCCGCAATCGCGCCCGCCGTGGCAACCGGGATCGCCACCGCGCCGGACGTGATGTTGATGACCTCGCCGCCCAGCCGGGACGCCACCGAAGCGGGGAAGATGCGGTCGATCAGCGGCCGGATCGTGACGGGTTTCGGCACGTCCGCGCTGGTCGTGGTGCCCGCCACCAGCTCGCGCTGTTCCAGCGCCCCCAGCGGCACGGGGATGCCCCGATAGCCGCCGTGCGAGCGCATTTCCTCGACCACATCGGCCGTCTTGCCCGACAGGCTCCGGCCTTCCTCGATCGCGGCGACCACTTGGCGCAGCTCGAAGCCGGCCACCAGGTCCGACCACTCGCGGCCCGAGCGGGTCTCCAGATCGGCCCCGGCCTCACGCCGCTCGGTGTCCTCGGCGGTCAGGGCCGCGCGATAGCGGGTTTCGTTGGTCCGATACTCGGCGTCAAGCGCCTCCATCGAACGGGTTTCCTCGTCGTTCGGGGTGTCCTTCCCGACCAGGGTTGCAAGCTGCTGCCGGATTTCCGACTGGCGGCGCGCGATCTTTACAGAGTCCAGCATGATTTACCTCTTTGCTCGACAGGTTGATTGTCGGCCATCAGTTGGTTGACAGCCTTCCGCCATCCGTGGCGGTCATATGCGGGGGGCTTGCGGCCCACCTCGGCATGGGTTTTCCCGGCATGGCAGGACGGGCAGAGCGCCTGACAATTCGCGGGGTCGTAGGCCAGATCAGGGCGTTTCCTGACCGGCTCGATGTGGTCGATCTCAAGGCGGCCCCGGTTCTTGCCGCAGAACCGGCACTTGAAGCCGTCACGCTCCAGCACCGCCATCCGCAGCGATTTCCAGCGCGGGCCGCGAGTGATGTGCTTGCTGTGGCGGATCAGGCCCATGCGACCCTCGCTTTTCGCTCGGGCTGCGCCAGCATCCGCTGTCCCTGCGCCACGGCCAGCACCGTTGCCGCCGCCGCGTCGATGCGGCCCAGGCTGCGCGCCTTCGCCAGCTTGGCGTTGCCAGCCGGGTCGTTCAGCACGATCGCGTCGGACATGGCGGACCGCAGCAGCAGCGACGGCGCGCCCTTGATCTCGCCGTCAAACAGCGCCCGGCGGAACCGCTCGATATCCTCGCTGCCGTCCTTCCAGCCGAAGCCGCGATAGATGAACGGGACGCGGCCCACCCCGGCCTTGTCCATTGCCTCGGTGAACTCTGCATGGCGGAAGCGGTCGCCAACGATGCAGGCCGGGGTGACTCCCTCGATCCGCCGCACCACCTCGGCCAGCCACGGGCCGGGCGGGACGGTCGCCTCGCCCATCACCGACAGCTCGCCCCGCTCGTTCATCTGCACATACCGGTCGGACACGCCATCAGCGGCCCCACGATCCGCAAGGCCGGGGGTGCCGGGGAAGGTGCCCAGAGCCTCAAGACGCCCCGTCTGCGGCCAGTAGAACGCCGCTGCGCTCATGCTGCGGCTGCCGCCAAGGTCCACGCCCAGGATCCACGGCCCCTCACGCGGCGGCAGGGCGTCGGGATCGACCTCGGATGCCAGCCACTCGTCCACCGTGACCAG
The DNA here is from genome assembly GCF_000763805.1 of Paracoccus sphaerophysae. Lineage (GTDB taxonomy): Bacteria > Pseudomonadota > Alphaproteobacteria > Rhodobacterales > Rhodobacteraceae > Paracoccus > Paracoccus sphaerophysae. The sequence goes on along the minus strand of NZ_JRKS01000016.1, from coordinate 1,541 downwards.
CAGGCTGCGGTCCTCGGTGCTGACCCGCTCGTTGCGGTTGAGGTTGCGGAAGCTCGATAGGGCCGACCCGCCCCGCGCAATCGCCCGCTTGGCCTGCGCCACCAGCCATTCCGGCGTTGACCCGATGCCCTCGACCGCGCCGGGGTTTGCCTCCAGCAGCGACGGCAGATCGTCGGCGGGCAGGCCGAAGGCGGGCCGATGTTCCTGCACATAGGTCCCAGGCGGCGGCTCATCCAACCAGCGGCTGAAGGTGTTGGCGTCGTCGGCCGCGCTGGTCGAGATGATGAGCGCCCGCCCGTCCCGCTTCCCGAGGCCCGACAGGATCGCGTTCTCCAGGTTGTCGCCCTTTTCGCGTTCCCACGCGGCCCGCTCGTCCATGATCGCCAGCGTCGGCGCACCGCCCAGGATCGACTTGCCGTCCGCCGCGATGCAGCGCGCCAGCCCGCCGCCGTTGCCCTCGAACTCGACCTCCAGCTTTGACCCGCGGCGGATGACGAACTGTTCGCGCTGGTCCTCGTCCAGTCCCTCGATGAAGCCGACCAGGAAGCCGAAGGCGACCTTCGCTTGGTCCCGGTTCCGGGCCGCCATGATGATCTCGCGCTTGGGCTGGTCATCCCACGCCCCGACCAAGTGCCCCAGCGCCAGCCCCGCCGACACAGCGGTTTTTGCGTTCCCGCGCCCGATCGACAGGACGCCGACCATGACGCCCTCGGCCAGCGCCCCGCGCACGAACTTGCGCTGGAACTCGGCCAGCTTGAGCGGCTGCCCGGCCAGTTTCCCCTCCGGGATTTTCAGCCCTTGCAGAAACCGGATCGCGTCCTCGGCCAGTTTCGACCCCGTGAGAGAGAGCGGAACAGGTGGACGGCGGTATCTTGATACCGCAGAAGTCTCCGGATTGGGACCAGCCTTGCGCGGGCGCTTAGGCGTCGTCATGCGCGCACCCGGCGATAGCGGGCCGCTATGCGGGCGGCGGCTGGGGTCAGGCCGGGCTTGGCCTCCACGTCGCCCCTGTGGTCATAGGCGAAGGCGGCTTGCTCCAGCACGGCCAGTTGCAGGTCGTCGGGGACAGCGGCCGAGGTGTCACCGAAGCCCGCGTCATAGGTGACGTGCAGCGCGCCTGTGTAGGGCGTCGGCAGGGCGATCCGGGGCCAGCGTCCGCCCTCCAGCGCCCCCAGCGCCTCGAAGCCGTTGACAGTCACCACGCTGTCGGGTGCGAGCGGGCCGACCGGCAGGTGAAAGGCGGTTGCGTCCTCGACCTCGGCCCATGCCGCGATGGTCTGCCGGGTCAGGGCGATCTCGCAGTATGCCTCGATCTCTCGGGCTGCGGCCATCACCAGACGTTGGATCAGCATGTCCTCGTCGTCGTGCATGACGCGCAGATGGTCCTTGGCGTCGGCCAGCGAGACGGGCGCGGCGAGGGTAGGGGTGCGGGTGTAGGTCATCACCACATCTCCGATTCATACGCTTCAGGATCGGCGTGCACCCCGCCGCCGAGGGCGGGTGCAACGCCAGGGGTATTAGGGGAGAGTGTCGCCCCCCCG
>NZ_JRKS01000015.1 GCF_000763805.1 Paracoccus sphaerophysae | reverse complement strand
GATCCACATCCGCATTGCTCTCATGAACCGCTTCTCCGCCCTCGGCACCGCCGAGATCGTTCGCGTCAGCTGAGTTCAGCGGGGAAAGGGGCAGCTCACGCCGCTAGCTGAGTTGCGCAACAACGCCCATCATCGGTGTCGATCTGGCTGGTCTTGCCCCGTCACCGGACACTAAGGCAGTTGCGTTTTGAGCTGCGATGAACTCTCGGGGCGAGCGCATTTCGGGGTCTCGGTCATGCCAGCGAATGGCGGCCGCTGACCTCACGTTCAACAATTCCTCCGGCGCCGGCATCGGGAGGATGGCGTTGGCGATAGTCTGCTGTGGTCGAAGAAAGTTTATCAAAATCAATTATTTCGATATCTTAAGCGGAGAAGGTTGTCTTTCAGGCCCATCCCCTCCGCCATTCCACAGTTTTTCGTGCGGTCAGTGCTCAGCTAGCGGGCCCCCTCGGGCGATTTCGGGCACATTCCGATCCACGGCCTGTCATTGCGCGGGCGCAACGGGGTCTGCGATCTCCGATCTGGCCCCAGGGGCGACTCGCCGGGCGCCCGTGGGGCCTCGCCAGTGAGCTCAGGCGGCCCTTGCCGACCCAGCTTTCAGCGACGCCCGGCCGCTAACGGCCGCGTCGGGTCGTCGACACACGGCGTGCCTGTCCGGCGGCCACAGCCTTCGGCGCAGGCTGAGCCCCCTTCCCCGCTCACCCCGCCTTGGCGGCGGCACTCTCCGGCAGTTCCTCGTCGAACAGGCGCTGATAGAACTCGGCGACCGTCTGGCGCTCCAGCTCGTCGCACTTGTTCAGGAAGGTCAGCCGGAAGGCGTAGCCCACGTTGTCGAAGATGCGCGCGTTCTGCGCCCACGAGATCACCGTGCGGGGCGACATGACGGTGGACAGGTCGCCCTGCATGAAGGCGGTCCGGGTCAGGTCCGCCAGCGTCACCATCTGCGCCACCGTCCGGCGGCCCTTTTCGGAGTTCATCTGCGGCACCTTGGCCAGCACGATGGCGGTTTCCGCGTCATGGGACAGATAGTTCAGCGTCGCCACCAGCGACCAGCGGTCCATCTGGCCCTGGTTGATCTGCTGGGTGCCGTGGTAAAGCCCGGTGGTGTCGCCAAGCCCCACCGTGTTCGCGGTCGCGAACAGCCGGAAATAGGGGTTCGGGGTGATCACCTCGTTCTGGTCCAGAAGCGTCAGCTTGCCGTCGGCCTCCAGCACCCGCTGGATCACGAACATCACGTCGGCCCGGCCGGCGTCATATTCGTCGAACACGATGGCGGTCGGATTGCGCAGCGCCCAGGGCAGGACGCCCTCGTGGAACACGGTTACCTGCTTGCCGTCCACCAGCTTGATCGCGTCCTTGCCGATCAGGTCGATGCGGCTGACATGGCTGTCGAGGTTGACGCGCACGCACGGCCAGTTCAGTCGCGCCGCCACCTGCTCGATATGGGTGGACTTGCCGGTGCCGTGATAGCCCTGGATCATCACCCGTCGGTTGTAGGCAAAGCCCGCAAGGATCGCCAAGGTCGTGTCGGGGTCGAACTTGTAGGTCGTGTCCAGGTCCGGCACCCGCTCGGTGCGCTCGGCAAATGCCTTGACCTTGATGTCGCTGTCGATGCCGAAGAGGTCGCGGACGTCGACGTCCTCGGTCGGTTTCGCGTTCATGTCCAGATCGGCCATTGCATCGTTCCCATTCGCTGACCACCGCGTGATGGAACATCGCGCGGCAAGGTGCAAGCGGCCCGCGTTTCGCCTTCCCGCATCGAACCGATTGACCGCCCGCGCGTTCGCAGGCATCGACGGAACGACTTGCGAAGGGACAGATACGATATGAGCGGATTGATCGCACTTCTCGATGACGTGGCCGGCATCGCCAAGGTTGCGGCGGCCTCGGTCGACGACGTCGCCGGCATGTCCATGAAGGCCGGCGCCAAGGCGGCCGGCGCGGTGATCGACGATGCGGCGGTCACGCCGAAATACGTCCATGGCTTCGACGCCAACCGCGAGGTGCCGATCGTCTGGAAGATCGCCAAGGGCTCGATCTTCAACAAGGTGGTGATCCTGCTGCCGATCGCGCTGATCCTGTCGCAGTTCGCGCCCTGGGCGATCACCCCGCTGCTGATGATCGGCGGTGCCTATCTGTGCTTCGAGGGGGCAGAGAAGGTCTGGCACGCGATCCATCCCGGCGAGGCGGCGCATGACAGCTATACCGGAGAGGCGGGCGATCCCACGCATCTGGAAGAGGAAAAGGTCGCCGGCGCGATCAAGACCGACTTCATCCTGTCAGCCGAGATCATGACCATCGCCCTCGCCACCATCCCCCCGGACCAGGGGATCGTCATGCGGGGAGTGGTGCTGTTCGCGGTCGCCGTGGCGATCACGGTCGCCGTCTATGGCGCGGTGGCGTTGATCGTGAAGGCGGACGATTACGGCCTGGCGCTGGCCCGCACGCGCAAGGGATTCCTGGGGTCGGCCGGTCGGCGCATCGTCAAGATCATGCCCGGGTTCATGAAAACGCTGACCATCATCGGGACCGCCGCGATGTTGTGGGTGGGCGGCAACATCGTCCTGCACGGGCTGGACGTGCTGGGGTTTTCGGCGCCCTATGACTGGATCCACCACGCCGCCGAGGTCGCAGCCCACGCGGTCCCGGCCGCGCCGGGCGTGGTCGCCTGGGCGGTCACCGCGTTCTTCGACGGGATCTTCGGGCTGGCGCTTGGCCTGCTGCTGATCCCGCTCGCCAAGGCCGTGTTCACCCCGTTGTGGAGCGCCGGCACCCGGATGCTGGGCCGCGCCTGACGCCTCAGCGCCCGGCGCGGATCGCCGAAAGCCCCCACAGCACGGTCAGCCCCGCCGAGGCGAGCGCGTTCCACGCGGCCATCGACAGCCCGAAGATCAACAGCGCCGGCTGATCGCAACGCACCACCTGCGACGACCGGATGCGGTTGACCAGGTCCGAGGCGCTGACCGCGCCGATATCGCCCAGACCCCCGGAACAGGCCGCGGGCCCGGGCCACCAGTGCAGCTCGACCCCGGCGTGGTACAGCGCGATCGCCGCCGCCGCCGCGGCAGCGAGCATCCCCAGCAGCGCCCAGCCCCGGCGGAAGCCCGAAAACAGGATGATCGCCCCGACGATCACCGCGGCCAGATGCGGCCAGCGCTGCAGGATGCACAGTTCGCACGGCTTGTAGCCGGCGGCCTGGAACATCAGCGCCGCGATCAGCAGAACGGCCGACGTGGCGGCGGCGAGCAGCGCCAGGCGGCGGGCGGAAAGGGTCGCAATCATCGCATCGTCCTTTGGGTCGACAAGTCGTGGGCGTGGGTCGTGGGTGTGGGTGTCAATGCGGGCGCCAGGTGACGACGCGCCACAGATAGACCAGCACCACGGCGGCGACGACCAGCTTTGACAGCGGGTCGATCACATCCGCGACACGCGCATAATTCGCGCTGAGCAGCAGCCCCGCCCCGGTCAGCACCCCGGTCCACAGCGCGCTGCCCAGCAGCGTGAAGGCCAGGAACCGCGGCAGCGGCATCCGCGCGATGCCGGCGGGGACCGAGATCAGCGTCCGCACCGCCGGGATCATCCGCCCGATCAGCACCGCCATCCCGCCGCGCCGGTCGAACCACGCCTGCGCGGTATCCACGTCCGACGGCGACAGGGTCAGCAGCCGCCCGCGCCGCGCGGCCCAGCGCTTCAGCCGCTCAGGCCCGATCCAGGCCCCGATCACATACCAGAGAGAGGTGCCGAGAGCCGACCCCAGCGTGCCCGCGAGGATGGTCGGGGCCAGCGCCAGCCCCCCCTCGCCCACAAGGTAGCCGGCCAGCGGCATGATGACCTCGGACGGGATCGGGGGGAACAGGTTTTCCAGCAACATCAAGACAAAGACCCCGGGATAGCCCCAGCCGGAAATCACCGAAACCACCCAGTCGAACATCCGTCCATCCCGCCCTGCAGCCGCGCTGCGTCTCAATTCCCCGGCTTGCGGGAACCGTCAACCCCGCGTAACCGTTTCGCAGGCGGCCAAAATCCAAGCGCCAGCGCCTTGGCCAGACTTCATCGGAGGACGACATATGGAATGGCGGGGCCGTCGCGGCAGCAGCAACATCGAGGACCGGCGCGGCATGGGCACCTCCGGGGTCGGCGGGATCGGCCTGGTCGGCATGCTGATCGTGCTTGCCGTCGGGTATTTCTTCGGCGTGGACATCTCGCCGCTGGTCGGCGGGATGTCGCAGCAGGCGCCCTCGGCCTCGCAACAGCGCGAGCTGACCGCCGAGCAGAAAGAGCTGGGGCAGTTCGTCTCGGTCGTGCTGGCCGATACCGAGGAGATCTGGACCGACGTGCTGGCCCGGCAGGCCAACATGCAGTACCAGAAACCCAGCCTCGTGCTGTTCTCGGGCGCGGTGCAGTCGGCATGCGGCGGCGCGTCGGCGGCGATGGGGCCGTTCTACTGCCCCGGTGACCGCAAGGTCTATCTGGACACCGACTTCTTCAAGGTGATGCAGTCCAAGATGGGCGCCGGCGGCGATTTCGCCTATGCCTACGTGATCGCGCACGAGATCGGGCACCATGTGCAGAACCAGATCGGCGTCCTGTCCAAGGTGAACGAACTTCGCTCGCGCGTGGGCCAGGCGGATTCGAACCGGCTGTCGGTGCTGACCGAACTGCAGGCGGACTGCTTCGCCGGCATCTGGGCGCGCGCCGCATACGACAAGTTCGGGACGATCGAGCAGGGCGACATCGAGGAGGCCATCAACGCCGCCCGCGCTGTGGGCGACGACATCCTGATGGAGAAGGCCGGCCGCGCGCCGATGCCCGACGCCTTCACCCACGGCTCGGCCGAAGACCGGATGACGTGGCTGCGTCGCGGGCTGGAGTCGGGCGATCTGGCCCAGTGCAATTCGTTCCGCGAGGCCGGGCTGTAAGGCCCCTGCCCCTGGTCCCTTTATGAGCGCCGCGCAGGATTGCGCGGCACTTTTTCGTGGCGCAGAGGGGATCCCACCGCAGTCGTGCGACGAAAACCCTCGCTGACGGCCCGCCGCATTCGCCATCCTGTCGTTGAACCCACGGACGGTGGGTGATAGACCGCGGGGCAACGATATATTGAGGCAGAACCCGTGGCCGAGACCCCCTCCGATCCCAACGACGATGATCTGACCGACGCGACCGGGAACGACGCCACCGGGGGCGACGGCGGAGGCGACGGCGGGGGGGACGGCCCGGCCGCGGGCAGCGTGATGCCGCACGACGGCCCCACCATCGACATCGCCGAGGAGATGCGCTCCTCGTATCTCGACTACGCCATGTCGGTCATCGTGGCCCGCGCGATCCCCGACCTGCGCGACGGGCTGAAGCCGGTCCACCGCCGCATCCTGTTCGCGATGGACGAAACCGGCAACACCCATGACAAGCCCTATCGCAAGTCGGCCCGCCCGGTCGGCGACGTGATGGGGAAATATCACCCCCACGGCGACAGCGCGATCTATGACGCGCTGGTGCGGATGGCGCAGGATTTTTCCATGTCGCTGCCGCTGCTGGATGGGCAGGGCAACTTCGGTTCCATGGACGGCGATGCGCCGGCGGCGATGCGCTATACCGAGGTCCGCATGGCCAAGGCTGCCGACTGGCTGCTGATGGACATCGACAAGGACACGGTCGAGTTCCAGGACAACTATGACGGCAAGGACCGCGAACCGACCGTCCTGCCGGCGCGCTTTCCGAACATGCTGGTCAATGGCGCGGGCGGCATCGCCGTCGGCATGGCGACCAACATCCCGCCCCACAACCTCGGCGAGGTTGTGGACGCGACGCTCGCGCTGATCGAGAACCCGGACCTGCCGACCGAACGGCTGATGGAGATCGTCCCTGGCCCGGACTTTCCGACCGGCGGCATCATCCTCGGCCGTTCCGGCGTGCGGAAGGCCTATCTGGAAGGCCGCGGCTCGATCGTGGTGCGGGCCCGCACCCGGACCGAGACGATCCGGGCCGGGCGCGAGGCGATCATCCTCGACGACGTGCCCTACCAGGTGAACAAGGCCACGCTGATCGAACGCATCGCGGAACTCGCCAAGGACAAGAAGATCGAGGGCATCGCCCATGTCCAGGACGAATCCGACCGCCACGGCATCCGCGTCGTCATCGAACTGAAGCGCGACGCCACCGCCGAGGTTGTGCTGAACCAGCTGTTCCGCTTCACGCCTATGCAGTCGTCCTTTGGCGCCAACATGCTGGCCCTGAACGGCGGCCGCCCCGAACAGCTGACGCTGCGCGACTTCCTCACCCACTTCATCACCTTCCGCGAGGAAGTCGTCGCCCGCCGCACCGCCTTCGAGCTGCGCAAGGCACGCGAGCGCAGCCATATCCTGTGCGGTCTGGCCGTCGCGGTCTCCAACGTCGACGAGGTGGTGGCGACGATCCGCGCCTCGGCCGACGCCGCCGAAGCACGCGAGCGGCTGATGGGACGGCGCTGGCCGGCGCATGAGATCGTCGAATATCTCAAGCTGATCGACGACCCGCTGCACCCCGTCAACGACGACGGCACCTACAACCTGTCCGAGGCGCAGGCCCGCGCCATCCTGGAACTGCGCCTTCAGCGCCTGACCCAGCTGGGCGTGCAGGAGGTCACCGACGAGCTGCGGGTGCTGGCTGACAGCATCCGCGACTATCTGGCGATCCTCGCCTCGCGCGAGCGGATCATGGGCATCATCTCGGCCGAGCTGACCGAGGCGAAGGAACTGTTCGCCGTCCCCCGCCGCACCGAGATCGTGGACTGGGCGGGCGATCTGGACGACGAGGACCTGATTGAGCGCGAGGACATGGTCGTCACCATCACCTCGGGCGGCTACATCAAGCGCACCGCGCTGACCGAATTCCGCAGCCAGCGGCGCGGCGGCAAGGGGCTCGCCTCGATGGCGACCAAGGAAGACGACGTGGTGACGACCCTGTTCGTCGCCAACACCCACACCGAACTGCTGTTCTTCACGACCGACGGGATGGTCTATCGGCTCAAGACCTGGCGGCTGCCGCTGGGCGGGCGCACGGCGCGCGGCAAGGCGCTGGTGAACATCCTGCCGATCGACGGCGGCACCTCGATCGCGGCGCTGATGCCGGTTGACGTTCCCGAGGATGAATGGGACGGGCTGCAGGTGGTCTTTGCCACCTCGGACGGCGACGTGCGCCGCAACGCGCTGTCGGATTTCACCAACGTCATGCGCAACGGCAAGATCGCCATGAAGCTGCCCGAGGGCGTCAGCCTGGTGGACGCGCGCATCGCCGACGAAGACGACGACGTGATGCTGGTCACCGCGCAGGGCCGGGCGATCCGGTTCCCGACCACCGACGTGCGGATCTTCAAGGGCCGCGATTCCACGGGGGTGCGGGGCATCCGGCTGGCCAAGGGGGACCGGGTCGTGTCGATGTCGATCATCCGCCATTTCGAGGCCACGCCCGAGGAACGCGCGGCCTACATCAAGATGCGCCGCGCCGTCGAGGGCGCGCTGGACGACGGCGCCGAGCCGGACGAGGACGAGGTGGTGGCCGAGGCCGCCCTGTCGCAGGACCGCTATGCCGGCATGTCGGCGCATGAGGACCTGATCCTCACCGTCACCGCGCGGGGCGCCGGCAAGCTGTCGTCCTCGCACGACTATCCGGTGCGCGGCCGCGGCGGCCAGGGCGTCATGGCGATGGACAAGGCGATGCGCGGCGGCCCGCTGGTTGCGAGCTTCCCGGTGTCCCTGGACGACCAGATCATGCTGGCGACCTCAACCGGGCAGTCGATCCGGGTGCCGGTGAACGGAATCAGCTTCCGGTCCCGCTCGGCCGGGGGCGTGCGCGTCCTGAACACCGCCGAGGGGGAAGAGGTCGTCTCCGTCGCCCGCGTCGCCGATCAGGGCGACGAGGGCCAGGGGGATGAAGGACCCGCGGACGGCCCTGTCGGCGGCGGGGCGGCCGACGATGCCGCCGGGTCCAGCGACAGCTGACCGGGACCGCGGGCGCGGGGGCCGTCCGGGCCCCCTGCCCGCTACCGCTCGCCGCCCCCGTCCCCATCGCTGCCGCCAGAGGCTCCTTCCAGCCCCGATGACGTGGCCATGCTGATCCGCGGATCCTGATCCTCGTCACCCGTGGGTTGCACGGGCGCCGGCTGGCCCTGGCCGGGCTTCGCCGCTGCGGCGGCGGACGCGGCAGGGGGGGCTTTCGGCCGCCCCGGCACCGGCGCCGACAGATCGCCCGCATTGACGATCCGCACCTCGCGATGGGCGAAGGGAATCTCGATTCCCTCGGCGGCGAACTGCTCGATGATCTGGTGGCGGATCTCGCTCTGGACCGAGACGCCCTGGTTGATGTCGGACAGGATCGCCCGGATCTCGAAATCCAGGCTGTCGGCGCCGAAGCCCATGAACAGGATCGTTGGCGGCGGGTTGATGAGGACGGTCGGCTGGTCCTCGGCGATCCGGCGCAGGATCTCGGTCACCTTGCGGGTATCGCTGCCATAGGCGACGCCGACCTTGACGATGATCCGGCCCTGCTGGTTGCCGCGGGTCCAGTTGGTGACCTCCTTGGAAATCAGGTCCGAGTTCGGGACGATCACGTCGGTCCGGTCGAAGGTCTGGATCTGGGTCGAGCGCACCGAGATGCGCTTGACGTAGCCCTGCGCGGTCCCGACCTGGATCCAGTCGCCCACCGCCACGGGCCGCTCGACCAGCAGGATGATCCCCGACACGAAGTTCGACACGATGTTCTGCAGGCCGAAACCGATGCCCACCGACAGGGCGCCAGCGACGATGGCCAAGCTCGACAGGTCGATGCCGGCTGAAGTGATGGCCAGCAGCGCCGAAAGGAAGATGCCGACATAGCCCAGCCCCGACACGGCGGCATTCTTGGCCCCCGCGTCCAGCCGTGTCCGGGGCAGGATCGAGGTGCGCACCGTCCCCTGCACCACTCGGGTCACCATGTAGCCCAGCGTGAACACAATGAGGAAGGTCAGCACCGCGCCCGGCGACAGCCGCACGCCGCCCAGCGAGACGCCCTGGCGCAGCTGCGTCCAGCCCTCGCGCAGGTCGGCGGGGCTTGCCCCCCAGATCAGCGCCAGCACCGGCAGCGCCCCGATGACCAGCGCAAAGCCGATCAGCACCGGCGCCAGGGCATTGCGCGAGATGTTGCGGTCGCGCTTGACGACAGCCCACAGGTCGGTGGCGAATTCCTGCAGCACGATGACCAGCATCGCCAGGCCGATGGTCAGGACCGTCGACCACAGCGTCGCGTTCGCCAGGGTGACGAAGCCCGCCAGCGCCAGCAGCGGCGCGGCGATGGCGATGATCCGCGCGACCGCGCCCAGGCCCGCCATGACCTTGCCGGGATAGCCGGGCATGTCCGACCCCGACAGCTCGGGCCGGTGGCGCAGCACCAGCGCCAGCCGGAACAGCAGCAGCGCGCCCACGACGATGATCGGCAGGTGCCAGACCCCGGCCGCGGCCTCGCTCACGTCCAGCGGGATGCGGCTGCCGGCCGGCCCCTCGCGCCGGAACCCCGACAGCGGCAGCAGCGCCTGTGCCGCGATGTGGTGGACGGCATAGGCGGCGGTCAGCGCGGTGCCATAGAACTGCCCGCGCTGCCGCTGCAGCTCGGGATAGCAGATCGGCGGATCGCCGGTCAGCGGAAAGAACCGCCTGGACAGCCAGCGGCCGCCGAACAGGATCAGCGCCGCGACTGGCAGCACCATCAGGATCGGCCGCGCCCAGGCACCCGCCAGCCCGGTCGTGTCCAGCGCCCGGGTCAGCAGATAGGCGCCCGCCGTCGGGATCACGATCTGCCCCAGCGAGACCGCAAAGGCGACTGCGTCGCGCGCGTATTCGCTGGCCCGCGACCCCAGCCGCAAGGGCAGCGAATCGATCCAGCGCCGGCCAAAGATCAGCAGCCCCAGCGCCGCCGCCAGGTACAGCGCGATCAGCGGCAGCCGCCCGATCAGCGCCTGCCCCGCCGCGCCATAGGTCCGGTCGCGGACGTCGCCGATGATCCCGGTGACGACCTTGAGCCCCTCGGACGCCGCCGCCATCCAGCTGGAGGGAAGCATCGGCGAGGGGCTTTGCCGCAGGATCCGGTCGGCCTGGCGCACCCGGGTCTGATCGTCGACTGCCTTGATGAGGCTGTCGGCGCGGCTGTAGGCCTCGACCGCCCGCAGGCCCGGCGCCTGCAGCTGCGCCAGCTGGTCGTTCAGGTCCTTGCGGCGGGCGGCGATGTCGGCCGCCTCGCTGTCGCCTTCGGCCGGCGCCGGGCCAAGGGCCGCGATCTGGTCCTTGAGCGCCGCGATGCGCGGCGCGTTGATCGACTGCGCGGCGACGAACTGGTCGCGCCAGGCCACGATATCCGCCCGCAGCGCCTCGAGCGTCGGGGTCGAGGCGGTTCCTGCCTCAACGACATCCTCGCCTCGGCTGGCCGCCTGTTCCCAGCTGGCATAGTCGGGCTCGTCCTGCGCCAGCGCCGCGACCGGCACCGCCAGCGCGATCCAAAGCGCGGCCAGCGCGGCGACCAGCCGGGGGGCAAGCCGGAGGGCAAGCCGGGCGGCAAGGCCCGTCTGGCCGCGAAAGCGGGTATGCGCCCGGTCAGCGATCATCGTGCATCACTCCTCGGTCACGTCGGGCAGCGCGCTGTCGCGCGGTTCCAGCCAGTGCGGCACGGGCAGCCCCTTCTCGCGCAGGAAGGCCGGGTTCCACAGCTTGGTCTGGTAGCGCGTGCCATAGTCGCACAGCACCGTGACGATGGTGTTGCCCGGCCCCATCTCGCGCGCCATGCGGATCGCGCCGGCGACGTTGATCCCGGACGACCCGCCAAGGCACAGCCCCTCATGTTCCAGCAGGTCATACAGGATCGGCAGCGCCTCGCCGTCCGGCACCCGGCAGGCGAAATCGGGCGTGAAGCCCTCGAGGTTGGCGGTCACCCGCCCCTGCCCGATCCCTTCGGTGATGGAATTGCCCGGCGCGCTCAGCTCGCCGTCGGTGTACCAGGAAAACAGCGCCGAGCCCTCGGGGTCCGCGATGCCGATCCTGACCCCCCTGGGCTGCAGCGCCATGCCCACGCCCGCCAGCGTCCCGCCCGAGCCCACCGCGCAGATGAAGCCGTCCACCCGGCCGCCGGTCTGGTCCCAGATCTCGGGCCCGGTGGTTTCCAGATGCGCCTGCCGGTTGGCGACGTTGTCGAACTGGTTGGCCCAGATCGCGCCCTCGGGCAGGGTGCGGGCCAGCGCCTCGGCCAGCCGGCCCGAATAGCGGACGTAGTTGTTCGGGTTCTTGTAGGGGGCGGCCGGGACCTCGACCAGCTCGGCGCCAGCCAGACGCAGCATGTCCTTCTTTTCCTGGCTCTGGGTTTCCGGGATCACGATGACCGAGCGGAACCCCATCGAGGCCCCGACCAGCGCCAGTCCGATCCCGGTATTGCCGGCCGTGCCCTCGACGATGGTGCCGCCGGGGCGCAGCTCGCCGCGGGCCACGGCGTCCTTGACGATATACAGCGCCGCCCGGTCCTTGACCGACTGGCCGGGGTTCATGAACTCGGCCTTGCCCCAGATCTCGCAGCCCGTCGCCTCCGAGGCGCGGTTCAGCCGGATGAGCGGCGTGCGGCCGATGGCGGCCGCCAGATCGGGAGCGTTGCGCATGGTGTCGGGCCTCTCGCTGTTTGGGCCGTTAAACCAGCGTCGGACCAGCGCGGCAACCCGTCGCCGCCCGATCGCCGGCCCCCGACACGGAATCGTTGGCGCTCGTCAGCGCGGCGGATCAGCGGCCTTGAGGCGGTCGGCCATCCGGTCCAGCCACAGCGCGAGGATCAAGAGCGGCCCGTTCACGATCCGCCCGTCCAGCGCCATCCGGGTCAGCTCGGCGCGGTCGACCAGGTGGCCGCGGATGTCCTCGCCCTCGGCGTCTAGGCCCGACACCGTCGCCGCATCGTCCGGCAGGTCGGCCACGCCCACGAAGCCATAGATGAACTCGGCGATGATCCCCGGCGAGGGGTAATGGCCGGGCACCGGGAACAGCGCGCCGAGCGTGACCCCGGCCTCTTCCATCGCCTCGCGGCGGGCGGTGGATTGCGGCGTCTCGCCCGGGTCGATGCGGCCGGCGACGGGTTCGTAAAGCCAGGGCTGGGCGTCGCCCCGCGCCACCGGCCCCGCGCGCAGTTGATCGACCAGCAGCACCCGGTCCCGCACCGGGTCCCAGGGCAGCACGACGACGGCGTCGCCCGAGACGAAGACCGCGCGCAGCAGCGGATCGGACCAGCCGCCCAGGTGCAGGCGGTGCCGCAGCAGCAGCTCCTCGACGGCGAAATAGCGGGCATAGGGGGTAGCGCGGGCCTCGATCCGCACCCGGTCCACTTCGGCGGGTCCGGGGGCGTCGGGGGCACCCCGCTCGGCCTGCGCGCGCAGGCGCGAGGCGGTGCGCCAGGCGATCATCGGCAGCCGGGCGCGCAGGTTCTCGGGCGTCTGGTCGGCGGGCTGGGCCAGCAGGTCCGCGGCGATCTCGGCCGCGAGCCGGGGGTCTGCTTCCCCGGTGGCGTCATCCCCCGTGTCACCGACGCCCAGCACCGGCGTATCACCGTGCAGCGCGGGCGCCAGCCCCATGATCGCCGCATATCGCGCCAGGTCCGGGGTGCTGTCGATCGGCACGGCGGTGACATGCCCGGCCGCGTTGCGGTCCCAGCGCGGCCAACTGTCCGCCGCGAGCCCCGCCGACGGCGCGGCCGACAACCGCCCCGGCAGCGCCACGGGTTCGCCCCGCGGCTTCAGCCCCAGGGCGGCGAGCACCGCCGGATCGGCGAGGATGCCCGCCAGCAGCACCCGCCCGCTCACAGCCGGGACCCCTTGCTGCGGTGCGCCGAGGCGCGGCCGAGGTCGCGGGCGATGGGCACCAGCACCTCGGTCGCCGCCCCGTCCACGATCCGGTTCAGCCGCTGCCCGCCGGGCGTCGCCGTCTCGGCGATCAGGCGGTCCAGCTCGGGCCCGTCCAGCGGCCCGGTGGACAGGAAGATCAGCGCCTCGATCCAGGCCGCCTGCTCGGCGCGGATCTCGGGTTCCATGTCCCAAACATCGGCCGTCAGCAGGTCCGGCGGCAGGTCGGCGCCGTCCGCGATCCCCTCCATCACCGCCAGCGCGACGTTCATCGACGCGGCGACCGCCGGTTCGACCAGATCCGCCGCCGCGATCAGCTGCCGGACCTCCTCGACGCGCGGGAGCTCGCGGCCCGCCGCCGCGGCGAATTCCGCCCGCGCCGCGGCATCGGCGGCCGGATCGGCCATCGCCGCGCGCGCCGCGAATTCCAGCGCGAGCACCCGCCGCCCGAGATCGGATTCCCAGAAGACCAGCGACGGTTCGATCGCGGCCCGCGCCGCGGGATCGAGCGTCTCCAGCGCGCGGCCGACCTCGGCGCGCAGCCCGGCGCGGACGCGGCCGACCGGCGCGACCTGGCCGGCGATCGTCCGCCACCCGGCATCCGCCCCTTGCCCCGGAGCCGCCACGGGTGGCGGCCCCAGCGGATCGCCCGCCGTCACGATCTCGGCCGCCAGTGCTTCGGCCAGCTGGTCGAGCCCCAGCGCCGCCACCACCCGCTCGGCCGTCACCTCGGCCGTGACCTGCGGGGCGGTTCCGGGCATCGGCGCAGGCACGCCCTGACCCGCTGCCGGCGACAGCCCCAGAGAGAGGAGACCGAGCAGGAGGACCGGAAGCCACAGCCCCCGAGAGCCCCCGGCCGCGCGCCGTCGGGGTCGTGCTGGTGTCATGGACGTAGGCTCCCCGGGCGATGGCTGTTGGCGCACGGATTTTTCAGCGAAAGCCCTTGCGCTTCAACCCCCACCCCTCTAAATCCCCCGCTCACCACCCAGAAGCGCGGAGAGGTGCCGGAGTGGTCGAACGGGGCGGTCTCGAAAACCGTTGAGCCTGCAAGGGTTCCGTGGGTTCGAATCCCACCCTCTCCGCCACTTGCCTTCGCGAAAGCGTTCTCCCGATCCGGCTGCGGCCGAAATTTTCCGTTGTTTTCGAGGGTTATGCGGGTGGGGCTGTCAACCGGCCCAAGTGTCAGCAGAACCGAAGGTTGTCTCTCAGAGCAGTTATTCTCTGGACCCGTCAACCATCCCCCTATGGTTCAGCGCAATAACACTATGATTTTGTTCGTACAATTTTCTCCTTCCGCGGCAACCGTTCGCAAGTTGCATCCGCATGCGAAAGGAACCGTGATCCAACCCCGCTTCATCCATTCGCCTTATGCTCGCCTTGGGGCAACGTGCCCTCAGCTTCCCAATCTGCGTAGCATCGCCCATCGGCTAACTTCCACAGTATGCGTCCGTTCGCGCTGGCTCCGATGACCGTTGCTGCTGCTGCAGACGCTGAAGTGAAACTGTAGTCGCTGGCGAAGACTAACGTGCTGGCGTCTGCGCGAAGGACGCCCGATTCCAGAAGCGTCTCCCGAAGCGCGAGAGTGCCCTTGGGGATAGTGGGCGTAGTACGAGCGCGGGCCTTGGAACCTGCCTTCACGACAAAATCGCCCGATCGAGAGATCATCATTTCCGCGGAGAAGCCTTCCCCCCTGAAGAAGAAAACCGGGCTCGGATCGCCCGCGGTAGTAGTCAGTTGCTCCAGCGGTTCAGCGGCCCTGCCGCGCATCTCGCGGAACAGATCCCATCCAAGAGCACCGACAAGCGTCTTGGTCTGGTCGACGAACTCCTCCATCGCCGCCCTATCGGGCAGATGCCGAAGGAAAACGTACACCCGGCGCTTTGCGGATCACCAAGTCGGCATAAAAGGCCAGCACGTCAGCTTCGGGCGCAGGCTTTGCCGCAGACGCCGAGGCAGCAGGCTTAGGCGACCACGCCGACGCCTTCCCTTTTCTCTCACCAGCAATTTCCCTTGCGCGGCGACCGCCGCGCTTAGGTTCTTTGTGATGTGAAGGTTCAAGGGAGGAAGCAGCTTCCGGGGGGGGTCGCAACTCGCCCAGCAGCGCGAGGTTCACGCGATAGAGATTGGACGCTTGCGACCCGTTGGCACGATGCCGCCGCTCAATCTCAATCCAGCCGTCAGAGACGAGCCGGGCAAGGATCGAACGAACCGCGCGCGGCGTCACCCGCGCCGCTTGAGCCAGCGACCGCAGCGACGGCCACGCTTCACCGGACACCTTGTCGGCGCTATCGCAAATAGCGATCAGCACCAGGGCATCCGTAGGAGACGCCGGGCCGCGCTCAAGCGCCGCGACGATCAGATTAAGCGCCATTGCCGCCCACATTTTTCAGAGGGAGCCGACCTTGGCTTTTCTTTTCCAGATACTCACGCATGAGCGACCGCAGCACTTGGGAAGCTGGCCGGTCATCAGCGCGGCACAGATCAACGAACGCCTTGCGCAATTCGGGTTCGCAAACGAACGTCATGGACACGGTTTTTTCCGCCATAGCGGGATCCTTTCACAGAGTAAGCGGCACCGTGCCGCCCTAAGCGACCGTAAGCACTCTTGCCGCATTGTGCAATAGGTTTTGTTGAATGATGGACGAACACACCGACACCCCGGAGCATATCGTTGAGGCGATGCAGCGCGCATTGCTGGCCCGCTACGAGGCCGAGAACCGCGCTTGCAGCACCCACGAGCGAGCGACCCGCAGCGCCGCCACAGCGCCGCCACAGCGTCACCGGCAGCACCGCCTAGGCCACGACCTGCAAGCAGGTCGCAGCCTTCCGCCCCCGGCCCCAAGAGGCCGGGGACAGACCGGCTAGAGCAGCACCGCCGCAACTTCGGCCTTCGGCCTGCGCGCCTTCGGCTTGCACCAGGACGGCGGATCGCTGCACCGGCACGGCCGGGCAGGCGATGCCGCCTTGACGCGCTCGGCCTCCGGGTCCTTCTGGGTGAACACGTTGCGGAACAGCTTGACCTCGGGTGTGCGCCAGCGGGACTCGCGCTTCTTCAACAGCTTCTCAATGCTCCCCCAGACCTTGTTCCAGTCCAGTTCCGGCTCGCGCCCCAGCGCCTGGTCGATCGCTTGGATGTCGTCGAGCAGATGCGGTGCCGCGTCGAGGAAGCGGGCCTTCTCCTCGACCGTCATCTGGTAGCGCAACCGTCGAGGCCACTGGCGGCTGAAGACCGACTGACCGTTCTGTTTCAGAGCCACAAGGTCGGACCCTCGTCCGAATTATCGCGGGGGACGGTCCGATATTTTGACGACGATTGAGGTGCTCCAAGCAATAGAGGAGCACTTCCATGCCGACTCCCTTCCCCTCGCGCCAGGCAGCCCCGACGAGCTGGGCCGGGCGCGTCAACTGGATCGCGGCCACGGTGCTGCGCAACGTCGAGCGCGACATGATCCGCATGCGCCGGCGCGACTTGGCGCGCGAACATCTCGCCAGCAGCGCCGATCCCGACGAGGTGGCGGACAGCGGTGACAGCGGCATCGGCGCGGCCGGGTACGCACGGCTGAACGGCGCCGTGCGGAAGCTGCTCGGCGACGACGCCCTGCTGGTGATCCGCGTGGCGATCGAGGGCTTCTCCCAGGCCGAGATCGCCGTCGAACTGGGCCTGACCGAGGCCGCCGCCCGCAAGCGGTACCAGCGCGCCATGCGCCGGCTGCACGACGCCCTCGAGGAAATCCCCTGAACGGATGTCCCGATCCGGTCCCGCCGGTGGCTTTTCCCATTCGAGCGCCCCGAGCGCCTTCCCTCCAACCGAAAGCAGACACGCATGAACCGCACTGCCGATCTGTCGCTCGAGGATTTCAGGCGTCTCCCGGGGCTCTATCGCCGCTGGGAGCTGACCGAGGTCTGCGAGCCCAACCGCAACTATCAGATCGAGGACGCCGGCGCCCATGCCGACGGGACGCCGCTGCTGGCGATCTACGTCGCCGAGCCCGCGCCCGACGTCCGCGAGGCCGCGTGATGCGCCTCCTCGATCACATCATCCCACGGAGAAACGCCATGCCGGACCAACCGAACGACATCAACCGTCTTCGCAAAGCGAGCTACGCGCTCGAAGACCTCCCCGAAACCATCGCCTTCCCGCAGCGCGCCGGTGACGAGCCGCGCGAGCCGCTGCCAGTCGTCGAGGCGACCGTCGACGAGATCGCCTTCGCGATCGTGGAGGCGGAGCGCGAGAGCACGGCCGCCTACCGCCGCGCCGACGCGCTGAAGCGCCTCTACAAGCTCGCCCGCGAGGCCGGATGCATCGGCGCAGATCGCGCCGCCGCGTCGGTGATGAAGAAGGAGGGCCAGTGATGGCCCTTCCCATCATCGGCGCCGACGAACGGCTCGCGCAGCGCAAGGGAATCAAGGGCGTCATCTTCGGCCGGTCCGGCATCGGCAAGACCAGCCTGCTCTGGACGCTGAATGCCTCGACCACGCTCTTCCTCGACCTCGAGGCCGGGGATCTGGCGGTCGAGGGGCTGGAGATCGACACGCTCCGACCCCGCACCTGGAAGGAATGCCGCGACTTCGCGGTGTTCATCGGCGGGCCGAACCCGGCGCTGCGCGAGGACCAGCCCTACAGCCAGGCTCATTTCGACGAGGTCTGCGGCCGCTACACCCCGGCTGTATGGTTGACCGTATAATCGCCATCGCGCGGCACCTTCTCGAACCACGCGCGAAATCCCGCGGCGGCGCGTTCGACCTCGGCCAGCGGGCCCGTCAGGCCGGTGATGCGCGGATCGAAATTCGCGAGGTAGTCGGACAGGACCGCCGGCGTGTCGCGTTCAGGGTCCACCGAGATCAGGGTGACGTTCAGGCGGTCAGCCTCGGGACCGAGATCCTCGAGCCAGCCCGAGATGTCGCTGAGCGTGGTCGGACAGACGTCGGGACAGAAGGTAAAGCCGAAGAAGATCATGGTCGGGCGCCCGATCCAGTCGGACGGCCGGACGGTTGCGCCGCGCTGGTCGGTCAGCGTGAAGTCCATTTCGGCGATCGGCAAAGGCAGACGTGGGTCTGTGGCAGGCGCGGTGCCGCGGCTGCGCCATGCCCCGAGGCCGAGCGTGAAAGCCAGCGCCCCCGCCACCCCGCCGAGGCCGAGGATCACTGCCCTGCGTGTTCGCAATCCGGCCCCTCCGCACGCATGGACAGGACCTCGACCGGCACCGTCACCTCGCCCGCGTCGCGGAAGGTCAATGTCACAGGGAAGCCCTCGCCTTCCTTCAGGGTGGTGGTCAGGCCCATCAGCATTCCGTGATAGCCCCCGGGCGCCAGCGCCACCGTCTGTCCCGCCGGAACCGGAACCGACATGGCGTGCGGCATCGAGGCGACGCCGTCCATCACGACGGTTTCGTGCAGCATCGGCATTCCCGCGACGGGCGTCGCGATGCCGATCAGCGCGTCATCGACGCTGCCTGTGTTGGTGATCTCGACATAGAGCACGCCGGGGCGGTCGGCGCCGATCGTCGCGCGGGACCATGCGTGCTCGATCATCAGATTTCCGATGGTGAAGGTTTCGCAGGCCAGGGCCGGCAGGCCGACAAGGGACAGAAGGGCGGCAAGGATGGGGGTTCTCATGGAGCCTCACAGTCTGGAGCGAAGGTCATTCAGGATGTCACTGGCGGGCGTGCCGTAGGCGAACTGGCGCAGCCAGTCGCCATCGGGCCCGATCAGGTAGAGCGCCGGGCTGTGCGACATGGTGTAGCCATCCGGCGCGGCCGCGTCGTCCTGGCGTTCGAAGTAGATGTGGAAGCTCTCCGCGGCGGCGCGCGTCTGCACCTCGTCACCGGCGAGGCCCAGGATCGCCGGGTGGAAGGCGGATGTGTAGGCGGCAAGCCCCAGACGGCGGTCGCGGGCGGGATCGACGGAGATGAAGATCGGTTGCACCTTGTCGGCGTCCGGTCCGAGGTCATCCATGACCTGCGCGACTTCGGACAGCGTGGTGGGGCACACGTCCGGACAACTCGTGAAGCCGAAGAACACCAGAAGGTGCTTTCCCGCGAAGTCCGCCTCGGTGCGGATCCGGCCCTCGGCGTCGGGCAACGAGAACACCGGGCGAAACGCGGCCTCGGCCCGGGGCGGGGTTGCCGGATCGGCCACCAGAACCCAGGTTCCATAGGCCAGACAGGCCAGGCCCGCGGCTGCCCAAAGGGCTTTCTGGAATGTTGTCAGTCTCATGCGGTCCCTGTCTATGATGCGGCGTGCCTGAACCCTCCAGCGGCTTGAGGTTCAAGCGAAAAAGCCCGGTGTCACGGAAAGATGAGGCGTCAGCCGAGCAGAACCGTCGCCAGCAGATTGATGTTCAGCACGATGATCGTGACCGCGATCAGCGCGCAGAGCGCGGTAAGCCAGCGGGGGGCCACCAGATCGCCCATCTTGGCCCGGCTTGCCGTGAACATCACCAGCGGCACGATGGCGAAGGGAAGCTGGAAGGACAGCACGACCTGGCTCAGGATCAGGAGCTGGCCGGTCTCCTCGCTGCCGTAAAGCAGGATCACGGCCATCGCCGGGACAATGGCGATCAGCCGGGTGATCAGCCGCCGCAACACCGGGCTGATGCGGAAGGCGATGAACCCTTCCATCACGATCTGCCCTGACATCGTGGCTGTCACGGTCGCGTTCAGCCCACAGCACAGAAGCGCAATGCCGAACAGGGTCGGGGCGATGGCGCTGCCAAGCAGCGGCGAAAGCAACGCATGCGCCTGATCGATCTCGACGATTTCGGTTGTGCCGCTGGCGTGGAACGTCGCGGCGGCGAGGATCAGGATCGACGAGTTGACCAGAAGCGCCAGCATCAGCGCGATGGTCGAATCCCAGGTCGCAAGCCGCAGCGCCTCGCGCTTGCCGCCCGGATCCTGTCCGAAGGCCCGGGTCTGCACGATCCCGGAATGGAGGTACAGGTTGTGCGGCATCACGGTCGCGCCGATGATGCCGAGCGCGATGTAAAGCATCTGCGGATTGGTCACGATCTCGGTCGAGGGCGCAAAGCCCGCGATCACCGCGCCCCAGTCGGGGTCGGCCATCGCGATCTGCACGAAGAAACAGGCCGCGATCACCGCCAGAAGTGCGATGATGAAGGCCTCGATCCACCGAAATCCCTTGTTCTGCAGCCAGAGGATCAGGAACACGTCGGCCGCGGTGATGAAGATGCCGATCTCGAGCGGGATGCCGAACAGAAGGTTCAGGCCGATGGCCGTGCCGATCACCTCCGCGAGGTCGGTGGCGATGATCGCCGCTTCGGCAAACAGCCAGAGCGGCACCGACACCCAGCGCGGAAAGGCATCCCGGCAAGCCTGCGCCAGGTCGCGGCCCGAGGCGATGGCGAGCCGCGCGCAGAGCGATTGCAGAAGGATCGCCATGATGTTCGACAACAGCGCAACGAAGAGCAGCGTGTAGCCGAAGGCCGCCCCCCCGGCGAGCGAGGTGGCCCAGTTCCCGGGGTCCATGTAGCCGACCGCGACGAGGTAGCCCGGTCCGATGAAGGCAAGGAACCGGCGGAAGGGCGACGCGCCGCGCGGCACTGCGATCGAACGGAACACTTCGGACAGGGACGGCGTGGTGCTGTCGGTACGCCAGGCGTGGATCGGCATGGATGGAAGCCCCAGAAGGACGCGTCCGCAAAGGCCGGGCGCAATATGTTAGATGGTGCTAACAATTCTCCCCATGGCTTTACTTGTCAATCCGTCCCGTGCGATGCTTCTGCGATGACAGGGATCGATCCGAAGAACCGCATGGGCACCGATGACCGAGCCGCCGACCTGCGGGCCGAGGCGTTCCAGGGCGTGCGCGCGGCGCGCAGCCGCGAGCTTGCCGAGGACTATGTCGAACTGATCGCCGAACTGATCCACGACCACGGCGAGGCGCGGCCGGTGGATATCGCCGCGCGGCTTGGCGTCCGGGTCCCGACGGTGACCAAGACGCTCGACCGTCTGGCCCGGGAGGGCCTGATCACCCGGGCGCGGTATCGGTCCGTGTTCCTCACCGACGAGGGCCGCGCGCTGGCCCGGGAGTGCCGTCGGCGGCACGAGATCGTGCTGCGGTTCCTGCTGAGCCTGGGCCTCGACCCCGAAACCGCCGAGCGCGACGCCGAGGGGATCGAGCATCACGTCAGCGCGCGCACGCTGGCCCTCTTCGCGGCCTTCGCCAGCAAGTCCTGACGGCGGCGTCAGGCGTTCTCGACGGCGAAGCGCACATCGGCGATCAGGCTTTCCGCGCTGAAGTTCTCCAGCCGTTTGCCGTTCAGGAAAAAGGTCGGCGTCTGCCGGATGTCCAGGGCTTCGACATCCGCCATGTCCTGGTTGATCGTTCCGGTGATGCCGGGAAAGAGCTTGTCCGTCTCGGCCCGGTCCAGATCGAGGCCCGCATTCCCGGCGATCTCCCAGGCCACGTCCATCTCGGGCGCCCCGTGGACCGCCCAGCCCGGCTGCTCTTCGAACAGGGCGTCAAGCACCGGTTCGAACTTGCCCTGCATCCGCGCCGCCTCGAGGATCCGGGCAGCCTCGTCCGACCCTTCGTGGAACAGGGTATAGCGCAGCACAACGCGGACCTGATCCGGGAACAGCCGGAGGATCTCCTTGATGACCGGATGGTACGCCCGGCAGGCCTCGCAGGAGGGGTCGAAGAACTCGACCAGCGTGACGGGCGCATCGGCCGGGCCGAAGCTGGGCGAGTAGGGGCGGTCGAGGAGTGCTGCGTCCACGGGCGGCGCAGCGGCGGCGCGGGCATCGGCGTCTGCCTGACGCCGGGTGTTCACGACAAAGGCGCCGCCCCCGAAAGCGACGAGCCCAAGGGCTGAGGCCCCGATCAAGACAGTGCGGCGATTCATGCGCGGGTCCCCCTTGGAAGGATCAGACAGGCAAGGATGGCGGCAAAGGCCGCCAGCGAAAGGTAAGGAATGGGCAATCCCAGGATCACCTGCGCCGGGCCCGAGCAGGAAGGGCCGTTCTCGGTGCAGGGAACGACCGGAGCAGGCAGGAGCCCCGCATAAAGTCCGGAATGCCAGGCCGCGAGCGCCAGCCCGGCGATTCCGAACGGCAGGGCATAGACCCGCGCCAGGCGGTCGCCCCGCCAGATCGACAGGCCAAGGATCGGGACCAGCGGGAACATGGCGATACGCTGGTACCAGCACAGGGTGCAGGGCATCTGCCCCAGCACCTCGCCGATGAAGAGAGCCCCGAGGGTGGCGGCAAGAGCGATCACGAACGCAGTCGTCACCGCAAGGTCGTCCCGGGGCGGGGTGTCAGCGTCAGCCTTGGTCACGAACGGGCTCCTTGCGGCGGCGCTGTGGCAGGGACGACGCGAGGAGGCAGGCCGCTCCCAAGGTGATCGCCATGTCCGCGACGTTGAACGTCGGCCAGTGCCAGTCCTGCCAGAAGACGTCGAGGAAGTCCGTCACCGCACCCTGCCGCAGCCGGTCGATGATGTTGCCAATCGCCCCGCCGACGATCAGGGCGAACCCCGTGCGCTCGACCGGATGGCGCGCGCGCAGGGCCATCACGGCGAACACCAGCGTCAGCCCGGCGGTCACGGCGGCCATCAGCAGCGGCCGACCGGACATCGGACCGGACAGGAGGCCGAAGCTCGCGCCTTCGTTGAAACCGAGCGTCAGGTCGAGACCGGGAAGAATGGCAACGGGCTGGCCGGGCACCAGGCCGGAGAGCGCGGCCGCCTTGGTGGTCTGGTCGAGCAGAACCGTGGCCAGCACCACAATCGCAGGTCGGGTCATGGAGCGGTTCCCTGGCGCAGCCCGATCCAGCGCGGCACGGCGGCGGTGTAGCGGTCGTAGTCCGCCCCGAGTGCCGCCCGCAGGGCCGTCTCCTCCGTGCGCACCTGTGTGACAGCCGACCACAGGAAGACGAGCGGCGCGACGACAGTGGGCAGCGATGACACCGCGAGCGCGACACCGGCCAGCAAG
The DNA here is from genome assembly GCF_000763805.1 of Paracoccus sphaerophysae. Lineage (GTDB taxonomy): Bacteria > Pseudomonadota > Alphaproteobacteria > Rhodobacterales > Rhodobacteraceae > Paracoccus > Paracoccus sphaerophysae. The sequence continues at coordinate 33,858 of NZ_JRKS01000015.1, read as the reverse complement.
GCGAACTGCCCCACGAAGGTGGGGTTCCGGCTGTAGCGGTAGAGCCCGCCCGTGACGAGGGCGCCCGTCGCGCCGGGCACGACCCCCACCCGCCAGGAGGCGCCCATCGACATCTGTGCCGCAAAGGCGACCATCGCCCCCACGCCCGCGAGGAAGACACCGATCAACCCGGCGGCAACCCTCCGGCCTTCGGTCCAGAGCGGATCGGCCTTGTGCAGCGCAGGCCATGCCAGCCAGAGAAGCGGCCCGAAGAAGGCAAGCACGAAGGCCGCACGAAACCCGAAGGCGGCCAGCCGCTCGCGTCCCCTTGCCTGCCCGAACAGCCAGACCGGCCTGCCCGCCGCCCGCGTCGCCGCCGTGGTCCCCCAGAGGAACAGTGCCAGATAGCCGAAGAGAAGGGCCAGCGCGGCCCAGCCGAAAGCCGACATCATCGCCTCACGCCTCGCGCTCGGGGTTGAACCGCAAGAGACGCAGCGCGTTCAGCGTCACCAGCACCGTCGCACCCGTATCGGCCAGGATCGCGATCCAGAGGCCCGTCAGGCCGAGGACCGAGGTGACGAGGAACACCGCCTTCAGCCCCAGCGCGATGGTGACGTTCTGACGGATGTTGGCCATGGCCGCGCGCGAGAGGCGGATGGTTGCGGGAATGTCGGTCACGCGGTCGCGCAGGATCGCCGCATCGGCGGTTTCCAGCGCCACATCGGTGCCCGATCCCATGGCGACGCCGACCGACGCCTGCTTCAGGGCGGGCGCATCGTTGATGCCGTCACCGATCATCATGACGCCGTCCTTCGCCCCGATCTCGCGGATATAGGCGAGCTTGTCCTCGGGAAGCATGTCGGCCTCGAACTTCAGGCCAAGGCCGCCCGCGATCGCCGCCGCCGTCCGCGGGTTGTCGCCGGTCAGGATGACGGGGGTCAGGCCCATCGCAGTCAGCTGGCGCACGGCATCCTTCGCATCCGCCCGCGGCTCGTCGCGCATCGCGATCAGGCCGAGCGGGGACTTGGCGCGGAACACCGCGACGGCGGTCTTGCCCTCCTCTTCGAAGATCGTCGCCTGGCGCAGTCCAAGCCCGTCAAGGCCGCCGTTGTCCATGGCGTAGCGGGGCGAGGCGACCCAGGCCGGGGCGCCGTCGACTGTCGCCACGACGCCCTTGCCCATCAGTGCCTTGGCTTCGCTGGCGGCGAGCGGCGCGACGCCCGCGTCCTTCGCCCGGTTCAGGATGGCGACCGCCAACGGGTGGCTCGACCCCGTCTCGACGCCCGCGGCGACAGCCAGAAGCTCGGCCTCGGTCGTCTTGCCGAAGGGCACCACATCGGTCACCTGCGGCCGGCCATGCGTCAGGGTGCCAGTCTTGTCGAAGGCGACCCAGCCGACCTTGGACGCCGCCTCGATCACCGCGCCGCCTTTCATCAGCAGCCCACGCCGCGCGCCGGAGGACAGCGCCGAGGCGATCGAGGCCGGAACCGAGATCACCAGCGCGCAGGGGCAGCCGATCAGAAGCAGCGCCAGGCCACGATAGACCCAGGTATCCCAGGGTTGGCCGAAGGCCAGTGGCGGCACCAGCACGACCAGCGACGAGACGGCAACGATGGCCGGCATGTACCAGCGGCTGAACCTGTCGATGAAGCGTTCCGTCGGCGCGCGCGCCTCCTCGGCTTCCTCGACCAGCCGGATGATCCGCGCAATCGTGTTATCCTCGGCCCCTTTTGTCACCGCCACACGGAGGGCCGCTTCGGTATTGATTGCCCCGGCAAACACCGCATCCCCGGGTCCGCGCGTCCTTGGCACGCTTTCGCCGGTGACCGGGCTTTCATCGACGCCAGAGGTGCCCTCGACGATCTCGCCGTCCGCCGGGATGCGGTCGCCCGGGCGTACCAGGACGGTCTGGCCAATGGCCAGGCTCGCCGCAGGAACCTCGCGCGTGGTGCCGTTCACTTCGAGGAGCGCCGTCTTGGGCACCAGTTTGGCCAGGGCCCGGATGCCGTCGCGCGCCTTGCCCGCCGCCACACCTTCAAGCACCTCGCCGACCGCGAAGAGGAACACGACCAGCGCTGCCTCTTCCGCCGCGTCGATGAACAGCGCGCCGACGGCGGCAATCGTCATCAGGCTCTCGATGGTGAAGGGTTGGCCCATCCGCAGCGCCGCGAAGGCGCGCCGCGCGACCGGAGCAACCCCGATGAGGCAGGCCGCGACAAAAGCCCATCGGCCGATGTCCGGCGCGATCAACTCGACGATCCAGGCCGCGCCGAGCAGGACTGCCGTGAAGATGACCAGCTTGCCCTTTCCGGTCTGGTACCAGGGCTTGCCCCGGTCGGCGGGGTCGTCGTGGACATGGCCCGGGCTGCCATGGCCCGAGTCGTCACGCGGCGAAACCTTCCCGTGCGTCGCATGGTCATGACCGTCATGGTCGTGGCCCGATTGATCTGCCCCGCCATCCCTCTCGCCAGGCGCCCCTGCCGTCGGCGTCGCGGGCAGCACAAAGTCCTTCCTCGCCGATGCTGCCCGTGGCGCGATCTCATAGCCGAGCGCACGAACGGCGCTCTCGATCCTGTCCCGCCCGGTTTGCGCCTCGTCGAGGGTCAGACGGAGACGTTCCGACATGATGGCGACCTCGACACCGCTCACTCCCGGCAGGCGCGACACCGCATCCTTGATCTTGGTGGCGCAGGATCCGCAATCCATGCCCCTCACGGTCCAGTCGCAGACGGTCTCGTTTCGTGCTTCGGCCATCGTCAATCCTCGGCCCGCGCGGGGCGATTGTCTTCATCGAGTCGGGAAGCTAATGTCTCTAGCAACTATAGCTTCAAGGGGAATCTGATGCTGACCATCGGAAAACTCGGGGCGCAGGCCGGAGTGAAGGTTCCGACCATCCGCTACTACGAACAGATCGGGCTTCTGCCGGAGGCCGGGCGCAGCGCCGGCAACCAGCGGCTCTACGGACGCAAGGCGTTGGAACGGCTTGCGTTCATCCGCCACGCACGGGACCTCGGCTTCACGCTCGAGGCGATCCGTGACCTTCTCAGCCTCTCGGACAATCCCGAACAGCCTTGCGTCGCAGCCGACGCCATCGCGCGCGCGCAGCTTGCCGAGGTGGAGCGCCGCCTCGCGCGGCTGACGGCGCTGAAGGCCGAACTGGAGCGGATGGTCGTGCAATGCGTGGGCGGCAAGATTGCCGATTGCCGGGTGATCGAGGTGCTGGGCGACCATTCCCTCTGCTCCACCGACCACCGCCATCCGGAGAGCGAGTCCAGTCCATGACCGCGCCCGGCACATTCGCCATCTATGCCGGTGCCGCCTTGGCCGAGATCGCGGGCTGCTTCGCGGTCTGGGCCTGGATGCGGCAGGGGGCGAGCGCCATCTGGCTTGTCCCCGGAGTGGCGAGCCTCGCCGCCTTCGCATGGCTGCTCGCGCTCGCCCCATCCGACTTCGCCGGGCGCGCCTATGCGGCCTACGGCGGGGTCTACATCGCCACATCGCTCCTCTGGCTCTGGATGGTCGAAAAGCAGCGGCCGGACGCCTGGGACCTGACAGGCGGGGCGATCTGCCTCTTCGGTGCGGCGGTCATCCTGTTCGGTCCAAGGGCGATGGGGAGCTAGTCAGGCGCTCGACCGAAGATCGTCAAGGCGGTGTGTCACGCTGGAACAGCCGAAGATAGTGCCACTAGATGATTGTCGTCTTCGCGACGTAGTTCGGTCGCGGATGCGCCAGAAGTGCAGCCTGGGAAACGACGCATAAGTATATTAAAATCAATAAGTTAGACTGGAGAAGGTTGGATTCCAGACCCATCCCCTCCGCCACTTGCCCTCGCGAAAGCGTTCTCTCGATCCGGCTGCGGCCGGATTTTTCCGTTGTTTTCGAGGGTTATGCGGGAGGGGCTGAGCACTGCCCCTGCTGCGAGGAGGCCCGGAAGCGGTCTCTCAGGGCCGATATTCTCCAGACCTGATGACTGCGCGGATTTGGTGAATAGCTTGCAAGCCTCTGAAAACATAGGAAATGCGGATATATGGGCTAAACTTTCCGACGCCAGTGGCGTTCGCAAGAAGGAACTCGGATCGAACATTCAAGAGGCGCATCATAGCCCGGCCGGGCTGGATCAATCAGCTGGAAGAGCCGGCATCGTCGCCTTCACTGGTGGGTGCCGAAACCTCGACTTCGCCGAGCTCGAGCGTGTCAGTTTCAGTCAGTAGCCATGCTGAAAGACGCTCGGTGGCTAGCGAGGCCTGTTCGGGCTTTCGCAGGGCACACTCCCAGATCGTCGCCACACGCCAACCCGCCGCAAGCAGCACTCCACGGACGGCGCTGTCCCGAGCAACGTTCGCCTCGAACTTTGCCTGCCAGAAGTTCGCGCGAGTCGACGGTGTAGAGGCGTAGCGGCATCCATGATGCCGATGCCAGAAGCAGCCGTGAACGAAGATGACGGCGCGGTGCATGGGAAGGGCCAAGTCGGGCCTTCCATAGACCTTTTTCGAGTGAAGACGGTAGCGGAAGCCCTTCTTGTGAAGCGCACTGCGAATGGCGATCTCGGGAGCGGTGTCCTTTTGCTTAACGCTCGCCATGATCCTTGACCGCGTCTGCGGATCGAACACGTCGGTCATTGCTTAGAGTTCCGCGCGGTCTTACCTTGTGTTGCGAACCTAGAGCAAACCTGACCGAAGAACAACGCGATGTGTAGCCGTGTTTTCGGCAGACGCGGTGCTCCAGACGGACATAGATAAGGGGAATCAAGACTGATGGAACTCAAACCCGTTTTAAACTCCGGCATCCCCAATGGAGAACCTCATGTTTCCGAAGCATGTTCGTTTATCTCGCGGCTGGCGCAAGAGGTTACGCAGAGATGAGCTGGCCGATTTCAAACCACGAGAGCCCAGACGTTGACCTTTCAATACCCGGCGTGACCGCACCTCACTATCTGTGGGCAATACTATCCGCAGATCGTGATGTCCGAGCCCAGCGCCACCTGGTGCAACGATGCGATGATGCCGTCGCCGGTCAGGGCCGTCGGCTCCAGCGCAAGAAACACCGCCCGACCCGATGGCGTATCGCCGAGCCGCCAGACCTTCTCCGCGGCGAGCTTCGGGGCTGTGCCGAACCCTGCCGCGGTGCCGATCACGGATGCCAGCGCCCCGTCGCCGATGCGGAATACTCCTTCTTGCCGGGCGCCATCAGGTCGGCCGCCGCCTCGATGATCAGCACCTTGTCGATCAGCGGATCGTAGGCGGCATCGAAGGCAAAGCTTGGTCCGGCCAGTTCGACGGGGCGCAGGGTATAGAGGTCCTGCGCATCGTCGCCGTCGAAGAAGCCGGGCCTGTCGAGGATGATCGAGGCGAAGAGTTCCGCGATCTCGGGTTGATGCGCCTTCCGGATGCGGGCCAGTCGTAGCATGCCGGTGTTCTCGGAGTACCGCAGCACGGCGTGGGAAATCTGTCGCACGCTGATCACCCGTTCGACCTGGCCCTCGACGACCGGCATGGTCGAGACCATCGAGCCGTGGCTGACCACAAGGTTGATCTCGTCATCGTCGTCGTAGTCGCCTACACGGCAGTAGCCGCATGACACACGGCGCGCCGATACCCGAGACCGTGACGCTCCACGTCCCGTTCCGTGTCGTGAAGCGCGGCGGCCGAAAGGAAATGCACCTCCCCGATGGCGTTCGGCCAGACCGCAAGGCGGACAAGACACTGGTCAAGGCGCTGGCCCGAGCCTTCCGCTGGAAGCGGATGCTCAAATCGGGTGAGTTCGCTACCATCGCCGAACTGGCAGAGCAGGAGGGGATCGCAACGTCCTATATGACGCGCATACCCTCGTAGACGCACTTAAGAAGCGCGTCACGGAACTCACCAGCGGGATCGCCCTCTGTCGAACCATCCGGAACACCATCTGACTTAAGATTGTCCAAGTGCTTTTCTTTTGACAACAATGCCAAGCGATCCATTGCTGCTAGAACGCTTGGAGATTTTGGCTCGATGCTGACGCTAGCCGATGGAAGTACAAGTTCCTCGCACCGGAATTGCCAACGGAGGCTGCGCGACGACACTACGATGCGGGCTTTCATTTGATCGAAACCCTCAAGGTACTGAAGCCTGCCTCGAACGTCCTCGGCGCTGCAATCGACGACGCCGCACTGGTGCCGGTCCCGCTGGCGCCCGTGCTTCGAGTGCGAAGGGCAACGGCCGAGGTTCAATGGAACGGTCGCTCCGTCATTCTGTCGCGTCAGATCTTCCCCGTGTTCGAGCGTCTGCTGGAAAAGGCGCTGTCGCGCGATCAGGTTGCCTCCGGATCCCATGTCGAAGGCACGACTGCGCGCGAGGCCAAGGATTTGATCCGCGAGTTGCGTGACGCTTTCAAGGCTGCTGGGTTTACCGATGCCGAGAGCAAGGCACTGATTGCGACGGTGCGAAACCGTGGATACCGGCTCGGCGTCCCAGCAACGGCGATTATGGTTGAAGAGTGAGCTGCCGCACCACGATCAGGATTCTATCGGTGGTTGAAATTGGCAGATAAAGAATCCCGATCTTCGGCCGCAGAACATTTAAGCTCTTGAAGCATATCGAACTATATTGAAGGAGCGCCCGAATGATGGGATGCGCAAAGCTCTCCGCAATTGCGTGGAGAAGGTGGGTCAAATAATTCCATCGCGCCTCCATGATAAAGCGCGGGCCACTTCCTTATCGCTCTTTCCAGCACGGCGGAGGCCATCGGCGATTTCGTCATCGGTTAATGGTTCGACCTGGTCTCGGGCACTCATGTCGAACACAGCAAGACCCGGATCATCCGCCGGTCTAAGATAGTTCATCTCAGGGATGTCGTACGCGCCTACGTCATCCTCCTCAAATACGAAAGCCTCCAAGGCACCGTGCATTTGGAAAAGAAAATGCGCAGCAGCAGTCTCAAGGCCAAAAAGACTACCGCCTTGCTGACGCACTGGCCGCTGCAGGTCGAACCCAATCTCATGGACGTCCGTCACGCCTAGCAGGGCAAGTGGGCCTAGCAGGGGCGAGCGCACCCCGCCTTTCAGCATATCAACCGACGCCTTTTCGATCATTAATGCGTCAAAACGGTAGATAACGCCTCCACCCTCGCGTGCTCTTTTTCCACTCTCCCAGTCGCTACTGGCAAACGTTGCCGCGATGTCGACGTTGCGCGTCACGTCGACCATCACCGAATTAAATTCATAGTGCTGCGCCAGAGATATGAGCTTAGCGATCTCTTTTGAAACGTTAGTTCCCGGACCCGCTCCAAGCACCTCGATGGCGCCGCCTTCGACATCGCCATGACGAACCACGACCCGGTGGCCTTCGAGGCCGCGGCGCGGGAGGTCGGGTTCCTCGGCTTCGGCTTCTACCCGCGCTCGGACTTCATGCACATCGACCTCGGCCCTACGCGCCAGTGGGGCGAGCGCTTCCCGGCGCGGCCGGTTCCCTTCGCGCCCGAGAAGCCGCCTGCGCGCGAGGTGCTGGCGCAGAGCCGCACGATGAAGGGCGGTGGCGCGGCGGGCGTGGCGACGCTGGGCGCGGCTGGCGTCGAAGTGACGCAGCAGGTGCTGGCCGACACACAGACCGCGATCCTGCCGCTGGTCCCGTATCTCGATACGCTGCGCTGGGTGTTCATCGCGGTCGCACTCGGCGGCATCGCGGTCACGATCTACGCTCGGCTCGACGACTGGAAGCGGGGACGACGATGATAAGCGACTTTCGTTCTCATCGGCCTCTTCTCCTCGGTCGCCCCATCTCCCAGCGGAGCGGCAGACCAGGCAAGCCAACCCAGCCTCCCACTGTCGCTCCGAACGCGAAGCATCTTGACAGAATCCGACACTTCATCGAGCATCTTTAGATTGAGCGGAGAAGGTGGTACAGAAGTGCTCGCTCGTCATAAGCCTTTCGTTGTCCTAATAGCCATTCTTTGTGGAAGCGAAGCGCACTCGCAGAGTCTATGTGCCGGTACTAGCCGTCAGGGTGTAATCGACGTTACTACGCAGAGTCCTTCGAATTTCGTCACGGAAGGTCTGCGAGTTTATCCCGGTGAAACAGTGGCGTTCGATCTTCGTACGCCGGACCAGACTGCGAACATAAATCAAGAGACAAGACGGCGAAGAGCCAAGAGTGACGTTGTATCATGCTTCAGCGGCTGCCCGTGGGAAGACTACGTCGCCCCAAACATCACGGGCGTGACAGAACAGTATCCGATCGAGTTCTTTCTTGCCTCGACGCGAGGTGCCGAAGTTCAGATCGGCCCGGACCAGATTTCAGCAGGCAGCGATAACGCGGAACTTTCAGTGCCCCTGCCGCAGCAGGGATCATTGCAGGAGGTGACCGTTCCGTTCGAACCGCGAGGGTGGGTTCTAAATGCGGAGCGAACGCCCTGCCCCGCGAAACGCTGCAGCGCTGGAAAGTTCGAAGTTTGCGCCGCAGTCTCTAGTGAGGCGAGGGCAGCCGGCATCGCGGACATGCTGCGAAATGGAGTGATCGCCTACGCAGATTTCATGGACGAAGACTTCTTAAATGATACTCTACGGGATCAACTCCAGAACGACGCCAACGGAATTCGCTCCGTCATAGTTTCAGCTATAATCGATCACGTACACGCGTTTCACTCAAATGCTGAAGGCCTACCCTTCGGCAACGATGCTCATCAGTACCTGCGATATGCGCTGACGCTTGATCGAAGCAGTCGCGTCATCCAGAATATGCTGCTTAAGTACCATTCTGCGAACAACGATATGGATGAGTATATTCGAACGATAATGCAGCGCCACGGGCCGGAGATGGAGGAGATCGAGAGAGCCGATCCACCGCTGGATTGGGGCGCGATAAAGAACGCCGTCGATGACAGCATCCTTATCGGAAGTGCCGTAGCAACCCGACGTGCGCCTCCTTCGAATGACGACCTCAGTGAGGCCGCTGCATACTGGAGCGCGGGAGCCGACGAATACGAGAGATTTTTGCAGGCAAACCCTTCGGAGGCAAGACGACGGGAGCATCGGGACCGCTACACCTATCTGCGATTATTGGCTGCTCAGAGCCTGTTTACAGCTGGCGATTTGCAGGACTTGCGTGACAGCGTTCTCTCGGTCGATCGCGTTAGCAGTTTTTACGCTGATGCAATCTCGGGCAACCTTCACTTAATCAAACCTGCTGATCGATTGATGGTCGTTCAGAATGTCAACGGTGACCTTAATAGTCAGGCGACGGGTGGTGATAGGGAAGGCGGCGCACAAGCGGAAGAAGGAAACTTGAGGGACCCCGCCTTGGGCGGGAGGAGCAGTGACCGCATCGGAGTTCGAGTTTACCGCCTTCCGGAGAGCGCTAGCTTCGCCAGTCCGGCTCAGATCCTGGTCCTCCAGCACGAAGATGTTCCCGAGACGTGTGTTGTAAGCGATCTCCTCGTGCACGATCCTAACCCGGCTCCAATCATTCTAGGCTGTCGGGACGGCAGCGTCTTCCTCGGACCGGATCCGCAATCGCTCTCCGAGATCCTCTCGCCCCAAACGGTGAGAGAAAACCCGAGAACATCGGGACGGAGGGGAGCTTGGTTCATCAAGTCGGCTGACACCAAAATCCTTGCCGCGGTCACAAACGCAGCAGGCCGTGTGATAGCCGCCGAAGAGATCAATAAGGAGGGGATTGTAGAAAGCCTTTCCAACGATCTCGTCGGATCTTTGGATGCAAGATGGTACTTGGCGACGCAGAAGAGGAGTACTGATTCCCGGACCGATGAGAATATTGGGCTGATTCGGCGTACGGGCTCAGGTGTCCCGAAGCGTCGATTCGAAGTGTTCGATGCCCGCTCAGGTGAAATGCACGCTTACCTAATTGACGAGAACGTGAACATATCTCGAGTCGGCATAATCTCCGGCGAGGAGCCCGGATCGCTGTTTCTCGCGTCCTACACCGACGAAGAGTGGGTGATCTATGGCACGGAAGGGCGCCTCGGAAGCTTGGACCGCCATCCGAGGGATGAATTGTTCTCGACGGCAAGTGGCCTCTTGGTGCGTGTTTCAGTGGAAGGTGGAGCCGGAGAGGTCGAAACCTTCCTTGCCAGCGAGAAAGGCCTGAAGCCCCTTGCGTGCGGTGCTTGCAAATTTGCGCCGCCGCCAGAAACCGGAGATGGAATGGCGGCAGTTTCTGCGGTGTGGCGTGGGAACTCAGGCTTTGTAGCTGCCGAAACCGCGACTGGAATCGTGGTCTACTCACTCAGCAGAGCAGAGCAGCAGATCAGCCCGAAGTCTCCGTCTGGCCCCCCAGGTCAACCTCTCTATGCGGTAACTGGGATGAACACTGGCCTCCTCATCGGACCCTCAGACGCCGGCGAGGTAACTTCCTGGCGCTTTGAATCTCTGTTGGGAGCACCGCCAGGACAATGAGAAAGCTCTCGAATCCGATTGTAGCTGTCATTGCGTGCGCATTCGCGTTCAGTTCAGCAACGGCAAAAGAGCTTCCTCCGGGCGCTCCGAAGCAGGCCAGAGAGCCATCGGACTGGCATTATCAGCATCGGATACAGTACCTTGATCTACGGGCACTTAGCACCGCCGCCCAGATGAAAGCTGCGCTAGACAGGCGTGATGGATTGGCTTGGACGTTTTTGGACGCCGCAAGGTACAACACTCTCAAGATGCGCCCGGGCGAATACCAGTCGATTTCCCAGCGGCACGCGTATTACGACCTCATAAGTTTTGTTATTGAGCATGATCGTAATACGCCTCCAGATCTGCGGCAGATCAAGTTCTTCCATGCAGCAACTCTCGTCACGACGCAATTGCAGTTGGGTGCCGTTGAATTAATCGATAATTTCGATCATTTGGGGCCGCTCGCGGGTGTAGCGCAGGCGGCTGCCGAACGCTGCGCTCCAATGAGCCCAGAAACGATACAGCTGCTTTCTGAGATCAACAAAGAGTTGTTTTCAGTGAACATGGGCGTGATCAAACGCCTTCTGTTCGAGTGGCGTGAGCCTCGGGACCCACGTGAGGCAAGACCGGTAAATAGCGTTACGCCCTACCAGTTCGACATCGCGATGGTCGAACTGGAACAGGCCACGGTTGAAAGGATCCTCAGGTCGAAAAATCTGTCTGAACGCACACGGAAAGAGCTCGAGAGCACTGCAGATAACTGCCTCTTTCGCGCATGGCAGGTTTTCAACGCGAGCAGCATCGCCAAGCCGTACCTGAGTTCAGTTGGAATTTCGAGTCCTCGATTTACCGACGTTGCGCACCGAAAGGCGCTAGGAAAGGCGATCGTCTCAAAATTTCACAATAAGAGCACAGCAGAGTTTGCAAAAATCATGGGCGAATAGGTTGTGACGTTTAGATACGCGTCCCGCAATACCTTTGCAAGTCGGATCCTCCGGTTTGCAACGGCCGCTGCCAGAGCGTTAGCAGCATCTTCGAGTTTGATTGCCGGGCACGCTGCCATGGCTGACACCGTCGCCCACATCTTCTTTGGGTCGAAGGCTTCCTCTTTGACACAGTTCGGGCATGCGCAAGTTGAAGTTGCTTATGAAGCGCTCGAAGCGCACGTCGAATCTACGGCGTACATCTTTGGACATTCCGACCGACGCGGAAGCTCAGCTATAACCCAGCAGATATCGTCAGCGCGTGCATTGACCGTCGCCGAGGCGTTAGCGTCCAAAGACATCTCCCGTAGCCGAATCTCATTATTTGCATGTGGAGATCGTTATGCATCTTCGGTGCAGCCGGAAAACTATTGGCTCGATCGCAAGGTGGAATTGATTGTATCTCAGGAAGACGCGTTTCTTGCTGATCGGAGCGAATGCGATCCAATGGACTCGGAGCCGGAGTAGGCACAATGGCTGTCGCTCAGAAGAATATCTTTCTGCGTCGGAACAAGCTCGGGCGGCTACTTGCGACGGCTTGCACCGCTCTCGTCCTGACTGCATTTTTTGGAGGCTCGGTCTCGGCGCAGGACGAGAATGGGAGCGAAGAGGCCGAAGGTCATCCCTCCCTGATCCGTGTTGCGCCAATAATCAATCCGGACCGCTTGTCGGAGCTACCAAGCTTTGATCGACCCGACCTCCAGCTTCTTTCTGGATACTACAAGAAGGCATTAGCAGACGAGCTATTTCTGCAGCGCAAACACGTCGATGCTAGGACAGAGTATAAGTCGGCGCTGGAGACTTTAGAAAGCATAAGTGGGCTTTCTTCAGCAGGGGCAACCAGCGCGCGGTCACTCCTCATTACGGATGCACGCTACAGGATTGAATTACTCGACGTCGGCGCCGACTATTGGGGCAGTGGGCTAACTACCCGACCAGGAATACCGGCCATCCACCTCGCGAACATGAACTCGTTGCTTCTGGAGTTCGAGACCCTCAATGCTGAAATAAATGCAAGCATCCAAGGACAAGACAACGCCCAGATATTGAAGAGTCTTGTGCGCGCACAGAGCCACAAGGCGGTCGCCGATCTGCGCGCTTCGGCTCCTGCTTCCGAGATGCAGCGTGCGGTGCAAGATCAATACGAAGCGCGCGTTCGCTTGGCTTCCAATAAGAAGGCTGCTCTCGAGGAACGAATAGGTGAGGCTGTTGCTGAGCGTGAAGCTTTCATGCAAGCGGCGGATCAGGCAGCCCTTCGCGCGGCGGCGGCAGTGACAGCGGCTGTCGTCTCGGCGACGGGCGTAGATCCACAGATCGTGAGCGCACTTCGGAGCGGGGATGTGGAGGGCGCGTTAGTTGGAGTGGCAGTTGACAGCGGTTTGTACGACCAAGCTGCGCTACTAAACCAGGTACAGGCTTCCGCCGCTTCGGCTCTGGAGCTGAATGAGACTATCTCCGAGGTAAGAAAATATGTGTCGCAGATCGAGGAATTAAAGCGCGAGGTGGACGGATACGTCAGTGGCTTCGCGAGTTTGCAAGAGTATGTTGAGAACCCAACGGCTGACTCGCTTCTCAACCTAGGGCGCTCTGTTCTAAATAGCGAGGTTGTTCTCCCGGCAGAGATCGAGCGTATGCGGGAGTCAATCAGAGTAGCGCTGCCAGTCGAAGGCCTTATTCAACTAGCTCAACTTCGCCAGGATGAGTTTTGGGAATTGGTCCCGGCTCTTCAGACAGCCCTAGGTCAATCAGATAATTGGACCTCGCCTGACCTTGCTTCGGAACTCGCGGACATCGTCATCCCAGAGAATGAAGCCGAATTTGCGCTTTTTGCCAGCAGCATGCTGGAATTTGCGATCATCTCAACAGAGGGAGTCAACAGTCCAGTTCGGGCAAGCGCCATTAAGGCGATGTTTAAAATCTGGCCTCGACGTGTCTTCGAAGGTCTGCCTAATCCGGTTCAGGAAGCAATCCAAGCGCACATCGGGGAGGGCGTGGGGAGAAGCTATTCTGCTCGTTCGGCTCAGGAATTGTCTGCTCGTCTGCAGGAGGTTCAATTTGGCGAGGCAGACGGTCATCTGATAGCAAGACTTGATCGTGATGCCGTGCAGCTTGGATCTATAAGGGACCTCGTATGGGAAACGAAGGGTGCACCTCCGGACGTTCCACTGCCTGAGGCCACGGCGGCGGCTCATGAATTTGCCGTGTCGGCGATGCGCGACGCCACTGATCTGCGAGAGTTCTTCCTATCGAGTCTCGGCATATCTGATTTCGGGGAGCTTGCTCTCGAGGTCGCTGAGCGGGGCGAAGCGGATGAGATGCTTGGGTTCGTTCGCCAGATCGCTGCCGACGATGTGTTAGATGAAGCCGCCACGTCGCTGGCGGCGCTTGAGGTTGGTGCCGCCATCAAGGCTTCCTTGGCCGAGGAAGCTATGGCTTTTTCTGCGGCCTCGGGAGCGTCGGGTCAGCTTGAATGGCAATCAGCTTTCACAGATGTGGCCACTCGCCAGCTTGCCCAGGCAGCACTGGATGCGGCGCTTCCGGGGCTAGGCACTGTCGGTCTCGCGGTGAGCGACTACTTGGATTCAGTCGCAGAATTTGACTCCAACATGCGCAGAGCTCGTTCTCTAGATTCCGAGATCGCTAGTTTGTCTCAAGCTGCGTACAGGCAGGCAGAGGTCCTAGACGACGCTGCTCGCACGTTGGGAGCTATAAGGGCCGGTGCAGAGCGAGATGAGATTTATCGCCAGGCGGCAGTTAGTCAAATCGAGGAGCTAGCTGCAGCACAGGATGTCGCTCTGGAGATCGGCCAGAGGCAAGAGGAGATAGCGCTCCGCCGCCTTCCACAGGTGTTCTACCTCGCGGAGATGCTGCGGCGTGAATATGATCTCTTCGAAGCCTCCCTGTCCGCATGGGTTGGAGGCGATGCCGGAGCTCGAGGCGTCATCAAAGAGTTGATCCTCGACGATCCCGACCTTACACGGCTTGTCCTCGATCGGGACGTCCATCTGTTCAGGTGGTTTGATCGCCGATCGGAGCGACAGAGGGGCTCTCCTGATTCTGTTCTCACGCATTGGCGGCAACTTTACCGACTAGCCACCGATATCTGCAGGGAGCACGGGTGCCTTCCCGGAAATTCCGTTCTTGGAAACTACGGCGACACTGGTCCAATCAGCGTTCGGAGTCGGCTGTCGCCAGATGAGTGGAGCGAATTTCTCAGTTGGGCAGCGGACCATGGTAGCTCCGGCACCTCGCACGTTTTGACAATAGTCGTTGGGCCGGGTGACGGCACCATTGCGGATTCTTTTCTGAATGCGAGGACGATCGATATCGGATTATCTGGGATCGATAGTGCAAATTCTGAGGTCGAACTGCAGGTGCTCGTAGCCAACTCCGGATTTGGTCTGGTTCGAACCGCACATGGGTTCTCTCGGGAGACCTTCCGAAGACAGGGGCCGTCAGCTATATATGCTCGCGCGCGAGCGCCTCATGATTTATCGAGGATCGCCAGCCGTTGGTCTCATGAGCGGCCCGCTCGGATGCCTTTCGAAGGATATGCGCTGTATGGGAATTGGGAGCTTGTCGTTCCTTGGAATGCGCGGCTGATTGACCTCTCTGACATCGAGATTTCGTTTGCGTACTTCTTCCTCTCCGAGCCGATCGGAGCGGGCACAGGGGATCAAGTAGGGGACGAAGTGGCAGAGGTGGCTGTCACTATGAGCGCCGAGTCGTCGCACCCTGGCGAGTTCAGCTTCGTCAGTGCCGGGAGAAGCAATCTTCCGGTCGAATGTGCATCAATCGGGGCGAGCTTAGAGCCTAGGCGCAACCCGGGTTCCCGATCGCAGTCTGTGTCTCAAGGGTGCGAGGACCTTCCGCCGGCCTGGCGCGTAAGGTCATTAGAGGGCAAACTAAAGGGTTCCGTGGTTATGGAAGGTCCAGCCACAAAAGAGTGACGCGAGTCGGAGTACCATGAGCTTCTTGCGTCTGAGTACCGGAATTTTTACTAGCTTGCGCGGAGAGCGGCGCAAGGCGAGCAAGGAGGTGAAACATGCCACTCGCCAATAAACTCTTCACGTTTTCGAAAAAGCACGTGCGAGTTGTTGCAACTGCCTGCTTGGTCTTTGGCGGCGCCGGCGCCGCTCAGGCAGAGAACTGCATGGAGAGTGATCCGACCTACTGGAGTAGCGAGAATCGCCTCCCCATATACGAGGATTTGATGACGTTGATGGCCTGTCAAGCTAACGCTACTCCGGTGGAAGGCCAGAAACTCAACGACACGAGTGCGTGCAACTGGTTTCTCACCCGAGCACTTGAGCGTGCTTATGGAGTGACGGATTTCGTGCCGGAAGATGATGCACAGTGGATTTCGGCAAACGAGATAGTCCAGCGCGTGCGCTCCAGCGATATGTGGACAAAGCTCGGCAACGCGTCGGATCAGAACGTGCTTATAGAAGCTGCTGAGGGTGCCAGGAACGGACAGCCGGTGATCGCTGTACGGGCAGGCGATCCTCATGGGCATGTTGCGTTGGTGCTTGCTGGGCCGCTCTCCCGTTCCAGCAGTTGGGACCTTGATGTTCCAAACTCTGCTAGCTTTACTTACTCGCCGGACAAGATCGTCGACAAGGCGTATGTCGGCTGTAAGCTGTCGTACGCATTCGGGAGCAAAGACGGGGTAGAGATCTTTTGGCGACTAAAGGCGCGTTGATTGAGGCTGAAGCGCCTGCTTCAGCTTGTGCATTGAGCGTTGCAATCAACAGGTTCTCAGGAATCTGATAGGGGAGCCGGGGCCGTTCGCTCTGCGCTCGAAGGCCGCACCCTATCCCTGGACCGCCTTAAGTGGTTCCGACGTATCACGGCTAGAGGCTTTGTCCATTACCGGTCTCCGCCCAGAGAAGGTTCGCTCCCAGTCGCGTCCCCTCCGCCACAATGTGACGCTGACTTCGTCCAGGCCCCGTCGGGGCCTTTTTCGTTTTCTGCCCATGGCACGGCATGACGCCATTCCGCTTTCCGGCTGCACCCGCCGCTCGATGCGCATGTCTCGCTGCCGGCGACGACGTCTGAGGCGCGCCGTCACTGACCCGCCCCAAAACCTGCGCTCGGCCGACCCCGTCCCCGACCCCGTTGTAATATGCCCGCCACATTTGCATGGTGGATGCGGCCCGAGACACTCCAGCACAGGATCGCCCGATGACCCCCGATTTCGACATGCTCGCCATCGACGAAGGCCTTGACGAGGATTTCGAGCTTGACCTCGAGGACGCGATGCTGCCCCGCCAGATCGCGGCGGCCTACAAGGAAATGCATCCGAACCCGCTGCCCCGGCAGGTCTATTATCGCGAACTGCTGAAGCTGCAGGCCGAACTCATCAAGCTGCAGGACTGGATCAGCCACTCCAAGGAAAAGGTCGTCGTGCTGTTCGAGGGCCGCGACAGCGCAGGCAAGGGCGGCGTCATCAAACGCATCACCCAGCGGCTGAACCCGCGCGTGGTCCGCACCGTGGCGCTGCCCGCGCCGTCGGACCGCGAAAAGACGCAGTGGTATTTCCAGCGTTACGTCCCGCACCTGCCGGCGGGCGGCGAGATGGTGCTGTTCGACCGCAGCTGGTACAACCGCGCCGGGGTCGAGCGGGTGATGGGCTTTGCCACCGAACCGCAGGTCGAGCAGTTCTTCCAGGACGTGCCGGAATTCGAACGGATGCTGGTCCGCTCGGGGATCCGGCTGGTGAAATACTGGTTCTCGATCACCGACGTCGAACAGCAGATGCGGTTCCTGATGCGCATCCACGACCCGCTGAAACAGTGGAAGCTGTCGCCGATGGACCTGCAGTCCCGGGTCCGGTGGGAATCCTACACAAAGGCCAAGGAAGAGATGCTGGAACGCACCTCGATCCCCGAGGCGCCGTGGTACATCGTGCCCGGCAACGACAAGAAGCGGGCGCGTCTGAACTGCATCAGCCACCTGCTGGGGCTGATCCCCTATACCGACGTCGCGCATGAACCGATCAGCCTGCCCGACCGCGTGTTCAACCCGGACTACGAACGCGACACGCTGCCGCGCGAGTTGTACGTCCCCGAGAAATACTGACGCACGCCGATGCCCAAGGCCTGCTGGATTGCCCATCTGACCGTCGACGACCCCGACGCCTCCGAGGCCTGTCGGCAGGCCAACGGCCCCGCGCTGGCCAGGTATGGCGGCAGGTTCATCGTCCGCGGGGGGCCGCAGGAGGTCGTCGAGGGCCGGATGGGGCCGCGCAGCGTGGTGATCGAGTTCGCCTCGCGCGCGGATGCCGATGCCTGCTATCGCAGCCCGGGATACCACGCGGCGCTGGCGCTGCGCCGGCCGGTCAGCTCTGCCGACCTGGTCATCGTCGATTGATGGGACGATCCGGGAACATCCGGCTGAAGCCCTTGACCTTCATCAGCTTGCAACCGGGCGGGTTAGGCCCGATACATGCCTCATGTTCCGCAACCTGCTGCCTCGCCTTTTCGGAGAAGACCCGCCCGCGTCCGGCCTGTCGGCCGACGACGCGGAAATGGCCGTCGCCGCCCTGCTGGTGCGGATCGCGCGCGCCGACCATCGCTATCACGACGAGGAACGGGCCCGCATCGACGCCCTTCTCGCCCAGCGCACGCGGCTGAGCCCCGGCGCCGCCGCCGATCGCCGGGCCGCCGCCGAGATGCTCGAGGCCGAGGCGCCGGACACGGTCCGCTTCACCCGCGCGGTCAAGGAACGCATCCCGCTGGACCAGCGCAACGCGGTCATTTCGGCGATGTGGGAAATCGCGCTGGCCGACGGCCACCGCTCGGCCGACGAGGATTCGGCGGTGCGGCTGGCCGCCAAGCTGCTAGGCGTGAACGACGTCGACAGCGCGCTGGCACGGCAGGACGTCGAACGCAGCCTGGCCGCCGGTCAGGACTGACCCCTCCCCGTGATCCTGCCTTGCCGCGCCATGCCCGCGATCCGGGCAGATCTCCGCCGCGCGCCCGCGCAGGCAACGAGGCCGTTGCAATCCGGCCGGGGATTGCGCCACATGGTGCGGCCATGACCGCCGCGCCGACTGCATCTTCGTCCCCGCCGTCCCAGCCCGCCCAGGCGGACGTCATCCGTATCCGCGGGCTGCACAAGTCCTATGGCGCGCTGCAGGTGCTGCGCGGCGTCGACCTGTCCGCCCCGCGCGGCCACGTGGTGGCGTTGATCGGATCGTCCGGATCGGGCAAGTCGACGCTGCTGCGCTGCTGCAACCTGCTGGAAATCAGCCAGCAGGGCGAGATCACGATCGAGGGCGAGCCCGTGCGCTGGACCTCGGCCGGGCCCGGACGCCAGCCCGCCGACCGCGCCCAGGTGCGGCGTCTGCGCACCAACCTCGCGATGGTGTTCCAGCAGTTCAACCTGTGGTCGCACATGACCATCCTGCAGAACGTCATGGAGGCGCCGGTGACGGTGCTGCGCCAGAACCCCGCCGCCGTCGAGGCGCGCGCGCGGGCGTTGCTGGCCAAGGTAGGGATCGGCGACAAGGCCGACGCCTGGCCCGCGCAGCTGTCCGGCGGCCAGCAGCAGCGCGCCGCCATCGCCCGGGCGCTGTGCATGGAGCCTCGGGCGCTGCTCTTCGACGAACCGACCAGCGCGCTGGACCCGGAATTGCAGCAGGAGGTCGTCAAGGTCATCAAGGACCTGGCGGCCGAACATCGCACCATGATCCTCGTCACCCACGACATGCGGCTGGCCGCCGATGTCAGCGACCACGTGCTGTTCCTGCACCAGGGCCGAGTCGAGGAAGAGGGCCCGCCAGACCAGATTTTCCGCGCACCCAGGACCGACCGGCTGCGCCAATTCCTCAGCGCCACGATGGCTGTCTGAGACAAACCAACGGGAGAAGACGATGAAGAAACTGATGCTTGCCGCCGCCGCGCTGGCACTGACCGCGGGGCTGACCCAGGCCGAGCCGCTGCGGATGGGGACAGAGGGCGCCTACCCTCCCTACAACTTCGTCAACGACAAGGGCGAGCTGGACGGGTTCGAGATCGAGCTGGGCAACGCGCTGTGCAAGAAGATTGCGGCCGAATGCACCTGGGTCAAGAACGACTGGGATTCGATCATCCCGAACCTGGTGGCGTCGAACTATGACACCATCATGGCGGGGATGAACATCACCGACGAGCGCAAGAAATCCATCGCCTTCTCGGACGCCTACACCCCGCCGCCGCCCTCGGCCTATCTGGCCAAGACGGCGGATGCCGACATCAACGGCACGGTCGCGGCGCAGACCAACACCATCCAGGCCGGCCATGTAGCCGAGACCGGCGCGACCCTGGTCGAGTTCGCCACCGGCGAGGAAAGCATCGCCGCCGTCCGCAACGGCGAGGCCGACGCGGTGTTTGCCGACAAGGACTTCCTCGCCCCCTTTCAGAAGGACTCCAACGGTGAGCTGGTCTGGGTCACCGGCCAGGACAACGTCTCGCTGGGCGAAGGCATCGGCATCGGGATGCGCCAGTCCGACACCGAGCTGAAGGCGCGGTTCGACAAGGCGATCGCCGAGATGAAGGCCGACGGCAGCCTGGACGCGCTGATCGGCAAGTGGTTCGGCCCCGAGGCCAAGACCTTTGCCGGCATGTCCGCCGAGGCCGCCCCGGCCGCCGCAACGCCGGCGGCAGCGCCGGCCACGCCGGCCCCGGCAGCGCCCGCGGATGCCGCCGCTCCTGCGGCAACCGCCCCCGCGGCAACCGCGCCCGCAGCGGGCGCCGCCGCGCCGGCCACGAACTGACGCGATCCCGTCGCCGCCCCGCGACCAGCGGGACGGCGGCGGCCCCTCAGTCATGTTCGCTCAATGCGCCGACCCCAAGGCCCTCGACGGCCTCGCCTGGATGCTGTGCTATCTGACCTCGGGCACGCACCGGCTGTTCTATCTGTCCTTCGGGACGGTGCTGCTGCTGCTTGCCGTGACCGCGCCGATCGCCCTTGGCATGGGGTTTGCAGGCGCGATGGCCGCGCGGTCGCGCCTCGCGCCGCTGCGCTGGCTGGGCAAGACCTATGCCGCGATCGTGCGCGGGGTGCCCGACATCATCTTTTTCCTGTTCGTGCCGATCGCGCTGGACCAGGGGTTCGAATGGCTGCGCTCGCGTGTCTATTGTGACCCCTCGGTGCCGGTGCGGCAGGGCAACGAATTCGTCGTCTGCGCGGCCGCCAAGCTGCCGCAGTCGACCAGCCCGGAATGGGTCCACGACCTGTATGGCATCGCCCTGGCGGTGGTGGCGTTCTCGTTTGTCTTCGGCGCCTTTGCGGCCAACGTGCTGTATGGCGCGATGCAGGCGGTGCCGCGCGCCCAGCTTGAAACCGCCGAGGCCTACGGCATGACCCCGCGCCAGATCGACCGGCGCATCCTGATCCCGCAGATGTGGACCTATGCCCTGCCGGGCCTGTCCAACCTGTGGATGATCCTCATCAAGGCCACGCCGCTGCTGTTCCTGCTGGGGGTCGAGGACATCGTCTATTGGGCGCGCGAACTGGGCGGGTCCAAAACCTCGACTTATGCCTATCCGCATGGCGACTGGCGGGTGTGGTACTTCCTCGCGCTGCTGGTGTTCTACCTGCTGATGACCTGGGTGTCGCAACGGCTGATCGACCGCCTCTCGGGGGCGCTGTCGCGCGGCCAGGCCACGATGGCCGGAGAGTCGATGCGCAAGGCCGGGGCGGCGGCATGAGCTGCGCCCAGACCATCGCCGATTACGGCCTGCGCGCCATCGGCATCGGCGAACGGACGCTGCCGCGCAGCGATTTCGACCTGTGCCAGCAATTCGCCCTGATCGGCTCGGGGATGATCTGGAACATCTATTTCGGCGTCCTCGCGCTGGCCGTGGGCTTCGTGCTCGCCACGGCGCTGGCGCTTGCCAAAGCCAGCGGGAACCCGTGGCTGCGCCGCCCGGCCGAGGCGTTCATCTTCGTCTTTCGGGGCAGCCCGCTGTTCATCCAGTTCTTCCTGGCCTATTCGGCGCTGGTCCTGCTGCCCAAGGCGGGCCTCACGATCCTGGGCGTGACCATCCCCACCGGCTGGCTGACCCGCGCCTGGGCCGGGGCGCTGATCGTCCTGATCCTGAACACCGCCGCCTATTCGGCCGAGATCTTCCACGGCGGGCTGCGCAACGTCCCCAAGGGCGATCTCGAGGCCGCCGAGGCCTACGGCCTTACCGGCTGGCGGCGGTTCCGGCGCATCGTCTGGCCGACCATGCTGCGGCTGTCCTGGCCCGCCTATACCAACGAGGCGATCTTCCTGTTCCACGCCACCACGCTGGTGTTCTTTTCCGGCTTTCCGGCGATCCGGCAGATGGGCGACAGCCTGTATTATGCGAGCTATTTCGCCGACAAGACCTTCAACCCCTTCGTGGCCTATCCCATCGTGGCGGGTTACTTCATCCTTCTGACCCTGGGGCTCATCGCGCTCTTCGGGGTCATCAACCGGCGGCTCAACCGGCATCTGCCGGGCGCTGCCCACAGGCTGAAATATCGGCCGAAACTGATCAGGTGACATCATGGACTGGCTGAGGGAACACCCTGAGGTCAAGACGATCCGCGTCGCGGCGGCCGATCTGAACGGCGTCGCGCGCGGCAAGCGGATACCGGCGCGCTTTGCCGACAAGCTGCTGACCGAGGGGACCAAGTTTCCCTATTCGGTGCTGAACATGGATATCTGGGGCGAGGACGTGGAAAACTCCCCCCTCGTGTTCGAGGCCGGCGACCCCGACGGCCTGCTGATGCCGACCGAGCGCGGCTTCATGCCGATGCCGTGGCTGGATGCGCCGACCGGCCTGCTGCCGCTGTGGATGTTCCATCCCGACGGACGCCCCTATGACGGCGATCCGCGGCAGGCGCTGGCCCGAGTCGTGGAACGCTACAAGGCCGCCGGCCTGACCGCCGTGGTGGCGACCGAGCTGGAGTTCTTCCTCATCGACGACAGCAAGGCCGGGCTGCTGCAGGTGCCGCCCTCACCGCGGTCGGGCAAGCGCCGGACGGGCGCTGAGACGCTCAGCCTGCGGGCGCTGGACGCCTTCGACAAGTTCTTCACCGACCTCTATGACAGCTGCGAGGCGATGGACATTCCCGCCGACACCGCGATTTCCGAAGCGGCGCCCGGTCAGTTCGAGATCAACCTGATGCACCAGCCCGACCCGCTGAAGGCCGCCGACGATGCGTGGCTGTTCAAGCTGCTCGTCAAGGGGCTGGCCCGGCGCTATGGCTTTGCCGGCAGCTTCATGGCCAAGCCCTATGACCTGTTCAACGGCAACGGGATGCACATGCATTTCTCGGTGCTGGACCAGAATGGCGACAACATCTTCGACGACGGAACCGATGCGGGGTCCGAGCGGCTGCGCCACGCCGTCGCCGGCTGCCTGCGGGCGATGCCCGGATCGACGCTGCTGTTCGCCCCGCACGAGAATTCCTATGACCGCCTGGTCCCGAACGCCCATGCCCCGACCGGCATCGGCTGGGCCTATGAAAACCGCACCTCGGCGATCCGCATCCCCTCGTCGGGGCCCAAGGCGCGGCGGATCGAACACCGCACCGCCGGCGGCGACGTGAACCCGTATCTGACCACCGCGGCGATCCTGGGGGCGGCGCTGAACGGGCTGCAGGACCGGCTGGACTGCCCGCCGCCGATCAGCGGCAACGCCTATGACCACGCGCTGGACCAGCTGCCCGCCAGCTGGGGCGCCGCCATCGACGCCTTCGAGCGTTGCCCGGAAATCAAGCGCATCCTGCCCCAGCACCTGATCGACAACCTGGTCATGACCAAGCGGCAGGAGCTGCACTACATGGCCGAACTGTCGGACGAGGAAACCGTCGAGCTGTATCTGGACACGGTATGACGGCGCCTGCCAGCCTCACCCGACGCTGATGCAGACCGGGGACCAGTCCGAGGCCATCGCCTTCCTGACCGCCGCGGGCGGCCGGGAACGGCACGAGACGCATATCTCGCTGATCTTCCTGTCCGCCGGCCTCGCGTGGAAGCTGAAACGGGCCGTGCGTCTGCCCTATGCCGATTTCTCGACCCCTGATCTGCGCCTGGCCGCCTGCCGCAAGGAAGTGGCGCTGAACAGGGACGCCGCGCCGGGGCTTTATCGCAAGGTCCGCAGCATCACCCGCCGCGACGATGGCGGGCTGGAATGGGACGGACCCGGCGCCGCGGTCGATCATGTCGTCGAGATGGCCCGCTTTGACCAGCGCGACCTGTTTTCGGTCATGGCCGCCGAGGGCCGGCTGCCGCTGCCGACGATCGAGACGCTGGCGGCCGAGATCGCCGCCCGTCACGCCGCCGCGCCGGTCGCAGGCGACCCCGCCGGCGCCGCGCGCGTCGCCCGGGTGCTGGCGGTCAACGAGGCCGGGTTCGCGACCAGCCATGTCCTGCCCGCGCCCGACGTCGACCGCCTGTCGGCGCAGTTCCGGCATGCGCTGGACGGCCACGCCGCGCGGCTGGACGACCGCGCCCGCGGCGGCCGTGTCCGCCGCTGCCACGGCGATCTGCACCTGCGCAACATCTGCCAGTGGCAGGGCCGGCCGCGGCTGTTCGACTGCCTGGAATTCAACGACGACCTCGCCACGACCGACACGCTCTATGACCTCGCCTTCATCCTGATGGACCTGTGGGACACCGGGCTGCACCAGCACGCGAACCGGCTGGCCAACCGCTACATGGATGCGGTCGAGGGCGAGGACGTCTCGGGCTGGACGCTGCTGCCCTTCTTCATGGCGATCCGCGCCGCGGTGCGTGCCCATGTCACCGCCACCCAGGCCGAGGAATCGCGGGGCGCGGCCGGCTTTGACGATCTGGCGGGCCGCGCGCGGCGCTATCTCGACCTGGCCCGGACGCTGCTGGACCCGGCCAGGGGGCGGGTGATCGCGCTGGCCGGGCTGTCGGGCAGCGGCAAGACCACGCTGGCCGAGAGGTTGGCCCCGGAACTCGCGCCGCCGCCGGGGGCGCGCATCCTGGAAACCGACCGCATCCGCAAGGCGCTGTTCGGCGTCGCCGCGACCCGGCGGCTGCCCGCCGAGGCCTATGCCCCGGCCGTGTCGCAGCGCGTCTATGCGGGCCTGTCGGACCGCGTCGCGGTGCTGGCGGACCAGCAGGCGGCCGTCATCGCCACCGCTGTTCTGGACCGCCGGGCGGACCGGGAGGCGCTTGCCGCGGCGGCGGGCGGGCATCGGTTCGACGGCATCTGGCTGTCGGCGGCGCCGGGCGTCCTGCGGGCGCGGATCGGGGCACGCAGCGCCGGCGCCTCGGACGCCGATGCCGCGGTGCTGGACCGCCAGATCGCCGCGCAGGCGGCGATGCCCGACGACTGGCCCCGGATCGACGTCTCGGGCGATGTTCCCGACACGCTGGCCCGGCTGCGCTGCGCGCTCGGACTGCCCGCTGCGGCTGGACGACACTAGGCAAGGCGATTAACAGGGGCGGATGAACAGCGACCGTCGCACAGACCGCCCCGGCCAGGGCCGGGACGCCCGCCTTGGCGCCGCGCTGCGGGCCAATCTGGCCCGTCGCAAGGCGCAGGCGCGCGGCCGCGCGGCCGGTTCCCCTGAGGAGACAGGCGCCGCGATAGACGACGATACAGGCATGACTGACAAGCCGCAGGCCGGGCGTCAGCCCCCGGACCCGGCGCCTTCCGGGGAAGCGAGCGAGGACTGATGGACACGATTCTGGTGCGCGGCAACGGCCCGCTGAACGGCGAGATTCCGATCGCGGGCGCCAAGAACGCCTGCCTCACGCTGATGCCGGCCACGCTTCTGACCGAGGAACCGCTGACGCTGACCAACGCGCCGCGGCTGTCGGACATCCGCACCATGACCGAGCTGCTCGGCTCGCTGGGGGCCGAGGTCGCGAGCCTGCAGGACGGCCAGGTGCTGGCCATGTCCAGCCACGACCTGACCAGCCACACCGCCGATTACGAGATCGTGCGCAAGATGCGCGCCTCGAACCTGGTGCTGGGCCCGCTGCTTGCCCGGTTCGGCGAGGCGGTGGTGTCGCTGCCCGGCGGCTGCGCCATCGGGGCGCGGCCGATGGACCTGCATATCGAGGGGCTGATGGCGCTGGGGGCCGAAATCGACCTGCAGGACGGCTATCTGCACGCCCGCGCCCCCCGCGGGCTGAAGGGCGCGGTCTACGAGATGCGCTTTGCCAGCGTCGGCGCGACCGAGAACATCGTCATGGCCGCGACGCTCGCCAAGGGCACCACGGTGCTCAAGAACGCCGCCCGCGAACCCGAGATCGTCGATCTGGTCCGCTGCCTGCGCGCGATGGGCGCGCAGATCGACGGCGAGGGCGGCTCGACCATCACCATCCAGGGCGTCGACCGCTTGCACGGCGCGACCCACCGGGTGGTGACCGACCGGATCGAACTGGGCACCTACATGCTCGCCCCCGCCATCTGCGGCGGCGAGGTCACCTGTCTCGGCGGGCGGATCGAGCTGGTGCAGTCCTTCTGCGAAAAGCTTGACGAGGCGGGGATTTCCGTCACCGAAACCCCGCGCGGCCTGACCGTATCGCGCAAGAACGGCGGGGTCCGGGCGGTGAACGTCACCACCGAGCCCTTCCCCGGCTTCCCGACCGACCTGCAGGCGCAGATGATGGCGCTTCTGTGCACCGCCGAGGGCGTCAGCGACCTTGAGGAAACCATCTTCGAGAACCGCTTCATGCACGCCCCGGAACTGACCAGGATGGGCGCGCGGATCGAGGTGCATGGCGGCCACGCCCGCGTCACCGGGGTCGAGCGGCTCAAGGGCGCGCCGGTGATGGCCACCGACCTGCGCGCCTCGGTCAGCCTGATCCTCGCCGGGCTCGCGGCCGAGGGGGAAACCCTGATCAGCCGGGTCTATCATCTGGATCGCGGCTACGAGAAGGTGGTCCGCAAGCTGCGCGGCGTCGGCGCTGACATCGAACGGATCAAGGAACCGACCGCCCATGACTGACGCGTCCGATCCCCGGCCCGACGCCCGCTTCGCCGATGCCGATCCCGACCAGCCGCTGGCTCTGCGCGCCGCCGATACCGACGATCTGGCGGTGCTGGCGGCGCTGGCGCAGGACGCGGTGCTGACCGTCGGCGACATCGTCTGGGACCGCAAGAGCCGCCATTTCGCCTTGCTGCTCAACCGCTTCCGGTGGGAGGACGCTGACGCCGCCCGGGCCGAGCGCCGCCCGTTCGAGCGGGTGCGCAGCCTGCTCGTCGCCGCCGACGTGACCCGCGTCCGCCATGACGGCATCGACCGCGACAAGGCGACGGTGCTGTCGCTGCTCGATCTCGCCTGGCAACCGGGCGAGGACGGCACCGGCACGCTGCTGCTGCGCTTTGCCGGCGACGGCACCATCGCCGTCGAGGCCGAGGCCCTGGGAGTCGACCTGCGCGACGTGACCCGCCCGTATCGGGCGGTGTCGGGCGACATGCCCGCGCATGAGTGAGACCCCGCCTGTCATCTGGCAGGTGAGGGCCGTGCAGGCCGACACGTGGCGCGAGATCCGGCTGGAAGCCTTGCGGCTGGCCCCGGACGCGTTCGATCCGACCTTCGCGGAATGGTCTGTGCGGCCGCTGTCTGACTTCACGGCGCGTCTTGATGCGATCGAAACCTGAGCCGCCCGGTCAGTCTTTGGCTGTCGTAGGCTGGCAGCCGGGCTGGACGCCGGGGACCGAGGACATAGGCTGGATCACCGCCGTCTATAGCCGCCCCGCCGCCCGCCGCCGCGGCCTGATGTCCGCGTTGCTGCGGCAAATCGCCGACCGGGCCGCCGCGGCGCGCATGGTCCGGCTGGGGCTGCATGTCGGCCTTGCGAATACGGCCGCGCGCGCGGTCTATCGCCGGGCAGGGTTCACCGAAACCGGCGCGCCCTTCGTCAATGACCGCGGCATCGCCGAGATCGAGATGCACCGCCCCTCGCTTGAGCCCCCTGCCCCCAGCCGCTAACACCGCGCCCAAGCCGGAAGGAACGCTCATGCCCGTCACCCTGACCACCACCGATCCCGATTTCGAGGCGGGTTTCGCCGCCATGCTGGCCGCCAAGCGCGAGGATGCCGCCGATGTAGGCGACGTGGTCGCCGGGATCATCGCCGAGGTCCGGGCGCGCGGCGACGCGGCGCTGGTCGAGCTGACCAACCGCTTCGACCGCACCGACCTGACCGCGGACCGGCTGCGTTTCACCCCCGCCGAGATCGACGCCGCCTGTGCGGGCGTCGCGGCCGACGACCGCGCCGCGCTGGAACTCGCGGCCGAGCGCATCCGCGCCTATCACGCCCGCCAGATGCCGCCCGACGCGCTGTGGACCGACGAGACCGGCGCCGAACTCGGCTGGCGCTGGACGCCGGTCGCGGCGGCGGGGCTGTATGTGCCGGGCGGCCAGGCCAGCTATCCGTCCTCGGTCCTGATGAACGCGATCCCGGCGCGGGTGGCCGGGGTGCCGCGGCTGGCGGTCTGCGTGCCGACCCCGGGGGGCGAGATCAACCCGCTGGTGCTGCTCGCCTGCCGCATCGCCGGCGTCGATGAAATCTGGCGCGTCGGCGGCGCGCAGGCGGTCGCGGCGATGGCCTATGGCACCGAAACCATACGCCCGGTCGACAAGATCACCGGGCCGGGCAACGCCTATGTCGCGGCGGCGAAACGGCAGGTCTTCGGCCGGGTCGGCATCGACAGCATCGCCGGCCCCTCCGAGGTGCTGGTGATCGCCGACGGCGCCCAGCATCCCGACTGGCTGGCGCTGGACCTGCTGGCGCAGGCCGAACACGACGCCGACGCGCAGGCGATCCTGATGACCCCCGACGCGGCCCTGGCGCAGGCCGTGGTCGCCGCCGTGGACCGCATCCTGCCCACCCTGCCCCGCGCCGCCATCGCCGGGGCCAGCTGGCGCGATCACGGCACGGTCATCCTCACCCGCGACCTGGCCGAGGCTGCCGCGCTCAGCGACCGCATCGCGCCCGAGCATCTCGAACTCTGCGTCGACGACCCGCAGGCGCTGGTGGCGCAGGTCCGCCACGCCGGCGCGATCTTCCTGGGCGGCTGGACGCCCGAGGCGGCGGGGGATTACGTCTCGGGCCCGAACCACGTGCTGCCCACGGCGCGCTCGGCGCGGTTCTCCTCGGGCCTGTCGGTGCTGGATTTCCTCAAGCGCACCACCCTGTCGCGGCTGAACCCGGCCGCGCTGGCGGCGATCGGCCCGGCGGCGGTGACGCTCGCGATGTCCGAGGGGCTGTCGGCCCACGCCCGCTCGGTGCAGGTGCGGCTCGACACGCTGAACGAGGCCCCTTGATTCACCCCGTCCCGCCGGGGAAGGTGCGGGCGCGCGATTGCCAAGCAAGGGAAGCCTATGTCCACCGACCGCCTGATCCGTGTCGAGATCGACGATTCCGCCCTGCCCCCGGCCACGCCCGAGATGGAACAGGAACGCCGCGTGGCGATCTTCGACCTGCTCGAGGACAACTCGATCCGCCTGCCCGCGCGGGGCGACGCACCGGCCCCCACCGGGCCCTATGCGCTGCTGCTGGCGGTGCGCGACCGGCGGCTGGTCTTTGACCTGAAATCCGAAGCCGACGACCCGGTGGCCGAGTTCCACCTGTCGATGGGTCCGTTCCGGCAGGTGGTCAAGGACTACTTCCAGATCTGCGAAAGCTATTTCGACGCGGTGAAACGCCTGCCGCCTGCGCAGATCGAGGCGATCGACATGGCCCGCCGCGGCATCCACAACGAGGGCGCGCGGACGCTGCAGGAGCGGCTGGACGGCAAGGCCGCGATCGACATCGACACCTCGCGCCGCCTGTTCACCCTGATCTGCGCGCTTCTGTCGGACTGAGCGGTTGGACCCCGGCGCAACCCCGGACAGCGCTGCGGCCCGGATCCCGGCCTCGGTCCTGTTCTGCTGTGATCACAACGCCATCCGCTCGCCCATGGCCGAGGGGATGATGAAGAAGCTGTATGGCCGCCGCGCCTATGTGCAGTCGGCGGGCGTCCATAACGACATGGAGATCGACGGCTTCGCCATCGCCGTCTGCGACGAGATCGGGGTCGAGCTGTCCCGCCACCGCACCCGCAGCTTCGAGGAGATGCGCGACTGGGGCGACGACCTGGGCCAGTTCGACCTGGTGATCGCGCTGACCCCGGCCAGCCAGCGCCAGGCGCTGGAGCTGACGCGGCATTTTCACCTCGACGTGGAATACTGGCCGATCATGGACCCGACGGGCCTGGGCGAAAGCCGCGAGGCCAAGCTGACGATCTATCGCCAGGTCCGCGACCAGATCCGCGACCGGATGCTCGCCCGCTTCGGCCCGCCGACCGAGCCTGATTCGGACGAATAAGGCAGCGCCCGTCGCGCCTCAGGGCCGCCAGTCGAGGAAATTGCCCAGCATCTGCAGCCCGGCGCGCTGCGATTTCTCGGGGTGGAACTGCAGACCCACGATATTGTCGCGCGCGACGACCGCGGTGACCGGGCCGCCGTAATCGACGCTCGCCACCAGATCGGCGGGATCGGCGACCCGGAACTGCCAGGAATGGACAAAATAGGCGTGCGCCGCCTCGGGGATGCCGGCCAGGATCGGATGCGGGCGGCGGACCTGCAGGTCGTTCCAGCCCATGTGCGGCACCTTCAGCGCGGGGTCGGCGGGGGTGATCCGCTCAACCCGCCCGCCGATCCAGCCGAAACCCGGAGTCGGCCGGTATTCCAGCCCTTCGTCGGCCAGCATCTGCATTCCGACGCAGATGCCGAGGAACGGCACGCCGCGCCGCAGGACGGCCTCGCTCAGCACCTCCATCATCCCCGGCACCGCGTCGAAGGCCGCCCGGCAGGCCGGAAAGGCGCCGTCGCCGGGCAGGACGATCCGGTCGGCGCGCGCCACCGCCGCGGGGTCCGAGGTCACCGCGACCTCCGCCCCCCGGTCGCGCCCGACCAGCGCCACGGCCTTTTCCGCCGAATGCAGGTTGCCGCTGTCATAGTCGATGATCGCGACGCGCATGGGATCAGAGCGCGCCCTTGGTCGAGGGCAGCTCTCCGGCCATGCGCGGATCTGGCTCGACCGCCTCGCGCAGCGCACGCGCCACGGCCTTGAAGGCGGCCTCGGCGATGTGGTGAGCGTTCAGCCCGTGCAGCAGGTCGACGTGCAAAGTGATGCCGCCATGCGTGGACAGCGCCTGGAAGAACTCGCGCACCAGCTCGGTGTCGAACGAGCCGATCTTTTCTGCCGGAAACGGCAGGTTCCAGACCAGGAACGGCCGCCCCGACAGGTCCAGCGCCGCGCGCACCAGCGTGTCGTCCATCGCCAGGTGGAAGGCGCCATAGCGGCGGATGCCGCGCTTGTCCCCCAGCGCCTCGCGCAGCGCCTGCCCCAGGGCGATGCCGCAATCCTCGACCGAGTGGTGGTCGTCGATGTGGTGGTCGCCGGCGCAGGTCAGCTCGATATCGATCAGCGAATGGCGGGCCAGCTGGTCGATCATGTGATCGAAGAAGCCGACCCCGGTCTGGCTGCGGCTGTGGCCGCGGCCGTCGAGGTTCACCGCTATCGAAATCTCGGTTTCGGCGGTGGTGCGGCTGACCGAGGCGCGGCGCGGATCCATGACTACCTCATGCGGTTGGGGACGGCCCCGCTTAGCCCAGGACCGCCGGGCGGCGCAATCTGTGGGCGTGTGACGGACCGCGGCGGCGCGTCACACCAGCCACAGCTCGGCCTGACGCAGCCGGTGCCGAAGGGACTGTTCGGTGGGCGCGGGGTCGTCGTGCGCGAACATCGGCTGGATGCGCCGGCGCCCCAGCCCGTCGCCGATCAGCCGCTGCGCGGGTTCCCAGCCGTCCAGCAGCGGCGCGATTTCCGGCAGCGCGGCGATCGCCTCGACCTCGTCGATGGCGCGCTGGGGGCCGCGGGCATACAGCAGCGGCAGGTTGCGCCAGTGGCAGGTGACGTCGCCGTCCATCCCGTCCAGTTCCGGCCCCGGACGCCCGCCGCCCAGGCTGTGGACGACCAGCGGCAGCACGATCTGGTCCAGCCACGGGTCCAGCGACTGGCAGGCCAGCGCCTCGCCCGGCTCGTCGCGCACCGCCACCGCCCAGTCGCGGAGCCGCCGCCCGAACTCGGCCGGATCGACGCCGAAGAACCAGCCGGCGTTGAAATAGAGGAACCGCTCCCAGTGTTCCTCGGGCTGGGTCAGGTCCAGCGATCCGTCCATGTCCAGCCCGAAGCGGTCATACAGCGACCGCCAGATCGAATCGTAGGTTTCGCGATAGGCGGGCGGCTCGGGCCAGGTGTTGGTGCGCCGCATCGAGGCCGCGGGCCGGGCAAAGTCGAACGGCACCGCGCCGATCTCGCCCAGCACCAGCGTGTCGCTGTCCAGGAACAGGAACGGCCGCCCGGGATCGAGCAGCCCCAGCGCCTCGATCTTGTTGCCGTGCGGGTAGCTTTCGCCGAAATCCTGCGCGACCAGCGGTCGGATCTCGGCGCCGAACTGGGTAAGCGCCGCGCGCGCGGCCCCCGACATGCGCGGATCGGTCCCCGCCCAGGCGCCCTCGGGCTGCGGCTCGGCGACGATCAGCCGGCCGCGGAAACCTGGCGCGTTGCGGCGCAGGCTGGCGGCCAGGATCGCCGCCTCGCGGTCGATGCCGCCGCCCTGGGCGACGATGAGGATGTCGAAATCCTGCTGGGCCGCGAGGCGGGGGGCGGGTTTCTGCGCGGCCGCGTCGACGAGGTTGCGGTCGGGCTTCGAGACACCCGCGTCAGATTTGGCGCCGGTCTTCGGTTTGGCCTGACCGCCCCGGCCTTCGGCGCCGCGGCCTTCGGCGCCGCGGCCCTGTGCGCCCCGCGCCGCCTGTTTCTCGGCCCGCCGCGCCGCGCGCTCGGCCTGCCGCGCGGCTTGGCGCTCTGCCGCGGCTGCGGCGCGGGCCGCCTGCTTCTCGGCCCGCTGCGCTGCGCGGTCGGGGTCGGTCGGCTTGGAGGCCGGCGCGGGTGCCTCGACGGTCGGCGCCGGGGCGTCGACGGCCCGCTTGACCGCCGGCTTGCGGGCGCGCGGCTTGACCGGCGCGGCCTCAGCGGGCTCGACGCTGGTCGAAGCCTCCGGCCCAGCCTTGGGCGCGGCGCGTTTGCGCGCGGGCTTCGTCGTTTCCGTTGCCTTGACCGTTCGCTTGACCATCTGCCCCACTCGCATGACCCCGGCGGCACCATAGCGATCATCGCAACCGACCGGAACCCGACACCGGCCGCCGGCGCCCGCAGGACGTGGACTATCACCCCGGGCCAGTTAGGATCGCCTTACCCGCCCCCGCCGCACCAGGAGCCTCGCCGAGACCACGACGCGCCAGGTCATCATTCCGAACGCCGGCCCGCCCGAGGTCATGTCTCTGACCTCCACCCACCTGCCCCCGCCCGCCGCGGGCGAGGTGCGGGTCCACCACACCGCCATCGGCTTCAACTATATCGACGTCTATCAGCGCAGCGGCGTCTATCCGCTGCAATTCCCCTCGCCGCTGGGGTTCGAGGCCGCGGGCGTGGTAGCAGCCGTGGGCCCGGGCGTCACCAGCCCGGCGCCGGGCGAGCGGGTCGCCTATGCGGTGGCGGGGCTGGGCGCCTATGCCGACGCCCGCAACGTCGCGGCCGACCGGCTGGTGCCGCTGCCCGACGGCGTCAGCGACGAGTCCGCGGCCACGCTGCTGTTCAAGGGGCTGACTGCGCAATACTTGCTGCGGGCGGCCTGTCCGGTGAAGCCGGGCGACCTGATCCTCGTCCATGCCGCGGCGGGGGGCGTGGGCCAGATCCTGACCCGCTGGGCGACGGCGCTGGGGGCCGAGGTCGTGGGCACCACCGGCAGCCCGCACAAGGCCGACGCCATCCGCGCCGCGCGGGACGGTGGTCAGCTTCGGCGCCGCCTCGGGCGCCCCGCCGGCCATCGACCCGGGCCTGCTGCGCGCCAAGGGCGAGCTGTATCTGACCTCGACCAGCATCTTTCCCCGCGACGCCGATCCGCAGGATCTGCAAGCCAACGCCGCCGACCTGTTCGACGCCACCGCGCGGGGCCATGTCGCGGTCGACATCGGCGCCCGCTTTGCCCTGGCCGACATCGTCGAGGTCCACCGCGCCGCCGAAGCCCGCCGGATCGAGGGCGCGATCCTTATCACGCCATGAGGAGCGGGGTCGGGGTGCCGTCGATTGGGGGGAGAAAATGGTGGGCGACCCTGCATTCAAACTGCGTCATTCCCTGATAGGCGTCAAGATGCGGTGACACTATTTTTTTCCTACTCTGTCAATATCTTGCGCGAATTTCTGTCGGCTACCCCTTGCACGTCCTATCACGTCTTATCGGCAAATCTTATGTCTATTGGCGGGACGGATTGGCGGAACGGTGGTTCGATGGCGCGTGTTGCAAAGATGCTGACCGACCGGCAGGTGGCAGCGATCAAGCCGACTGACCGGGCGGTGGCCCATGCGGTCGGGGGCGTGGCGGGGGTGGCGGTGGTGGGCCAGGCCCCCGGGGGGGGGGCTTGGGGTTTTGGGGTGGTGGTTTGTGGGCGGGGGCGCGGGGGGGGGGGGGGGG
>NZ_JRKS01000014.1 GCF_000763805.1 Paracoccus sphaerophysae | reverse complement strand
GATCCACATCCGCATTGCTCTCATGAACCGCTTCTCCGCCCTCGGCACCGCCGAGATCGTTCGCGTCAGCTGAGTTCAGCGGGGAAAGGGGCAGCTCACGCCGCTAGCTGAGTTGCGCAACAACGCCATGGACAGGCAGAACTGGATCGCGGCGTTCGAGAACACGGGCGGCCGACCATGTCGGCCATCACGTGGCGCCAGCCAGACCATCTCCCGGTCGAACCAGACCAGCAGCGAGCCGCGCCGTCGCAGGGCGTCGTTGTAGCTGGACCAGTTCGTCGTGCGGTAGCGGGCGGGAGAAGGCTTGCTCATGCCCCCAGCCTAACCGACTGGATTCCCGCCGTGAATCCTCCGCGGGCGGACTTCTGCAACAACGCCTTTTGCAGATGTATTCGTGAGCCAGAAAAGGTTGCTCATCGATTAGTCTACTCGCGGAGGCAGAGTCATGCACAGACAAGGAAATTATTGGGTTCTGACCATAGGTGTTCAGTCCCGGCATCTGGTGGATCGGATCAAGGATGAATCGATCCGGTTCTGATTTCCAGATTTTGCAGATGTATTCGTACTGTGCCCATGACTATCAGAAGCTATTGCGCCAGCACGGCTTCAAGGTTTCGATGAGCGGCAAGGGCAATTGCCATGACAACTCGGTGGTCGAGAGCTTCTTCAAGTCGCTGAAGGCCGAGCTGGTCTGGCGGCGCAACTGGCAAACCCGGCGTGAGGTCGAGATGGCGCTCTTCGAATACATCAACGGCTTCTACAACCCACGCAGAAAACACTCAGCCCTCGGCTGGAAATCACCCGTGGCCTTCGAACAGAGGGCCGCCTAACATGAGCAACTGACCGGAACAGAACCGGGACAGGTCCACCTCGGTGTTGTCGCGGATGACTTCCCACGCGGTCTGCGCGGAATAGACCTCCATGTCGCCGATCACGCGCGGCAGGCTGATCTGGGACGCGCTGGCCGACCAGTCGCCCTGGGTCAGGGTGCAGCCGCCGATCAGGTTGAACAGGCGGCCCCGCAGCACGTTCGGGCGCATCAGGCCGGCATTGCCCCACCCGCCATAGGACGCCGAGAAGATGGCCTGTTGCCGTGGTTCGCGGCGGTGTGGACGATGGCCTTGGCGGCGATCTTGGAGGCGGTGTCCCAGTCCACTTGGACGAAGGGGTTCCTTGCCGCGCAGTTCGGGCTTGCTGTCGCCGGTCTGCCAGCCTTCCAGGCAGGACTTGCGGATCATCGGCCCGGCGATCCGGGTCTTGTCATAGATGCGGTCCTGCAGGCCGTACATCAGCATCTCGGTCGGACGGTTGCCCAGTTCGATCATGGCCGAGATGTTGACCAGCTTGCCGTCGCGGACAATGGCCTCGAACGGGCCGTAATGCGAGGCGCTGAAGATGCGGTCGGAATAGCTGTTGGGGTCGATCGAGGCGATCGCCGTGCCGCGCATCAGCGCGCCCACGCCCAGGGAAACAGTCCCGCCGATGACAAAACCGCGGCGGGTCGGTGCGGTGAGCGACCTGTTGCTCTCCTTAACGTCGCAGACGATTTAGACGAACCGCCGGCAGGGAGGCTTGATCTGGAACAAGTTGCCGCTTGGCTGCCGGGCGGCTAGTCCGGGCGAAAGCCGTCGGGGATGCGGTCCCGGCCCTCCAGCAGGTCGGCCAGCAGCGCGGCGGCGACCGGGGCCATCGCAAGGCCGATCTTGAAGCCGCCATTGGCGACCAGATGCCCGGGCCGCCCCGGCCAGGGTCCGATCAGCGGCGCGCGGGACAAAGCGCGGGGGCGAATGCCGGCCCAGCGGTCCACCACCTCGGCCCCGGCCAGCGCCGGGCAGATCGCCTGCGCCCGCGCGATCAGCGCGTCCAGCTGCGCATCGGTCGTGGTGTCGGCCACGTCGCGTTCGCTGGTCGAACCGACCGCCACGGTGCCGTCGGCATGGGGAACGATGTGGACGCCTTCGGCAAAGACCTGCGGCGCCTGCGCCAAGGCTTCGGGGTCGGCGTGCGGCCGCAGCAGCGCCGACTGCCCCTTGACCCCGCCGCCCATCGGCCGGCCCAGATCGGCGCCCAGGGCCGCCAGGCCCGGCGCGCCGGTCGCCCAGATCGCCGGGCCGGTCCTGTCGGGATGCTGCGGCCCCGCCTCCTCGACGATCTCGCCCCCCGCCGCCCGGACCGCCGCGGCCAGAGCGGCGCAGGCGCGGCGCGGGGCCAGCCGCGCGGTCAGGTTGTCGACCAGCCACAGCCCGCCGGGGCTGTCTGGGACCAGCGCCGCCTCGGGGGCCGAGGTCAGCCGCATGTCAAACCCGGTTGGCCAGTTCCCGGCCGCCGCGGCGATCCGGGCCTCGATCCGGCCGCGGTCGCCGGGATCGGCGGGCTGGATGCGGCCGGTCCGCGCATAGCCGGGATCGACCCCGCCCGCGCGGGCGACCTCGTCCCACCAGTCCTCGGCCGCGACCAGCGCGTCCAGTTGCATCTGCTTCTTGGGGTTCCAGTTCTCGGGCGCGTGCGGGGCCAGCGCGCCGACCGTGCCGCCGCTGGACCCGGCGCCGATGCGGGCGGCCTCGATCACCCGCACGGATGCGCCGCGCCGGGTCAGCTCCCACGCGCAGGACAGCCCGAAGATCCCCGC
Organism: Paracoccus sphaerophysae; assembly: GCF_000763805.1. Taxonomy (GTDB): domain Bacteria; phylum Pseudomonadota; class Alphaproteobacteria; order Rhodobacterales; family Rhodobacteraceae; genus Paracoccus; species Paracoccus sphaerophysae. Next base: position 55,866 of record NZ_JRKS01000014.1, on the reverse strand, counting down.
GCCGATCACCGTGATCCGGCTTGCCACCGCCGCGCTTCCCCGTCACTGACCCGTGCGGGCGACGGAGTAGCGCGGATGAACCCGAACCACCAGATGAGCGACGATGCACCCGACCAACTGGACTGGCGCCGGCTGGACGGGCAGGGCGAGATCCCCGTGTCGCGGCGCTTCGACGACCCGTATTTCAGCCTCGCCGGCGGGCTTGCGGAGACCCGCCACGTCTTCCTGGCCGGCAACGACCTGCCGGCGCGGCTGCGGCCCGGCTTTCACGTCGCCGAAACCGGATTTGGCACCGGGCTGAACCTGCTGGCGCTGGGCCAGATCGCCACGGTGCCGGTGCGCTTCACCAGCTTCGAGGCGTTCCCGCTGACCCTCCCCGACCTCGCCCGCGCCCATGCCGCCTTTCCGGCGCTGGAACCGCTCGCCGCGCAGTTGCGCGCCGGCTGGGGGCGGGGCGACATCCAGGTCGGCCAGGTTACCGCCCAGATCATCATCGGCGACGCGCGCGAGACCCTGCCGGCGTGGGCGGGCAGGGCGGATGCGTGGTTCCTCGACGGATTTTCGCCCGCCCGGAACCCCGAACTGTGGTCCGACGAACTGCTGTCCGCAGTCGGCGCCCATACCGCGCCGGGGGGCAGCTTTGCGACCTATACCGCCGCCGGCCATGTCCGCCGCGCGCTGCAGGCCGCGGGCTTTCACGTCACCCGCGCCCCCGGCTTTGCCGGCAAGCGCCACATGAGCCGCGGGGTCCGGCCCTAGCGGCGCACCTGCGGGATGCGGGTCGGGGCGTAATCCAGCGGCAGATGCGGCGGCCGGCCGTGGGTGGTCAGCCAGAAGGCCCGCCCGCCCCGCCGCAGGAATAGCGGCACCGCCAGCAGCGTGCCGGCGGCGAATCCCCCCGCATGGGCCCAATAGGCCACCCCGGCATCGCCGCCATGCATCGCATAGCCCGAAAACAGCTGCAGCCCGAACCACACCGCCAGCATCACCCAGGCCGGGACGGTAAAGACCTTGATGAGGATGACGATGATCGCCACCACATCGACCTTGGCCTTGGGAAACATCAGCAGATAGGCCCCCATCACCCCCGCAATCGCCCCCGAGGCGCCGACCATCGGGATGCCGTTCGACGGGTCCGAGGCGATCTGCACCCCGGCCGCCGCCAGGCCGCACAGCAGGTAGAACACCATGAACCCCAGATGCCCCATCTGGTCTTCCAGGTTGTCGCCGAAGATCCACAGGAACAGCATGTTGCCGCCCAGATGCATGAGGCCGGCATGCATGAACATATGCGTCACCAGCCCCCACAGGTTCGACCCGTTCATCACCGCGACGGGATACAGGGCCAGATCCTCCCACAGCGCCTCCATCCCGCCGCCCCAGGGCGCGGTCAGCAGGAACAGCACGACGTTCACGAAGATCAGCCCGATGGTGACGTAGGGCGTGGTTTCGGAGGAGTTGTGGTCTCGGATCGGGAACATCAGGGTCTCTGCTGCTGCACGACGACGCGGTCGCGGCCGGCGCGGGTCAGCGCCACGGTGGCGCCGGGTCCGTGCCGGGCGCCGTCCACCTCGGCCAATGCGCGGGCCAGCCCGGCGGCGCGGTCCATCACCAGCGCCGGGCAGGCCATCAGCGTGCCGACCAGCGGCCCGATGCGCAGCGTCCGTTCGGTCTGCACGACCGGGCCGGACAAGGCGTTGCAGCCGTCGTTGCCCTCGAGCCGCCCGTCCCGGATGGTGAAACCGGCGCCAAAGCCATCCGGCACGAGTTGTCCGTCGATCGACACCACGTCATAGGCCGCGCCCTCGATGAGCGCGCCCGTGGCCGGAGCGGGGATGACCTCCTCGGGCGGCAGCGGCAGGGGGCCAGCGGGCACCGGCGTTTGGGCCGCGCAGGCCGCGAGCATCAGGATCGCGGGCACAAGCATCGCGCGCGGCATGGCATGGTCTCCCTTTCGGCGAACCCTGCGCCAGCGCGGTCCGGCTTTCAAGGGCTCCGATCCCGCTGGTCTCACCTGCGGCGCAGGGCTAGAACGGGCCAACCGCAGCCGCCCCCCGCAGGAGGAACCCGATGGCGACCGAGACGATGACCGACCGCAAGAACGCCGCCATCTCGCGCGGCGTGGGGATGACCACCCAGATCTATGCCGACCGCGCCGAGAACGCGGAAATCTGGGACAAGGACGGCAACCGCTATATCGACTTTGCCGCCGGCATCGCGGTCGTCAACACCGGCCACCGCCACCCCAGGGTGATCCAGGCCGTCAAGGACCAGCTCGACCGTTTTACCCACACCTGCCACCAGGTCGTGCCGTATGAGAACTATGTCGCGCTGGCCGAACGGCTGAACGCGCTGGTCCCCGGCGATTTCGAAAAGAAGACCATCTTCGCCACTACCGGCGCCGAGGCGGTGGAAAACGCCGTCAAGATCGCCCGTTATGCCACCGGGCGCAGCGCCATCGTGGCCTTCACCGGCGCCTTCCACGGCCGGACCTTCATGGGCATGACGCTGACCGGCAAGGTCCAGCCCTACAAGGCCGGCTTCGGGGCTATGATGCCCGACGTCTATCACCTGCCGTTCCCGAACGATCTGCACGGCGTCAGCCAGGACGACGCGTTGGCGGCGCTGGACAAGCTGTTCAAGGCCGACGTGGACCCGGGCCGCGTCGCCGCGATCATCGTCGAGCCGGTGCAGGGCGAGGGCGGGTTCTACCCCGTCCCCTCGGGCTTCATGCAGACGCTGCGCAGCCTGTGCGACGATCACGGGATGCTGCTGATCGCGGACGAGGTGCAGACGGGCTTTGCCCGCACCGGCAAGCTGTTCGCGATGGAACATCACGGCGTCGCCGCCGACATCACCACCATGGCCAAGGGGCTGGGCGGCGGCCTGCCGATCTCGGCCGTCACCGGCCGAGCCGAGATCATGGACGCCCCAAACCCCGGCGGCCTGGGCGGCACCTATGCCGGCAACCCGCTGGGCGTCGCCGCCGCCCACGCGGTGCTGGACATCATCGAGGAAGAGGCGCTGTGCGACCGCGCCGAGCGCCTCGGCCAGCGCCTGAAACAGCGCCTCGCCAGTCTGCGCGACGACGTGCCCGAGATCATCGACATCCGCGGCCCCGGCCTGATGAACGCGGTGGAATTCAACGTCGCCGGCACCGACACGCCGTCGTCCGAGTTCACCAACAAGGTCCGCGAAGAGGCGCTGAAGCGCGGCCTGATCCTGCTGACCTGCGGCGTCTACGGCAACGTGATCCGCTTCCTGCCGCCGCTGACGGTGCCGGATGCGGTGTTCGACGAGGCGCTGGACGTGCTGGATGACTCGGTGCGCGCCGCGCGCGGCTGAGCCGCCGCACCGGGGGCTGCGCGTCCCCGGACCCCGCGGGATATTTGGGACAGAAGATGGCGCCTCTGACAGTCCGCGTTTGGTGGGTCGAGACGATGCGCTTTGCCCTGTTCTGGGTGCTGTCGGTTGCTACGACGGCGGTCTGCGTGTCGCTCGTGGTGTCTGGGATGATGCTATGGGACGCGCCCGAGATCGGGACCGATCTACTTGTCGTCCCGCGATTCGTTCAGATCTCTCTGGTGTGGGGTGCGGCTCCTTTCATCGTGGTTCTGTGGCTGCCAACGGCTGCGCTCTGGCTCAACCCCGACCGCCGGGCGCGCTACACCGCGCCCACCAGCGCCTCGGTCAGCGGATGCTCCGCCGCGGTCAGCCCGGCGACCACGTCCATGTGGTGCCGCCCCGGCTCCACCGTCAGGCGCGTCTCGCGCGGGATGCCGGCCCACGCGTCGGCAATCAGGCGGGATTGCTGCAGGAACACCGGCCGCTCGTCGGCCCCGACCCAGACATGCAGCGACAGCTCCGGGTGCGGTTCGTGGAACAGCGGGCTTTCCAGCATCGCCGTGCGATCGTCCAGCCCCAGGTCGCCCCGCATCGCGGTGCGCCGCAGCGCGCGCAGGTCGAACAGGCCCGAGATCGGCACGCAGCGCGCCACCCGCGCCATGATCTCGTCGGGCAGCGGCGTGTCGGCGCAGATCAGCCGCGCCGCCAGATGCCCGCCGGCGGAATGGCCGGACAGCACGATCGGGCCGGGCACGCGCGCCGCGGCGCCGGCGATCTGCAGCGCGATCTCGTCGCGCATCGTCGCCAGCTGCCCGGCGGGCGCGAGCGTATAACCCGGCAGCAGTACCGCCCAGCCCCGCGCCAGCGCGCCGGCGGCGAGATGCGAAAACCAGCGCGGCCCGAACTTCATCCAGTAGCCGCCATGCACGATCACCGCGAGCCCGCGCGGGTCGTCGGGCAGATACAGCTCACCCAGCCCCAGCGTCGCCGGCGGGTGGCGGTCCCGGAAGGCCCCGGCCTCGGCCGCCCAGCGGTCAGGGAAACCGGCGCCGCCAGGGATATGCGGGGCGTTGGCATAGGCGTCGTCCCAGTCGGTTACTTGCGGGATCATTCCGGCTTGACCTTGGCTGCGGTGCCCTTGGCAAAGGCTTCGAGCCGCGCCTTGGCGGCCTCTTGCGTGTTCACCACGCCGGCCACCACCGCCTCGGCATAGGCGGCGTCCAGCGCGCTCATGTTCTGCATGTGCGAGATCGCCGAGCAGATGGCGAAGTTCGACAGCGGCGGGTTCTGGGCGGCGGCGCGGGCGATCTCGTAGGCCTTGGCCTCGCTGTCCTCGACCAGATACTGCGCGAGCCCTACGTCCACCGCCTCTTGCCCGCGATACAGGCGCCCCGACAGCATCATGTCGATCATCCGCGCCTTGCCGATCAGGTCGGCCACCCGGATCGTCGCCCCGCCGCCGGTGAAGAGGCCGCGCTGCCCCTCGGGCAGGCCGAAATAGGTGCTCTCGTCCGCGACCCGGATATGGGCGGCCGAGGCCAATTCCAGCCCGCCGCCCACCACGGCACCCTTCAGCGCCGCGATCACCGGGACGCCGCCATATTCCATCTTGTTGAACGCCTCGTGCCAGCGCAGGCAGACATGCATGAAATCGGCGGCCGAGCGGTCGGCGTGGTAATGTTCCACCAGGTCCAGCCCGGCGCTGAAATGGGTGCCCTCGCCGCGCAGCACGCAGGCGCGGACGCCGGCGCGGGGCAGGGTAGCGAAGACCTCGATCAGCTCGTCGATGGTGGCCGCGTCCAGCGCGTTGCGCTTGGTCGGGCGGTTCAGCGTGACCGTGGCGATGCCGTCCTCGTCCACGTCCAGCAGCAGGTTTTCCAGCGACAGTTGCGAGATTTTCTTCATGGCTCAGCCCTTGGGGATCAGGTGGATGACATAGGGGACGGTGGCGATGCTGATGGCCGTGGAAATCAGGATCGCAGCCGACACCCGTTCCTGCGCGACACCGAAATGATGGGCCAGGATATAGACGTTGCCCGCCACGGGCAAAGCGGCGGCGGCGACCATCACCCCGGCGGCGACCGGATCGACGGCCAGCAGGATCGCGGCCAGCCCGACCGCGGCGGGGTGGGCGACCAGCTTGGCAAAGCTCAGCGCCAGCGCCGGGACGGGGCGCCGCATCGGCCGATGCGCGAGCGACGCGCCGATAGCGAACAGCGCCCCGGGGGTGGCGGCGGCGCCCAGCAGGCTCAGGAACTCGGCCGCGGGCGCGGGCATCGGCAGGCGCAGCGCCGACCAGGCGAGCCCGGCCAGCATCGATACGATCATCGGGTTGGCGACGATGCCGCGGATCACCGGCAGCACCGTGCCCGGCCCCAGCCGCCCGTGCCGCGCGGCGGCGATGATCAGCGTGATGAGCGTCGAGAACACCACCAGGTCCAGCGCCAGCACCATCAGCACCGGCCCGATCGCGGGCGGGCCCAGCAGCACGACCAGCATCGGCACGCCCAGAAAGCCGGTATTCCCGGTCATGCCGGTATGGGCCAGCATCGCCGCCTCGACCACAGGCGTGCCCTTTCCGCGCGAGACTGCGAAGACCAGCGCCCAGACCACGGTCGAGCCCGCCACATAGGCCGCCGCAAAGCGCAGGTCGAACAGCGCCGCCAGGTCCAGCGTGGCGCTGAACCGGAACAGCATCGCCGACAGGGCGAAATAGAACACGAACCTGGTCAGCCAGGCCGTTGCCTCGGGCGGAAAGGCGCGCAGCCGCCCGGCCAGCCAGCCGGTGCCGATCAGCAGGAAGAACGGCAGGGTCTTGAGAAAGATGGCCAGCAACGGCTTCCCTCGCTCGATCCGCCTGCGGGGGGCACAGAACCACCGGCCGCGGCCCGGCGCAAGGTCAGCCGCGTTCCACGAGATAGCGGCGGGCGCCGTCGGGCAGCGGCTCGGTGGCGATCAGGCGGTGGCCGGCTTCGGCGCAGAAATGCGGCACGTCCAGCACCGCCGCCGGATCGGTGGCGACCAGCGCCACCCGCCCGCCCACAGGCAGCGCCAGCAGCGCCTTGCGCAGCCGCAGCACCGGCAGCGGGCACAGCAGGTTGCGGGCGTCGATCTCGGTCAGCGTCATCGCCACGCTCAGGCCGCGGCAGAGCGGGCCCCGCGGCACCAGTCGGCGGCCCCGTCCCAGCCCAGCCGGTGCGCATAGTCGCCGGCAAAGGCACGGAACGCCTGCAGCTGGTCGGCGGAGACGGTGGTCAGCACCGGTACCCCCTCGGCCAGGGCGGTGCCGATCAGGTCGCAGAAGCCGCGGCCGATCGCCTCTTGCCGGCCGAACTTGTTCACGATCAGCAGGTCGGTGGACCGGGTCAGCACCCGCGCCGACAGCGCGACGGCGCGTTCCAGCCCGTCGGCATCCAGCCGGCACCCCTGCGAGCCCGCGCCCAGCGAATGCGAGATCCGCACCGGCGCGGCGCCGCTGCCCAGCACCGTCAGCTCCATGTCGCAGGCGCAGTCCTGGCCCTGGCCGATATTCGTCTGCACCGCGCCCGCCAGCTTGAGCCCGTCCGCCATCAGCGCGACGGCGAGATCGGCCATCCGCGTGTTCGGGTCGTCACGGTCTTCGCTGATCACATATCCGAGCATGGGGAAGAGCCTAGGCGCTGCAACAGCTTATCACAAGCGTTGCATCAAATGCGCCGCGAACGGCCCGCAGCGGCCGGTGCGCCCGGCTTGCAGGTCCGCAGGCGGCGACGCATGGTGCCGGCGATGACCGGAACCCCACCCCCACAGGCCCAGACCCCGCCTTTCGCCGCAATCGTGCTGGCGGGCGGGCAGTCGCGACGCATGGGCGGGGGCGACAAGGCGCTGCTGGACCTGGGGGGGCGACCGATGGTCGCGCATGTCATCGACCGGCTGGGCGTCGTCCCGACCGCGATCAGCGCCAATGGCGATCCCGACCGATTCGCGGCCTTCGGCCTGCCGGTCCTGCCCGACCCGATCCCGGGCTGGCTGGGGCCGCTGGCCGGGGTGCTGGCGGGGATGGGCTGGGCCGCCGTGCAGGGCATCCCGCGTATTGTCACCGCCGCCGCCGACACGCCGTTCTTTCCGCGCGACCTGGCCGCGCGGCTCGCCGCCGCCGACGCGCCGGTGGCGATGGCGGTGCATGACGGCGACGATCACCCCGCCTTTGCCGCCTGGGACGTGTCCCTGCACGACACGCTGCGCCAGTCCCTGGCCGACGGCGACCGCCGGGTCCGCGCCGTCATGGAGCGTCTGGGCGTCGCCCGCATCGCGTTTGCCGGCCGCGACCCGTTCTTCAACGTCAACACGCCCGAGGATCTGGCCCTCGTGCGCCGCCGGCTGGCGACGGGGGACGCATGGACCTGAAATCGCTGTTCATGGGGCTGTCCTTCGCGGCGATCTGGGCCTCGGCCTTTACCGCGACGCGGGTCGTCGTGGTGCAGATGCCGCCGCTGTGGGCGCTGGTGGTGCGGTTCGGGATCTCGGCGCTGATCGCCATCGGCCTCGCGGCCGCGATGGGCCAGTCGATGCGCCTCAGCCGGGCCGAGTGGCGCACCGTCATCGTCTTCGGCCTGTGCCAGAACGCCCTGTATCTGGGGCTGAACTGGATGGGGATGCAGTGGATCGAGGCGTCGGCCGCCGCGATCATCGCCTCGATGATGCCGCTGCTGGTGGCGTTCGCGGGCTGGGCGTTCCTGGGCCAGAGGCTGCGGCCGATGGCCGTCGCAGGGCTGGTGATCGGGGTGGTCGGCGTCGTCATCATCATGGGGGTGCGGCTGTCGCACGGGATGGACCTGCGCGGCCTCGCCATGTGCCTTGCCGCCGTGGTGGCGCTGACCGTCGCCACCCTGGCGGTGCGCAACGCGGGGGGAGGCCCGAACGTACTGATGATCGTCGGGCTGCAGATGGCGGTCGGGTCGGTGGCGCTGGTAATCCCGTCCTTGCTGCTGGAATGGGGCCGCGAGGTTCACTGGACGCCGGAACTGGCCGGCGCGCTGGGCTTTTCGATCCTGATCCCCGGTATCCTCGCGACCTTCATCTGGTTCCGGCTGGTCACCCGGATCGGCGCTGTCAGGGCGGCGGCGTTCCATTTCCTGTCGCCGCCGCTGGGGGTCGCGATTGCCGCCTTCTGGCTGGGCGAGCGCTTCGGCTGGTCCGACGTGATCGGGTCGATCATCGTCGCCGTGGGCATCCTGATGGTGCAGCTGGCGCGGGTCGACCCGGCTCAGCCGGCATCGAGTTCGGCCACCCGGCGCACCGCCGGGCGGTCCTGACAGCGGGCGATCCAGTCCCGCATCGGGCCGGTGTCCGGGATCAGCTCCGCGTCCATCTGGCCGAAGAAGTGGAACGCCCCGGCGATCAGCAGGTCGGCCGCCGAATAGCGCGCGCCCAGCAGATAGGGCTGGTCCGCCAGCGCCGCCTCGACCTCGGCGATGGCGGTCGTCATGTCGCGGAAGGTGGCGTCCAGCCACAGATGAGCGACCCCGGTCGCCCGGAACAGCGCCACGGGTTCGAGCACGCCCTGATACCAGGCCAGCCACGACAGGTAGCGCCCGCGCTGCGGATCCCCCACCGGCCGTCCCAATTCGCTGTCGAAGCGGTCGGTCAGATACGCGATGATCGCCGAACGCTCGCGCACCCAGTCCGCGCCGTCGGTCAGATAGGGGACCTTCTTTTCGGGATGCGGGTTGCCGGCGTCCGGGGCGCCCGACCCGTCATGGCGGGGGATGGTGACGATCCGGACGCGGATCTGGTCGGCGACGCCCATCTCCTCGATCAGTTGCAGGATCGAGGTCGAGCGCGAGTTCGGGGCGTGGTAAAGCGTCAGCATGATGTGCCTCGTCGGGTTGTCGATGGCTCCACCTTGGCACGGCCCTGCTGACAGAAACTGACAGGATGACCCGCGCGCCGGCTGGGCGGGACCTTGCGGCGGCGGGGCTGCTGACTGAAACTGTCAGCATGGCCCGCTCTGACCGCCTGATGCGTCTGATGGATGCGCTGCGCCGCCTGCCGGCGCCGGTGACGGCGGAGCGGCTGGCGGCGGACTCGGGCGTCTCGCAGCGCCAGCTTTACCGCGACATCGCCACGCTGCGCGCCGGCGGGGCGCTGATCGACGGCGAGGCCGGTGTCGGCTATCGCCTGACCGAAGACCCCGCGCTGCCGCCGCAAAGCTTCAACCGGCTGGAGATCGAGGCGCTGCGCCTGGCCGTCGCGCTGCTGCCTCGGCTGGGCGACCCGACGCTTGCGCAGGCCGGAGAGGCGGCGCTGGCGCGCATCTTCGCCTCGCTACCCGAACGCCAGGCCCAGCAGGCGCTGCACGCGATCAGCCGCGCCTGGACGCCCGACCGGGACCGGATGGTGCCGCCGCATATCGACCTGGACCTGATCCGGCAGGCCTGCTGGGAGGAGTTCAGCCTGAGCATCCGCTATCGCGACCTGTCCGAGGCGGAAACCGACCGCGAGATCTGGCCGCTGGGCATCAGCCATTCCGACAACCACCTGATGTTGCTAGCGCATTGCCGGCTGCGGATGGATTTCCGGCTGTTCCACGTCCCCCGCATCCTGCGGCTGGCCGAGGGCGGGTTCAGCTTTCGCCCGCGCCGGGCGGCGCTGCTGCGCGACTATGTCGCCACGCTGAAACTGGCCGAGCCCTGTCCCGCCGAGACAGCAGGGGCAGACGCGGCTCAGGCAGCGGGCGAGAAGATCGCGCGGGACTCGTCGCAGGCATAGCGTGCGGCCAGCGCCGGGGCGCGGGCGGCCACGTCTTCGATCGCGTCGAGGATGAAGCGCACCTCGGATTCCGGCGCCAGCCAGCACAGGTTCAGCCGCACGAAGCCGGGCTTTTCCACCTCGTGCCCCGCCAGGATCGCCGCCCGCAGCCGGTCGGATGCGGCGCGGTCCAGCCCCAGCAGGCGGTGGACATAGGGCCCCGCGCAGGCGCAGCCGCCCCGCGCCTGCACCCCGTGCAGGTCCGACAGCATCCGCGTCGCCAACTGCTGGTGGACATGCCCGCCGCGCCCGTCGCGGATGCGGAAGGACAGGATCGGCAGCCGCGGACAGTCGAGCTTGCCCAGCAACTCGACCCGCGGGTGGGCGGCCAGCCGCGCCCGCGCCAGCGCCCACCAGCGCGCATGGGCGGCGTCGATGCGGGGCTGCCCCACGGCGTCCTTCACCGCCAGCACCAGCGCTGCGCGGATGTCGCCCACGACATTCGGGGTGCCGGCTTCCTCGCGCGCCTCGACGGCTGTGGCATAGTCGTGGCCGTGGGGCGAGACGAAGCGCACCGTGCCGCCGCCGGGCAGGGTGGGCCGGTCGGCGCGCACCGCGTCGCGGCGGATCACCAGCAGCCCCGACGCGCCGGGGCCGCCGACGAACTTGTGCGGCGACAGCACCACCGCCTGCATCCCCAAGGACAGGTCGATCGGCAGATAGGGCGCGCCGCCGGCGTAGTCCCAGACGATCTGCGCCCTCGCCTCATGGACCTGTGCGGTCAGCGCCGCGACGTCGCAGGTGATGCCGGTGACGTTGGAACAGGCCGACAGCGCGACCACCGCGCCGGGCTGCAGCGCCCGCGCCAGCGCGTCGGGGCAGGGGCCACCGCAATCGGCCTCGGGCAGCTCGATCACCCGCGCGCCGCTTTCCCGCCATGGCAGGATGTTCGAGTGATGCTCGTAGGGCCCCAGGATCACCGTCGTCCCCGGCCCGACGCCCAGCAGATGCACCAGCCGGTTGATCCCTGCCGTCGCCCCCGACCCTGCAAAGATCACCGCGTGGTCGTCCGAGCCATGCAGGCAACGCAGGATCTCCGCCCGCGCGGCCCGCCGCAGCCGGGTCATCGCGGCGCCGCAGGCCGAAGCCTCGGTGTGGCTGTTGGCATACCACGGCAGGATCTCGTCCATGACGAAGCCTTCCACCTGCCGCAGGGCGCGGCCCGAGGCGACGTAGTCGGCATAGACCAGCGGATGCGGGCCGAAGGGGCCCTCGACCGGGATGCCGTGGCCGATCAGGCCGGCGTGCAGCGCGGACAGGTCGGTTGGCAGGGTGGCGCGGAAGCGGGTGAAGATGTCGGTGCTCATGGGGCGATCTTGACCCGCCGGCGGCAAAAGATCACCATCGTTCGATCAGATAATATCGATGAAAGCGGGTCATATGAACGACAGACCGGCCGCATTGGACGAAATCGACCACCGCATCCTCGCCGAGCTTCAGGCCGATGCCGGCCTGTCCCAGCGCGAGCTGGCCGACCGGCTTGGCCTGTCCCAGAACGCCTGCTGGCGCCGGCTAGGGCGGCTGCGCGAGGCGGGTATCCTCGGCGCCAGCCGGGCAATCATCGACCCGGCGTCGGTGGGGCTGGCGCTGACCGTCTTCGTCCTGATCCGCACCCGCCACCACGACGACCGCTGGTCCGCCAGCTTCCGCCGCCGGCTCGAGGCGATCCCCGAGGTCGTCGAGTTCCACCGCATCGGCGGTGAGTGGGACTATATGGCCAAGGTCGTCACCACCTCGATGGCGGGCTATGACGGGGTCTACAAGCGCATGATCGCCGACCTGGACCTGGAACGGGTGACCGGCATGTTCAGCATGGAAACCATCTTCGCCGACCGGCCGCTGCCGACCCGGCGCGCCTGAACGGCAACCAACCCACCACCCCCGCGTTGAACCGGATGCGCGCCGACGATTTCCTGCATCCGACCCCGGCCGGGCTGTATTGCCCGCAAGGCGATTTCTTCATCGACCCGGTGCGCCCGGTGCCCAGGGCGCTGATCACCCACGGCCACGGCGACCACGCGCGGGCCGGACACGGCGCCGTGCTGGCCACCCGGCAGACGCTGGAGATCATGGCGATCCGCTATGGCGAGGGGTTCGCCGGGACGACCCAGGCCGCCGAGGGACCCGTGACGATCGGCGGGGTCGGCGTCAGCTTTCATCCGGCGGGGCATGTGCTGGGCTCGGCGCAGATCCGGCTGGCCCCCGAGGGCGGGCCGGTGATCGTGGTGTCGGGCGATTACTGCCGCACCCCGAACCCGGTCTGCGCCCCGTGGGAGCCGGTGCCCTGCGACGTCTTCGTGACCGAGGCGACCTTTGGCCTGCCGGTCTTCAAGCACCCCGACCCCGCCGCCGAGACGCGCCGCCTGCTGGCCAGCATGGCCGAGTTTCCCGACCGCGCGCATCTCGTCGGCGCCTATGCGCTGGGCAAGGCGCAGCGGGTCATCGCGCTGGTCCGGCAGGCCGGGCATGACGGGCCGATCCACCTGCATGGCGCGGTGCAGCGGCTGACCGATTATCACGTCGAACAGGGGATCGCGCTGGGCGACCTGCGTCCCGCGACCGTCCCCAAGGAGATCGAGGGCCAGCTGGTCATCGCCCCGCCCTCGGCCTTTGCCTCGCCCTGGGTGCAGCGGTTCCGCGACCCGGTGATCTCGTTCGCCTCGGGGTGGATGGCGGTGCGGGCGCGGGCGCGGCAGCGCGGCGTCGAACTGCCGCTTGTCATCAGCGATCACGTCGACTGGCCGCAGCTGACGCAGACACTGACCGAACTGCGCCCCGACGAGGTCTGGGTCACCCACGGCGCCGAGGAAGGGCTGGTCCGCTGGTGCGAGCTGAACCAGCTGCGCGCCCGCCCGCTGCGGCTGGTCGGTTACGAGGAGGACGAGGAATGAGGGCCTTCGCCGACCTGCTCGAGCGGCTGGCCTTCACCCCCTCGCGCAACGCCAAGCTGCAGCTTCTGCAGCATTATCTGGAACGCACCCCGGACCCCGACCGCGGCTATGCCTTCGCCGCGCTGACCGGCGATCTCAAGCTGCGCACGGTGACTCCGGGTCTGCTGCGGGGGCTGGTCGAGGAACGCTTCGACCCCGAGCTGTTCCGGCTGTCCTATGACTTCGTCGGCGACTTGGCCGAGACCATCGCGCTGATCTGGGACGGCGAGGCGCAGGGCGAACTGTCGGTCAGCGCGGCCGTGCATCTGCTGGAAACCACCGGCAAGGCCGGGCTGCCGGCCGCCATCGCCGGGGTGCTGGACCGGCTGGGCCCGTCCGAGCGGCTCGCCTTCCTCAAGCTCGCCACCGGGAACCTGCGCATCGGCCTGTCGGCGCGGCTGGCGCGCACGGCGCTGGCGCAGATGGGCGGGCCGGAGCTGCACGAGATCGAGGAGCTGTGGCACGGGCTGACCCCGCCCTTCACCGAGCTGTTCGCCTGGATCGGCGGCGGTGCGCGCCCGGAAAGCGCCGCGCTGGCGCCGTTCCGGCCGGTGATGCTGTCGACGCCCACCGATCTGGACGAGCTGCGGGCGCTGGACCCCGCCGATCACGTGGCCGAGTGGAAATGGGACGGCATCCGCGTGCAGGCGGTCAGCGACGGCGGCGTGCGGCGGCTGTATTCGCGGACCGGAGAGGACATCTCGGGCGCCTTCCCGGACGTCATCGCGGCGATGAACTATGACGGCGCGCTGGATGGCGAGCTGGTCGTGCGCCGCGAGGGCGCGGTGGCCAGCTTCAACGACCTGCAGCAGCGGCTGAACCGTAAGACGGTCAGCAAGCCGATGCTGTCGAGCCACCCGGCCGGGCTGCGGGTTTATGACGCGCTGATCTGGCAGGGCGCGGACCTGCGCGGCCTGCCGCTGATGGAACGCCGCGCGGTGCTGGAATCGGCTGATTTCGGGTCCGAGATGATCGACCTGTCGCCGCTGCTGACCTTCGCGACGTGGGACGATCTTGCCGCGCTGCGCGCCGACCCGCCCGATCCGGTGATCGAGGGGGTGATGATCAAGCGCCGCGATTCGGTCTATGTCGGCGGCCGGCCGCGGGGGCCGTGGTTCAAGTGGAAGCGCGATCCGCGGGTCGTCGACGCGGTGCTGATGTATGCGCAGCGCGGGCATGGCAAGCGGTCGGGGTTCTATTCCGATTTCACCTTTGGGCTGTGGGATGGAGAAGCCTTGGTCCCCGTCGGCAAGGCCTATTTCGGCTTTACCGACGAGGAGCTGCGCGAACTCGACCGCTTCGTGCGCAACAACACCGTGGAACGCTTCGGCCCGGTGCGGGCCGTGGCGCCGAAGCTGGTGGTCGAGGTGGCGTTCGAGGGGGTGAATCGCTCGACCCGCCACAAGTCGGGGGTGGCGATGCGCTTTCCCCGGATCAGCCTGATCCGCTGGGACAAGCCCGTGGCCGAGGCGGACCGGCTGGAAACGCTGGAGGCGATGATCGACGATCCCAACGTCTTCGGCTCGGACGCCGCGCGGGCCGGGACGAGGCATGGCCGCAAGAAGCGGCGCGAGGAGGGCGCGGGGTGATGCGGGTTTTGCGCCCCCGCTTCGGGTCTGCCGACCGCTCCTTCGATGAAAACGGTCCACCGGACCGTTTTCCGGGCGCTCGGGAGCCCGAGGATATTTAGGTCCGCCCGAAACCCGGGGCTGGCGCTGCCGGGACGCGAGGGCTAGATCGGGGCCGATGGAACAAGTGCAGAACACCAGCGTCCTGCCGCCCGCCTTCGCCGACTGGTTCGCGCGGCAGGGCTGGGCGCCGCATCCGCATCAGCTGGCGCTGCTGGGGGCGGCGGGCGACAGCCTGCTGATCGCGCCCACCGGGGGCGGCAAGACGCTGGCCGGGTTCCTGCCCTCGCTGGTGGAACTGGCGGATGGCTGGCAGGGGCTGCATACCGTCTATGTCTCGCCGCTGAAGGCGCTGACCGCGGACATTGGCCGCAACCTCGCCCGGCCGGTCGCCGATCTGGGGCTGCCGATCCGCATCGAGGACAGGACCGGCGACACCAGGTCCGCGGCCCGCCAGCGCCAGCGCACCGACCCGCCGCAGATCCTGCTGACGACGCCGGAAAGCCTCGCCCTGATGCTCAGCTATCCCGAGGCGCCGCGGATCTTCGGCAGCGTCCGGCGAGTGATCCTGGACGAATTGCACGCGCTGTCGGAAAGCAAGCGCGGCGACCAGCTGATGCTGGGGCTGGCGCGGCTGCGAACGCTGTCGCCGGGCCTGCGCGCCACCGGGCTGAGCGCGACGGTGGAAGACCCGGCGGCGCTCGCCCGCTTCATGGGCGGGGCGCAGGTGATCCACGCCGATCCGGGGCCGGACCCCGATATCGGGATGCTGGCGACCTCGCGCGCCGCGCCGTGGTCCGGGGGCGGCGGGCATTACGCGGTGCCCGACGTGCTGGCGGCGGTGCGCGGCGCCACCACGACGATCATCTTCATCAACACCCGCGCCCAGGCCGAGCTGTTCTTTCAGGCGCTGTGGGCCGCGAACGAGGACAACCTGCCGATCGGGCTGCATCACGGCTCGCTGTCGCGCGAGGCGCGCGCGCGGGTCGAGGCGGCGATGGCCGAGGGAAGGCTGCGCGCCGTGGTGGCGACGGGCAGCCTCGACCTGGGCATCGACTGGGGCAATGTCGATCTGGTGATCCAGGTCGGCGCGCCCAAGAACGTCAAGCGGCTGGTGCAGCGGATCGGGCGCGCCAACCACCGCTATAACGCGCCCTCGGTGGCGCGGATCGTGCCCGCGAACCGCTTCGAGGTGATCGAATGCGTCGCCGCGCTGGAGGCCGTGCGCGAGCGCGATCTGGACGGCGACGCGCGCGGGCCGGGGCCGCTGGACGTGCTGTGCCAGCATATCCTGCTGACCGCCTGTTCGGGGCCGTTCGACGCCGATGCGCTGTATGCCGAGGTCGTGACCGCCGGCCCCTACGCCGACCTCAGCCGCGCCGAGTTCGACGACTGCCTGAATTTCTGCGCCACCGGCGGCTATGCGCTGCGCGCCTATGACCGCTGGCAGCGATTGATGGAACGGGGCGGGCTGTGGGGCCTGCGCGACCCTCGCGCGGTCCGCGACCTGCGGATGAACGTCGGCACCATCGTCGAGGCCGAGATGACCAAGGTCCGCTGGAAGCGCGGCGGCGGACTGCTGGGCGAGGTCGAGGAGGCGTTCGCCGCCACCCTCACCCCCGGCGACACCTTCCTGACCGGCGGCCAGGTCGTGCGCTATGAATCCCTGCGCGAGATGTCGATCGAGGTGACGCCCAACCTCTCGAAGGAGCCCAAGATCGCGGTCTTCAGCGGGCTGAAGCTCGCCATGTCGACCGAGCTGTCGCACCGGGTGCTGGCGCTGATCGGCGATCCCGCGCGGTGGGAGGCGCTGCCACAGGACACCCGCGACTGGCTGGCGCTGCAGGCCGAGGTCTCGGCCGTGCCCCATCCCGGCACTCTGGTCGCGGAGACGTTCCCGCATATGGGTCGCTGGCACCTGGCGGTCTATGGCTTTGCCGGGCGCAACGCGCTGCAGACGCTTGGACTGCTGCTGACCCGGATGATGGAAACCGCAGGGCTGGGGCCGCTGGGCTTCCTGTCCACCGATTACGCGATGCTGATCTGGTCGGTCGATCCGGTGACCGATCTTGCCCCGCTGCTGGACCGCGCGGCGCTGCGCGAGGGGCTGGGCGAGTGGCTGGCCGACAATGCGGTGATGAAGCGGACCTTCAAGAACGTGGCCATCGTGTCGGGGCTGATCCACCGCAACGTCCCCGGCGGGCGGCGGACGGGCAAGCAGGCGACGTTTTCCACCGACATCCTGTATGACACGCTGCGCCGCCACGACCCCGACCATCTGCTGCTGCGGATCACCGCGACCGAGGCCGGGCGCGGGCTGGTCGACTTTGGCCGCATCGAGGAGATGCTGGACCGCAGCCCCCGGTTGGACCACCGGATGCTGGACCGCGTCTCGCCGCTGGCCGCGCCGCTGATGCTGGAAATGGGGCGCGTGAGGATCGAGGGGCAAGGGCGGATGCGGCTGGCCGAGGCCGAGGCCGAGGCGATGATGGCGGCCGCCGGCCTGCGGCTGGACGGCGGCACCGTGCTGGACCTGTCGGACCTGCCGGCCCCCGCGGCCCCTGCGGCGAAGCCGGCTGACCGGCGGCCGCGCCGGTCCCGCCCGCGCACGGTGCCGCTGCCGCGATGACCGGCGTGCTGTTCGACTGGCACGGGCTGCGGCTCGAGGCGCGCTGTTCGGGGGCGCTGTGGTGGCCGGAAGGGCGCTGGCTGATCGTGGCCGACCTGCACCTGGGCAAGTCCGAACGGATGGCCCGCCGCGGCGGCGCCCTGCTGCCGCCCTATGAGGCCGAGGACACGCTGCGCCGCCTGCGCGACGAAAGCGCGGCGCTGGACCCGCGCGCGATCGTCAGCCTGGGCGACGGGTTCGACGACGACCTGGCGGCGACGGGGCTGGACGCCCGCGTGGTCACCGAGTTGGCGGCGCTGGCCCGCGGCCGCGATTGGCTGTGGATTGCCGGCAACCACGATCCGGCGCCGGCGGGCGGGCATCTGCCGGGCCGGAGCCTCGAGCAGATCGCGCTGGGCGCGGTCACGCTGCGCCACCAGCCGCAGGGGGACGGGCCGGACATCAGCGGGCATTTCCATCCCGTCGTGCGGCTCGCCGGCGCCCGCCGCCGGGCGCTGCTGGTCGGCGCGCGGCACATGATCCTGCCGGCCTTCGGACAGTATACCGGGGGGCTCGCCGCCGATGCGCCGGCGATCGCGCAATGGGTGCCGGACGGCTTTGCGGTGGCCTGCATGCACCGCGCGCTGCCGGTGCCGCTGCGCTGAAACGAAAAGGGCCGCCGGATCGCTCCGACGGCCCCGATCCGCGATCACGCGGGGATCAGAACTTGAAGTTCAGGCCCAGCTTGATGTTGCTGAACTCGGGCGTGGAGCGCGTGGTGATGCCGCCGCCCAGATCGACCTCGGTGTTGCCGAAGTTCGAATATTCGTATTCCCCGGTCACCGACATGCGGTTGCTCAGCATCTTTTCCGCGCCCAGGCCGACGACATAGCCGTCCGCGTCATAGTCGATGTCGGTGCCGCTGTTGGTGTAGGTGAAGTCGCCCTTCTGCCAGCCGGCGATGCCGTAAACGAGCATGTCGGGCTGAACCAGGTAGCCGGTCTTCAGCTTGATCGCGAGGGTGTTGTTCACCTTCGATTCGAAGGTGCCGGCGGTGCCGTAGTCGAATTCGTCGCTGATGTCGCCGGCGGTATAGGACAGTTCCGGGCCGACCACCCAGTTGTTGCGCTGCCAGCGATAGCCGGCGCGCAGGCTCAGGTTCGGGCCGCCCAGCTCGGCCTTGCCGAGGTTGTCGACCAGCGTGCCGGTGACGTTCTCACCGATGCGGTCATCGCCACCGAAGGCATAGCCCAGGGCCGCGCCGACATAGCCACCCTGCCAGGCGGGCGACTCGGTCACGACGACCGGCTCGACCGGCGCGACGTCGACCACGGGGGCCGCGAAGCCGCCGGCATGAGCGGCGGAAACGGAAAACAGGGCGAGCGTCGAGGCCGCCAGGAACAGGGTACGCATGCAGAACTCCTTGTAACTCGGGAACCCGGGGAGGGTGACTGGTACCGAGATGGCATCGTTCTGCGGATATACCAAGCGGTGCGCCGCGATTTGTCTGCCTGCCAAAAAAGACAGGGAACCGGACAGCGCCGGGCGTTCTGCAACCGTAGCGAGAAAAACCGCGACGATTCCGCGGGTCCGGCAACCGTGGGTTTACGGATTTGCGAAATCTGGACGGCGAAATTGCAACGGATGTATGCCATCGCGGCGATCTGGCGACCGCCACGGCGCAATTTGTGGTGTTTTTGTCACGCGTCGAGGTTTTCCACGCTCAGCGCGTTCTGCTGGATGAAGTCGCGGCGCGGCTCGACCACGTCGCCCATCAGCTTGGTGAAGATGTCGTCGGCCTCGGCCACGTCCTCGATTCGCACCTGCAGCATGGTGCGCGCCTCGGGGTCCAGCGTGGTTTCCCACAGCTGTTCCGGGTTCATCTCGCCCAGGCCCTTGTAGCGCTGCAGGCTCAGCCCCTTTTCGCCCTCGGCGAAGATCGCGTCCAGCAGCGACAGCGGGCCGGTGATCGGCAGCTCGCGGTCCTTGCGGACCAGCGTCGCGCGGCCGGCATAGACCTCGCGCAGCGCCTCGGTCAGCTGGCCCAGCCGGCGGCTTTCGCCGGACCGCAGCATCGGGCCGTCCAAAAGGCGGCTTTCCTCGACCCCGCGCAGCAGGCGCGACAGGCGGATGCCGCCGTCCTGGGTCGGGCGGGCCGACCAGCCGCGCTCGAACTCCTCGGCGACCATGTCCAGCCGCTCGGCCACCGAGCGGCCCACCGCCTGCGCGTCGGCGTCGATCGCGCCGGGCAGCATCGCCCCGGCGATGGCCGCCTGTTCGGTGATGTGGGCCGGGTAGTGGGTCGGATAGGACCGCAGCACCCGGCGTACGGTCCGGGCCTCGTCCACCACCCGCAGCAGGTCGGCGCCGGTGATCTCTTCGCCCGAGCCGAGCCGCAGCGAGGTGCCCTCGATCCCCTGCTGGACCAGGTAATCTTCCAGCGCCGGCTGGTCCTTGAGATACACCTCGGAGCGCCCGCGGGCGACCTTGTACAGCGGCGGCTGGGCGATATACAGGTGCCCCGCCTCGATCAGCTCGGGCATCTGGCGGAAGAAGAACGTCAGCAGCAGGGTGCGGATATGCGCGCCGTCCACGTCGGCATCGGTCATGATGACGATCTTGTGGTAGCGCAGCTTGCGCAGGTTGAATTCGTCGCGTCCGATGCCGGTGCCCAGCGCGGTGATCAGCGTGCCGATCATGTCCGAGGACAGCATCCGGTCGAACCGCGCCCGTTCCACGTTCAGGATCTTGCCGCGCAACGGCAGCACGGCCTGGTTCTGGCGCGACCGGCCCTGCTTGGCCGAGCCGCCGGCGCTGTCACCCTCGACGATGAACAGTTCGGCCAGCGCCGGGTCCTTTTCCTGGCAGTCGGCAAGCTTGCCGGGCAGCGAGGCCACGTCCATCGCGGTCTTGCGGCGCGTCAGCTCGCGCGCCTTGCGGGCCGCCTCGCGGGCCAGCGCGGCCTCGACGATCTTGCCGACGATGGACTTCGCCTCGGCCGGGTTTTCCTCGAACCACTCGGCCAGCTTCTCGCCGACCAGGTTTTCCACCGCCGGGCGCACCTCGGAGGAGACCAGCTTGTCCTTGGTCTGGCTGGAAAACTTGGGGTCCGGGACCTTGACCGACAGCACGCAGGTCAGCCCCTCGCGCGCATCGTCGCCGGTGAATTCCACCTTTTCGCGCTTGGCGATGCCGCTGTCCTGGGCGTATTTCCCGATCACCCGGGTCAGCGCGCCGCGAAACCCCGCCAGGTGGGTGCCGCCGTCGCGCTGGGGGATATTGTTGGTGAAGGGCAGCACGGTTTCGTGGTAGCTGTCGTTCCACCACATCGCGACCTCGACCCCGATGCCGCCGCGCTCGCCGGTCATGAAGATCGGCTCGGGCATCACCGCGGTCTTGGAGCGGTCGAGATACTTGACGAACTCGCGCACCCCGCCTTCGTAGAACAGCTCGGTCCGCAGCGGCTCGGCCGGGCGGTCGTCTTCCAGCACGATGCGGACGCCCGAATTCAGGAAGGCCAGCTCGCGCAGCCGGTTTTCCAGCGTCTTGAAGCTGTAATCGAGGTTCGAGAACGTCCCCGTCCCGCCATCGACCTTGGATGAGGCGAGAAACCGCACCTCGGTCCCCTTTTCGCCGGGCGCGGCATCGCCCACGACGCGCAGGTGTTCGACCGTGTCGCCGTGTTCGAAGCGGGCGAAGTGTTCCTTGCCATTGCGCCAGATGCGCAGTTCCAGCCAGTCCGACAGCGCGTTGACGACCGAGACGCCGACGCCGTGCAGCCCGCCCGAGACCTTGTAGCTGTTCTGGTCGAATTTGCCGCCCGCGTGCAGCTGGGTCATGATGACCTCGGCCGCGCTGACACCCTCGCTGGGGTGCAGGTCAACGGGGATGCCGCGGCCGTTGTCGCGTACCGAGACGCTGCTGTCGGCGTGGATCTTGACCAGCACGAGGTCGGCATGGCCGGCCAGCGCCTCGTCGATGCCGTTGTCGACGACCTCATAGACCATGTGGTGCAGGCCGGACCCGTCATCGGTGTCGCCGATATACATCCCGGGCCGCTTGCGGACGGCCTCTAGTCCCTTGAGAACCTTGATGGAATCGGCGCCATATTCGGGCTGCGCCGCTGGTGTCGCGCTCATGCGTCTGTATTCCTGCCGTTGACCTGCATCATATAGCGGTCCGGGCCGGGAATGTCACGCAAACCCTAGCAGATTTGGGGCTTTGCGCGCGATTATGTCAGATTTGCTGCCGGACCGCGCGGGCCCCGTCAGTCGCGCAGGAACCGCCGCAGCACCCGTTCCAGCTTGGCGGCGCCGAGGGGGGCCATCTGCTTGGTGTGATCGTGGCTGATCCGTTCCGCCGACAGCCCCGCGCCCATGTTGGTGATGACCGAAATCGCCGCGCAGCGCATGCCGAGGAAGCGGCCGAGGATCACCTCGGGCACCGTGGACATGCCCACCGCATCGGCGCCCAGCACCCGCGCCGCCCGGATCTCGGCCGGGGTTTCGAAGGACGGGCCCGAGAACCAGCAATAGACCCCCTCGGGCAGGGCGACGCCTTCGGCGGCGGCGGCGGCGCGCAGGTCGGCGCGGATGCCGGGGTCATGGGCGTCGGTCATCGGCACGAAGCGGCGCTCGTCCGCCTCGCCGATCAGCGGGTTGGTCCCGGCGAAGGCGATGTGGTCGGACAGCAGCATCAGCCCGCCCGGCGGGATGTCCTCGCGCAGGGACCCCGCGGCGTTGGTCAGGATCAGCCGATCGCAGCCGAGTTCGTCCAGCAGTTCCAGCGCCGGGCGCATCGCGTCGGCGCGGCCGGTTTCGTAATAATGCGAGCGCCCTCCGAAGACCGCGACGCGGCGCCCTTCCAGGTCGCCGATGTAAAGCTGCGGGACGTGGCCCGAGACGCCGGCATGGGGCAGTCCCTCCAGATCGGCATAGGGGATCGCGACCCCGTCGACCGACGCGCCCAGGTGGCCCAGCCCCGACCCCAGCACCAGCCCGTAATCGGGCGGCGCGGACCCCGCGCGGTCGCGGACCAGGCGGGCGAGATCACCGCTCTTTGACATAGGGCTCTCCTCCGGCGCGCGGGGGGGTGGCGCGGCCGATGAAACCGGCCAGGATGATGACGGTCAGGATATAGGGCAGGGCCGACATGAACATCGACGGGATGGTTACAGGCCCGAGGTCAATTTCCGGATAACGGTTGGCGACCGCCTCCATCAGCCCGAACAGGAAGGTGGCCCCCAGCGCCCGCCACGGCATCCAGTTGGCAAAGATCAGCGCCGCCAGCGCGATATAGCCCCGCCCGGCGGTCATTTCCTTGACGAAGCCCGCCGACAGGCCGGCGGCCAGATAGGCGCCCGCCAGCCCGCACAGAACGCCGGTGATGGCGACCGCTGCCCAGCGCAGCCGCACCACCGAGACGCCGGCGGTATCGACCGAGGCCGGGTTGTCGCCCACCGCCCGCAGCCGCAGGCCAAAGCGGGTGCGATACAGCAGCCACCACGTCGCCGGTACCAGCGCCAGCGCGACATAGACCGGCAGCGTGTGGCCCGAGAGCACCTCGGCATAAAGCGGCCCGACCACCGGGACGCCGCGCAGCGCCTCGGCACCGGGCAGGGTGATGGTGGCGAACCGCGCGCCGCCCTCCAGCGCCGGGGTGCGCCCGCCCAGCCCGAACCAGCTCTGCCCCAGCAGCACGGTCAGCCCCGAGGCGAGGAAGTTGATCGCCACCCCCGAGATCAGCTGGTTGCCGCGGAACGTGATCGCGGTCATCCCGTGGATGGCGGCCAGCGCCAGCGAGGCCAGCACCGCCGCCCCCAGCCCCAGCCAGACGCTGCCGGTCAGCGCCCCGGCGGCACCGGCGGCAAAGGCCGCGATCAGCATCTTGCCTTCCAGCCCGATGTCGAAGATCCCCGATCGCTCCGAGAACAGCCCGGCCAGGCAGGCGAGCAGCAGCGGCGTCATCAGCCGCAGGGCGCTGTCGAGGATCTGCAGGACGGTCGCGTAATCCATCAGCCCGCCCTTCGCCCGAACAGCCGTTCCAGCGGCATCCGCACCATGTTGTCCAAGGCCCCGGTGAACAGGATCACCAGCGCCTGGATGACGGTGATCAGCTCGCGCGGGATGTTGGAAAACAGCGCCAGCTCGGCCCCGCCCTGATACAGGAAGCCGAACAGCAGCGCGGCGAGGAAGATGCCCAGCGGATGGTTGCGCCCCATCAGCGCCACGGCGATGCCGATGAAGCCCGCGCCCTCGACGTTGTTCAGGACCAGCCGCCCGGCCTCGCCCATCACGTTGTTCACCGCCATCAGCCCGGCCAGCGCACCCGAGATCAGCATCGCCACCACGGTGATCCGGACCGGAGAGATGCCGGCATAGCGGGCGGCACGCTCGGACTTGCCGAAGGCGCGGATCTCGTACCCCAGCGGGGTGCGCCAGATCAGCAGCCAGACCAGCAGGCAGGCGGCGATGGCGATCAGGAAGCTGACATTGGCGGGCGTGGCCTTGCCCCACTGGACGCCGATCGCCCCGGCCATGTCCGACAGCGTCGGCAGGTGGGTGCCGGCGGGGAAGTTCGCGGTGGCGGGGTCCTGGCTGCCCGGCGGGCGCAGCACGTTGACCAGAACCCAGTTCAGCAGCGCCGCGGCGATGAAGTTGAACATGATCGTGGTGATGACCACGTGGCTGCCGCGCTTGGCCTGAAGCCAGGCGGGGATCAGGGCCCAGGCGGCGCCGAACAGCGCCCCGCCCAGCATCGCCGCCGGCAGCGCCAGCGCCCAGTGCGGCCAGGGCAGCGCCAGGCACACCAGCGCGACACCCAGGCCCCCCAGCGTGGCCTGCCCCTCGGCCCCGATGTTGAACAGCCCGGCATGGGCGGCCACCGCCACGGCGAGGCCGGTGAAGATGAAGTTGGTGGCGTAATACAGCGTATAGCCCCAGCCATAGGACGACCCGACCGCGCCGGTGACCATCGTCTTCAGCGCCGCCCACGGGTCCTGGCCGATGGCGAGGATGACCACCGCCGAGATCGCGAAGGCGAGTGCCAGCGAGATCAGCGGCGTCAGGATCAGGTCGGCCCAGCGGGGCAGGCGGGTCATCAGAGAATGCCTTTTGCCAAGTCGGGCCGCGCATCGGGATGCGCGCGAGGCTGGCCCTGGGCGGGCGGGATGCCGCCCCCCTCCACCCCCGCCATCAGCATCCCCAGCTCGGCCGCCGAGGTCTGGTCGGGCTGGCGTTCGCCCATGATCCGGCCGTCGAACATCACCACGATGCGGTCGGACAGGCCCATGATCTCGTCCAGTTCCACCGACACCAGCAGGATCGCGGCGCCGGCGTCGCGCATCTCGATCAGGCGGCGGTGGATGAACTCGATGGCGCCGATGTCGACGCCGCGGGTCGGCTGGCCGACCAGCAGCAGGGCGGGCTTTTCCTCGATCTCGCGGGCGACGACGATCTTCTGCTGGTTGCCGCCCGAGAAATTGCGCGCGGCGAGGTGGCAGTTGGCCGGGCGGACGTCGAACTGCGCGATCAGGCGTTCCGCGCGCTGGCGGACGCGGTCGTTGTCCATCAGCGGGCCGGACTGGTATTCGGGGTCGCGGTGATGGCCGAAGACAGTGTTTTCCCAGCAGGAAAAGTCCATGATCAGGCCTTCGACCTGCCGGTCCTCGGGGATGTTGCCGATGCCCGCGCGGCGGCGCGCGGCGGCGTCGGTCCGGGTCAGCGGCAGGTCGGCGCCGTTCATCCGCACCGCGCCGGTGACCCGGGCGCCGGGTTCGGCATAGCCACCGAGGATCTCCATCAGCTGGGTCTGGCCGTTGCCGCTGACCCCGGCGATGCCCACGATCTCGCCCGCGCGCACGGTCAGATCGACGCCGCGCAACCGGGTGACGCCCGTGCGGTCCACCATCTCCAGCCGCACGACCTCCAGCACCGGGGCGCCGGGCCGGGCCGGGGCCTTGTCCACGCGCAGCAGCACCTTGCGACCGACCATCAGCTCGGCCAGCTGCTCGGGCGAGGTGTCGGCGGTGCGCACCGTGGCCACCATCTCGCCCCGCCGCATGACCGAGACGTTGTCGGTGATCTCCATCACCTCGCGCAGCTTGTGGGTGATGACGATGATCGTCTTGCCCTGCTCGCGCAGCCCGCGAAGGATGCGGAACAAATGTTCGGCCTCGGCCGGGGTCAGCACGCCGGTCGGCTCGTCCAGGATCAGGATGTCGGCGTGGCGATACAGCGCCTTGAGGATCTCGACCCGCTGCTGGTGGCCGACGGACAGGGTTTCCACCACCGCGTCGGGATCGACCTGCAGCTCGTATTCTTCGGCCAGCCGCCGCAGCTCGCCGCGGGCGCGGGACAGCGAGGGCGCCAGCAGGGCGCTGTCCTCGGCCCCGAGGATGACGTTTTCCAGCACCGTCATGTTCGGCACCAGCTTGAAATGCTGGAACACCATGCCGATGCCGGCGCGGATCGCCGACTGGCTGTCGGTGATGCCGGCGTCCCGGCCGCCGATCAGGATCTGCCCGGCGTCGGGCCTGTAGAAGCCATACAGGATCGACATCAGCGTCGACTTGCCGGCGCCGTTTTCCCCCACGATGCCGTGGATCGTGCCGCGCGGCACGGTCATCGAGATGTCCTTGTTGGCCTGCACCGGGCCGAAGGCCTTGGAAATCCCGCGCAGCTCGATCGCCGGCGCGACCGAGGCGGTTTCGGGGGCGGCGTGCCGCCCCGCGACGCTGTCGGTGGCGGTCACTTACTGGACCGGGCAGGCGTTGCCGGTGTTGTAGTTGACAACCTTCAGCTCGCCCGAGGCGATCTTTGCGCGCGCATCCTCGACGGCCTTGGCCATCTCGTCGGAGACCAGCGGCTTGTTGTTGTCGTCCATCGCCACGCCGACGCCGTCGTGGGCGACGTCCCAGATGTTGGTCTTGCCGACCTCGACCTCGGTCCCGGCCTTGAAGGCGTCATAGACGGCGGTGTCCACCCGCTTGATAGCCGAGGTCAGGACCTTGCCCGGATGCAGGTGGTTCTGGTTCGAATCGACCCCGATCGACAGGATGCCCTCGTCGGCCGCGGCCTGCAGCACGCCGATCCCGGTGCCACCGGCGGCGGCATAGATCACGTCGGCGCCCTGCGCCTTCTGCGCCTTGGCGAGCTCTCCGCCCTTGACCGGGTCGTTCCAGGCGGCGGGGGTGGTGCCGGTCATGTTCTGCAAGACCTTGATCGCCGGATCGACCGACTTGACGCCCTGCACATAGCCGCAGGCAAAGTTGCGGATCAGCGGCACGTCCATGCCGCCGATGAAGCCGACGGTCTTGGTCTTGGTGGCCATGCCCGCCATCACCCCGGCCAGGTACGAGCCCTGTTCGTCGGCGAACAGGTTCGACTGGACGTTGGCACCCTCGACGGCGCTGTCGATGATGACGAAGCGGGTGTCGGGATAGTCCGGCGCGACCTTCTTGAGCACCTCGGCAAAGGCAAAGCCGGTCATCACGATCGGGTTCGCCCCGGTCTCGGCCAGCCGGCGCAGCGCCTGTTCGCGCTGGGCCTCGGACTGCATTTCCAGTTCCTTGTAGGTGCCGCCGGTCTCGGCCTTCCATTTCTCGGCCCCGGCATAGGCGGCCTCGTTAAAGGATTTGTCGAACTTGCCGCCGAGATCATAGATCAGGGCGGGGTCGGCGGCGGCCAGGCCGGCGGACAGCGCCAGGAGGGCGGCGCTGGCGGCAAGGCGGGTCAGAAAGGTCATGGTCATCTCCCGTTGGGTTTTGGCGGATTACAGGGAAACCGCAAGCCCGCGTCAATCTCAAACGCCGCGGCAGGGCGCGGGGGGCGCGGCAGGAGGTTGGACAGGCAAAGTCAATGCTGCTAACCCGGCGCTGCAAACATGATCCGCGCCTTGGATCCGCATTTCTGACCCCCGCTCCTGACCCGCGAGGCCCCCGTGATGACCGCTCCCGCCGCGATGACCGCTTCCCGGATGCCCGTTTCGGACCCCCGGCGTCCCCCGCGCCGGCACTGGACCGCGGCCGAGGCCCGCGCCATCCACGACCTGCCCTTCATGGAACTGCTGTTTCAGGCCCAGACCGTCCACCGCCAGCATTTCGACCCCAACCGCGTGCAGCTGTCGCGGCTGCTGTCGATCAAGACCGGCGGCTGCCCCGAGGACTGCACCTATTGCAGCCAGTCGGCGCGCTACGATTCGGGGCTGTCCGCGTCCAAGCTGATGGAGGTGCAGCGCGTCATCGCCGAGGCCGCCAAGGCCAAGGCGGCGG
This sequence comes from Paracoccus sphaerophysae, assembly GCF_000763805.1. GTDB lineage: Bacteria > Pseudomonadota > Alphaproteobacteria > Rhodobacterales > Rhodobacteraceae > Paracoccus > Paracoccus sphaerophysae. Next base: position 28,296 of record NZ_JRKS01000014.1, on the reverse strand, counting down.
GCGCGACCCGCTATTGCATGGGCGCCGCCTGGCGCAGCCCGAAGGAACGCGACATGCCGCAGGTGCTGGCGATGGTCGAGGGCGTCAAGGCGCTGGGGATGGAAACCTGCATGACGCTGGGGATGCTGGACGCGGGCCAGGCCGCACGGCTTAAGGCGGCGGGGCTGGATTACTACAACCACAACGTCGACACCTCGGAATCCCATTATTCCAATGTGATCACGACCCGGACCTATGCCGACCGGCTGGATACGCTGGCGGTGGTCCGCGACAGCGGGATCAAGGTCTGCTCGGGTGGCATCCTTGGCCTCGGCGAGGGCGCGCAGGACCGCGTGGACATGCTGGTGACGCTGGCGAACCTGCCCGAGCCGCCCGATTCTGTGCCGCTGAACATGCTGATCGCGATCCCCGGCACGCCGCTGGCGGATGCGGCGCCGGTCGATCCGATCGACTTCGTGCGGACCATCGCGCTGGCCCGGATCATGATGCCCGAAAGCCATGTCCGCCTGTCCGCCGGCCGCACCGGGATGACCGACGAGATGCAGGCGTTGTGCTTCTTCGCCGGGGCGAACTCGATCTTCGTCGGCGACACGCTGCTGACCGCGGGCAACCCGGACGAGGACAAGGACATGCAGCTGCTGGCGAAACTGGGCATGGCGCCAATGGTCGCGTGGGAACACGCGCCGGCGCCCGCCGAGGTGCCGGTGCCCGAGGCGGCCCCCGCCGAATGCCCGCTGCGCGCGGCTCAGGCGGCCGGCGCCGTCCAGGAACGCCCCGTCCCGATCCTGCGCTGAGCGCCGGCTTGGACCGGCTGGCCCCGTTCCGCGCCGATCTGGACCGGCTGGCCGTGGCCGGCCGGACCCGGCGGCTGATCCCGCGCGCCGGCGTCGATTTCGCCTCGAACGACTATCTGGGACTGGCCGGGCATCCGCGGCTGGCGGCGGCGGTGCGGGATGCGCTGGACTCGGGCGTGCCGGTGGGGGCAGCCGGGTCGCGGCTGCTGCGCGGCAATACCGAATGGCAGGAAGCCTTTGAGACCAGGGCCGCCGCGTTTTTCGGTGCCGAATCCGCGCTGGGCTTCGGCGGCGGCTACCCGGCCAACGTCGCGCTGTTTTCGACGCTGCCGCAGACCGGCGACCTGCTGCTGCTCGACGCTTTGTCCCACGCCTCGACCCGCGAGGGCGCCCGGCTGTCGCGGGCCGAGGTCGCCGAGTTCCGACACAACGACGCGGGCCACGCTGCGGATGTGATCACAGGCTGGCGGGCGGGCGGCGGGCGTGGTGCGGTGTGGATCGCGGTGGAAAGCCTCTACAGCATGGACGGCGACCGGGCGCCGCTGGACGATCTGGCGCAACTCGCGGATCGGGAAGGGTTCCTGATCATCGACGAGGCCCACGCCACCGGCGTCTGGGGACCGCAGGGCCGGGGTCTGGGTCACGCGCTGGAAGGCCGCGACAACGTCATCACCCTGCACACGCTTGGCAAGGCGCTGGGCGGGTCGGGGGCGCTGCTGTGCCTGCCGGGGGTGCTACGCGATTTCCTCGTGAACCGGGCGCGGCCCTTCATCTTCGCCACCGCGCCTTCGCCGCTGATGGCGGTGGCGGGGGCCGCCGCGCTGGACATGCTGCGCGACGAGCCCGACCGGCAGCAGCGGCTGCACGACCTCATCGCCTTGTTCTCGCAGGAAATGTCGGCGCGGTTGCCGCATCTGCCGATGTCGGGCAGCCAGATCGTGCCGCTGATCGTCGGCGGCGACGCCGAGACGATGGCGCTGGCCGAGCGGGTGCAGGCGGCGGGCTTCGACCTGCGCGGCATCCGCCCGCCGACCGTGCCCGCCGGCACCGCGCGGCTACGGGTGTCGCTGACCCTGAACGCCGCCGCGGACGACGTGCGCCGGCTGGCCAGCACGCTGGAGGAAATGTGGCCCGCTTTGTGATAACAGGCACCGGCACCGATATCGGCAAGACCGTCTTCGCCGCCGGTCTGACCGGGCTGCTGAACGCCAGCTACTGGAAACCCGTGCAGACCGGCGTCGCCGACCCCGGGCCGCGCCGTGACGGGCCGTGGCCGGGCAGCGACGCGGCCTTCGTCCACGCCATGACCGGCGCGCCCATCCTCCCCGAAGCCATCATCCTGCCCGAGCCGCTGTCCCCCCACCGCGCCGCCGAACTGGCGGGGGTCACGATCCCCGACCTGACCCCGCCCGCCGCCGACCCGCTGGTGATCGAGGGCGCGGGCGGCGTTCTCGTCCCGATCACCCGCGAGATGCTGTCCGCCGACCTCTTCGCCCGCTGGGGTATCCCGGTGGTCCTCGTGGCGACGACCGGGCTGGGCACGATCAGCCACACCCTCACCGCGCTCGAATCGCTGCGCGCGCGGAGCTGCCGGGTCCACGGCGTGGCCTTCGTCGGTGACGACAACCCCGACAACATCGCCACCATCGCCGCGCTGGGCCGGGTCCGCGCGCTGGGCCGCCTGCCGCGGCTGGACCCGCTGACCCCCGCCACGCTCTCGGCCGCGATGCGCACCCATTTCGACCCGCAGGACTTCGCGTGACCTTCTTCTTTGCCCAAATATCCCCGCCGGAGGCATCTTCGGGCGGAACGGAGCGCCCATGACCGACTCGCCCGTCTGGCACCCCTTCACCCAGCACGCCACCGAACCCAGCCCCCCGCGGGTGACGCGGACCGAGGGCGCCACGATCCACACCGATCGCGGCCCGCTGATCGACGCGATCTCAAGCTGGTGGGTCATTACCCACGGCCATCGCCACCCCCCGATCATGGACGCGATCCGCGCCACCGCGGAGCGGCTGGACCAGGTGATCTTCGCCGGGCTGACCCACGATCCGGCCGAGGATCTGGCCCGGGCGCTGGTCGATCTGGCTCCCGCCGGGCTGACCCGGGTGTTCTATTCCGACAGTGGCTCGACCAGCGTCGAGGTGGCGCTCAAGATGGCGCTGGGGTTCTGGAAGCACACCGCGCCGGGCCGCCCCCGCCACCGCATCGCGGTGCTGGAAGGCAGCTATCACGGTGACACCATCGGCACGATGAGCGTGGGCGAGCGCGGGGTGTTCAACGCCGCCTACGATCCGCTGCTGTTCGCGGTCGACCGCCTGCCGCTGGGCGCCGACACGCTGGCGGCGTTCGAGACGGTCGCCGCCTCGGGCGAGCTTGCGGCGCTGATCGTCGAGCCGCTGGTGCTGGGGGCGGGCGGGATGGTGATGTATCCGCCCGAGCTGCTGGCCGCGCTGCGCGCCGTCTGCGACCGGCATGGCGTCCTGCTGATCGCCGACGAGGTGATGACCGGCTGGGGCCGCACCGGGCGGCTGTGGGCCTGCGACCATGCGGGCATCGCGCCGGATATCCTCTGCACCTCGAAGGGCCTCACGGGCGGGGCGATCCCGCTGGCCGCGACGCTGGCGACCGAGGCAATCTTTGCCGCCCACTGGTCCGAGGATCGCAGCCGGACCTTCTTCCATTCCTCGAGCTATACCGCCAACCCGATTGCCTGCGCGGCGGGGCTGGCTAATGCGCGGATCTGGCAGGCCGAGGACATGCAGGCGCGGCTGGACCGGGTGGCGGCGATGCAGGCCGACCGGCTGGAGGCGCTGGCCGGCGACCGTCGCTTTGCCAACCCCCGCCAGACCGGCACCATCGCCGCGCTGGACCTTCGGACCGAAGGGGCGGGTTATCTCGCCGCCGCCGGGCAGCAGCTGCGGGCCCGGGCGCTGGATCGCGGGGTGTTCCTGCGGCCCTTGGGCAGCACTGTCTATGTGCTGCCGCCCTACTGCATCTCGGGGGATGAACTCGACCGGGTCTGGGGCGTGGTGGCGGATTTCGCCGGCTGACCGGCGCGCCCGATGCACCGCATCTGACCGGGAATTGACCGGCCGCGCTGATGCGGCCCGGTGACAGGGGGCGGGCTTTGCGGCAAGCTTGGGCGGGACCGCTTTCCGGGCTCGGGCAAGCCGATTATGCTTGCAACCGGAACGCAAGGCGGGCGCCAAAGACCCGCATCGCGCCATTGAACGAGCCGAGACAGGAACCCTGATCTGATGATGAAACCGACCGCATTGCTTTTCGCCGCGACCGCCGCGCTTGCCGGCTGCGTCGCCCCCGTCGCGACCACCACGGTGATCGACCCGGCGCCCGTCGTCGTGCCCGAACCGGCCGCGGTGACCGGCGTCGCCGGGCTGCAATCCCGCGAGCCCGATGCCTGCCACGCCGCCGATTACCGCCACGTGATCGGCCAGCCGGCCTCGGTCGTGCCCACCCTGGGCATCACCCGCCAGTACCGGATCGCCGAATATCGCGGCATCGAGCCCGAGGAATACAACGGCCTGCGGATCGCCTTCAAACTGGACGCCGCCGGCAACATCCAGTCCGTCACCTGCGGCTAAGGAGGTTCCCCATGCGCGCGCTTGCAATCCTGCCGCTGCTGGCCCTGGCGGGCTGCGTCGAGCCGGTCCCGGCCCCGGTCCAGCCCGACACCGACCAGTGCAAGGCCTCGACCCTGCAAGGGCTGGTCGGGCAGCCGAAATCGGTGCTGCAGACGATGCTGCTGCCGGCCGGGACACGGGTGATCGGCCCCGGCGATGCGGTGACGATGGATTTCCGGCCCGACCGGATGAATGTCGAGGTCGGCACCGACGGCCGCATCGCCAAGATCGGCTGCTACTGAGCCGACCCCTCGAGGCGACGGAACCGGGCGGCCTGCGGGCCGCCCGTCTGCATTTTTGGCGTTGATCGGCGGGCGGGGGGGTGTCACGCTGCGGCCCATGACGATCCATCCGATCCAGCCGCCGCAGCCGGCGCCCGACGTGGTGGCCTTCGACCGGCGCGAACTTGCGGTGATCCTGTCGCTGTATGGCCGCATGGTCGCGGCCGGGGAATGGCGCGACTATGGCATGTCCTTCCTGCGCGACCTGGCGGTGTTTTCGGTCTTTCGCCGGGCCGCCGAGAACCCGCTGTACCGGATCGAGAAGCGGCCCAGGCTGCGCGCCGCCCAGGGCATGTATGCGGTCGTCGGCATGGACGGGCAGGTTCTGCGCCGGGGCCACGACCTGGCCACCGTGCTGCGAGTGCTGGAACGGCGGCTGATCCGGCCGGTCTGAGCGCGGGATCGGAGGCCCGGGAACTCGCGGCCGTTTTCGCGGTTGGCGTGGAAACGGACGAAGGAGAGCCCGATGCGGTGGTCGCATGTGCAGGAAAACTGGAGCGCTTTTTACGAAGCCATCCAGGAAAAATGGGAAGATGCCGACGAATCGATGCTGGACGAGATCGACGGCGACCAGCGCGCCTTCATCCGCTATATCGCCGAGATCACCGAGCAGGACCCGCAGGAGGCGCGCGAGGAGATCAAGGAGTGGCTGGCCGGCGAGATCCCCTCGGATGTCGTGATGGACCCTTCGCACGACAACCATTCGATCGCGCTGTCGGGCAAGTATGTGGGCGAGGGCGAGGATGAATTCGCCGACGACGCCCGGTTCGGGGACGACGACGACTATCCGGATGACGGGGACCGCTAGGGGCGCTCGGTCGGACCGGGGGCTTCGCGCCCCCGGACCCCCGCGGGATATTTGCGGACAAGAGATTTTGCGGCGGCGGCGTCAGTCGGCCGGAGCGGGAGGCTCGGACCACCAGACCTCGGGCAGGAAGCCGGGCCAGTCGCCGTAGATCGGCAGGCGCTGCGGGTGGCGCAGGCGGGCGGCGTGGGCAATGCGGCTGACCTGCGGATAGCTGACCGGGATCACATAGCGCCCCGCGGTCAGGAGCCGGTCGAGCGCCCGGACGGCGGCGACGTGGCCGTCCAGATCGGTTGCGTTCACCGCCTCGGCGATCATCGCGTCCACGGCAGGCGAGCGGACGCCCATCCAGTTCTTCGACCCCTCCTGATCGGCGCTGGCGATGCCCCAGTACAGCGCCTGTTCGTTGCCGGGCGACAGCGACAGGCCGCGTTCGTACCAGGTCATATCGAAGGCGAAGCGGTTGGTGCGCTCGATATACTGGGCGCTGTCCAGCAGGGTGACGCGGGGGGCGATGCCCAGGGGCTTGAGCGCCTCGACATAGATGTCGACGATCTGCTGGACCTCGGAGCCCGCCCGCATCGCGCTGCCCGACTGGTTCAGCAGGATCTCGGGGGCGAAGGGCGCACCGTCGGCGTTGCGCAGGATGCCGTCGGCGCCGACGGTCCAGCCGGCCTCGGCCAGCAGGCCCACCGCCTCGCGGAGCGCGGTACGGTCCAGCAGCCGGTCCGAGCCTTGGGGCAGGGCATAGCCCTCGATCGTGCCGGGCGGCAGGCCGGCGGCGAAGGGGGCCAGCAGCTCTGCCTCGCGCCCGGTGGCGGGGCCGGGCTGCATGGCGAGGGTCGAGTTCGAAAAGTAGCTTGCGATCCGGGGGTCCGACCCGCCGGCCAGCGTGGCGTTGATGAAGCGGTAGTTGAACGCCAGGATCATCGCCTGCCGCACCCGCCAGTCGGCGAACATGGGCGAGCGGGTGTTCATCACCAGCCCCATGATCCCCGAGGGGCGCTGGTGGGGGATGTCCTCCTTGACCACCGCGCCCGAGGCGATGGCCGGAAAGTCGTATTCGGTCGCCCATTTGACGCCGTTCAGCTCGCGCCAGACGTCGATCTCGCCGGCCTTGAAGGCCTGAGACATGGCGTTGCTGTCGGCGAAGTAATCATAGCGGATGCTGTCGAAATTATAGAGCCCGCGGGTCAGCGGCAGGTCGCGGCCCCAGTAATCGGGATTGCGCCGGAAGCTGATCGAGCGGCCGGGATCGACCCGGTCGACGACATAGGCGCCCGATCCGATCGGCGGGTCAAGCGACGAGGCGGCGAAGTCCTTGCCCTCCCACTGGGCCTGTTTGAGGACCGGCCGCATGCCCATCAGCAGCGGCAGCTCGCGGTCCTTTTCGGCGAACTCGATGCGGATGCCGCGCGCGCCCACCGGGGCGATGCGGGCGACCTTGGCCCAGGCGCCGGCATAGCGGGGGTGGCCCTGGGTGCCGAGGGTCTGGAAGGACCAGATCACGTCCTCGGCGGTGACCGGGGTGCCGTCGGAAAACCGCGCCTCGGGGCGCAGGGTGAATTCGACCCAGCTCCGGTCGGGATCGGTGTCGACGGTCTCGCAGAGCAGGCAGTAGAGCGTGAACGGCTCGTCGATCGAGCGCAGCATCAGCGGTTCGGCGACATGGACGCCGACGCCCCAGGCGGCGTTGCCTTTCAGCACCCAGGGCTTGAGCGAATCGAAACCGCCGGGTTCGGCGAAGCGAATCGTTCCCCCTTTGGGCGCCTGAGGATCGGCGTAGGGCAGCGATTCCAGCGTCGCGGGCAGCGCAGGTTCTCCATACATTGCAAGGGCATGGGACGGCTCGGCCGCGCTTGCCAGCGGCATCGCTGCAACAGTCGCAAGGCTGAGGGACAGCACACGCATAAGGCGACCCATCGCGGAATCGTTAGAGAAATTGAAGATTCGCATGTGTGCCCGTGATCTGCGCCGCGGCTTTCGTGCCGGGTCTTGGCCGGACAGTAACCCTGCATTCACCCTGTGGCAAACCGGGGGCTTGGCGTTTGGGGGTTTCAAGCGTATATCAGAACCACTGCTCGATAGGTTTCTTGCCTGTATGAAACCTGCCTCATGACTTGACGCCCGCCTTGTGCGGGCGTCTTTTTTTCGCGGCGCGCGCCCGTTATTCTGCACGGGCAGCATCAAGGAGAGCGCGAGATGGTCGAACAGAACCTTGCCGGCAAGCTGGCCGTCGTCACCGGGTCGAACAGCGGCATCGGGCTGGGCGTCGCCGAAGCGCTCGCCGCGGCGGGCGCGGACCTGGTCATCAACAGCTTCACCGATCGCGACGAGGATCATGCGCTGGCGAAGGACCTGGCCGACCGGCATGGGGTCGAGGTCCGCTATGTCGCCGCCGACATGTCGAAGGCCGCCGATTGCCGGGCGCTGATCGCGGCGGCCGGCCGCTGCGACATCCTGATCAACAACGCCGGCATCCAGCACGTCGCCCCGATCGACGAGTTCCCGCAGGACAAGTGGGACGCGATCCTGGCGATCAACCTGTCGAGCGCGTTTCACACCACCGCCGCCGCGCTGCCGCTGATGCGCAAGGCCGGCTGGGGGCGGGTGGTCAACGTCGCCTCGGCGCACGGGCTGACGGCTTCGCCGTTCAAGTCGGCCTATGTGGCGGCCAAGCACGGCGTCGTCGGTCTGACCAAGGTCACCGCGCTGGAAACCGCCGGGCAGGGGATCACCTGCAACGCGATCTGCCCCGGCTATGTGCTGACCCCGATCATCGAGGCGCAGATTCCCGACCAGATGAAGACCCACAACATGAGCCGCGAGGACGTGATCGCCAAGGTGATGCTGTCGCGGCAGCCCTCGGGGCAGTTCGCCACGGTCGAGCAGATCGGCGGGACGGCGGTGTTCCTGTGTTCGGACACGGCCGCGCAGATCACCGGGACGACGATCTCGGTCGATGGGGGCTGGACCGCGCTGTGAGGGGATGCCCGCTGGCGCGGGCAGCCTCCGGCGGGGATATTTCGGGTCAGAAGATCGGGGCCGTCAGGCGTCGGCGGCTGCCTCGGTCAGGATGAACTTGCGGAAGGCGCGGATCGCCGGGCGGTTGCGACGCGCGGGCGGATAGACGAGCCAATAGGCCTTGCCGTTGGTGGCGGTCACGGCAAAGGGCTGGACCAGCGCGCCGGTCGCCAGCTCGAAGCGGAAGAAGCGCGGCGTCAGCAGCGCTGCGCCCTCGCTTGCCATCGCCGCCCGCGCCTCGTGCAGCTGCGCGTTCAGCACCAGCGCGGCGCGGGGGGACGAGGTGCAATGCGCGCTGACCCCGGCGGCGGCGAGCCACATCTGCCAGCTGGGGTCGGGGCCGCTGACCCAGGGGACGGGCAGCATCTGCGCCGGGTCGGTCAGCGGGCCGAAGCGTTCGGCCAGGGCGGGCGACAGCATCGGGGTGAACTCGACCTCGAACAGCCGGGTGGCGGTCAGGCTGGGCCAGTTTCCCTCGCCCATGCGGATCGCGACGTCGACATCCTCGCGCGCGAAATCGACCACCTGCTCGGACGCCTCGAGCCGCACGGCGAGGCCCGGGTTGTCGATCTGGAACCGCCCCAGCCGCTGGGCGAGCCAGTTCCCCGCCAGCGTCGGCAGGGTCGAGATCGACAGCGTCTGCGCGTCCCGCGCCGGCGCATAGGCGCTGCGCAGCGTGTCGAAAGCCTGGTGCGTCGGCTGCGCCAGTCGCGCCCCCAGCGCGGTCAGCTCGATCCCCTTGGGCTTGCGCAGGAACAGCGGGCCGCCCAGCCGCTCCTCGAGCAGGCGGACCTGATAGCTGACGCCCGCCTGGGTCATCCCAAGATCGCCCGCCGCGGCGGTGAAGGACAGCCGCCGCGCGACCGCGTCGAAGACGCGCAGGGCGGCGAGCGGGGGCAGGGTGTCCATCAGTTGACCTTATGCCGCCATGCCGGCGGTTGATTGGAAATCTCGGTGAAAGCCTAGCATCTTGAGGTCAGGCATCAAGCCAGACTTGAAGGAACACCGACATGGTTGCGATCACCGAATGCCGCGCGGCGCCGGCCGCGCGCGGATGGAACCTGCGCGCCCGCTGGGCGGAATACCGGGCGCGGAAAGACTGCCGGGCGAGCCTCGGGGAACTGCCCGCCGATCTGCGCCGGGACGTCGGCGTGGACGGGGGGCTGCCGCTGGCGCGGCACGAGAACGGCGGGCGGGTCTTTGTCAGCCACGGCCGCCCGGACAGCACGCTGAGCGGGTGGCACTGGTAGAGGGCGCGTGACGGGGCTGCGGTGCCGCCCGTCACACCCGCCGCACCGGGCCGCCATAGGCGTCCAGCGCGTGGTCGGCGGTCAGCAGGACCATGCCCTCGGTCGCGGCCTGCGCGATCAGCATCCGGTCGAAGGGATCGGCGTGGTGGCGGGGCAGGGTGGCGAGCGCAAGGACATGCCGGCCCTCGACCGGCAGTTCCAGATAGCCGCCCGCCACCAGCCCGGCGCGCAGCGGGCCGGGATCGACGCGGAAGTCGGGCCGGTCGAGGGCGCGCTTGATCGCCACCTCCCACAGCGAGGCCACGCTGAAATGCAGTGCGTTGGCGGGGTCGAGGATCGCCTGCCGCGCCGCGTCCGGCAGCCGCGCGGGTTCGGCCGCGGCCCACAGCAGCAGGTGGGTGTCGATCAGCAGGTTCATGCGGCGATCAGGCCGGGGCCTCGCCCTCGAACATCGCGCGGATCTCGTCGGCGCCCATACGGTCGAAGTCGTCGGGCACGGTGAAGGCGCCGGCGAGGAAGCCGATCCGCGGCGGCGGCGCATCCGCAATCACCTCGACCCGGACCACCGGCTTGCCGGCGCGGGCTATGAGGAAAGGCTCGCCCCGGACCGCATCCTCGACGAGGCGCGACAGGTGGGTCTTGGCTTCGTGCATGTTGACGGTCTTCATGGCGGGTATCCCTTACTTAGTCTGGTGAACTTAGTCTGACGTGCTCGGTTCCGCAAGGGAGGGGGCCTCATCGCCAGGACGCCCCCCTCACCCCAACGTCGCCGGGCTGCCTGACAGCGTCAGTGGCCGGGCGCTCAGGCGCGCGGCCTCGGCGGGATCGTGGGTCACGAGGATCAGCCCGGCGCCGCTGCTGTCCAGCAACTGCGCCGTCAGGTCCAGCATGCGGTCGCGGGTGGCCTCGTCCAGCGAGGCGAAGGGCTCGTCCATCAGCAGGATGCCCGGCCGGGCGGCAAAGGCGCGGGCCAGCGACAGGCGGCGCTGCTGGCCCAGCGACAACTGGCGGGGATAGGCTGCCTCGCGGCCGGCCAGCCCGACCTGGGCCATCAGCGCGGCGGCCTCGGCCCGGGTGGCGCCAGTGGGCAGGGTCAGGTTGGTCAGCGCCGTGCGCCACGGCAGCAGCGTCGGTTCCTGGAACACCATCGCCAGCCGGTCGGGCACCGCGCGGGTGCCGGCGAAGTCGCGGTCGAGCCCGGCGATGATGCGCAACAGCGTCGTCTTGCCGACCCCCGACGGCCCCAGCAGGGCGACCCGCTGGCCCGCCCCCACGGTCAGCGAGACCGGGCCGAGGATCGGGCGCGGGCCGAAGGACTTGGCGGTCAGGTCAAGGCGCATCGACCCTCCACCGGTTGGCGCGGGCCTGCCACGGGCGCAGCACGGCCATGTCGATCAGCAGCATCACGGCGACGAAGGCCAGCGACCAGGCCAGCAGCCGCGCCACGTCGAAGTTGGAGAACGCGAGGTGGATCTTGAAGCCGACGCCGTTGGAGCGGCCCAGGAACTCGACCACCAGCACGATCTTCCAGATCAGCGCGATGCCGGACCGGGCCGCGGCGGCGATGGCGGGGGCCAGCTGCGGCAGCACCACATGGCGCAGCCGCGCCAGGGGCGACATGCGGAAGGCGGTCGCCATGTCGTCCAGATCGGGGCGCAGGGCACCGGCCGATTCGCGCAGCATCACAGCGACCACCGGGATCTTGTTCAGCGCGACGGCGAGGATGGCCGCGGTCTCGTTGAGGCCGATCCAGATGTAGCATAGCACGATGACGACCAGCGCCGGGATGTTCAGCAGCACCACCAGCGCCGGGTTCATCCAGCGGTCGGCGGTGCGCGACCGCCCCATCCACAGCCCTAGCGCGCCCCCCAGCGCCATCGCCGCGACGAAGGCGGCGGTGACGCGGAACAGGGTCATGCCGACATGCAGCCACAACTCGCCCGAGCCGATCAGCTGCCCCAGCACCCGGAACACCGCCACCGGCGAGGGCAGGTGCTGGGGGCGCTCGGTGAGGCTGGCCGCCACCGCCCAGACGGCAATCAGCAGGGCAGCCGAGACCAGGCCGGGCCCCAGCGCCACGCCGGGGCGGCGCAAGGTGCGGCGATGCTGCGGCTCAGTCACCCGACCAGAACATTCCCTGCGGCAGTTCGGTGAGGCCGCCGGTCAGCTCATGCCCGCCCAGTCCGGCGATGACCGAGAACATCTTCTGCGCGGCCGCCGCGTCGACCTTTTGCGACGCCGGGATGCCGGCGCGCCAGCCGTCGCGCAGGGCGGTGAACTGGCCGTCGTCCTTGGCGTTCATGATCGGGCGCAGCGCGTCCCAGGCGGCGTCGTCCTTGGCGAGGATCGCCTTGGCCTCGGCCGATGCCTTGGCCAGCCCACGGGCGGCGTCCGGGTGTTCCTTGATCCAGCTTTCGCGCAGCACATAGCCCAGAAGCGGCGTAGCCGGGTCCAGCCCCAGGTCGCGGGCGGCGTCGTTGATGTCCAGGATCTGGCGCGCGCCGGCAGCCTCCATCTTGGCCTGGAAGTGCCAGAAGTTGATCGCCGCCGCGACCTCGCCGCTGTCGAGCGCGTTCTGGATCATCGGCGGGGCGCCGAAGACCTGGGTGGTCATCGCGCCGATGTCCTTGCCGCTGGTCGGGCTGTCCGGCCGCATCGACCAGGCGCGCAGGATCAGCCAGCTCTTGTCCACCGGCCCGCCGGCGATGCCGATCTGCTTGCCGTCCAGGTCGGCCAGCGTCTGCACCGGGCTGTCCTTGCCGACCATCAGCCCGCCGACCGACGTCGAATAGGGCAGGAACACGAAATCCCCCCCCGCGCCGCGCTGCTGGGCGACCCACAGCAGGTCGGAGACGATGGTATCGACCTCGCCCCCCTGCATGGCGACCTGGGTGGCCGGGTTGCCGGCCAGCGGCAGGATATTCAGCGTAAAGCCGTTGGCAGTATCCAGGCCGCGCGCCTTGATGGTTTCCAGTTCCCAGCTGACCGTGCCGTTTTCCAGCGTGCCCACGGTGATTTCGGTCGGGGTCTGGGCGCTGGCCGGAAGCGCGAGGGACAGGACCGACAGGGCGGCGGCGGCAAGGCGGCGAAGCGTGGACATGACAGGCCCTTGTTTGCACAGACCCGCAGGCTGCCACGCCAACGCCGCGCAGGCAATCCGACCAAGATGTGACGGGGGCTGCCGCGCACCGCGCAGGCGATGGCTTGCGCTGGTGCCGATGTGCCCTAGATTGGCCGGGCAACGGGACTGCCCGCCACGGCGGGCCGCGGGCGGGGTCCGAGGAGAAACCGCCGGCCGCGACACGTCCCGCCTGCTGGAGGACAACATGCAGCCTGCAATAATCCCCGCCGGCGACACGTCGGGCGCCGCCGTGCCCGGCAGGCTGTCGGCCGATCGGGTCAAGGACATCCTGATCGTGGACGACCACCCGCTGATGTGCGACGCGCTGGCGCTGACGCTCAAGATCAGCTTTGGCCGCAAGACCGTGCGCACTGCCCGCAGCCTCGCCTCGGCGGTCGAACAGATCCGCACCCACGGCGCCCCCGACGCGGTGATCCTGGACCTGAACCTGCCCGATGCGCGCGGCGCCGAAGGCATCGTCACCCTGCGCCGGCAACTGCCCGAGGTGCCGATCACGATGATCTCGGCCGACCTGGAAAACGCCATGATCTCGGCCGCGATGGCGGCGGGGGCGCAGGGCTACATCTCGAAATCGCTGGGCCGCGAGGCGCTGGTCGACAGCCTGCGCCGGATGTGGGAGGGCGAGCGGGTCACCCCCGAGGGCTACGAGCCCGAGGCCGCCGGGACCGAGGACGAGGCGCGGGCCGAACTCGCCCGCCGCTTCGCCACCCTGACGCCCCAGCAGATGAAGATCCTGCGGCTGATCTGCCAGGGCAAGGCGAACAAGGAAATCAGCTATGAGCTGTCCATCGCCGAGGCCACGGTCAAGACCCACATCACCGCGATCATGTCCAAGATCAACGCCCGCCGCCGGACCCAGACGGTGCTGCTGGCCAACAGCGCGCGGCTGTTCGAGCCGGCCTGACCCCCATGCCCCGCGCGCCTGACCATGCCCCGCGCGCCTGACGAGGTGACGCCCGACGCCGCCCTGCGGGCGCTGGCCCCGGTCGGCGTCAGCGTCGCGTCGGACGACCCGGCCGCCGCCGCCACCCTGGCCGGGCTGCTGACGGGCTGCGACCCGGCGCTGGTGCTGCTGTTCGGATCGCCGCGCGAGGTGCTGGCGCCGGTGGCGCGCGACCTGTCCGCGGCGCTGCCCGCCGCGCGGCTCGCCGGCTGTTCCTCGGCCGGCGAGATCGGGGCCTGCGGCTATCAGCGCGGCACCATCCTGGCCATCGGCTTTCCCGCCGCCTCGTTCCGGGCCGAGGCGGTGGCGCTGGCCGGACAAAGCCGCATCCCGGTGTCGGCCTGGCTGTCGCAGCTGCGCCTGCTGCGCGCCGGTTTCCCCTCTCGGCCCGGGCGGTCGCTGTTCGGCGTCCTGCTGGCCGACGGCACCGCCTGCAACGAGGACGTGCTGGTCACCGCGCTGGACGCGGCGCTGCCCGGCGTGCCGGTGGTCGGCGGATCGGCCGGCGACGGGCTCGACTTCGGCCAGACCCTGCAGATCCTGAACGGCGTCCCGATGCCGGGGGCTGCGGTGTTCGTGCTGGTGGAAACCGCGCTGGCGGTGTCCGAGGTAAGCTTTGCGCATTTCACCTCGACCGCGCGGCGGGCGGTGGTCACGCGCGCCGATCCGGCCGCGCGCCAGATCCTGGAACTGAACGCCGAACCAGCGGCCGACGAATATGCCCGGCTGGCCGAGCTGGACCCGGCGCGGATGCAGCGGGCGGATTTCGCCCGCCATCCGCTGCTGCTGCGGACCGGGCGGCGGCACCATGTCCGGGCGATCAGCGGCGTCGATGCCGGCGGCGCGCTGCGGCTGATGTCGGCGATCGAGCCGGGGACGGTGCTGACGCTGGGCCAGGCCGGCGACGTGACCCAGGGCTTCGCCGATGCGCTGGACGCGCTGCCGCGGCCGCCGCTGATGGTGCTGGGCTTCGACTGCATCCTGCGCCGGCTGGCGGTGGAACGCGCCGGCATGACCGCGCGCATGGCCGAGCTGTTCGCCCGCTACCGGGTTGCGGGGTTCAACACCTATGGGGAACAATTCAGCGGGATGCATGTGAACCAGACCTTCGTGGGCCTTGCCCTGATGCCGCCCGAGGCCGCGCCATGATGCTGCGCGAGACCGACGACGCCGAGACCCGCGCCGCCAAGCTGCAGCGCATCGCCGATGCGCTGATCGACCGCGTGGACCGGCTCGAGGAGACCCGCGGCTCGGCCTGGTCGATGTTCCAGGCCGCGGTGGCGCTGGAACAGGAAGCCATCGCCCGCACCCGCGACCTGGAAAAGGCGCTGGCCGACCTGTCGGAAAAGAACCGTGACCTGGCTGTGGCCCGGCACGCGGCCGAGGAAGCCAACCGATCCAAGACCCGGTTCCTGCGCGCCGCCAGCCACGACCTGCTGCAACCCCTGGCCGCCGCGCGGCTGTTCCTGTCGGCGCTGACCGACACCCAGCTGGACCCGTTGCAGCGCGAACTGACCGGGCGGCTGGCCGGCGCCTTCGAATCGGTCGAAGAGCTGATGCACGCCGTGCTGGACATCAGCCGGCTGGACAGCCAGCGCATCGAGTTTCACCGCAAGCCCGTCGACCTGGACAAGCTGTTCCGCCGGCTGGCCGTCGAATACGCGCCGATGGCCGAGGCGGGGGGCCTGCGGCTGAGCTTCGTTCCGACCTCGGCGGTGGTGGACAGCGACCCGACCTTTCTGCGCCGGATCGCCCAGAACCTGATCTCGAACGCCATCAAGTACACCGAAACCGGCGGGGTGGTGGTGGGCGTGCGGCGCCGGCGCGGGCGGGTCTGGCTCGAGGTGCATGACAGCGGCCCGGGCATCGGCAAGGCCGACCGCAGCCGCATCTTCGACGAATTCCAGCGCGCCGTCCCCGATGGCGGGCCGCAGGGGATGGGGCTGGGCCTGTCCATCGTGCGGCGCGCCTGCACCAAGCTGGGCCACCCGATCGAGGTCGACAGCACCCCCGGCCGCGGTACGGTGTTCCGGGTCGGGCTGAACGCCGTCGATCCCGCTGCCGGCGAGGGCGCCGGCGACGCCGCGAGCCCGCGCGGCCTGCGGTCCCGCGTGGTGCTGATCGTGGAAAACGACGCCGCGATGCGGCGCGGCTACGAGCTGATGCTGGGCGGCAGCCTGGGGATGGTGGTCCGCGCCACCGGCGGCACCGCCGAGGCGCTGGCCGCGATGGGGCAGGACGACCCGCCCGACGTGATCGTCGCCGACTACAACCTGGACAACGGCGACACCGGGATCGGCGCGATCCGGGCGCTGCGGGCGGCGGCGGGGCAGCCGGTGCCGGCGGTGATGGTGACCGCGCAGCGCGATGCCCGCATCGCGCGCGATTGCGCCGACGAGGGCGTGGCGCTGGTCGAAAAGCCTGTCGGTGCCGACGAGCTGGCCGCGGCGCTGCTGCAGGCGACGGGCTGAGCGCCCTGGTCCCAACGGCGCAGGGCTCGCGCCCGGGGGCTTGGCAAGCCGCCCGCGCCCCGGCATCGTCGGCTCCGCAACCCCGAGGATACCCCATGCTGCACCACCTGCGATCCGCCGCCGCGGCCCTTCTGCTGACCCTGGCCGCCGCCCCACTGGCCGCGGGCGAGGCGGGCGACCTGATCTTTGCCGAACGCGGCCCCTGGGCGCTGGGCGACCGGGTGCTGACCTGGCGGCTGACCCGCGAAGGCCCGGCGCTGCCCGGGCTGAACCCGGCCAAGGCGGGACAAGTGACGCTGGCCGAGGAAACCGACCCCGCGGACGGCAAGCCGGTGCTGAAGCTGCACCAGAAGACCGACGCCGGCGAACGCGGCGCGGGGCCGTTCCCGGTCTCGGGCGGCGATCCGGTGCTGGTGTTCTTCCTGGAAAACACCGCCCGCGACATGGCGACGATGACCGGCGGCAGCCCGTTCTATATCCGCAACCGGATCAAGGACGCGGTGTTCCAGGGCGGCACCGTCCGGCGCGAGGGCGGCAAGGTCACCGTCGAGATGCAGCCCTTTGCCGAGGACCCCAACCGCGACCGCATGGGCGGCTTTCAGACCCTCACCCTGCGCTTCGTGATGGGCGCGGACCCGAAGGCGCCGATCGCCGAGATGGTGGCCGAGACCGCGGATCCGGTCACCGTGAAGCTGCCGGTGGAGATGGCCAACCAGCCCGTCGCCCCGGCCCGCTATCTGCACAGCATGGTGATGAAATGAAACGCGCGCTTCTTGCGGTGCTGGTGGTTCCGGCGACGGCCTCGGCCCAGGCGGTGAACGATTACCCGACCGAGGCGCGGGTCGAATACGTGCTGGCCTGCATGGCCACCAACGGCGAATCGCCCGACGCGCTGCGGCGCTGTTCCTGTTCGATCGACAACATCGCCACGGTGCTGCCCTACGAGCGCTACGTCGCGGCCGAAACGGTGCTGCGGATGCAGCAGGTGTCGGGCGACCGCGCCGCGATGTTCCGGCAGGGCGCGATGATGGACACGGTGACCGCCGATCTGCGCAGGGCCGAGGCCGAGGCCGAGATCCTGTGCTTCTGACCGGCTTCGCCGGCGCTTGACCTTGCCGCCCGCCGGGCGTTCCCTGCGACGGCACAGCAAGGGAAGGGCAGGGCGATGGATCTGGGCATCCGGGGAAAGAAGGCGCTTGTCTGCGCGGCGTCGAAGGGGCTGGGCCGGGGCTGCGCCGAGGCGCTGGCCGCCGAGGGCGTCAACCTCGTCATCAACGCGCGCGGCGAACAGGCGCTGACCCAGACCGCGTGGGAGATCGCCGACAGGTATCAGGTCACCGTCGAGCCCGTCGCCGCCGACATCACCACCGAGGCCGGGCGCGCGAAGGTGCTGGCGGTGCTGGGCGGGCAGGCGGACATCCTCGTGAACAACGCCGGCGGCCCGCCGCCCGGCCACTGGACCAACTGGGACCGTGACGATTTCATCCGCGCCATCGACGGCAACATGCTGTCCGCCATCGCGCTGATGCAGGCGCTGGTGCCGGGGATGATCGAGCGCGGCTGGGGCCGGGTCGTCAACATCACCTCGCAATCCGTGCGCTCTCCGATCGCGCAGCTGGGGCTGTCGAACACCGCCCGGGCGGGGCTGACCGGCTTCGTCGCCGGCATGGCGCGGCAGGTCGCCGAACACGGCGTCTGCGTGAACAACCTGTTGCCCGGCATCCACGACACCGACCGCGCCACCTCGCTGGACACCGGGGTGGCCGAAAGCTCGGGCATCACCCGCGACGAGGCCCGCGCCCGGCGTCAGGCGACGATCCCCACGCGCAGCTACGGCAAGGCCGACGACTTCGGCGCCGCCTGCGCGTTCCTGTGTTCCCAGCAGGCGCGGTTCATCGTAGGGCAGAACCTGCTGCTGGACGGCGGCGCGCTGAACGTGACGGTCTGAAACTTTACCCCGCGCCGCGGCGCTGGTATCGGTCCCCGACCGAAACAGTCGGATCGCCGTGACCCAAGCTCCGCCCCGCCTTGAAGTCCAGAACCTCGTCCGCAGCTTCGGCGGACAGGCGGTCGTGGATGACGTGTCCTTTGCGGTCCCGGCCGGGCAGGTCGCCTGCCTGCTGGGGCCGTCGGGCTGCGGCAAGTCCACCACGCTGCGGATCGTCGCCGGCGTGGACATGCAGGACAGCGGCAAGATCTTCGTCGACGGCCGCCTCGTCTGCGACACCGTGTTCCGCGTCCCGCCGGAACGCCGCAATATCGGGATGATGTTCCAGGACTTCGCGCTGTTCCCGCATCTGTCGGTGGCCGAGAACGTGGCCTTCGGCCTCGGCGGCGGGGCAAAGGCCAATCGCGGCCGTGTGGGCGACCTGCTGGAGCGGGTGCGGATGAGCCGCCACATGGACAGCTATCCGCACGCGCTGTCGGGCGGCGAACAGCAGCGCGTCGCGCTGGCCCGGGCGTTGGCCCCGAACCCACGCATCCTGCTGATGGACGAGCCGTTTTCGGGGCTGGACGAACGGCTGCGCGACGGCATCCGCGACGAAACTCTGGCGCTGCTGAAAGAGGAAGGCACCGCCGTCCTGCTGGTCACCCACGAGCCGCACGAGGCGATGCGGATGGCCGACCAGATCCTGCTGATGCGCCACGGGCGGATCGTCCAGCGCGGCGCGCCCTACAACCTGTATAACGCTCCGGTCGACGGCGAGGCGGCGGCGTTCTTTTCGGACGTGAACGTGCTGACCGGCACCGTGCGCGGGGCGCTGACCGACACGCCCTTTGGCGACTTCCTGACGCCGGGCGTGCCGGACGGGACGCCGGTGGACATCGTGATCCGGCCGCAGCATCTGCGGATCGACTTCGACCGCTCGGGCAAGGGGCCAGCGCCGACGCCGGAACATGGCACGGCGGCGCATGGGGTGGTGCAGCGGGCGCGCTTCCTGGGGCGCGAATCGTTGGTCGAGTTCCGCATGGACCATGACGGCTCGGTCCTGCGCGCGACCGTCCCGGCGGTGTTCCTGCCCGACCCCGGCACGCCGATGTGGCTGATGCTGCGGCGCGACCGGGCCTTCGTCTTTCCGCGCCGGGGAACCTGACCCCCCCGCCTCGGTTGGTCCCCGTGTCAGTCACGAACGGGAGGGGACCATGCCCCGCGGAGACAGGGACGCCTATACCGACAAGCAGAAGCGCAAGGCCCGGCATATCGCCGAGGGCTACGAGGAGCGCGGCATGTCCGAGGACCGGGCCGAGGAGATCGCCTGGGCCACGGTCAACAAGGAGGATGGCGGCGGCAAAAAGTCCGGCTCGGGTCGCGGCAAGCCCGACAGCAAGGCCTTGGCCAGGCGCGGGGGCGCGAAGGGCAAGGCCAGCGCCGACCTTGCGGATCGCTCGGCGGCGGCCAGGAAGGGCTGGGAAACCCGGCGCCGGAACGGCAATGCCTGAGCGGCGGGCGTGAACCGCGGGCCTGAACCGCCCGTCAGACAAAGGTCTTGCCAGCGGCCCGTCGCCCCGGCTACCAGATGGACGGACATCGGGAGACGCCGGCCTTGCGCCGGGGCCGAAGGAGCAGCCGCCCTGGCAAACTCTCAGGCAAAAGGACCGGGTCCGCATAGAACTCTGAAGAGTGGCCGATCCCGGCCCGCCGAAGGATAACGATCTCAGGCGTCCCCGTGCCCCCAGGGCCAGCGGACAGGGACAGAGAGGGCATCACGCGGCCGCGGCCGCATGAGGGGGGATGCCGATGGACGCGCTGAAACGCACGCCGCTTTACGATCTGCACGTCGCGCTGGGCGCCAAGATGGTGCCCTTTGCCGGCTGGGAGATGCCGGTCCAGTATCCGATGGGGGTGCTGAACGAACACCTGCACACCCGCAAGGCTGCAGGGCTGTTCGACGTGTCGCATATGGGCCAGGTGATCCTGGGCGGACGCGACGCCGTGGCCGGGCTGGAAAAGCTGGTCCCCGCCGATGTCGCCGGGCTGGCGCAGGGGCGGCAGCGTTACGGGCTGTTCACCAATCCCGAGGGCGGCATTCTCGACGACCTGATGATCGCCAACAAGGGCGACCACCTGTTCCTGGTGGTGAACGCCGCCTGCGCCGCGCAGGACATCGCCCATCTGGACGCCGCGGGTCTGGCCCCCGAGGTGGTCACGGACCGCGCGCTGCTGGCGCTGCAGGGCCCGGCGGCCGAGGCCGCGCTGGCCCGGCTGGTGCCGGGGGTGGCCGGGATGCGGTTCATGGACGTGGCCGAGTTCGAATGGACGGCACCGGACGGGGGCAGCGCCACGCTGTGGGTCAGCCGCTCGGGCTATACCGGCGAGGACGGGTTCGAGATCTCGCTGCCCGCTGACCACGCCGAGGCCTTCACCCGCGCGCTGCTGGACCAGCCCGAGGTCGCGCCGATCGGCCTCGGCGCCCGCGATTCGCTGCGGCTCGAGGCCGGGCTGCCGCTGTATGGGCATGACATGGACCAGGGCGTCTCGCCCGCCGCCGCGGGGCTCGGCTGGTCGATCCCCAAGGTCCGCCGCGCAGGGGGCGAGCGCGAGGGCGGCTTCCCCGGCGCCGAGCGTATCCTGCCGGAACTGGGCAAGTCGGCCCGCGCCCGCCGCGGCCTGATCCCCGAGGGCCGCGCCCCGATCCGCGAGGGCGTGGAGCTTTACCGGACCTCCGGGTCGGCCGAGCCCATCGGCCGCGTCACCTCGGGCGGCTTCGGCCCCTCGGTCGGCGGCCCGGTGGCGATGGCCAGCCTGCCCGCCGACCTGCCCGAGGGCGAGACCGTCTTTGCCGAGCTGCGCGGCAAGCGCATCCCCGCGCGGATCGCCCCCATGCCCTTTGTCACCCCCACCTACAAACGCTGAGAGGCCGGAATGCTGAAATACACCGAGGACCACGAGTGGCTGCGCCCCGAGGGGGACGAGATCGTCGTGGGCATCACCGCCCATGCCAGCGAGCAGCTGGGCGACGTGGTGTTCATCGAACTGCCCGAGGTCGGCCGCGAGGTCGCCGCGGGCGAGGAGATCGTGGTGATCGAATCGGTCAAGGCGGCGTCCGACATCGTGGCGCCGGTGGCGGGCACGATCACCGCGGTCAACGAGGCGCTGGCCGACGCGCCCGGCGACGTGAACGCCGACGCGATGGCGGCCTGGTTCTTCCGCATCAAGCCGGCGGATGGCGTCGACCTGGCGGGCTTCATGGACGAGGCCGGCTATCAGGCGCTGATCGGCTGACGTCGCGGCCCGGACCGGGGCGCTGCCCCGGACCCCGGGATATTTCGGCAAAGAAGAACGCGCGCAGCCGCGGGGCGGCGCGTCCCCAGGTGAAGGACAGGCCATGACCCGCTGGACCCCGACCGACTACAACCCCGACGATTTCGCCAACCGCCGCCATATCGGGCCGTCTCCTTCGGAGATGGCCGAGATGCTGGCCGCGCTGGGTTGCGGCAGCCTCGACGAGCTGATCGACCAGACCGTGCCGCGCTCGATCCGGCAGGACGGGGCGCTGGACTGGCCGGCGCTGTCCGAACGCGAGCTGCTGGCGAAGATGCGCGAGGTCGCGGGGCAGAACCGGGTGATGACCTCGCTGATCGGGCAGGGCTATTACGGCACCGTCACGCCCCCGGCGATCCAGCGGAACATCCTTGAAAACCCGGCGTGGTACACGGCCTACACCCCCTATCAGCCCGAGATCGCGCAGGGGCGGCTCGAGGCGCTGTTGAACTATCAGACCATGGTCGCCGACCTGACCGGGCTGCCGGTGGCCAACGCCTCGCTGCTGGACGAGGCGACGGCGGCGGCCGAGGCGATGGCGATGGCGCAGCGGGTGGCCAAGTCGAAGGCCGGGGCGTTCTTTGTCAGTGAGAACCTGCACCCGCAGACCATCGCGGTGATCGAGACCCGCGCCGCCCCGCTGGGGATCGAGATCATCCGCGGCGCGCCCGAAGACTGCGATCCGGCGGCGGTGTTCGGCGCGATCTTCCAGTATCCGGGCACCTTCGGCCATATCCGCGACCTGTCCGCCGAATGCGCTGCGCTGCAAGAGGTGGGCGCGGTGGCGGTCGTCGCGACGGACCTGCTGGCGCTGACCTTGCTCAGGGAGCCGGGCGCGATGGGCGCGGACATCTGCGTAGGGTCCTCGCAGCGCTTCGGGGTGCCGATGGGCTATGGCGGGCCGCACGCCGCCTTCATGTCCTGCCGCGACGAGATGAAGCGGGCGATGCCGGGGCGGATCGTGGGCGTGTCGGTGGATGCGGCCGGGCGGCCGGCCTATCGGCTGGCGCTGCAGACCCGCGAGCAGCATATCCGCCGCGAGAAGGCCACCAGCAACGTCTGCACGGCGCAGGCGCTGCTGGCGGTGATGGCGTCGTTCTATGGCGTGTTCCACGGGCCGGTCGGGCTGAAGGCCATCGCCCAGCGGGTGCATCTGCACGCGGTCACGCTGGCGAATGCCCTGCGCGCGGCCGGGGCCGAGGTCGAGCCCGAGGCGTTCTTCGACACCCTCACCGTGCGGGTGGGGGTCGGGCAGGCTGGCATCCTGGCCGCCGCCGAACAGCGGGGGATCAACCTGCGCCGGGTGGGGCGCGACCGGGTCGGCATCTCGGTGGACGAGACGACCGACGCGGGCGTGATCGCCCGCGTGCTCGACGCCTTCGGCATCACCGATCCGGCCGAGCCGGCGACTTCGCCGGCGATCCCCGAGGCGCTCCTGCGGGACAGCGACTTCATGACCCATCCGGTGTTCCACATGAACCGGGCGGAATCCGAGATGATGCGCTATATGCGCCGGCTGTCGGACCGCGACCTCGCGCTCGACCGGGCGATGATCCCGCTGGGGTCATGCACGATGAAGCTGAACGCCGCGGCCGAGATGATGCCGCTGACCTGGCCCGAGTTCGGCGCGCTGCATCCCTTTGCGCCGGAATCGCAGGCGGCGGGCTATCACGAGATGTTCGCGGACCTCACCGAAAAGCTCTGCGAGATCACCGGCTATGATGCCTTCTCGCTGCAGCCCAACAGCGGGGCGCAGGGGGAATATGCCGGGCTGCTGACCATCGCCGCCTATCACCGCGCCAATGGCGACGATCAGCGCGACGTCTGCCTGATCCCGACCAGCGCGCATGGCACCAACCCGGCCAGCGCGCAGATGGCGGGGATGAAGGTCGTCGTGGTCAAGTCGGCGCCGAACGGAGACATCGACCTGGAAGATTTCGCCGACAAGGCCGCGCAGGCGGGCGACCGGCTGGCGGCGGTGATGATCACCTATCCTTCGACCCACGGCGTCTTCGAGGACACCGTGCGCGAGGTCTGCCGGATCACCCATGACCACGGCGGGCAGGTCTATATCGACGGCGCGAACATGAACGCGCTCGTGGGGCTGGTGAAGCCCGGCGAGATCGGCGGCGACGTGAGCCACCTGAACCTGCACAAGACCTTTGCCATCCCGCATGGCGGGGGCGGGCCGGGCATGGGGCCGATCGGGGTCAAGGCGCATCTGGCGCCGCATCTGCCGGACGACCCGCGCTCGGGCGCGGGCGACATCGGCGGCGCGGTGTCGGCGGCGCCCTGGGGGTCGGCGTCGATCCTGCTGATTTCCTGGGCCTATATCCTGATGATGGGCGGCGCCGGGCTGACCCAGGCGACGCGGGTGGCGATTCTGAACGCCAACTATATCGCCGCCCGGTTAAGCGGAGCTTACCCGATCCTGTTCATGGGCAATCGCGGCCGCGTGGCACATGAATGCATCGTGGACACCCGCGTCTTCGCGGCCCACGGCGTGACCGTGGACGACATCGCCAAGCGCCTGATCGACAACGGATTCCACGCCCCCACGATGAGCTGGCCGGTGGCCGGCACGCTGATGGTGGAGCCGACGGAATCCGAGACCAAGGCCGAACTCGACCGCTTCATCACCGCGATGCTGGCGATCCGCGACGAGATCACCGAGGTCGCCGAGGGGCGGATCGAGGCCGCGCAAAGCCCCCTGCGCCACGCCCCGCACACGGTCGAGGACCTGGTCGTGGACGACTGGGACCGGCCCTATTCGCGCCAGCAGGGCTGCTTCCCGCCCGGCGCCTTCCGGGTGGACAAGTACTGGCCGCCGGTCGGGCGGGTGGACAACGTGCATGGCGACCGGAACCTGATCTGCACCTGCCCGCCGGTCGAAAGCTACGCCGAGGCGGCCGAGTAGGTCATTCCGCCGCAGCCAGCGCCTCGGCAAAGAAGTCCGGGCCGCCGAAATTGCCCGATTTCAGCGCCACGGCCAGCGGGCCGGCGGCGTCGCGGGCCACGCACCACGGCACGCCTGGGGCGATCTCGGCGCCGATGTCCAGCCGGTCCACGGCCAGCGCCTGGGTGACGGCGCCCGAGGTCTCGCCCCCCGCCACCACGAACCGCGCCACGCCGGCATCGCGCGCGGCGCGGGCGGCGGCGGCCAGCGCCGCCTCGACCACCCGTCCGGCGCGGTCGGTGCCCAGTTCGGCCTGCGCGGCGCGGACCTGGTCGGGCTCGGCGGTGGCATAGACCAGCGGCGCCGGATGGTCCTGCGCGGCCAGCCAGTCGCGCATCCGCGCCGTCTCGCCGGCCCCGTCGCGGGCCAGCGCCCGCGGATCGATCCGGAAGGCCGGCGCCACCGCGCCATAGGCCGCGACCTGCTGGCGGGTCATCGCCGAACAGCTGCCCGACAGCACGATGGCCCGGCCCGCAGGCATCTTCGGGCGGTTCGAGGCGGCGCCCGCCCCCAGCAGCCCCGCCGCCCGCAGCCGGTCGGGCAGCTTGCCGGCAAAGGCGCTGCCCCCGGACAGCAGCGGCCAGTCCCAGACCGCTTCGGCGAGCGTGTCCAGATCGCCATCGCTGATCGCATCGCCGATCCAGTGGCCGGGGCCGACCGCGGCGCGCACCGCCCCCGCCGCCACCGTCGGCCAGTCCACCAGCCCGACCGGCAGGGTCGATTGCGCGGCCAGCACCCGGGTCAGGTCGCTGTCGGTCATCGGGTTCAGCGGGTGGTCCTTCATCGGGCTTTCCGCCAGCGGCTGGCGGCCGACGAACAGGTTGCCCATGAACACCCGCCGCCCGTTTTCCGGGAACGAGGGCGCGTGCAGCGTCCGGTCGGTGCCCAGTGCCGCCATCAGCGCCTCGGCCACCGGGCCGATATTCCCCTGCGGAGTCGAATCGAAGGTCGAGCAGTATTTCCAGTAGCACCGCCGCGCCCCGGCCGCCTGCAGCCAGTCCAGCGCGGCCCGCACCTGCGCCACCGCCTCGGCCGCGGGGGCTGAGCGGATCTTGAGCGCAACGACCTCGCATTCCGCGGTGTCGGTGGCCGGGGCCGCGGGCACGCCGATGCGCAGCGCCACGCGGGCACCCGACCGGGCCAGCAGCGCGGCGAGATCGGTGGCACCCGTGAAGTCGTCGGCGATGCAGCCGAGCGCGGTCATGCGCCCTCCTCCGGATCGCCGGGCAGCCGCCGCCCGCCCTGCCGGGCCAGAAACAGCGCCACCGCGGCGTCGTCCAGCCGCCCCATCCCGGCGGCCGAGGCCTGCCGGAACAGCGCCAGCGCCGCGTCCGACAGGGGCGTCGGCGCGCCGGCCCCGCGGGCGGCGTCGGTCACGATCCCCAGATCCTTGACGAAGATGTCCACCGCCGAATGCGGGGTATAGTCGCCGGCCACGACATGGGCGCCGCGATTGGCGAACATCCAGGAATTGCCGGCGCAGGACTGGATCACCCGGTGCACCTCGGCCAGGTCCATGCCGAAGGCGTCGGCCAGCGCCAGCGCCTCGGCGGCGGCGGCGATGTGGACCCCGGCGAGCAGCTGGTTGATCGTCTTCATCCGCGCCCCGGCGCCGGGGTCTTCGCCCAGCCGGAACACGGTGGCCGAGATCGCCTCCAGCACCGGCGCGGCGCGGTCGAAGGCGGCGGCCGGGCCGGCGGCCATCATGGAAATCTCGCCCGCCGCGGCCTTGACCGACCCGCCCGAGACCGGCGCGTCGATGGCCAGCATCCCGGCCTGCGCTAGCCGGGCGCAGATGTCCTGCGCGTCGGCGGGCTGCATGGTGACGCAGATCACGAAGACCGTGCCCTGCCTGGAAGCGGCGACGGCGCCATCCGGGCCGAACAGCACCTCGCGCGCCTGCGCGGCGTTGACGACATAGACCAGCACCACCTCGGACCGCGCGCCCAGATCGGCGGCGTCGGTCGCGGCCTGCCCGCCCGCGGCGGTCAGCGTGGCCAGCGCCTCGGGGCGCAGGTCCAGCCCGATCACCGGCAGCCCCGCGCGCAGCGCCGACAGCGCCGCGCCCATCCCCATCGAGCCGAGTCCGATCACCCCGGTCGCGGGCCGTGTGTGGTCCATCGCCTGCGCCCTTCCCAATCCCGGGCCAGTTTTCTGGCTGATGTATACATTGTCAATCGCGCGGGTTTGCGCTGCATGATGCGGCCGAGGCAACCTGCGTGGTCGCGAAACCGCTTGCGTCCCCGTCCGGTCCGGGCCTAGCATCGTCGCAAATGCTCTTGGGGAGGAGTGTGCATGGCTTCGGTGACCATCGACGACGTCCGCAAGTCCTATGGCACGGTCGAGGTCCTGCACGGGATCAATGTCGACATAGACCAAGGCGAATTCGTCGTGCTGGTCGGGCCGTCCGGCTGCGGCAAGTCCACGCTGCTGCGGATGCTGGCGGGGCTGGAACACATCACCTCGGGCCAGATCCGCATCGGCAACCGGGTGGTGAACGACTTGCCGCCCAAGGACCGCGACATCGCGATGGTGTTCCAGAACTACGCGCTCTACCCCCACCTGACGGTGGCCGAGAACATGGGCTTTTCGCTCAAGCTCGAGGGGCAGAGCCGGGCGCGGATCGCGGAACAGGTGCGGCCGGCGGCGGAAATCCTCGGGCTCGCGCATCTGCTGGACCGCTATCCGCGGATGCTGTCGGGCGGCCAGCGCCAGCGCGTCGCGATGGGCCGCGCCATCGTCCGCAACCCGCAGGTGTTCCTGTTCGACGAGCCGCTGTCGAACCTCGACGCCAAGCTGCGGGTGACGATGCGGACCGAGATCAAGAACCTGCACCAGCGGCTGAAGACCACCACCGTCTATGTCACCCACGACCAGATCGAGGCGATGACCATGGCCGACAAGATCGTGGTCATGCATGACGGCCGCGTCGAACAGATCGGCGCACCGCTGGAACTGTATGACCGCCCCGCCAACCTGTTCGTGGCCGGGTTCATCGGGTCCCCGGCGATGAGCATGGTCAAGGGGCGGCTGGCCGAGGACGGCCAGTTCCAGGCAGCCGACGGCACCCGCCTGCCTGTCGGCAACCCCGGCTCTGCCCGCGCCGGCCAGCCGCTGGTCTATGGCGTCCGCCCCGAGGCAATGAGCCTCGGCGGCCCGATCCCGCTGACCGTCGAGGTGACCGAACCGACCGGGGCGGAAACCTATGTCGTGGGCCAGCTGGGCGGGACCGAGATCACCGGCGTCTTCCGCGACCGCGTGTCCCCACCCCCCGGCGGGGTGCTGAACATCGGCATCGACCCGTCGGCCGTGCACCTGTTCGACGAGGGCACCGGCCAGCGGCTGACCGCATGAGATACCCCGGCGCCAAGGGAGAGAGGGCGCGCGGGGGCCAGAAGGCGGCATCGACCGCCAGACCAGGGAGGAAGGAATGACCATCGACCGCAGAACGCTGCTGAGAGGCTCGGCCGCCATGGCCGCCGCCGGCGCGCTGATCGGCCCGTTCGGCGCCCGCAGCGCCGCCGCGCAGGCCGCGCGCCTCCCGGTCTGCACCGTCGAACCGAACGTCGGCGAGGGCGCCGTGCCCGGCCCCCGGGTCGGCCGGCTGGCCGGGATCGCCGGGTCGAAGCAGACGATCCCGACCCGCATCGCCTTCGTCGACATCGCCGAACTGGTGAAGGGTGCCAGCAAGGGCGAGGGGCTGGGCAACCAGTTCCTGGC
>NZ_JRKS01000013.1 GCF_000763805.1 Paracoccus sphaerophysae | reverse complement strand
GACCCACCCGACCCGCCCCCGAGGCGGGTTTTTCATTTCTGGAGACCCTCATGCCGACCACGACCTATGCCCATTTCCGCGACGTGCCCGAAAGCGCCTGGCGCTGGCCCAGCTTTTCCCCGGCCGAAATCGCCTGCCGCGGCACCGGCGCGATCAAGATCAACACCGAGGCCATGGACAAGCTGCAATCGCTGCGCAACCGCCTCGGCAAGCCGCTGATCGTCCGCTCGGGTTATCGCAGCCCCAGCCACAACCACGCCGTCGGTGGGGCCCCGGCATCGAAACACATGCAGGGCACGGCCTTCGACATTGCCATGTCGAACCACGATCCCGCAGCTTTCATGGCAGCGGCCCGCGCCGTCGGCTTCCTCGGCTTCGGCACCTATCCCCGCTCGGGGTTCATGCACATCGACCTCGGGCCCGCGCGGTCTTGGGGTGAACCATTCGCGGTCCGCGCCACGCCCTTCGTGACGGAAACCCAGCCTGCCCGCGAGGTGCTGGCCGACAGCCGCACCCTCAAAGGCGGTGGCGCTGCGGGCATCGCGACCGTCGGCGCCGCCGGTGTCGAAGTGGCGCAAGAGGTCTTGGCGTAAACCCAATCCGCGATCCTGCCGCTGGTGCCCTACCTCGACACCCTGCGCTGGGTGTTCATCGCCGTAGCGCTGATCGGCATCGCTGTTGCGATCCACGCGAGGGTCGACGACTGGAAGCGGGGCCAGCGATGATCGGCTGGCTTGCCTCGATCCTGACCAGTGGCCCGGCGCGCAAAACGCTGGGCCTGCTGCTGGTCGCAGTCGCCGTCACCCTGTTCCTGCTGAACCTCCGCCGCGCCGGTGAACGCGCCGGTCGGCTGGCAGAGCGCCTTTCAACATCGGAGAGAACCCATGAAATCCAACGCCAGATGCTGGACGCCGCAAGCCGCCGCCCTGCTGATCGTGATGCTCTTGCTCAGCGCATGCGCGATGGTCGGTTCTGAACAGCAGGCGCCTTGCCCACCCGTGGTGCAATACACGTCAGCCGAACAGGCGCGCGCCGCAGATGAGGTGGATGCCCTGCCGGAAGGCGCGATGGTCGTTCGGATGCTCGGCGATTTTGCCGTCCTGCGCGACCAGGCGCGGGCCTGCAAGTGAAAGACGGGCCGGGAAATGCCAAGCAGGAAGCGCCAGACGCATCGACCGCAGCGTCACGCCCGGCCCGTTTCACAGGTTTACGGTTTCAAAGAACGGCAGTGATTCTCTCCCGGTAGATGATGGCATGAGGCACGACGAGCTGTCGCGAATGAAGATGGGCACAATTGTGCACCTCTGGCAGCCCCTTAGTGTGGGAGGATTTGTTGTGGTCGCCAGCCGCACAGGGCGGAAAGCGACTAACGGCAGTGCGGCAGAGCACCCGCAACAAGCATCCAGACCGGTCGCTCACAAATGCGGTGTCGAAACCCACATGGCGAGGGAATGGGCGGGGAACAACAAACCGACACAGGTAAAACAGTAAGGATGCAAGGCAACTCTAGCTTGGCCATTTCGGCAGTGCTATGCGACCATAGACAAAGTAGAGTTGCATTCCATGAATCAGAACCTGACTACGCCTGCCTTTGACGAGTATCGTCGCGGTCGAGAGCCGCAACCGATGCACTCAGACGCTCAGCGCTACCAAGGGGACACCGATCCGATGAGTCCTACGGATGGCTTGGAGAACTGGCGAGACGGTGGGGACACGAACGACACGCCAGCGCCTGCCCCGCCAGTTCTTGATGGCAAGCCAGAGGAATCGCGCCTTTGGGTTGTTATGGATAATGATGTTCTTCATGCTCCAGAACTCTGTGACTTCGGGAGTGCGCGCGAAGCACAATGTGTTAAACACAGCAACCTTACTGGTGGCCAGCAGGCCTATGCTGGTGGGGAGTTTGTGTTTCTGGATGACAAAACGGTAGTGTTAAATGGTTGTTCAGGTCGTTACCGTATAAGGACGCACACCGAAATGTCGGCAATTGAGACAGCTTTCCGAAAGTCTGGCTATCGAATTTGGTCAATGGGCTGGAACGATGACACAAATAGACCAGCCCTATTCGGCACACAGGACCCGATTTGGGTGCGACTATGACACCAATTATCGACGCTTCAACCCTTTCTTCGATTTTCGGGGAAGACTCATCAGGGAGCACCCCCGACGAGCGTGCGCGCACTTCCCATAGAGAATTTGTCCGGGGCCAGACAATGCTGGCAGAAGCAAGTCCTGCTGCCAAGGGCAGAAGACTAGCTGCATATGAAGCACTAAGTATCTTTGGCTTGGATGTTCTGCGGCGGGCAATCGAAGATGGACAAGTTGCGATTGTCTCAAGCCGCGCCGAGCCCGCAAAGACGATAAAGAATCGGCGTGAAGCACTGGGCATTTCGATAGAAATGCTCGCCAAGATGTCTGGCGTTAAGGCTGGTGCGCTCGAAAAAATGGAAACCTCGGGGAAGGTCTCTCCCATTCGGGATATAGAGAAAGTCGCACCGCCACTGGCAATTGACGAACGCTATCTTGGCCTCTCGGTAAATAAGAGCGTCGATAGCGAACTCGGGGTCCGCTTCAGGCGGCTTTTTTATGGTGATGGCAAGAAGGGATTAACAGCTCCCATAGTTGGGAAGCTGACTGAAGCGGCATGGCTGATCGCCAGACAGCAAGACATTCTTGACTCCCTCGACGTCGAAGATGTCGTGCAACGAGAATTTGAACACAGTCATGACTACACGTTTCCAACATATGAAGCTGGCTACAGGCTTGCGGCAAGAACTCGCGCACTACTGGGGATTGACGAACATGCACCGATTCCAAGCTTAAGGCGCTTAATTGAGCATGACCTCAACATACCCTTGATTGAAACTGAGCTTGGGCAAAGCCTCGCGGGAGCGACTATAGCAAACGGAAAGCGTCGCGGAATTGTCGCAAATATTCAGGGCCGCAATGAAAATCCTTGGGTTCGCCGGATGACGCTCGCGCACGAATTAGGACACCTTCTTTGGGACCCGGATCAACAGCTTGAGCGTTTGGTCGTTGATAGATATGATGAGATAATTGGTGAAGTGAAAATTTTGCAGGATCGAGTTGAGATGCGCGCGAATGCATTTGCTGTTGCATTTCTAGCGCCTCCAGCAGAAGTAGACAGAATAGTTCGGGAAAATGGCAGCGGGTGGCAGGCTGCAATTCGACTGAGTGAGCATTTTGGAATTAGTCTTACGGCGAGCCGAGCACACATTCAAAATATCTGTCGTTTTCAGCTGGCTGCTGGAAAAGGCGGACCGGAAGTATCCGATGAATGGAAGGCTCAAGAAGATCGCACCAATGATTTCTTTCCCATCACTGAAACGCCCATCTCTAGAAGGGGTCGCTTTTCGTGGGCAGTGGTGCGCGCCTTAGGCGAAAAGCTCATATCCGATGACACCGCGGCAACACTGCTCAATACTAACGTGGAAAAATTCCATAAGACACGAGACAGTATATTCGACCTAACATCCTAATTTTTATATTTATCCTCATGAACAACATATTAAGCGCTCGGCAGCGTTGGGGCATAAGGAGAACATGGCGCTAGTCCCCGAACGCTCCACAAGGCGCGATCCTGGTCAGGTGTTATTGAAGAAATCGGCTGGTTCGGCACCAATCGCCCAGTTGATTCGCATGAACTTGACGACATTCAGGTGCCGCTCGGTGCTTTCCACCTTAGTGGCGAACGGTTGGGGTTAGCCGGTTCTTCCGGTAATTCTGGGCATGCCGCATTGCGGCGTCGCTGCGATATCGACCGGCCGCAATGGGCCGAGGCTGTGTGAAAACTCGGTCCAGCATGGTCAGCCCCGGAACGACGTTCTCCCGCAGGCGCGACAGCGGTTCTTCATTCCCGCGCAGGCTGCTACGGATGGGTTCCTGAGGAAACGGTTCTCCTCGGATTCTCGAAATAGGGATTTTCACACAGCCTCGGCCGAACACGTCGTCACCGATCCTTGGGCGTTACGTCTCTCATCCCCTTCTGCAACAACAGAGCCACTTGGTCGGAGGTGAACTTGAACCCCTGCCCATCTGGGATGCGTTCGGCCGAAACCGGGTACTTGGGGCGGCGGGGATCGATGCCCGTGATCTTGAACAGTTCGCGCCCCGTGCTGAACTGGCGGCCGTAATCGGCGGGTGATAACCCGAAAGCCTCGGCAAACGCCTCAAAGCGCAGCCTTACCGGGTCGAGGGCAGTACCATCTGGCAGAGGAATGGACACCCGGAACGCTGCATCGAAACCCCATCGCAGGTCCACGCCAGTGATGTCCTGGGCCTCGACCACAAGACCATGGCGGGCAGCGATCTCTTTGCAGGCCCTAAGCATGTCGAGCTGCAGCCGCTGGCAGAGCACCGGGGTCAGATTTCGCGGGGGCTTGGTGGTAGACATGGGGCGATCGGAACTCGAGGTTTTCATCCGATGCTACAGCAAGCGCCGATCCCGATCAAACCGAGGCGAATGCACGAAGTCGGGATGGTCATCGGGAAGGGAGCGGAACTCGATCATGGCGCGATGCTGCCACAGCAGATTTCGCGGGGCCAGAATCAAAATAGCCCCCGCTTTTCAGGGGGGACTCGTCAAACGTTGAGGTGGCGTTGAGGCAAAAAGCCGGTGTCTATACACAAGTGTTTTTGTCGGATTCCAACCATTTGGAAAGGTTAGTTTTTTTGGTTGCGGGGACAGGATTTGAACCTGTGACCTTCAGGTTATGAGTCGTGTCGAACGAACCATGAGCAATCACTCGGAACCGCGAGTTCTTGCGCAATTTCCGACACTTGCCGATCCCGGAGCCGAGGCTCCGCTTCGCACGATCTGTCGGGATTGCGCAGCGTTTTTCGGCTTCGTGCTTCCACAATGCTTCCAAGGGGCCGTGACCTGATTTTCCGGTAGCACGACCATCAGGCGGCGGTGAGCGACCAGAAGCCGAACTTCCTGCCGTGCTCCTCCTTCAACCGGGCGACATAGGCATCGTGCGTCTCGAACGTACCGCAGTCCGGAATGTCGCGCGCGAGCCGGGCGCAGGCGACCAGGTGCTCGGCGGCATAGCGATACCGCTTCGCCCGGGATCTGGTGAGCGTGAAGTCGATCATCGCGCGGAGCACCAGCGTCGCGGCCAGCGGATGACGCTCTGACAGGGCTTCCGCTGCGGGGGCGAGATACTCGTAGTGATCCCCGTCGATCTCGTCGTGCCGGGCCAGAAGGAGTTCGGCGGCGCGATCCAGCGCCGGCCAGTCGAGGAAGAACTGCAGGGCGTGAAGAAGGCTCGGATAGGCCATGGCGTGCGCCATCGCCCGTTCCTCGGCCTCGATGTCGTCGAAGTCGGGAAGCCGCTTGAGATAGGCCCGCAGGTAGTTGTCGGAGAGCGTGCGCTCGAAGCAGTCCCACCGGAACGACTGCGCCTCCTCGCCGCGTCCCAGGGCCTCCAACGTCTGCAGGCGAATATCATGCCAGGCCAGCGGAACCCGCAAGCCGTCGCCGAGCTCCGCGCGCTCAAGGAACCCCAGCGCCTCGCCTGCCCTGCCGGCCGCGAGCAGGCGCTGCGCGATCTCGGCCGCAATCTGCGGCACCGTGCGGGTCTTCGGATCGTACTGGGTGATGAAGCCGTCGACGTCGCCCTGCGCGTCCGCGATGTCCTTGAGCGCCATGACCACCGTGCTCGCGCGCTCGCGCGCCAGCATCTCGTGCTCGTAGGTCGTGCCGCCCGTGCCCCAGCCCACCGCTTTCCATTGGTCTTTCGGCGGAACAGGCACAGGCGAACGACCGAGTTCTTCGGTCATCGATTTCAGGGCCACCAGCCCCTCGGCGCCGAGCGCCGGGGCCATGCTGCCGATCAGGCCGTCATACTGGCCATAGCCGTTGTCCTGAAGCGCATCGAGAACAGTGCCGGCGAGCGCCTGCGGCTCAGGCCGGACCTTCGCGGCGAGCTGGCCTAGATCGGCACAGGCCTGGTGGAAGATGCCGATGACGGTGCCGCTGGAGTCGTCGCAGCGTTCGAACACCGGTGTGGCGAGCGCCATGAACCGCCACATGAGCGCCAGCGCCTCGTCCGGATCGGCCGGCGCGATCTGCTCGACGATGGCGCGCCGCTGGGTTTCGAGATCCGTGACGAGCGCCTTGCGGTTCTTCCAGGTGATGAAGCTGCGGGCGCGGGCGATGCTGGTCAGCCGCTTGGTGATCTCCCGCGCGGCCTCCCTCGGGCTCTGGGCCCCGGCCAGCGCCAGCCGGAGCTTGCGCTTGGCCGCCGCGTTGCCGGTGCTGACCTCGACCAGCAATTGCGCCAGGCGTTCGGCGCCCAGCGCTTCGAGGTTCTTCGCATTGAGGGTGGTCTTGGACGCCATCGGATCGCCAGTTTCTTTTCCCCGAGCCTAATAGAAGCCCGCGGGCAACGGAACCTGCGTTCTGATTCGCGCGACTCGTCGATTTCCCGCACCATCGCGCCGAAACGCCTTGAGCGGAAACACGAGGCATTTCCTTTTTATTCGCGATTTCAATGTGTTCGTTGACTGTCGCCCGCGCTTCAGCACTGTGGAACGGCGAAAGAACCACCGAAGAGTGCCATGCCCCGGATCACCAAACGCCTCGTCGACGCCGCAGAAGCCCGCTCCGCCGAATACTTCGTCTGGGACAGCGAGATCCCCGGCTTCGGGCTGCGCGTGCTGCCGAGCGGGCGCAAGGGCTACGTGGTCCAGTATCGCGCCGGACGCCGATCCCGGCGGATCAGCCTCGGGCCCAGCACGGTCCTTACATGCGAGCAGGCGCGCAACCGCGCCATCTCCATCGTCGCCGCCGCGCGCATTGGCGCGGACCCCGCCGCCGAGCGGGACGCTGGACGCAAGGCGATCACGGTGAAGGAGCTGGCGGAGAGGTTCGACAAGGAACACATCGCGATCCGCGTGAAGGCGAGCACGGCCAAGGAGTATCGCCGGAACCTCGACCGTTTCATCCTGCCCGCGCTCGGGCAGCTGACGGTCACGGGCACCACCCGGGCGGACGTGGCGAAGTTCCACCACGACCTCCGCCACATCCCCTATCAGGCGAACCGCTGCCTCGAAGTGGTCTCGAAGATGTTCAGCCTCGCCGAGATGTGGGGCCTGCGCCCGGACGGCACCAATCCCCGAAAGCACATCCGGAAGTATCCCGAGGAGAAGCGCGAGCGTTTCCTCAGCGCAGCGGAACTGCGCCGGATCGGCGAGGTGCTGCGCGAGATGGAGGTGGAGGGGATCGAACTGCCCTCGGCCATCCTCGCCGCGCGCTTGCTGATCCTGACTGGGTGTCGGCTGAACGAGATCATGACGCTGAAATGGGAATATGTCGATCTGGCCGAGCGCGTCCTGCGCCTGCCGGATTCCAAGTCCGGCGCCAAGGTCGTCCATCTCGGCCAGCCCGTCGTCGATCTGCTCCGCGACGCTCAGCGCATCGAAGGCAACCTTTGGGTCGTCACAGGGACCCTTCCCGGCAAGCGTCTGAGCGACCTTCAGCCGTTCTGGCAGCGCGTCCGCGCCCGCGCAGGGGTGAAGGACGTCCGCATCCACGACCTGCGCCATACCTTCGCGTCCACGGCCGTGGCCTCGGGTCAGGGCCTGCCGATGATCGGCAAGCTCCTCGGGCACACGCAGGTCCAGACGACGGCGAGATACGCCCATCTCGCCGCCGAGCCGGTGCGGACGGCGGCGGACGCGGTGGCTGCGTCCCTCAAGGATGCGCTTGCGGGATGAGCGGAAGCGATCGATCCGTACAGGCTTCAGGGCTTTCCCATGATGCGTTAAAGTGCGATGCTGCACTCTGCATTACTTTTGCAGCACATGCGGATCCCCATGATGGCCAGCAACAAAACGGCAACGCTCACTTTGAGGCTCGATCCAACCCTCAAAGACGCATTGCGAAACGCGGCCGAACAAGAGCATCGGTCGCTGGCCAACATGGTCGAAGTCATGATCTTGGACTATTGCGGTCGCCACGGTCATGCGGTTCCAAACGCTGCGGAAGAGACGAAGCGTGGGGAGCAGTCCAAGTGATCAAGACAATCAAGCAAGCTTGTACGTTCAATCCGGTGATCAAGGATTATCGGATGGCCGAGGGAATCGAAAACCTCGCCGACTTGATCACTGACAATGGTGATGGGCGCGACTTTTTTGCCCGTAATTTCGTAACGCACGGAATGGAGCAGCTCTTCAAGGAGGGCATGCTGCGTCTCTGCGGGAAATCTGACCAGGCGGTTTTCGAGCTAACCCAAGCCATGGGTGGTGGTAAGACGCACATGATGGTTGCCCTTGGGTTGCTGGCACGCCATCCGCATTTACGGCCAGAAGTCCTTCCGGAGGAGCTGAATAAGCGAGTTGACTTTGCAGAGGCAAGGATTGCAGCTTTCAATGGTCGCAACAGCCCAGACAACTACATTTGGGGTGAGATAGCTTCGCAACTTGGTGCCGATGAGGCCATACGGCCGCATTGGGCGAACGGGCCTAGGGCAGTCGATCAAAGAAAATGGAAAGAGATCATTGGCGATAAGCCAACGCTAATACTACTGGACGAGCTCCCGCCCTATCTTCAAAACGCCGCCACTCAATCTGTGGGCGCTGGCACACTTGCGGATATGGTCGTCTACTCTCTGAGCTCCTTGATGAGCGCAGCTCTGGAACTTCCAAACTGCGCCATCGTGATCGCCAACCTTTCAGGCAGCTACAAGTCTCAAACAAAGGCACTCGCTGAAGCCGTCGGGAATCTGCAGCAGGAGGCGAGACGCCAGGCAATGACGATCACCCCGGTCCAGCTGGCGGGGAACGAGATATACGAGATCCTGAAAAAGCGCCTGATCGATCAGCTGCCAGATGAAAGAACAATCGCCGATATCGCTGAAGAATATGCGCAGCAGGTAAAAAAGGCGGAAGACGGTGGATACATCGTTGCGTCAAGCATAGAGCAGATTGCTGAGCAAGTGCGTGAGACGTATCCATTCCATCCATCGTTCAAGCATCTTGTTGCGCTATTCAAAGAGAATGAAGGCTTCCGACAGACTCGCGGCTTGATGCAATTCACTGCACGACTTCTAAAGAGCGTCGAGCAGCGGAAGTCAGATGATGTGTTCCTCATTGGAACTCAGCATCTGGACCTGAACGACGACCAGGTCCGCGACGAAATTGAACGCATCGCACCCAAGCTGCTCCCTGCTGTTACCCGAGACATTGCCGATTCCGGCAACTCTATCTCCGAAACGATTGATGACGAGATGGGAGCAGACGCCGCCCAGCAGGTGATGACCCTTTTGCTAGCATCGTCCCTTTCGCGGGCTGTGGGTGGCCGAATTGGCCTGTCAGACAGCGAGATCATCGAGTTTCTTGCCGCGCCCAATCGCAAGCCGGATGAGTTCTTGTCGGCACTCGAACGCCTCCGCGAGCAAGCCTGGTACCTACATCGAGAGGAACAGCGTTTCTTCGTGAAAGAGACAGAGAATCTCTCGCGACAAATTGAGCGTACCGCAAAGGAAATACCGCAGCCCAAGATCGACCAAGCGCTGATAAATCGACTTATGGGTATCCTGCAGCCGTCCAGCAAGCGGGCATACCAGGAGCTACAAGTTCTCCCCAAGCTTGACGACCTGCGCCTAAGCGGCCCTCGCGTCTTGATTGTCATCCGCCCAGACGGTCGGGTGCCGCCGAACGAATTGCAGAATTTCTTCGACTATCAACAGGAGAAGAACAACCTGGTGGTGCTTACTGGTCAGGACAGTCATCTCGCTGACGCCGTAGAGGATCGGCTGCGGGAGCTCTACGCGATCGAGCAGATCTCGAAGCGACTGAAGCCTGGCGACACCTTGTTCGAAGAGGCGCGAGACCGCCTTGAGGACGCAGAAGATCGCTTTCACAAGGCTTTGTCAGCTGGATACAACCGCATCTATTATCCCGCGCTTGAAGAGACTGATGGCAGCGAACGGTTGATGGCGGTGACTATCGACAATGGGCTGCGAACTGGCCAAGGAGAGCAATCGGCGGAGCTGCAGATCGAGAACCTGCTCGCCAGCCCGCGCGCCAACTACAAGCTCGCGCTCGATATGGCCGATGAGTTCAGCCAGTATTTTGCGATGGCCGAGGAGTACCTCTGGCCCTCTGGTAAGGACAACCGGCGCACACCGTGGAAGGACGTCGTCAGCCGCGCCAAAGGCAGCCCGGTGTGGCCATGGATGCCGGGCGCCGGTGGCCTGGAGGCGCTGAAGACCGAGGCTCTGAAGCAAGGGCGGTGGCGTCTTGGCGAAGACGGCTACATTGAGAAGGGCCCGTTCCCGAAGGAAAAGACGACGATCAATGTCTCGCTTCAGGGGAGCACGGACACCGGCGAGTGCCTTCTGAGCCTCACGCCCCGCAACGCAGGGGACAGCCCCGTAGTTCATTACTCTCCAAAGGCCGAGGTGACAGAGGCCGATCCGAAGGTCGAAGACCTGGACAACTTCTCGACGAATGAAGGGTCGCTGTATTTCTGGGTCAAGGATCCGACCGGCAAGTTCGAGAGCGGACCACCTGTTCGCTGGGTGGCAGAGCTGAAGGTACGGCATCAGGTTGATCCCGCAGGAGACAAACGCCGCGTCACTCTGCAATCGACACCCAGAGCGGCGATTACGTACTCGCTCGACGGCTCCAACCCGAAGGATGGCATCGAATTCACGGAGCCATTCGAAATCGGGCCGGAGGCACTCCGCCTGCTGGTCTATGCACGCGCCGGAGAAGCCAACAAGACGGCAGACTTCCAGATCCCTGCCAGCGGCGACAAGCGCGTTCAGATCGACGATACGAAACCTGCAAGGCTTCAGGGGAAGCGTGTCTCTCTCGACACGACCGACCGGGTCTACGGCGTCATCAACAAGTTCAAGGACAACGACAACACGCTCTTCAGGGGCGTTCGCATCGAGATCGGCGAAGGCGAAAACACCGTAACCGTGCGCTTCCAGGAGCGCGCCGTCACCGCCGGCATGATCGAGGGCGTGGTCAACAGTCTGCGTGCGGTCTTGAAGGAGGATCAGGCACCGGTCGCAATCACAATCAGCGACGGCGTGGAGTTCGAGAACGGCTTTGCCGTGAAGGAGTTCGCGAAGATCGCGGGGCTGGATCTGAAACCCGGCGACCTGGTGCAGGAGGCGTAGAGAATGCCCAGAGGGCAGACGGCAGGCAAGAAGACGAACCTGGACGCTGGTGACGGCCGCGAGGCCAAGCCGACGCTCGGGTTCGGCGTGCCTGCAACGTCGGACCCTCACCACTTCAAGGTCAGGATCCCTCCGGCCAACTCTGGAAAGGTCCAGATCAGCGAATACCTCGGACTGCAGGCCAGTAGCGACGAGTTCGCGGTGATGGATCGGGTCGTTCTGGACCGCCCACGCTGGACCGCGATCCGCAGCGAGGTCCAGCGCGCCTTCAACGCGCGGCTGAAGGCCCATGAACTGAAGACATCCGCCTGGAAGGTCGGGGAGAACCCCGTCGACCGGTTGCTCGGCAAGGAACTCTGCGTTCTCGCCTGGGCCGTCGAGGACATGGAGATGGACAAGATCCCCGTCTCGGTCCGCAACTGGTTGGCGCTTCGCCCGGAGGAACGGTGGTGGCTCTTCAGCATGACGGCGATGGCCACCGGAACGGTAAAGGACGCCGGCCGCGGCTGGCGGCTCGCCCTTCGACACGCGCTTGGAGATGTCGCACAAAGCGATTTGATGCAGCCCCGCGCCAGAAGACAAATTGGGAAGGCCAGCGACCGGCCGACCCTCGACCTTTTTGACGACGAGATCTGAATGAACGAGATTACTCCCGTTTCCCTCAAGGATGCGCCGGCCCTCATCCAGGCGGTCTTCCCCGCGCAGAAAGTGTCATTCGAAGCGCAGTCCGAGCGCAAGGCGGTCGCGGCTCAGACGCTGACAGGGCTCGGTTCTTATTGGAAGGGACGCAAGCCACTCATCCTTGTGCGCGCCATCGTCCTTGGCTCGCTCCTGCCGCAGACCGGCGACAGCGAGAAGGACCTCGAGATCTTCGAGAAATTGATGGCTTTCGACGACCATGGACTCGCACGACGTGCTTTTGTTCAAAACGATCTCAAGCCGAAGCATATCGCTTCGCGGATTTCGCTTTCGAACCCGTGGGACTATTTCACCTTCACGGGGCGCGACGACCTCGAAGCCGATGACCGCCTTCTGAACCTTGAGTGCCCGTTCGACGCAGACGAGGAAGGCATCTCCCTGCGTTGGGATCGGGACACTTCGGACGAGGCCAAGCTTCAGCTCATAGAGCGGGCGCTAGGAACATTCTCGACGTACGAAGAGAAAGCCAGCTTCTGCAAGCGGCCTGAAGAAGTTGAACAGGCTTGGCTCTATGCCCCAGTCTGGCCCGCAGTGAACGACCACTACGCCCAATGGGGCGTCAAGGCGCGCTCCTTGCCCGAACTCGTCGAGCAAATGGGCATCTTGCGCTTCGGACATCGACCGCGCGTTGGCGATACATTCTCCGGCGGCGGGTCCATCCCGTTCGAGGCTGCGCGCATGGGATGCGATGCATATGCCGCCGACCTCAACCCCATAGCCTGCATGCTGACCTGGGGCGCGATGAACATCATCGGTGCTCCAAAGAAGCATCGCACCATGCTTGAAGACGCTCAGAAGACGGTAACCGAGCAGGTCGACAAGGAGCTGATCAGGCTCGGCGTCGAGCACGACGAAAAGGGTAATCGCGGCAAGGCATACCTCTATTGCCTTGAAACCCGATGCCCCGAAACGGGCTGGATGGTTCCGATGCTCCCAAGCCGGGTCGTCTCACCGAAACTCGGCGCGATTGCGCGGCTCAAGCCTGATCATGCGAACAAGCGCTTCGAGATCGAGGTGGTGAGCAACGTCTCGGCGAAGGAGCTAAAGGGCGCAGAAAAGGGCACCATCGACGATGGCTCCCTCGTCTATGAACTCGACGGTAGAACCTATCGGACGCCGGTGAAGACCCTGCGCGGGGACTATCGCGGGCCGGATGGGGCGACCCTCAATAGGCTGCGTCGCTGGGAGAAGCTGGACTTCGTTCCGCGCGGAGACGACATCTTCCAGGAGCGGCTCTACGCCATTCAGTGGATCACGAAGAACTCGATCTACAAGCCCCGGCAGATCACGTACTTCCGTGCGGTGACCGATGCAGATCTGGAACGTGAGCGCAAGGTCGAGAGGATCGTCGCCGAAAATCTGGCGGCTTGGCAGGCTGAAGGATTAACGCCTGACATGCTGATCGAACCGGGAGCGAAGACCGATGAACCGATCCGGACACGCGGCTGGACGCACTGGCATCATCTATTCAATCCCCGCCAGCTGTTGCTGCAAGCGCTGGCCTTGAAGGCATGGCGGGAGTCGCCGGGCGCTCCGCTTGGATGGTTGAACGTCGCGAAGATGGCGGACTTCAATTCACGCTTGTGTCGTTGGGCGACGTCACAAGGTGGCGGCCTGGGAGGGCCAAAAGGCGTATTCTCCAATCAAGCGCTCAACACGTTCTACAACTACGCTACACGCTCTTGGTCCGGCTATGGTGCTGGATCATTCCGCATGGCCGAAGAAGCGCTTCCGGACGTCGAGCGGGAAGTGATATCCGCTCCTGCCGATCAGCCGGCGCGCGTCTGCGACTTCTGGGTGACCGACCCTCCCTATGCGGACGCAGTGAACTATCACGAGATCACTGAGTTCTTCATCGCCTGGCTGCGGCGGAACCCGCCAGAGGAGTTTCGCGACTGGACATGGGACTCGCGGCGAGCGCTCGCGATCAAGGGATCGGGCGACGATTTCAGGCGGGGCATGGTCGACGCCTATCGCGCCATGGCCGAGCACATGCCGGACAACGGCATGCAGTGCGTGATGTTCACGCATCAGGACACCGGCGTGTGGTCTGACATGGTCGGGATCTTCTGGGCTGCAGGGCTCCAGGTTGTGGCGGCCTGGTACATTGCCACTGAAACGACCTCTGAGCTGAAAAAGGGCGGCTACGTCCAGGGCACGGTCATCCTGATGCTGCGCAAGCGACCGGCCGGGGAACGCTCTGGCTTCAAACAGCGCATCCTGCCCGCCGTCCGCACCGAGGTGGAACGACAGATCGAGAGCATGATGCACCTCAATGACGAGGTGAAGGACAAGCTCGGCGAGCCGGTCTTCAACGACTCCGACCTGCAGATGGCGGGATATGCCGCCGCGCTGAAGGTGTTGACCGCCTACACCCATATTGGCGGAGACGACGTGACAAGCTTCGCGCTGCGCCCCCGTCAGCGTGGCGAGGAGACCGTCGTCGACGAGATCGTCCAGCAAGCTGCAGAAGCGGCCAACAGCCTTCTCGTACCCGAAGGCCTCGAGGCTGAGACGTGGTCCCGCCTGACCGGCATCCAGCGGTTCTACTTCCGCATGATGGACATGGAGACGACGGGCGCCAGCAAGCTCGACAACTACCAGAATTTCGCAAAAGCGTTTCGGGTTGCCGACTATGCCAAGGTGATGGGCAACATGGCCGCCAACAGCGCACGCCTCAAGCGCGTGACCGAGTTCGCCTCCCGCGACCTGACGGACAGCACAGAGATCGGACCGACCTGGCTCGGCCGACTGATCATTGGGCTGCAGCAGCTTCTGGCGGAAACGGAACCGACGGTCGTCGTGGGCCAGATCCAGGAAGACCTGCCGGACTTCCTCGAAATCCGCCGGCAGCTGATCGACATGCTCTCGTTCATCGAGCGGAAAGCCCCCGAAAAAGAGGTGCGCGATGCCGCCGAAGTCCTCGGCGGTCGTCTCAAGAACCTCCGCGCGTTCAGCCAGTAACGCGCTCAGGGAGGGACCCGCGACATGACCATACGTCGGTTCTCCTCACGGACCCATCGTCTCGATCAGACGATCCTGCTCGAGCATCTCAAGGGCGCCCGCAGCTACAAGCGGATCGCCGGCTACTTCACCAGTTCGCTCTTCGAGGTGGCAGGTGAGTTGCTGGATCACATCCCCGAGGTGAAAATCGTCTGCAACGTCGACATTCACCCCGACGATCTGAAGGTGGCAAAGCTGCGCGAAGCCAAGATGATCGGGCGGTGGAACGAACGTGCGCTGGAAGCGGAGGCGCTTCTGAACCGCGAGCGGTATCGTCGGCTCGACGCGTTTCTGCAGAAGCACGGCCAGGCGGTTCGGGTCGCCCCCGACAACGTCTGTGGATTCCTGCATGGCAAGGCCGGCGTGATTGAGTGCGCTGATGGCAGAAAGCTGGGCTTCATCGGGTCCATGAATGAGACCAGCAGCGGCTGGCAGCGTCACTATGAAATCCTGTGGGAGGACTCGTCCCCCGAGGGCGTTGCCTGGATCGAGGAAGAGTTCGACTTCCTCTGGAGAGCGGCAAAGGAATTGCCGCGCGCAGTGATCCGCGAGGTGCATCGGCGCGGCTATCGCCGTGAAGTTCTGTTCGAGGAACTTGATGACCCAGAAGATATCGCCCCGGCAGCCCTCATCGAGTCGCCGCTCTATCGAGAGGGCTTTTCTCTGCAGCCGTGGCAGCAAGGCTTCTTGACTGAGTGCCTCCGCCACTACTCCAACCACGGCATCGTCCGGCTTCTGCTCGCCGATGAAGTCGGTCTTGGAAAGACGCTCTCGCTGGGGACTGCGGCGCTCGCCCTTTGCCTGCTCCAGGACAAGGATAGCGGGGGGCAAAGGCCTGTCGTGATCTTCGCACCTGCCACGCTCTGCGAGCAGTGGCAGACCGAGATGAT
Organism: Paracoccus sphaerophysae; assembly: GCF_000763805.1. Classification (GTDB taxonomy): domain Bacteria; phylum Pseudomonadota; class Alphaproteobacteria; order Rhodobacterales; family Rhodobacteraceae; genus Paracoccus; species Paracoccus sphaerophysae. The sequence goes on along the minus strand of NZ_JRKS01000013.1, from coordinate 47,187 downwards.
CGACAAGCTAGGGATCCCTTGCGCGCGATGGGAGACGCAGAAGAAAGTCTGGCTCGATCACGATGATCGGGTGATCTCGCCCGCAGGGCGAGAACAGATCGCGCGCTGCCCATTGCGGATCGGCATCGTGTCCACAGGTCTCATGATGCGCGACAGCCTCGAAAAACAGCACCTTCTAGGTCTGCGCTTCGCGCTCGTGATCCTCGACGAAGCGCACAAGGCGCGAAGTCGACAAGGCTTCGGTCGTGACGCTGGCACCCCGAATGAGCTCCTCGCTTTCGCCACCGCAGTTGCAGAACGCAGCGACCATGTATTGCTCGGCACCGCAACTCCGATCCAGACGCGGTCGGAGGATCTGTGGGACCTCATGCGCATCCTCCACAGAGGCAAGGGACGCTTCGTGCTCGGTAACGAGTATTCGAGATGGCACCAGCCGGATGAGGTCCTGCCACTGATCTCCGGTCAGACCAACGTAGAAGGCCCAGACTTCGGATGGGAGCTGCTACGCTCACCTCTGCCCGCTGTAAATTCCACGGATGAACCAAGAGCCCGGCGGCTCTTCAGCGCCATCCGCCAAGATCTCGGTCTCAACGAAAGACAGACAGATACCTCGGTACCTATCACGCAACTGAGCGATGACACCCGAGAAATTCTCGAAGAGGACCTTGAGCGGAAGATATCGGGCGCGACATTCTTCCAGCGAGAGAACCCCTTTATCCGACACATTGTCCTTCGAAAACGCGCCGACCTCGAAGCCTCAGGATTGCTGCCGAGGATTGGGGTCGATCTGCATCCGGACCGCAGATACATCCGCGACACACAGCGTTTCGACGCCTTGTTCGAAGGTAAAGCGCTTCGAACCAATGATGATTTCCGGGAAGCGTATCGAGAGGCCAGAGCATTCGGCAAGGCACTCTCGAAGCGCGGGAAGGGAAGCGGCTTCATGAAGAATCTCATGGAGCAGCGGATTTGCTCGAGCATTGCAGCTGGCCTGAACACCGCTCGAACGCTTTTGGCCGGCCGAACTGTCGAGGAAGAAACCGAAGATCAGGTCATCGAGCTGACTGCGGAGGGCTCCGATGAGAAATTGGCCCTGGAGCGCCTGATTTCTCGCCTAGAGAAAATCGATGGAGATCCCAAACTCCAAGCCACGATTCACTTTCTTGATAAGGAAAAGTGGCGAGATCACGGGGCCATAATATTTAGTCAATACTACGACACCGCAAAGTGGATTGCTGATTCTTTGGCGGCTCTCTATCCGGACTTGGCGATAGGACTTTATGCAGGCGCATCCCGGAGTCGTCTTTACCAGAAGGGCGACAGTGTCAGCATTGAGCGCGAGACGTTCAAGAAAATGGTCGCCGAGCACGAGATAAAAATCATGGTTGCGACAGACGCTGCGTGTGAAGGATTGAACCTGCAAACCCTCGGTACTCTGATCAATATTGATCTTCCGTGGAATCCAACACGGTTGGAGCAGAGGATTGGGAGGATTAAGCGGTTCGGCCAAGCCAGAGAAAAGGTCGATATGCTCAATCTAGTAAACGAGCAAACTGTTGATGAGAAGGTGTACGAAAGGCTCTCTGAGCGCATGCGAGATCGTTTTGACCTATTCGGCTCGCTGCCAGACACAATTAAAGATGAGTGGATAGAAGATATTGAGACGCTTGGCGAAAAAATGGACGAATACATCAATGCGCAACGTGAAGCGACAGGGTTTGATCTTCGCTACAATGCTACCGCGGAGCCGTCCGATCGTGACTGGCGGGAATGCACAGAGGTTCTTTCACGTCGAGACTTCGCTCAGCTCATGAGGAACGGATGGACATAAGCCCAGCCCCGAAATTGCCATTTGAGAAGCAATGACTTGAAACCACGCTCGATTAATATTTTTCTGCTCGACGGCGACCCGAATGGCATCCGGGTGGCGCAAATCTCGATGTCGACGATCCAGGCGATTGCCTTCCGGCGCAACCAGCTTCGTCGGGTTCGAGAGGCTTTCCCCGAGATCGAACGGCCAGGCGTGTACATCCTCATTGGGGCCGATGAAGAAGCGCAGGACCGGCAGCTTGCATATATCGGCGAGTCTGAAGGTGTCGGGGCGCGACTATCGTATCACAACTCGAATGAGGCGGGGCGCGATGCTAAAGGCTTCTGGACCGACACGGTCGTGCTGATCAGCAAGGACGAGAACCTGACCAAGAGCCACGCGCGTTATGTCGAAGCCTGCCTGATCCGAGGCGTCGTTAGCAATCCTCGCTGGACCCTGCCCAACACGCGCACGCCGTCCGACGACGCGGGCAAGCTACCGCTCCCCGACCGCGCAGCAATGGACGAGTTCGTGGATCAGACGAAAACACTGGTTGGAGCCCTCGGTTGGGATCTCTTCCGAGAAGTCCGCGGTCGTGCGCCGGAGCAGATCGCAGGACGAGAACTGCCAAAGGCTGACTTCCATGAAAGCCCTCGGTTCTTCTTCCGAGGCGACGGCTTCGCGGCAGAGATGGAGATCGGGCCCTCCGGGGATTTCGTCGTCACAGCAGGTTCGAGGGCAAGGGTCCGGACGACGCGAACGATACCTAGAGGTACGGTCACGCTCCGGAACACCCTTGTCGAGAAGGGCGTCCTCCGCGAGGAAGGCGATTTTCTTGTCTTCACAAGCGCCTACAGCTTCACGTCTGCCTCTGCCGCTGCCGCGGCCGTCATTGGTGCGAGCGCCAATGGCCGGATCCTCTGGAAGCTCCCAGACGGACGCAATTACGCGGATTGGGAGGCAAACCAGGATGCGGCGGGCGATGCGTCAGGCCAATTCTGAAGGTTGCGACTGCCCGGGGAACGGTACCGTCAGCGTGGCGAGAATTTAGCCGACCTTGCAGCCCCAGAAGGACGTGTGATCGGCGGCGAAGTAGCCGTCCGCAACCCGGAAATACCCCTGCAGCTCGACGGTATCGCCCGCGGTGAGCGGCACCATGGTCTGCAGCCAGATGGCGGTGGCGAGCGAGACGTGGGTGGCGGAGATTTCGCCGAGGGAGCCGCGGATTTCGGTTGTGCCATTGAGGACGAGCCGCCCGCTCATGCGCGCCGTCGCGCTGGCGTTGATCTTGTAGAGGAGCGTCGCGCCGAAGAGGTAGGTGCCGTCAACCGGGGCCACGAAATGGTTGTTCGCGGCGTCGAACGCGCCCTGATCGTTGGTGTCGGTGTTGTTGAGGCCGATCTTTGTCCAGGTCCCGACGCCGACGTAGTTGTCGTAGTTCGTGTAGGCCTTGAAGCGCGGCAGCCGGGGCTGGTCGACGACGCCGGTGGCGTTGTCGACGCTGAGCCCGTCGAAGAAGGTGCTGCCGTCGGCCGAGACCGCGAGGCGGAAGCGGTCGGAGCCGAACAGGCCGACCAGTGCCTTGGTCACGAAGCCGGTCTGAAGCGTGAGGCCGAGGTCGTCGCCCGCAGCCTCCTTGTTCATGGTGTAGAACAGATCGCCGGTCCCGCCCTCGGCCACGGTCCTCGCGGTCCAGAGCGCGGCGTTCAGCTTGGCCGAGAACGGGTTCGACGCATCCGCTGTGGTGCCGAGCCCGAGCAGCGCCATATTCTGCAGCGCCGCGGGCGTGGTGCCGACCCAGCCAGACCCGTCGTAGACCATCAGCAGGCCCTCGTCCTCGACCCACGCCCGCCAGCCGGTGCGCGGTGGCAGGCGCAGCCAGGCGCCGTCGGTCCAGAGCGCGACGTTCAGGTCCCAGCCCGCCCAGTCACCCTTCGCGCCCGAGGCGACGATGTAGCGGTCGCCATCGGCGGGGCTCGCTGGGGGTGCTGCCAGATCCCGGTCGAGCACCGAGAGATGGACGAGACCGTCGAGGATCCGCAGCGCCTCGTTGTGGGTGACGTGCTTCTGGGCCTGCGCCGCCAGGATGTAGGGCAGCAGGAGATGGGTCGTGGCGTCGGACATGGGATGGCCTTCAGAGTACCAGCGTGATGGTCTTGGGCACGCCCCGCCCGACAAGGGCGGAGAGCTGGAAGATGCGGATGTCGAGCGTGTCGCCGGGACCGAGCGGCCCGCCCCAGTCGGCGATCTGCTGGGCGGCGGTGTAGAGCGCGCTGGTGGCGGTCGTGCTCAGCACCCGCTTCACAGTAGGACCGTCGAGGATCTCCACCTCGTAGGCTTCCAGTTCCTCGGCCAGCGGCACCTCGAGCCCGCCCCAGCTGTCGGCCGCCAGCGCGCGGGACCGGCGCGTCCAGCGGATCGTCAGATCGCCGGGCGTGCGAGGCCTACGCCACGGCTGCTCGACATGGGCGGCCGAGAACGGCCGCAGCCCGACGCCCTCAGGCGTGAAGGTCTGCCCCACGTAGGTCTCGTCGCTGACCGGGCGGCTCGCGGGGCCAATGCGCCAGTTCCACGGGATGCCGAGATCGGCCTCGGCGATCGGCAGGGACGCCAGCGCCGTGTCCAGCACGACTACGCGGGCGCCAGCGGGCGCCGGGTTGCCCATGGCGCCCTCGGTGCCGCGCTGCCCGCGCAGGAGCCGGGTCAGGCGATAGCGGCCGGGCGCCAGCAGTTCCGCCGCGCCCGCCTGAACGATCTCCCACACGCCGGGCGCGCTCTCGATGGCCAGAGCGTTTGCACCGCCGTACAGGGTCAGGTCGGTGGCGCTCTCCAGCGTGCCGGTGAGCAGATCGATCACCAGCGCATTCCCGAGATCGAAGCGCGACGTGGGGCCCGCGTAGAGGTCCGAGACCAGCACCCCGATCCGGGCGCGACTGCCGAACGTGGTCAGCAACTCGAAGCCATCGGTCGAGGGGCTGCGGAACACCGCCATCTCGCCCGGCCAGGGAACTGCGTGCGCCGCCACAAACGGTCGATGCGCGGGCTGGTCCTCGGAAAGTTGTGGGAGGTCCATCAGCAGCGCATCCGGCGCGCCGAACACGACCGCCCGCGTCAGCGACGCCGCGCGGGGATCGCCGGGCGGCAGGTCGTAGGTCGCGCGGTCCTGGCGAACGGCCTCGACCCCGCGCGCGTCGGCATCCGCGATGGAGACGAGCCGCAGATCGACCAGCCGCACGTCATGCTCCAGCCGGATCGCGTCGGCGGGATCGAGCGCCAGGCGCGAGGGCGGCAGACGGAACGCCGCCGTCTCGCGCCCCACCCACGCCTCCATCAACGCGCGGCGGCAGCGGCGCTCAGCCTCCTCGGGCGGCACAGCCATCGGAAAGCTCTCGGACGCGATACGCGTCGTGTCCACGGTGATGCGCCGCGCCTCGACGAGGGCCGCGTCGTAATCCTCGTCGGCGCGGGCGACCTGCCACTTCAGCGCCTGCGGCAGTTCCGTCTCCTGGCCGCGCGTCAGTTCCAGCACATCGCCCTCGCGAGGGGCGACCAGGTCGCCGGGCGCGAGGGTGACGACCGAGGTCCGGCCACGCATGACGAAGCGGATCACGCCCTCGGTCTCCACCGCGTCGAAGCCGAAATGCCGCGACAGCGTGGTGATCGACGCGCGCGGACTTTCCAGCGCCGTGATGGCGTAGCCCTCGACCGCGCCCCAGAGGCCAGAGACGTCGATCAAGGTCTCGGGCAGTCCGGCGCGCAGGCAGAGGTGCCGGACGAGCGCCGCCAGCGACACCGCCCCGAGGCGCCCGGTCAGCCAGTGCCCGAGCCGCCAGTTCGCCCCGTCCGTCCAGACGTCGGTCAGCGCGGGAAAGAAGGGATAGGGCCGCGCGTCCCAGGTCCAGGCGGCGCATTCCGGCACATGCACCATGCGACCGCCATAGACCGAGGAGACCGGGTTGTTCGCGCCCTCGGCCCACCAGAGATACGTCGCCTCCAGGTAGGAGCGCTGGATCGCGTCGTCCCGCCAGCCCCGCGAGAAATGTGGGGTGAAGCTCTCCGACGATTTCGGATCGAAGAAGACGTTGGGCTGGTTGGTGCCGCGGTCGATGGCCGGACAGCCGAGCTCGGTGAACCAGATCGGCTTCGACTGCGGCGCCCATGCCGTCGGCGTGCCGCTCTCCACCCCGCCCGGGCGGTTGTAGTGGGCGTTCGACCACCAGGCGCGCAGATCCTTGTATCTAAAGACCCACGGCTTGCTGGCGGCGCCGTCCTTGATGGTGGTCCGCACCTGCGCAGTTCGGTCGGCGGCGCTGGCATAGAACCAGTCGAAGCCTTCGCCGCCCGCGATGTTCCCCTGCAGGTAGGCGCGGTCGTAGATCGCGGGCCAGCCCTCGGCCGCGTCGAGATGCTCGAACCCGTCCCGCCAGTCCGACAGCGGCATGTAGTTGTCGACACCGATGAAATCGATCTCCGGATCGGCCCAGAGCGGATCAAGGTGGAAGAACACGTCACCGCTGCCGTCGCCCGGCTGATGCCCGAAATACTCCGACCAGTCGGCGGCGTAGCCGATCTTGGTCCCGGAGCCGAGGATCGAGCGCACATCAGCGAGCAGGTCCCGATAGGTCTGCACCGCCGGATAGGTGGACGCACCCGAGCGGACGGTCGTCAGCCCCGGCATCTCGGTCCCGATCAGGAAAGCATCGACCCCGCCCGCCGCCGCGCAGAGATGGGCGTAGTGCAGCACCATGCGCCGCAGGCCCCAGTCGCCGGACGGCCCGGTCCAGCTGACGCTCTCGCCCGAGACGCTGAAGCTGGCAGGCGTGGCCGCGCCAAACAGCGCCGAAACCTGATTGGCGGCCGTGGCGGTCTTGTCCACGGTCCCGGCGAACCCCGCCGCAGGAGTACAGGTGATCCGCCCCCGCCATGGAAAGACCGGCTGGCCGGTCTCGGCGGCGTTGTCGGAATACGGGTTCGGCAGGCTGTTGCCGGGCGGCACGTCCATCAGGATGAACGGATAGAAGGTGACGCGCAGCCCGCGGGCCTTCATCTCCTGGATCGCCTGCACTACCGCGAAGTCGGACGGCGTGCCGCCATAGACCGGGCGGTCCTGGTCGTCGCGGCTGACGAGGAAGGCATTGGCGCGGCTGACGCCGTTCACCGACCAGCTGGCAGGCGTGGTCGACTTGGCCGAGACCTCGACGCCCGGTCGCACCTTGCACGATCCCGCGCGCAGATCGTCGCCGAACCAGGCGACGACGAGGCTCACGCTCTCGACCGCAGGCGCCATCGCCTGCAGCCGGTCGAGCGCCTCCACCATGTCGGTGGAGTCGGCCAGCGTGTTCAGGTTCTCGGGTACCGTCGCGCCGCCATCGGTCTTGCGGATGGCCTGCGTGGCATAGGTGAACTCGCCCGAAGCCGGGATCATGGTGACGGCGCGGGTCAGCCCCTCGGCCGTGTCTGGATCGGCCAGAGGCCGGAACACCTCGAACGACAGCTGCGGCAGCCGGTTGCCATAGGTGGAAAGCGCCAGTTCCTCGAAGACCACATAGGCGGTGCCGCGATAGGCGGGGGTGTTGGCAGCGCCCATCTTCGCGGCGATTAACGGATCGGCGGTCTGCGTCTCGTCGCCCGGATACCAGCGCCAGGTGACGCCGGAGAGGTCCATCGGCTTGCCGTCGGCCCAGATGCGCCCGATCCCGGTGATCGGGCCCTCGCAGAGCGCCACGGCGAAACTGGCATAGTAGAGATACTCGGTGGTTTTGACCTTGCCGCCTCCGCCGCCCTTGCCGCCGCCCTGCGTGGTGGTCTTCGTCTCCTCGCGGAAATCGGTCGCCCAGATGATGTTGCCGCCCATGCGCATACGGCCGTAGACACGCGGGATCACGGCGCCTTCGGTGGCCGAGGTGATGCGCAGCGTGTCGAGCCGCGCGCCCTCGATGCGCTGCGTCGGCGCCAGCGACGAGACGATCCAGCTGTCGACCACCGAGCCGAGGCTCGAGCCGATGAACCCGCCGATGGTCGCCGCGCTGACGCCGAGGATTGCGCCGCCGATGCTGCCGCCAATGGCGGCGCCGGCCGCGCCGAGAACGAGGGTGGCCATGTCTGGGTCTCAGCGTTGCGGGAACAGGAAGGCGAAGGCGATGCGCCGCCGCCAGGATGGGGTGAGCGGTTCCTCGATCACGCCGAGCCGCTCATAGGCGTGGAGGAAGCTGTCAGGCCCGGTGACGATCCCGAGATGCTTGGCGATGGCGCGGGGCTTCATGCGGAAGAGCACCAGCGCGCCGGGACCAACAGCTATCGTTTCCACCTCGATCATCATGCGTCGTGCGCCCTCGGCCAGCACTTCGCGCGGTCCGGTCTCGCCCCAGTCGCGGCTGTAGGGCGGGATCGGGAACGGCTCGGGGCCGACAACCTCGCGCCAGACGCCCCGCGCCAGCCCGAGGCAGTCGCAGCCGACACAGCGCAGGCTGGCCTGGTCGTGGTACGGCGTGCCGAGCCAGGAGCGCGACGACGCGACGACGCGCTGGGGATCAGCGGAGATCACAACACTGACCCCTCGTGCCCGCCATCCTTCGTGGCGTAGCGGAGAACGGCGTCCTGGCCGGGGATGTGCGGGAAGCCGCGGAAGTTGGCTGTGTTCGCGAACTTCGCCCCGCAGGTCTCCATCCGTTTGTCGCAGCCCGCGCGGATGGTGAAGGCGTCGCTCTCGGCGATGGCACGCACCGGCGCCTCGAGCAGGGTCAGCACGGCGATGCCGTCCGTGACGCCATGGCCCAAAACCTCGGTGCGTCGTCCGGCGTTCGCTCCGCTGGTCCATTCCAGCGTGCCGAAGGTGAACCAGCCCGAAGCGAAGCCGCCGAGCCCCGAGGCAGTGAAAGCCCGGTCGCGCAGGAGATCGATGACGGCGCCCGCGCCCTTGTAAACAGGATTCTCCAGATCGACGCCGCAGCGTGCATCGCCGAGCGCGGCATCGCAGGTCGCCTGGAAGGTCCGCCCGACCGTTTGGCCCAGCACATGCGCGAGCGAGCGGACCTCTGCCACGAAGGCCAGCCGCCCGCGCCGGATCTGGCCGATGGCGCCGCGACGCATCAGCACCCGCTGGCTGGTGTCGGCCCAATTCACCCGCCAGACTTCCACCTCGGCGTTGTCCCAGCGCCCATCGAGGATGTCGATCTCGGTGATGCGGTCCGAGGTCAGCACGCCCTCGGCATCCTGCGCATCAACCGACAGGTCCGAACCAGAACGGACCTCTGAGGCGATCAGCCCGCTCTCGGGCTCGAAGGCGGTGCCGTCGAAGCCCAGCGTCCGGTCGTGATCAGTGAAACCGAAGGTGACGCCATCGGCCCGCGTGATCCGCCAGCACCAGGCGAGCGTCGTCGTGCCCTCGTCGAGATGCGCCTGAAGGTTGGGCGAGAGGGATTTCATCGGCAGGTTCCCGTCATGCGGTCGTCGAGATCGGCGATCCAGTCCGCCCAGTCCGGCGGAACCTCCGCGACGGTCTCGGCAGCAGGTCGGCCTAGCCGAGCCTCGGCGTAGGACGCGCAGCCCGCATCACCAGCGCCCGTCGTTGCGGCGCAGCCGGTCAGCAGGATCGCCAGCGCCGCGGCCATTGCGAACCGCATCCCGCCCGCGCTCGACGCGGTTGTTCTTGTCTTCGATCGCATCGCGTTCCGCCTCCCGTTTGCCCGCGCGTTCCCCTTCCGCACGCCCCCAGACGCGGCCGAGGACGACACCTCCGACCGCGCCCAGAGCCGCGACCAGCCAGATCAGGAACTCAGCCACCGTCCCGCTCCCCGTGCGCGGCGGCGACGCAGAGGGCGACGACGAAGACCCCGAGACAGCCGCCCACGACCAGACCGGCGATGAACTCAAGCATCGCCACGGAACCCGCGCTCGATCCGGTCGCGCAGGCCGATCAGGCCCAGCCCGAGGAACATCAGCCCGGCCGGCGAGGCATCGCCCGAGCCGGCAAGCAGCGCGACGAGACGGGACAGTTCGCCGAGCGAACCTATGGCGGGCAGCGAAAGAGACGCGATGCCGGTAAGCATGGCGAGCAGTCCCGCCCACCAGGTGAGCGAGTTGGGGCGAACGTAGCGCATGGGTCAGGCCCTCTGGATCAGGGTGGAGAAGAAGGCGGCCAGCCGGGCGAGCCAGCCGGTGGGGGCGTCGGGAGCAGGATCGAGGACCGGCGGCCTCGGCAGCGGCGACGGCCGCAGCAGCGCCAGAGCCTCGTCTTCGGTCAGGCGACGGACCGGCCGCGAGAAGTCCACGCGGCCCGTGCGATCCACGGACCAGACCGGGATCGTGCCGCCGGGATAGCGACCATGGCGGAACAGGTCGCGCTCGGCCTCCCGGCGGGGGATGATGGAGGCTGGTCGCCGCCAGTTCAGAAACGCGCCGGCGGCGGCAACGCGATTGCCGGCATTGAGGTGCCGGGTCAGCGCGGCCTTCGCGATACCCCCGGTGTTGTAGTGAAAGCTGACCAGCGCATCGAACTCGTGCGGCTTGAGCGGCACCTTCACGGCGCGCAGGACGGCCGCCTCGTAGCGCCCGAGATCGGCCCGGAACACCCGGAACGCATCGCGGATCCCGGCATCTAGGTCACCTGGCATGCCGCGCGGCATGGTGGCCGGATCGGGCGACCCGGCCGCGGCCGTGTGGCCGATGCCGAAGGTCCAGACCTGTTTCACATCGAGATAGGGTCCGGGCACGATGCCTTCGTGCCGGACGAGGGCCAGCAGGCCCCGGTCGGTCATGTGCATGGGATTACCGGAAAAGCGAGAGGATCAGGATCAGTGCCGCAACGACGAGGCCGATGCGCAGGCGATGGGCGAAGGCCTGCCGGGGGTCGGCGGGGTCGCAGCGGAAGGAGCGCGCGAGGCGGAGAAGTTCATTCATCGCCAGCGCTTTCGTTGACGCGGCGCAGGCGGGCGAGCAGCATCTCGATGAAGGCCGGGCCGAAGACGCCGACGAGATAGGCCGCCGATCCTGCCGCCCCGCCCGCGGGGATCGTCTCGGGCGACAGCCCCAGCCAGGCGGTGATCACGGCCATGGAGAGGCTGCCCATCCCGGCCGCGATCAGCCCGCCGAGCAGGATGTGCCGCAGCGCATCGCGCAGCCGCATCTTCGTGGTCAGTGCGTTCGTGGCGCCGCCGAGAGCGCCCCAAGCGGCGAGGATCACCGCCGTGGACGTAGCGAGTTCTTTCAGAACCGCAGCAATAAAGCGGGATTCGTCGTTCATCGGCGCAGTTCCAACAGCGGAATGGAGGTGATCGAGCCGAGCCGCTCGAGGTCGAGCGTCACGTCGAGCACGTCGGTGTCGAAGCGGACCGGCACGTCGAACTCGAAGCCCGCAGTGATGGAGACGCCGGAGCCTGGCGCGGCGCCAAAGCTGACGACGCCGGTCGTGGCATCGACCGACCAGCCGGAGGGCTGCTCGACGCCCGACAGCGCGATGCGCACGGTGCCCGCCACCGGCTTGGCGATGGCGCGCGTCCAGGATTGCGCGCCTGAGGCGTAGCGCTTGACCAGCTGGAAGGCGGTCATTGCACTGTCGCCGATGCCGATCGGCTGGTCGGTCGGCGACGGCGTGCCCGAGGGCAGGCAGGACTTGTGGTCGCCCCAGTCCTTGAACCGGAAGCCATGGAGCCGCCCGTTCCGCGCCTCGAAGAAGGCAACGACGGCGGCGAGATCGTCGGCGCGGCGGATGCCATAGGCGACGTCGTAGCGGCGGCGCGAGTTGGCCCAGCTGGCGTTCCGCTCCTCGTCCCCGGAGGCGAGTTCGATGATCTGGGTGCGCCGCTCCGGCCCGCCCCGCGCTCCGCGACTGATGTTGTCGGGAAACCGGACCTCATGAAACGCCATCACATCCCCCTTCGCCCGAGCGACACGGCGCGGGCGATGTCGGCCGCGACCTGTGTCCTCGATTGCCGGAAGCTTTCGGCGTCGCGGGCCATGATGGTGACGTTCACCCCGCCGCCCGCGCCGTAGCTCTGTGCCTCCCGCCGTGACAGCACCCGCTCGCCCCGCTGCAGGATCGCGGGCACCTCGTCATGGCGGAGGCCGGCCATGCCGCCGGAGTGCATCCGGGGCGCGGCGGCGAAGGCCATGGCCGGGACCATGCGCGACGGCCCAGCCGATCCGACCATCCCGCCCGCATGCAGGACGTTGGCAAAGATCCCACCTGCGCCGGAGAACACGCCGGAGAGCGCATTCGCGATGGGTCCGAGGATGAAACGCCGCGCGGCCAGCTGGGCGAGATCGGCGAGCAGCGAGGTGACGAGATCGCGGAAGTTCAGCTTGCCGGTCTTCACGAACTCACCGACCGCGTTCTCCGCCGACTGGAAGGCGCCGACGAGGCTCTGGCCGATGTCGCCACCGATGTCGCGAGCCTTGCTGGCGTAATCCGACAGCGCGGCGGTGACGGCCTGCCAACCGGTGACGGCAGCTTCAGTCACGGGCTCTGCTGCCGCAGCAGCAGCCCCGGCAGCCGCACCCGCACCCGTGGCGGCCCGCCCGGCATCGCCGAGCGCCGTCTCCAGCCGTTCGGCCGCGCCAGTGGCCTCGGTCAGCGCATCGGCACTGGCCTCGTCGGTACCGCGCACGGCATCGTGCAGCGCCTGCCAGCTTTCGAGGGGCGCACGTGCCCGTTCGGCCAGATCGCGCGCCGCGCCACGATAGAGGTTCGCGGATTCGAGCGCCCGGTTTGCCGCCTCGGTCAGGCCGAGATCGGGCGCGGTCAGCGGGTTGTCCTCGAAGGCCCGGTCGAACGCCGCCTGCGCCGCAGTCGTGGCGGCACTGGCTGCCCCCTCGAAGCGGTTCTCGATCTCGCCGAGGTCGAGGTCGGGCACCAGCGAGATGCGCCGCTCCGACCCGAGCGCTTCGAGCCCCTGGTTGATCCCGCCGATGAAGCCGTTGATGCGCGAGACCACGCCGTTCAGCATCGCCTCGACGCCATCGACCAAGCTGTTGGCCGCCTGGAATGCAAGATCGCCGATGGCGGCGGGCAGCAGGCCCCAGATCGCCTTGATCGCCTCGTAGGCGCCCTCGAACGTGTTCGCGGCGGTGTTGCCGAAACCGACCACGCTCTCGATGGCGCTCTGCATGCCCGATGCGGCATCCGCCTTCAGGTCGAAGAACATCGCCGTGGCGGCGGCGCCCGCCGCAGCCGCGCCCATCTTGATCCTCTCCCAGACCTCGACGGCGACGTCCTTCAGGAGCGACATCGCCTCTCCAAAGCCGCCCGCGCCGGAGACGAGACGGCTGAACTGGTAGACGAGCTCGCCCGCGCCGACGATCAGCGCCCCGATGCCGGTCCGGATCAGCGCCCCGCGCAGGACGACCAGCGCCGTGGCGAGGCCACGGACCGAGAGAGCCGCGGCGGCCATGCCGGCGACCCAGCGGCCCGCGAGGAAGGCCGCGAAGGTGGCGGCATAGGTTGTGAGGCGGCCGATGTTGTCGAAGAGGCCGCGGATCGCGATGCCGAGCGGCCCGGTCCGACTGGCCACCGCCGCCATGGCATTGGCGACGGCTTCCAGCGCCGGGGCTGCTGCGACCGCGAGCTGGTTCGAGAGCCCGCGCCAGATCAGACCGAGCCGTGAGATGGCATCGTTCGTCCGTTCGATCTGGTCGGCATCCTGCTCCGAGACGACGACACCGAAGGCGAGGACGTCCTCGGTCGCCTGGCGCAGCGTCGCGGTGTCGATCCGCGACATGGCGATGGAGCCTTCCTCGCCGAAGAGCTGGCCCGCGACGGCGGCGCGCTCGGCGGCAGGCACGAAGCTCTCGATGGCGGCGTTGATCGCACCCACCCGCTGGTCCAGCGGCAGGGCGATCAGCTCGTTGGCCGAAAGGCCCAGCCGGTCGAGTGCGTCGGCGGCGGGTCCGGTTCCGGCGGCCGCCTGGCTGAGACGGCGCGTCAGATCCTTCGTCGCCTGCTCGATGCCGGACATCGATACACCCGCCAGCTCGCCCGCGCGCTCCAGCGTCTGGATCGAGGCGACCGTGGTGCCGAGCGACTGCGCGAGCTTGGCCTGCGCATCGACCGTCTGGAGGCCGGACCGGATCATCGCCACGCCAGCGGCGGTCGCGGCGGCAACTGCGGCAGCGGCGGCCACACGCACCCGCCGCGAGAAGGCCGCGAGCCGTGCGTTGGCCGCCTCCATCTCCCGGCTGAGCCGTCCGAAGCCACGCGACCCGGCCTCGCCGACACCCTCCAGCTCGGCGCGCACCTGCCGTCCGCCCACTGCGGCGAGGCGGACGCTAACCCGTTTTTCTGCCATCGGTCAGAGTCCTTGCTTTCGCCGCATGGGGGTCTTACGTTTTAGCCATCGATCACATGAGGGTATGACCATGGCCGAGACCGCGACCCTGTCCTCGAAGTTCCAGATCTCGATCCCCAAGGCGATCCGCGCGGCGCAGCACTGGGAAGCCGGGCTGACCTTTGCCTTCATCCCGAAAGGCACCGGCGTCCTGCTGGTGCCGGTGCCGAAGCGAGAGGCGCTGAAAGGGCTCGCGCGCGGAGCATCTGCCACCGACTATCGCGACCGCTCGGACCGGTTCTGATGATCCTCGTCGACACGTCGGCGTGGATCGAGTGGCTCATCGGCTCGCCGACCGGCGAGAAGCTGTCCGAACATCTGCCCGAACAGGCCGAGTGGCTGGTCCCGACCATGGTCCAGTTCGAGCTGGCGAAATGGCTGACCCGCGAGGTCGGCGAGGACAAGGCGGATCAGGTCATCGCTTTCACGCAGGTCTGCCACGTCGTCCCGCTCGACACCGAGATCGCGCTGGCGGCCGCGGAAGCCTGCCGCGAGCACAAGCTCGCCACCGCCGACGCGATCATCTTCGCAACCGCCCGCGCACAGGGCGCGACGCTCCTGACCTGCGACGCGCATTTCCAGGGGCTGCCCGGCGTCTCGCTGATCGAGAAGATCAAGACCTGACACCGGGGCCGCCATTCGCGGCCAGTTCCTCGTTCAGCTTCCGCACCATCACCGCCTCGATGACTGGTAGCAGTTCGGCCATGGCGAGCGACGGCACGCCGAGCGCGTCACCAAGCGCCAGCGCCGCCGACATGTCCCAGCCGATCACCGCGCCGGGCAGCACACGAAGTTGGCCGCCGAGACGGCCGACCAGGTCCCAGACCTGCCAACCCTCCGGAGTTTCCGGACAGTTCAGCCGCGCCGGGCAGTCCGGGCAGGCTTGCGGGCAGGCTTGGCAGTAGCGCTCGCCCCCGCCGAAGGACCAGTCGGCGAGAGCGCGGAGGCGTTTTTTTCCTGCTCCAGCAGCAGGCCTTTCGAGACGTAGGTCAGCTGGAAGGCTTCGAAGATCGGCCAGACGTCGAGCAGCGCGTCGATGGCCTCGGGGCTCGGGTCGATCGCGTTGCCGTCGGCATCGCCGATGCCCTCCCAGGCGAGCACGGCGCGGCGCGCGAGCGCCCTGGCGAAGGCGACCGCGCGCTCCTCGTCGGCGGCCTCCTCTGGCACCGCCTCGACGGCCGGGTCGCTGCGAGTCGCCACCATCAGCGCCGTGGTCAGTGGGCGCAGCTGCAGCCGGACGCCGGGCCCCAGGTCATGCCAGCGCGGCGCGTTCGTCAGATCGAGCGTCAGCATCAATACGTCTCCACATCGTTCACGAGGGTGGCGGTGCACATCCGGCCGACGACGCTGTCGCGGGCGGCCTGCCAGTCGAAGGTGGCCTGCACGCCCTGCGGCCCCGAAATCTCGATCCGGGGGCGTGGCAGGTAGACGGCGTGAACAGTGAAGGTGAAGCTTTCGCCCGAGGGCAGGACGTAGGCGAATTCCATCTCGCAGGCCTCGCCGTTGATGGCCTGCGTCACCAGCGTCTGGTCGGCGAAACGGACCTCGATCCGGCCGGTCAGCGCCGCGATGGACGGGTCCGCCCCGTCAATGCGGCCGTCGTTCCGGATAGTCTCGATCCGGTCGAGGTTGTTGGCATATGTGATCTCGGCCGAGACCACATTGCCAAGGGCGGTCCCGTTCCGGGTGATCGAGCCGTTGAAATGGCCGAAGCGCTTCAGTTCCAGCGCCGCAGGCGTCCCGGCGCTCGTCGTGGTCCCGACCGTCTCGCCCTGCGCCACCAATCGGGCCGTCGCGGTCAGCAAGCCGGACCGCTGCATCTGCCAGGTGATCTGATCGAGCAAGCAACCGGAATACATCGCATAGCGCGGCACCTCGGGCATGCCGGTCTCGATCGACATGCTGGGCAACGTCCAGGACCCCGACTGGAACTCGTGGCTGTACGGGGCTTCCACACCCGTGGTCGTGGGCGCGCCGAACGCCGCCTTCAGCCAGAAGCCGAGGGCCTCGGCGTCGAGCGGCACGACGACATCGCCATCGGCCGTCACCGCGTCCTTGATCGGCGCCAGCGGATCGCGGCCGTAGCCGAGCAGCTCCGAGTTCAGCAGCGGCTGTTCCGCGCCGAGCGAGGTGCTGGCGAAGGGCATGCGGGTGAAGCCGCTGACGGGCGGCGTTCCATAGGTCGTCTCGAACGCAAGCGCCATCAGCGCCCGCGCCCCCTGGGCTCGTGCCATGGTGTTCTCCTCGGGTTGTCGGGGTCAGGCCAGTGGATCGGCCGTGGAATAGTGCAGCACCACTGGGATCGCCGCGGCCTTCAGGCTGGCCGCGCCCTCGACCGGCAGATCGACCGGGCGCGGGGCTTCGGCCTCGACCCAGTCGCAGAGCCCGCCCAGCGTGCGGTCGGCAGCGAGCGCCGAACCGATGCTTGCGGTCAGCGCGTCGAAGGCGGCGTCACGGTGGGCGCCTTGCACGACCGCCTCGATCTCGGCGCGGTGCTGGTAGTGGTAGGCGAGCGGCGACAGCGTGACCTCGGGCTCGCCCGGCTCGCCGTCGCGCACGATCAGCAGCCCCTCGGCCGGAACGCGCTCGGGCAGCACCTCGCCGCGGAGCGCAGTGGCGGGCAGCGCCGAGAGCCGCGCGTGCAGCGCGGCGAGGATGGTTTCGCGGGGTGTGGGCATGTTCAGTTCCGATGACCAAAGAAGGCGACGAATTATCAGTCTGATCAATCGTCCTTATTTGTCATCCAGTAGCAGTAGTCGCACATACTACTGTCATTGACGGACGTATTCTGAGGTGTCAGCTGCGCATTACATCGCCAACAATCACCACTTATGGTGAAGTCGCACCAAAAGCATAGTGAAGGGCCTTCCGGATCGTGGACGTAGGTATGTGATCCACATTCCGGGCAGTCGCCAACGATCGGATCACCACCATCGGTCATTGCGACATAGTCGTCGTCGCCATATTGCGCTTCCAGAAGAAGTGTAATTGTCTCTTCTTCCCCAAATCGTGCTCCGCACGCCTTGCATTTTCCTTGGATCATTGCTGGATCACCGTTCAGCGAATCCTCCTGGTAGATCAATGATGAGCCACATTTTGGGCAAGCTATCTTTTTTAGTTTATCAATATTTTCAGACCAAGGAAGTTGCTTCCAAGTAGCATCGCATGTCAGCTTCTGTTCAGAGAAAAATCTTTCTTCGCTCAGCATTATCTCCCAAGCGGACCCGAGCGCTTCGCGAGGGTCGACTTCAAGCAACGCAAAGAATCCCTCCACAAGGGGAAAGCAGTCCGCAATTGCTTGGCGAAGTGCCTGATGCGGCGCTGGAGAATGGAAATGCTCCAGATCATTACGTACCCGCTGAAGCGAGTTAACATCTCCGTTCGGCCAACGAAGGCCGAAATCCTGAAACCGCCGACGGAGTTGCCCCAGGTCGATTGTCTGGTGTCCCTCCGGCTCATGTACCACGCCACCTTTGCCATCAGGCTTAGGCGCAAAGCGCGATCCTAGAACTTCCATAGGATCAGCATCGGGCGCTTCATTGAGAAGACACTGCTTACCAAGCAGCAGAACTCCAGCATAAAAGTTGCGAACGGCGCTCACTGGGCGTCGTAGGTCGTTCGACTGGTAGTCCTCGATCCCTAGTTGGATTGAGTTCAGGGCATTCGTGAGCAGGTCGGACATGGCCCCATGCATAATCCGTTATCCTCCCGAGCACCACTTTGATTGCGGTCAATCAACTTTTCCCTCCACCCAGTTCGCCACGATCAGCCCCGGCACACTGTCCAATGCCCGGTCTGCATCCCGCGCCAGGTCCAGCCGCTTCGGCAGCTTGACCTGCGGCACCAGCAGGAAAATCGGCGCGGTGACCTTTCCGCGCCCGGTCTTGGAGCGCGATACGACCGCCTGTCCCTTCGTGTTCAGCCGCCCCTCGGCGACCAGCAGGCTCGGGCCCGTCCGGCGATAGACGAAGCGCAAGCGGAGGCCGCGTCGCCGCTCCCATTCACCGGGCGTGATCCTGCCGCCGCGCAGGGACTTGCCTGCGGCGGGCAGCGGGATCGCCAGCCAGAACCCGTCTTTGGAGCGGATCAGCGGCCCCGTGTCATGGGCGCCCACGATGACCGGGGCCTTCGACCAGACCAGCGCTGCCGCGTCGAGGCTCTCGCCCGACCTCGGGAAGTTCTGGCTCCGGATCGAGTTGGCCAGCCGGGGCCCGAGCCCCGCGCCGGTGATCTGCAACCGCCAGGCCGTCTTCAGCCCGGTCCCGGCCTCGCGCATGGCGGCGGTAACGGCGCGTTCGCCCGCCGCCACCTCCGCTGCCATCATCGCGGCGATGTCGGGATCGATGTCGAGCTTCAGTTTCACGCGAGCCTCAGGGTGACGGTCCAGACCAGCCGCTCGCGGTCACGGACGGGCTCGCCCTGAATGAGGAAGGCGTCCCCGTCGATCTCGATGCGATCGCCGGGACGCGGTGTCGGCACCTCAGCCACGCGCAGGTCGATCCGGGTGGTCTCGGACCAGAGCCGGGCGTCGCCGAAGTCGGTGACGGCATCGGCACGTCGGGCGACGATGCGCACCAGAACGGGCGCGCCGCCGTCGGCGATGTAGACCGCGTCCCGGCCGATGTTCGGATCGGCGAAGAGCGCATCCACGGCGGCGGCGAAGGCGCTCATCAGAACGCCGCGTTCAGGCGGACCCGGCCGATGGTGTCGCCCGCGCCGCTCGCCACCGCCTCGACGGCCACGCCGACGAGAGTGTTGTCGGTCGCGACCGTCGTGCAGCGCTTGTTGGTGTCGTCCCAATAGACCTTGGTGCCGACGGTCCAGGCCTGCGAGCCGACCTTCGTGATGTCGAACACGCCGACGAGCGCGGTCTCGACGGGCTCGCCGAGGGCGGCCGCCCCGGCGGCGATGCCGAAGATGGAGCCGACGAGCAGGCCATCGCCAGAGGCGACGGCATAGGGTGCGGTCAGGGTGATGGTGTTGCCGGGCTGGACGTAGTTTTTCATGGGGGTGATCCTCGTGGAAAGACGAAGGGCGGCCCGTCGATACCGCCCGCATGTCAGGGTTCAGGAAGCGCGCCTTACGCGCCCGGATTCTTGTAGAGGCCGCGCCAGTCGATGGCCTTGGCGCCGAAGTCGAGGCGGCACTTGATCTCGACGCCGTCGACGTCGAAGCCGTTGCGGGTCTCGATGTAGGCGCCTTGCTGGCCCTCGAGATAGGCGTACTCGATGGTGTCGATCTGGTTCGGGCTCGCGGCCAGATACCACGCGGTCTCGCTGGCGGCGTCGAGCCGGGGCTCGCTGATCGGCGCGAGCGTGCGGATCGACTGCGGCACCACGCTGGACGTCGCGGCGGGCACGAGGTTCTGCGCGACCAGCTGCTCGGCCTTCAACTCCAGCGATGCGGGCACGATCAGGAAGGCGGGGCGGACGTTCAGCACCGTCTTCTTGTCGAGGCCCGTCTGCTTGGCCATGGCGGCGCGGGCCGCACCGACGCTGCTGACATCAAGCGCCGCGCCTGTGCCCGCGAGGTTCTTGTGGGTGGTGTGGAACAGCGCATTGCCGTCGGCCATGGCCGGGTTGGCGGTGATGATGCCCCAGACCACGTCCGACTCCAGCTGGGCGATGGAGTTGCCGTACATCGCCGGGATCCGGGTGAAGGCGTCGAGATCGTCGTTGATCAGCGTCTGGCGGGTGATCGCGACCACCCGGCCATAGGTCTTGACCTTGTAGCTCTCTTTGCTCTCGCCGAGCGTGCCGCGCTTGAACTCGCCGCTTTCGCCGACCTCGAGCAGCTGGGGCGCTTCTCCGAGCTGGACCCGGTGCATCGCCTTGAAGTCGGTGGCGAGCACCTGGCGGCAGAACAGCATGAAAGTGCGGGGATAGGCCTCGTAGGCCTGCCGCAGGGTCTTGTTGGTGACCGCCGACAGGATCTCGGGGAAGTCCGAGGTCGAATGCAGCGCGCGTGTCGCCACCTCGTCGCGCGACAGGCCGCGCGTGTTGACCCCGGCGTTGCCGAGGCTTTCGCGGGCCAGTTCCAGCAGCGTCATGCCGCGATACTGTCGGGCGGCGTCCTCCAGCTGGAACAGCGTCGGGCTGTAGCGGTGCAGGAGCGCGTTCGCCACGGCGTCGCGGCGGGTGATGCGCTCGTCCCGGCCGCCGAGCGGCGCGGAGACATGGGGGAAGGTCCGGGTCTCGTCCGATTTCGCGGCGACCTGGTCGAGGATCAGGCGACGGGATTCGTCCACGCTGACGCCGCGTTTCACCAGATCCTCGGCGAAGCCGCGCTCGAGGTTCAGCCGCCCGGCCAGATCATAGATGGTGGAGACGCGGTCGCGTTCGGCCTCGCGGGCGCGGGTGGCGACCGCTTCGGTGTCGGGCGCGGGAGTTGCCAGCGTCTTCGGCTGGCTGCGCGTCTCGACTGCGGCGACCTTCGGGTCGGGCGCAGCCGCTTTCGGCTCGGTCATGGTGGTGTCCTCGGTATCATTCGGCTCAGTCGGCTGGGTGGTGGCGGCGGTGCCGGCGTCGCTCGCCGGGGTTTCGGTCTTGTCCGTCATCGGGATCGGTCCTTTCGTGCTTGAAGGGGCGTCCCGGCGGTGAAGGACGCAGTCGTGAAGGGGATGCTGGGCGCGGAAGCCCGCTGCCGGGTCGGCGCCGACCGCGACGGCGGAGACCTCGAAGGGTGTCCAGTCCACCGCGCGCCAGAGTTCGCGCGCGGCCTCGGGTTTCAAAACCTCGAAGCGGTGGACCTGATAGCCGATGGAGACCGCGCGGATGTGCCCGGCCTGGATGTCGCGCCAGATCGGCTCGACATCGGCGCGTTCGCTGATCCGCACCAGCGCGATGCCGCGGCCGTTCTCGATCCGGGCCGAACCCGGCACGACCGACCCGATCACGGCGTCGAGGGTGTCGAGTTCATGCACCTTCAAGAACGGCGCGCCCGCGTTCAGCCGGTCGAGCCGGACATGGGCGGGATCGAGGCTCAGTTCCTCGTCATAGGGTTCGCCGAAGAAGGTGGCGCGGCGGACACGGGCGCCTGCCGACCAGACCACCTCGACGGTCCGCGTGTCGGCATCGGCCGTGTTCGGCGCAAGCTCCGCCGACCGGCGCATGGCCGGCAGTTCGATCATCGTGTCCATGAAGGTCAGTCCTGTTGGTCGGCCTGCGCCGGTTCATTGTCCGCGTCGGCCGAGGAGTCGTCGGTGTCCGGTTCGTCGTCGGCCGGATCGGTCGCCGGATCGGTCGCCGCGTCACTGCTCTGCGCGCTGCCGGTCTTGGTGACTCGGCGCGGATCGCTGTCGAGCACCAGCCCGAGTGCGTCGAGCTTGGCATTGGTCGCGGCGATCTCGGCCAGCACCGCGTCGGGGTTGCGGCCCTGTTTCGCGATCACCTCGGCCAGCGTCATGGTGCCCGAGCGGATCGACAGCAGGTTTGCCATCGCGTCCTTCTGCGGATCGACCGCCTCGAACTTCGGCGGCGACCATTCGACCGGCACGGTCGGAGACGGGATCAGACCCGCGGCCCAGGCGGCTTCCGTGAACCAGCGCCAGCTAGGGGCGCAGAACATCGGGATGAAGAGCTGCCACTGCACGGCGTCGATCTGGCGGCGGAACTCCACGAGCCCCGCCCGGATCGAGGAATAGTTCACCTGGGAGAGGTCCCCCGTCAGCACCTCGTAGGGCACGCGGAACCCGGCCGAGATCGTGTGCAGGCTCGCACGCTTGTATTCGCCATAGCCGCCGGTGGCGGAGGGCTGGTTGAACCGGATGTCCTTGCCGCCGCGCGCATAGGCGATGAGCCCCGGCTCGAACTGCTCCACCCGGTTCCCGTCGGCATCAACCACCGAAGGCGCGATGCCCTGCTGGGCCTCGTCGTCGCCGAAGACGATGGCGGTGACGCAGGCCTCGGTCTTCTTGCGGACCAGTTCCGCCACCTCGTAATCGTCGAGATCGCGCAAGCTGCGGATCACCGGCGCGCCCCATGGAACGCCGCGCGCCTGCGTGCGCTGCTTCTCGTAGACATGGGCGATCTCGGTCGCTGGGACCGGGCGCGATCCGAGCCCACCGTTGAGCGCCCCCGACGCGTCGCCGGGGTGCTCGGCATGCAGCCAGTAGGCCCGGCGTTTGCCGACCGGGTCAAACTCGATCCCCTGCACCAGCCGCCCGGCGCCGAGGACGCCGGATTTCGTGGCATCGAGGAAGTCGGCCTCCAGCACCTGCAACTGCAGCGGCACCGGCAAGCCATCGCTGGCCCGCCGCAGACGGCGGCGCACCA
The DNA here is from genome assembly GCF_000763805.1 of Paracoccus sphaerophysae. Lineage (GTDB taxonomy): Bacteria > Pseudomonadota > Alphaproteobacteria > Rhodobacterales > Rhodobacteraceae > Paracoccus > Paracoccus sphaerophysae. Next base: position 24,784 of record NZ_JRKS01000013.1, on the reverse strand, counting down.
GCACTTCGCCCGCCTCGACCATCTCGCGGCAGATCAGCGTCTGCAGTCCATAGAAGTCCAGCTGGCCGTCGGCGTCGCACTCCACCGTCCAGCGCTCGAACAGCGCGTCGACCTTGCGGTCGAGCTTGTCGTCGCCGCTCGCGGCGCGCGGCATGATCCCGGCACCGATGATGTTGTTCACCAGCACCGCCACGGCCTTCGCCGCATGCGGGTTGTTGCGCACGAGATCGCGCATCCGGTCGCGCAGCAGCGCTCCGGCCACGCCGATCTCGGTGTCGGCCGAGGATCCCGGCGCGCGCCAGCCGTCCGTGCGCCGTCCGCGTGCAGCGCCGTCATACCCCCGCGTCAGAGTCTCGAACGCCTGACGCGCCATCACGCGGCGGGCGGCCATGCGCGGCGCCACCGTGGCGATGGCGTGGTCGAACCAGGTCGCCGACATCAGCGATCCCCGCGGCTGAAGCCCGCGAGCCCGGCGACCGGCAGCGGGCGATTGGTGCCCGCGATGGCGCGCTCGATGGTGCGGATGCGGGCGAGCAGGTCCTCGGCCGAGCCGTAGTCCACCGACTTGCCGTCATAGCTGACGCGGGTCGTGCCGCTGGCATAGGCCCGGCGCAGCGCCGAGAGCTCGGTTTCCGTCCAGTCGGTCATGCTCAGAACCATCCTCCGCGCCGCCCGAGCCAGTCGGAGCGGCGCTTGCCCTGCGGGGCCTGTCCCGGCCGGTTGATCTGCCCGGCGGGATCGGTGTCGGTGGGGGCCGCCCCGAGCTGATCCTCGAGGTCGCGCCATTTCTCGTCGGACCAGCGGTCCGCGCCCGCGATCCAGGCGGCGGCGCGGGCATAGACCCGGCAGTCCAGCGCCTCGTTGCGCTCGCGCAGCTTCTGCCATTCCAGCCGGGCGAAGCCGCGCTTGGTGCGCACCGTCACCAGTTGTTCGGCCACGAACTGCTTCAGCCATTCGTTCTCGACCCAGTGCGGCAGATGCACCGACCCGTGCGGGAATGCCGCCCCGTCAGCCATGTCCTCATCGGTGGGGCGCGCCAGCCGCAGGAAGCGGTAGGTCTCGGCCTTGAAGGTCGACACCGCCACGGTCCAGAGCCGCGCCCCGCGCCGCAGGCGTTTGCCGCCCTCGGTCGCATCGACGAAGGTCGGCCCCGACACCGGGCTGGAGCGGTTGAACCCTTCAACGCCCTTCACCGGCGATACCTGCGCGAACCCCTGCGCCCGCGACCAGGAATAGACCGCCGGGGCCTCGTAGCCGGTGTCGATGGCCAGCCGTGCGATCCTGAGATGCGCGCCGCGCTCGTGCGGCCAGCTTCGATCCAGCAGCGCGGTCAGTTCCGACCAGGCGTCATGCCGATCAGGACCGCCTTCGATGACGACGTGATCGACGAGCCAGGACTCCAAGCCACGACCCCACGCCCAGACATCGACCTCGATCCGGTCCTTCTGCACGTCGGCCCCGGCCGTCAGGAACAGCCCGCCCGCAGGCACCGTGCCGGATGTCCAGCGCTCGCGGCGGTCGTAAAGCCGCTGCCAATCCGGAGCTTCTCCCGTCTCGACCCAGGTCTCGCCGAGGATCGTGTTCCGGAACGCCTTGATCGCCTCGTCCGAGCCCTGTGCCGCGTCCCATGCCCGCACGATCCGCTCCCAGCTCAGCCAGCCGATCGGCGAATAGAGCGCCGAGAGGTGATACCCGACCGTGGTCGGATCGGCGGCCGTGGCGGTCGCCCGCCATTCGCCCCCCTCCAGCATCGCCGTCTTGTGGTGTTCCGCGATGGGCGTCTCGCAGCCCTCACAGTGATACTCGGCCGTCTCCGGGCGGCCCTTCTGCCAGCGCAGCCGGTCGAACTTCAGCCATTGCATCGCGCCGCAATGCGGGCACGGCACGAAGAACCGGCGCTGGTCGCTGGCCTCGTATTCCCGTTCGATGCGCGACAGCCCTCTGATGGTGGGCGTCGAGACCAGCAGCACCTTGCGCCGGTGGGCGAAGGTCAGCGACCGCGCCTCGGCCAGCGTCACCGGATCGCCTTCCTCGTCGGCCGAGGCAGGATAGGCGTCGACCTCGTCGAGGAAGATGTACCGCGCCGGGGTGGACCGCAGCCCGACCGCCGAGTTGGCTCCCGTCATGATCAGGATGCCGCCCGCGAACTCCTTCGACAGCATCGTGTTGCCCGCGTCGCGCGACCGGGCGGGCTTCACCCGCTCCCGCAGCTCGGGGCTCTCGTCGATCAGCGGGTCGATCCGCTGGCGCGAATTGCGCTTGGCCAGTTCCACGGTCGGCTGGACCGCCAGCATCGGCCCCGGCGCCTGATGGATGGCGAAGCCGATCCAGTTGTTGCCCGCCTCGGTCGCGCCGACCTGCGCGGCCTTCATGAACACGATCCGCTGCGTGGGATCGCCGGGGCTCAGCCGGTCCATGATCTCGCGCATGTAGGGCGTGCGCACTGTGCGATACCGCCCGGGCTCCGCGGAGGCGCGGCCCGAGAGCATCCGGTGCCGGTCCGCCCATTCCGAAACGGTCAGGTCCGGGTCGGGCCGCAGCCCGTTGCCCCAGGCGCGCAGGATCTCGCCCGCGCCGTCGAAGTCCGTCAGTGTGTCATCTTCACCGGAAGTCGGGCCGGACCTCGGCGAGTTCGTCGAGGTGGGCGCGTACATGTTTCTCCAGGACCTTCTGCATCGCGGCTGGCTCCACGGTGATCTGCTGGCCTGTCGCGTCGCTGAACGAGGCCGAGAGCTCAGCCGCCATCAGCGCCGCCGCGCGCGCGGGCCAGGTCACCCACGCGTCCCGTTCCTCCCGCGCCAGCCGGAACACCAGCGCCAGCGCGCGGGCCCGCTCGATCAACTCCCCCTTCAGCTTCTGGAGCCGGATGCGCCGCTCCTGCGCCTTCAGCACTTCGTTGGCCGTCTTCGCCTGCAGGAACGTCGTGCCGCCGCCGACCGCCGGGACCGCCAGACCCTGTTCGCGGAGCGTGTCGCCAACAGCCGCCACCGCAGCTTCGGGGACGGGCTTCAGCTTCGGCGCGGGCGGCTTTCGGGTCTTGGACGGGTCCGTCGTCTCGGCACGCCGGGCATCGCTGGCGGCCGCGTTGATGCTGCCGTCCGGATAGAGGACCAGCCGCTCGGCCGTCTTCGCCTTCTGGATCGCACCGCGCGACAGCCCGACATGCGCGGCGTACTGGCGCTCGCTCATGCCCTGCATCGGCTGCTCCGATTATCATTCTAAATCATGTGCTTATCGAGTTGATAAGCGCGGCGGAGAGAGCGAACGTCACTCCAGCGAAGCGATGCAACTCACCAAGGAGCCACCACGATGACCAGCCGCCTGAACCCGATCACCACCCCGCGCCACGAACTCCGCGCCGAGAAGGCGCGCTGGAACAAGGAGGCCGCACTCGCCGCCTTCGTCGGCAAGAAGGCCGAGATCGACGAGATGCTCGCCCGCCTGCAGGCGCTCAGCGACGACCATTTCAACTGCGCCCCCGAAGAGGTGGGCTGGGCCATGGTCGGCACCCTCGAACACTACGCCAGCCTCCTGAAGCGCATCACCGACAGCGCCTTCGGCGAGGGCGAGCACGCCCGCTGATCTCCGGCGCTGCCGGAACTCCCGCCGCGCGCCCTGCGCGGCTCGGGGTCGTAGAAGGCGCCGCATGACGCGGGCCTCGAGCAAGGAGACGACCCCATGACCCAGATTCAGCTTTCCGACGCCCAAGCCGTCATCCTGTCCACCGCCTGCGCGCGCGAGGACGGGGCGGTCTTTCCCGTCACCGCCAGCCTCAAGGGCGGCGCCGTCGGCAACGTCTGCAAGAGCCTTCTGAAGCAGGGCCTGATCGAGGAAAACGGCGCCACGGACGTCAACACGGTCTGGCGGCACGACGAGGAGCGCGGCCCGATCACGCTGCGCGCCACCCCTCTGGCCTACAGCACCCTCGGGATCACGGACGAGCAGGACGACACGCTGCCGGCTGAGACGCCAACCGCCCCGGTCCAGCGCCGGAAGGGCACCAAGCAGGAGACCCTGATCGAGATGCTCCGCGCCGAGGGCGGCGCGACCATCGACGAGATCGTCGCCGAAACGGGCTGGCTGAGTCATACAGTCAGAGGAGCGATGTCCGGCGCCCTGAAAAAGAAGCTCGGGCTGACCATAATCTCCGAGAAGGTCGATGGCGGCGCACGTCGCTACCGCATCTGCGACATGCGCGAGGGGGCCGGGCGTTGAGCCCCGCCGACCGCCCGGACCCGCAGCACCGCATCCTCGGGATCGCGCTGCAGCTGGCGGCATATCCCCCGCTCCGCAAGCACGAGCATTCCTACGAGGCCCGAGTGCCATGGCGCCTCATCAAGGAGCTGCGCGAGGTCCTCAGGGACGCAGGGGTGGATTGGCGCGCGGTCCACGCCACGCTCCGCCAAGGGGACGCGTAGATCGGTCAGCCAATGCCCATGAGCCGCCGCCCCGCATTCTGGGCGGCGGTGTCTCATTCTGCGCTCTGGACCCGGATCGCCTCGAACAACCGACGCAGCAGGTAGCCGCGCGCCAGCGAGACGCCGACGAAGGCGAGGCCGATGGTCAGATGCTCCGCAAGCCCCGTCTCGATCCCGAACCACGGGAACACGACGATCTGCGTGGCGATGGCCAGCACATAGCCGACGACGACATTCGTCGCTGCCTCGACCATCGACATGATCCGGCTCTGCTTCACAGCGCGGCACCTCCCGCGGCCGTAACGACGGGGATTGCACCAGCAGCATCACGGTACACGGTCGCAACGTCCACGATGATCACGGTCTCGGGTCGCCGTTTCAGCACCGCGAAGAGATCCGTTTCGATGACGAGCCCCACGGTCGGACAGGGTTGTTGCTTGCCCCAGTCCGCGCAGAAGAAGGACCGGCCCGAGATGTCGGAGATGTCGTTCATCCCGGCGAGGTCGTCGCGCAGGTCCGAGACGAACAGCGCCATCCCGTCTAACGATAGTGAGTGCTTCCTCAGCACTCTCATGACTGCAAGGCATGCGAGATCGCGCCAATCGAACCGCCGGCGCTGACCGGGCCGCACAGCCACGGAAGGTCGGAAATGACCACGCGAGATCCATTGGCTCAGTTCGCCCGTCGTCATGGCGCAGGCGTCGGCGATCTCATGGATCGTCCACGTTTTCATGCCGCCTCATCCATCGGCCAGCAGTTCAGCCGCCAGAGTTCGCAGCGCATGCGCCGCAACCAGCGGAACCACTCCGTTGCCACAGAGGCGAAGCCGGTCCACCCGGTGGGCCAGCCCATCAGCGCCTCGACGAACAGCGGGTTCAAGGTCCGGCGCGGCTCGGAGGTATCGCTCCCAGCCATCGGCGTAACCAGGACCTGGCGGCCAAGCAGGCCGTTCACCGGCGTGTTCGCCAAGGTCGTCGCGCCATCCTTGTGATCGCGGGCCGTCGGCGTCATCCACATCCCCGCTGCATGGGTCAGGTCGGCCGTCCGGCGGTTGCCCGCGCTCGGCTTGCAGCCGTCGTTCGCCATCGGCGTCGGCCAGTCCCGCGCCATCCGGTCCAGACCCTTCTCGTCTTTCCTCTCGCCACCCCGGCTGCGGAAACTGTCGATCTGCGGCGTCGGCCACAGGGCGACCGTCGTGGCCAGATTCATCCCGTGCTGGCCTGCTGCCTGCGACGGCGTCGGCTTCGTCTGCCGGTTCTCGTTGGCGCTGGCCCTCGGCGTCGGCCAGAGCCGCAACAGTTCCGTCCGGTTCCCGCCACTCGACCGGGTGCCAGAGCAGGCGCGCGGGGTCGGCCAACTGATCTCCCTCGCGGATGGCGAGGATGAACAGCCGCTCGCGCTTGTGCGGCGCGCCGACCTCCGCCGCCGTGAAGAGGCCTGCCGCAAGGCGGTAGCCCATGCCGACCAGTCCGCTGGCGACTTCGGGGAAGCCGAGGCGGAGATGATGGGCGACATTCTCGAGGAACACGAAAGGCGGCTCGACCTCGCCGACGATGCGGGCGACATGCGGCCAGAGGTGCCGCGGGTCGTCCGCGCCCCGGCGTTTGCCCGCGACGGAGAACGGCTGGCACGGATAGCCCGCAGTGACGATGTCCACCGCGCCGCGCCATGGGCGGCCGTCGAAGGTGGCAACATCGTCCCAGACAACAGCCTGATCCAGGGACGCGTCTTCCATCCGCGCCACGAGAGTGGCTGCGGCGTAGGTTTCCCGTTCGACATGGCCCACAGCACGATATCCGGGGATGGCGATGGCGAGCCCGAGGTCGAGCCCGCCTGCGCCGGAGCAGAGGGAGAGGCCGAACAGGCATGCGTCTCCAGCTCCGGAAGCGCATCCGGAGGAAGGTAAAGCCAGGTCATGCATGTCACGCGGCGGTCTTGCGCTTTCGCGCGGGTTCGGGGGCTGCGTCCCTTGCCGGGGCGTCGGCGGGGGCTTCGGCATCGTCGCCCAGCCGCTCGGTCCTCACCTGCGCGAAGGTCCGACCGTCACCGTCGAGGATCGCGTCGCGGCCGGTCTCGGCCTGCCAGCGTTCCACGGCCACATCGACATAGGCCGGGCTGATCTCCATCGCGAAGACGCGGCGGCCATTGGCTTCGCCCGCCATGATCTGCGAGCCGGAGCCCGAGAACGGCTCGTAGCAGAGGCCGCCACGGGCGACATGCTGGCGCATCGGGATGCCGAAGGCGTCGAGCGGCTTCGGTGTCGGATGGTCGGGTCGATCGTCCTTGGCGAAGCTGGGCAGCGCCCATGTCGATGGCAGCGTTTCCTCGGCCACCTTCGGCGGACGGTTGGGGCGGCGCCAGCCCATGAAGCAGGGCTCGTGTTTCCACAGGTAATGCGAGCGGGTCAGAACACCGCGGTCCTTCACCCAGATGATCTGCTGGTGGACGAAGGCGCCGGCCTTTTCCCAGCAGGCTTCCAGCATCGCCTGGCGGCGCGAGGCGTGCCAGCAGTACCAGGCCGCGTCCTCTGTGATCGCCTCGGCTACCGCGGCGGCAATGAAGCCGTCGTAGAGCTCGGCGCCCTGGCTGCTGTCGTCCCAGGTCGTGCCGTAGGACGCGGACCAATCCTTGTTGCGGGTCGGATGGTTCGAGCCGTCGTAATCGACCAGATAAGGCGGGTCCGTCGCGAACAGGATCGCTCGCTCGCCGTTCATCAGGCGGCGCACATCGGCAGCGCTGGTGCTGTCGCCACAGAGCAGGCGGTGGTCACCGAGGATCCACAGATCGCTCGGGCGCGAGGCAGGATTACGCGGTGGTTCAGGGATGGTCACCGGCGGCACGGAGCCCCCGGCGCCACCCTCTTCACCGTTCCCCTCCGGCACGAAGGCCAGCAGCTTGTCCAACTCGCCGTCGGAAAAGCCCACCAGCGACAGGTCGAAATCATCGGCCAGCAGGTCGTTCAGTTCGGCAGACAGCAGCGCCTCGTCCCAAGTGCCGAGTTCGGTCAGCTTGTTGTCCGCGATCCGGTAGGCCCGCCGCTGCGCCTCGGTCAGGTGGCCCAGCACGATCACCGGCGCTTCGGTCAGCCCGAGCTGCGTCGCGGCCAGTACGCGCCCATGCCCTGCGATCAGTTCCCCGTCCTCGCCCACGAGGCACGGCACGGTCCAGCCGAACTCGGCCATGCTGGCGGCGATCTTCGCGACCTGGTCCGCGCCATGCGCTTTCGCGTTCTTCGCGTAGGGCTGGAGGCGCGACAGCGGCCACGTCTCGATCGCGTCCGGGGCGAAGCTCAGCGTCATGGTGGGCAAGGTTCCTCGGTCGGGTGGATGCCGGTGGCTTCCGGACTCCGGATGCCGGGCTGGACTCCACGCGGGGTCCAGCGGCCACCAACGGTGTCCGGTCGGAAGGCCAGCGTTCATTGGCGTTTGTGCGCGGCGTGAGTGGGTCCGGCTTCCGGGTGGCGTCCCAAAAATCCGGCCCTGTCGCTGGCGATGTCCCGCGCTTCGCCCGCCAGCATACGAATGTCGCGCAGAAGGAACCGCGAAGTCGGCTGAGGGGCTTGGCGGGGGCGGACAGCGGCCCGCAAGGAAAGGATCAGCGCCTTTCCTTTTCTAGGGGCCGTCGCCAACGAAAGGACGGTTTCGTTCGGGGCCGCGCCGCGCGCGCGTCTCTCCCGAGCTTATCCCGAACCTAGCCCGCGAAACGGTTTTCTGTCCCGTCGAAAACTGTCCGCCGCACACCTTCCACTGTGGCGCGCAGGGTTACGCGCCACCGGCAAGCTCGATCACCTTCCGCTTCGACAGGTTGCGGTTGAACCGACGCCGGTTGAGTCTCAGCGAGATGACGCAGAGCCCGTAGAGCCAGTGCTGGTTGGCGGCCGAGCGTTGCAGACCGACCGTCCAGCAGATGGTCTTCCACCGCTCCCCATGGGCGCGCATCCAGACGATCTTGCCATCGACCGGATCGAGGCACGCGGTCCAGGTCAGCGTCTCCTCCATCCGGCTGATCGCCTGCGGCGAGGGCAGCACACGCATGGGCTTCGGCTCCTGGCCCACCTTGTCGGCGAAGCTGTGGACGATCTCGGGCCACGTGCTGAAGTAGCCCTGCCGTCGCGGCTCCGGCAGGCGCTTGAGCACGAAGGCCGCCTCAGCGAGACGGGCCTCGACGAGGGACGGGGTCCACTTATCCATGGCGCCCTCCTTCGTCGGAGGGGCGCGGCCCGTAGAGCTTTTCGCCCAGCTGGCGGACGAGCTCGCGTTCCGGCCAGGTCAGACGCGCGTCCTCGAGCGAGACGGCGAGCAGACCCTGCTCACGCCAGCCCTCGCGCTTCACCTGGTCCGGATCCCGGCGATGGCCGCCGTAGCCCTTGGGATGCCACCTCATGCGACACCCCCGTTCGTCTCGATGGCCCAGAGCAGCAGCGCGATGGCGTCGGCCTCGTTGTCGTCGGCAGGGCTGAAGCCTCGGGCCCGGGCGGCAGCGATCATCGCTTCCTTCGGCGCGTTGCCCTTGCCCGTGGCGTGGCGCTTGATCGTGCCGACAGGAACGCCGGCATAGGGCACGCCCCGCAGCTCGGCCCATGCCGTGAGCGTGGCCATCAGCCCGCCATAGACATGGGCTGCATCGGTTCCGGCGTGGCGGCGCACTTCCTCGAACCAGATCGCGGCGATCGGCCCCGACAGGCGGTCGATCTCGGTCAGCCAGTTGGTGAAGCGCAGATAGCGCATGCCGCCACCGTCGTAGCGACCGGGCCTGAAGCTCGCAGTTCCGCTGGTGATCAGCCCGTCCGGCGCGCGCAACGCCCAGCCGGTGCTGGTGCCGAGATCCAGCGCGAGAATGCAGGGGTTGAGACTGCCGGCAGCCGTGAGAGGCGTCGGGGCGATGTGTGGGGAGCGGTCCATGACGACCTCCTCTTCGAGTGAGAGGCCGGGGCGGCACGGCTGCCTGGTGAGGGCAGCACGCGCGCCCGGGTCGGGATCGCGAGGTCTGGTCACGGTCACGTTGTCGATGCCGGGAGCGCCCGGCACTTCCTTCAATGGCTTCACCCCGTCCGCTTGAAGGAAGTGAGGCCGCAAACCATTGGCAGAATGAGTATAAATCTCTTCTTTCAATATTTCAGTTACTTCATTGGGTATGTGTCTGGCACCCCGCCCTCTCCACGCGCGCGAGGGTCTTTGCGTGAAATATTGAAAGAAGTCCGCCGCGCCGGATTTCCGTTGCGGGACGGGGGCTTGGGCGGGAACTTCCTTCAAATGAAGGATGGGGGCGGTTGAAGGAAGCATCGTCCCGGCCCTCACCGCATCGCCCGGAAGCGCATGGCTTTCCGCCCCCCGGTCTCCTGCTCGACCGTGGCGACGTCGCCGCTCTCGACGAGCGTGAGCAGGATGTCGTCGCGGTCGCGCGCACGGAGCCATTGCGAGGCGCGTGTCAGTTCGGACTTGGTGACGCCGGCCGATCCTGCCTTGCGGATGATCTCGCGCACGCGTTTCAAATGCGCCTCGGTCTCGGTATCGGCGACATGGCGCTCGACGGCATCGATGGTGCGCCGGGCGAAATGGCGCACGAAATCGATGGCCCAGAGGGCATCCTCGACACGGATGACGGGGTGGACCGCATCGCGCCCCACGGCGAGGACGAGCGCGACCTTGGCCGCGTTCTCCGCGATCCGGGCGAGGATCGGCGTGTGGAACGTGCCGGCCGCGGCCCGGAGCTCGGCGGTGATCTCCTCGCCCAGCGCGTCGAAGCGCGCCTGCGCGTCGTCGTCCATCGGCACCGTCATCGGATCGACAGCCGTCTCGGGTCCGGAGGTTCGGCCGGCCAGGTTTCCGCTGGTCCGCACCCCGCCCTCGGCGAGCCGCTGCAGCCCTTCGATCAGTGGGCGCGGCGACGTGCGCAGCCCGGCACGACGGTTCTCGTCCGGGTAGTCCTCCTCGCTCGGCAGGATGATGAACCGGGCGAGCGAGCCGTCGACGACATTAGCGCCCTGCAGTGCCCCCCAGAAATGCAGCGGCGTCGTCGTGCCGTAGACGCAGAGGCAGGGCTGCACGATGTCGCGCCGATCGTTCGAGCCGTCCCGGTTGGCGTATTCCGCGCCGAGGAAGATCCCGCTGGCCGCAGTGTAGAGCTCGGTCATGTTGTCGAGGATCTCGGTGATGTGGCGCGGGCTGCGCTTGCGGTCGGCCGCCGCCGAGAGGAACATCCCGAACTCGTCGATTTGAAACAGGATCGCGGGCTGACGGTGGAGCGCGGTCAGGAGCCCCGCGCCCGAGGCGATCTTGTTGCCGCCGAGGTGTTGCGCCAGCCCCGCCGCGAAGAACAGCTCGTTGACGACCTCGCGGGCGTGGTTCTTGCCCGAGCCGCTGTCCGCAATGCCGACGATGTAGAGGTTCGTGCGCAGGTCGGTCGCCGTGCGGTAGCGCCGTCCCATCAGCGCGCCGAGGGCGCAGAGGCTGGCGCCCACCGCCAGAAGCGGCTGGGGTCTGCGCGCGGTGTCGATCATGTACCGCGCGAGATCGCCCACGAGCCCGCCCGGGATCGTCAGCGTGAACGACGGCGCAGGCGGGAGGATCGGCATCGGGGCCTCGGGCTGGGCGAGCCGCGCGAGGAGCCCTGCCGCCGGATGCTCGTCGGCCGCGCTGATCTTCTGACTGCCGTCGAGCAGCAGGTCAGGATCGGGCCGCCAGCCCTTCTCCATGGCGAGGTGATAGATCGTGCCGGCGCCGATCCGCGCGGGCTTGAAGCTCGTCCACGCCTTCGCCGTCGCGGCCGGGTCGTTCTTGGCCGCCTGTGCCGACCAGTCGGCGAAGAGCGCAGCACCCTCCTCGCCAAGCCCGCCCTTCAGCGCCATGCCGATGCGCATCCAGCTGTCGTAGTCGAGCTCGGCGTTCGGCAACCAGGCGAGCGCGCTCCGGATCGCGGCCAGTGTGCCAGCCTGTGCATGGGCCGGCAGACACGGATTCCCGGCCCCGTTCGCGCCCTTCGCGCCGAGGCTCTTCGGGCGCAGCTCGGGCGGGATCAGCGCCAGCGCCTCGTCGAGGAACGCCGCTGCCTGTTCGGCGTCGATTTCGGGCAGGCTCTCGATGTCGAGATCCGCGAGCCCCTCGTCCGGCCAGGCATAGGGCTGGCCGGTATCGGGATGCTCGGCATAGGCCACGAACTGCTGTCCGAGGCACAGAACCTCGAGCGGCGCGCGCCGGATCCCGGCGAAAGGCTCGGTCGCGCGATAGACCATGAGCCGCTTCGGCGGCTTTCCGATCCTGAGCGCCGGCGTGTCGCCCAGCCGTTCGCGGGCGAGCCGCTCGATGCGGAGCGCCAGGTCGCCATCCTCGGCAATATCGATGTCGAGCGCGGCGACCGCACCGCCGACGATCCCGACGCCGCAGTCGGGCCAGCTGGACCAGGTCGCGACCTCGAGCTCGGTCGTGGCGCGGCTCGCATGCCGGTTCCACTGCGGGTAGTCGTGCCAGGCCGCGCGGGCGAACCGGCCGGGTTTCTTGGTGCCGGGCGCGATCGGCAGGATCGCGTAGCCGTTGGTCACGAGGCGCGCGCCCACGCGCGCCATCCACGAGGTGTCCGCCATCAGAAGGGCACCTCAGGGATCACGCCGTCGAGCCGGGCACGGTCCTTCGCCGCCAGGTCACGCAGGTGGTCGCAGTAGCCGGTGACGATCACCTCGACGAAGGTGTCCCACTCCTCCTCGCTGAGTTGGGCGAGATCGGTCCGGCCGAGGCTGTCGAGATAGGCGCCGCCGGCCTTGCCGCCCTCGACCATGGCCGCCGTCTCATTGGGGGTCGGATCGATCATGCCCGACCTCCGGTGGCAGATGTCCTGGCAAAGCCGGCTGCAGAGGTCTCTGCGACTCGTGTCGCGCCGCGGGTCGGAGACGCGGAAGCGCGCGTCGAACCAGCCCCAGCCGCGGGGTTCTCGATGGCAGACGGCGCAGAGCCCGGCACGGCTGTAAGGCATGGGGCGAACCTGTAGGCGGTGATTTCGGTGAAGCGGCCGGCGGGGCGGACGGCGATCTCGGTGGGGCGACGCAGCTCGTCCGCCAGGATGAGCGCCTCGTCGACGGACTCCGGCACCTCCAGATCCGGCGCCCGCTCGCGCCACCAGCTCGCGGCCTTCCGGCGCGGATAGCCCTCGTGCTCGATGCAGACCCATTCCGTGTGGAAGCAGAGACCGCAGCGGTAGGTGACCTTGAGCGAGACCCGCCCGCCGCGCTTCTCATGGCGGCTGTAGGTGACGTCGGTGACGCCGACCCATTGCGGCTTGCCGGTCGACAGCACCTCCAGCGTCGAGGCGGTCGGCTCGAGCTTCACCTCGCGGCCGGGAAACTCGAAACCGCAGCCGGGACATTCGAGGGCCGCGATGGCCACGATGGTCCCGCATTCGGGGCAGATCTTCGTGGGCGGCGGCCCGTCGCCCGGACCGCCCGGCCGTTTCGGCCGCACCAGATCGATGGGGCCATGCCGCCGGACATTGCCCGCGAAATCGAGAACGAGACAGTTCTCCTTGCCCGCGGCGAGCCGCGTGCCCCGTCCGGCCATCTGGACATAGAGCCCTGCCGACTTGGTGGGCCGCAGCATGGCGATCAGATCCACGGCCGGCGCGTTGAAGCCCGTCGTCAGCACGCCCATCGAGGCCAGCGCCCTGATCTCGCCGCGCTTGAAGGCGGCGATGATCGCGTCACGCTCGTCCTTCGGCGTCTTGCCGAAGATCGTCGCGCAGCTAACCCCGCAGCGGCGGAACTCCTCGGCGACATGGGTGGCGTGGCGCACGCCGGAACAGAAGGCGAGCCAGGACCGGCGCGTTTCGCCATGGGCGATCACTTCGGCCACGGCCGCGCGTGTGATGGCGTCCTGGTCGACCGCGTCCTCGAGGTCGCGCGCGATGAACTCGCCACCCCGCGATCCCACGCCGGTCACGTCGAGGCGGGTCTTGGTCTGCTTCGAGATGAGCGGGGAGAGATAGCCCTGATAGATCAGGTCGCGGACCGACACCTCGTAGGCGATGTCGGTGAATAGCGCATTCTCGCCCTCGTGCAGCATGCCGCTGTCGAGCCGGAAGGGCGTCGCCGTCAGCCCGATCACCTTCAGCGCGGGGTTGATCGCCTGCAGGTCATTGAGGAAGCGGCGATACATGGTGTTCGACCGCCCGGGGATCAGATGGGCCTCGTCGATCAGCACCAGATCGGCGTGGCCGATGCGCGTCGCCTTGTCGTGGATCGACTGGATGCCGGCAAAGAGGATCCGGGCCCGCGCATCGCGGCGGCCGAGCCCGGCCGAGTAGATGCCCGCCGGCGCCTCGGGCCAGAGCCCCAGCATCTCGGCATGGTTCTGCGCGATCAGCTCGCGGACATGGGTGACGACGAGCACGCGCTGGTCGGGCCAGGCCTTGAGCACGCCGTCGATGAAGGCGGCCATGACGAGGCTCTTGCCGCCGGCCGTGGGGATCACGACGAGCGGGTTGCCGCTTTCCTTCTCGAAATAGCCGTAGATCGAGGTGATCGCGGCCTGCTGGTAGGGGCGCAGGGTCAGCATGCGGCGGCCTCTTCGCGGGCGTCGTTGGTCCAGGCCGAGCCGTCGCGCATGCGGTAGGAGACGAAGTCCTCGCCTGCGTCGGTCACCTCGCCGGGGACGAGATCGGGGATGAACATGTGCCGGCCGCAGGCGCGACGCTGGTCGGCAGGGTCGAGCAACCGGTCGTGGCGCGCGCAGTGCCAACCGCCCTCGACCGGTGTCGAATGCAGGCAGGACCGACAGGTGACAGCCGCGGCGTCCTCGCCGTGGCAGAGCCCGTGGTGGTCGCAGAACCGGCACTCGAACCAGGCGGGATCCGCGCTGATCCGCTCGGGCGGATGCTGGGCGAAGATGATCCGCCGCGCCTTCTCCAGCAGGCGTTCGCCCATCTCGGGGTCGGCCGGGACGCGCTCGATGTGCAGCGCGTCGGTGTCCTTGCAGACCGCGACGTAGAGCGCCCGCGTGATGCCGGTCAGGTGCATGTACACCTGCATCTGCGCGGCGTGCTGGGGCTTGGCGAGCACGACACCCTTGGCGACCAGCTCGGCGAAGCTCTTCGCCGAATGGGTCTTGAACTCGACGACGTGCCAGGTCTTCGGCGCTTCGAGCAGACCGAGGGCGACGGCGTCGAGCGAGCCGCCGAAATGTCCGCCATGCGCCTCGACGCGGAACTGCCGCCCGGTCTCGGGATCGACCTCCAGAACCGTCGCGCCGGTGGCGCGGAGGTCGCGGACAAGCCGGGCCTCTTCCAGCTGGCCGGTCTCGAACAGCCGCAGGATGCGGCCCGTGTGCCGCGCAGGCGTCGCCCAGCGGAAGTCGTACCAGAGCGCGCGGGCGCAGGACTTGCCGATCAGCGAGGCGCCGAGGTGGTCGCGGAAGCCGTCGCCCTGCCGCGCCTCGAAGGAGGCGTAGATCGCGGAGAGGGTCGGCGTCGGGGGTTCGGGGAGCTCGGCCATCAGCACGCCTCCTCCCGCTCGAGCCGCGCTCGAGCCTCCGCCAGCACAGCGGCCCAGGCGGCGCTGTCATGGCGTTCGCGCAGGACAGCGATGATCATGTCCTTCAGGCGCTCGCGCCGGCGGCGGCCGCCCTGACGGGCGACGATCTCGGCGCGCTCGCGGTTGAGGTGACGCAGCGCCGTGCGCGCGCGGTGAAACCAGTCGGGGTCGATCGGCTTGGCCGTCCGCTGCCGCGCCAGATCGGCGGTCGCGATCTGCGTGCGGATCTTCGCGATGGCGTCCTCGATCTCGATCAGGCGCCGGGTGTCGTCAGGCAAGCCGGGGGCGTTCGCGGCCGCGCAGGCCGCGTCGGTGGTGTTGGTCATGGTCGGTCTCTCGGGTCTGTCGATGTCCGGGCCGCCGCAGGTCTCAGCCCGCGGCGGCCGAGGGCGTCAGCTCTTGCGGTTCCAGGGCGCGGTGGCCGGGCGGGCGGGCGCCGACTGCGCGGGCGCGCTGGCCGGCTGCGTGGCGGCGGGCTTCGGCGGGGTCGCCTGCGGGGCCTCCGGCACCATGTAGCGGATCGTGTTGCGCTCGCCGTAGCCGTCCTTCGGGGGCTTCACGCCGACCTGGATCGTCATCGGGATCAGGTGCAGCTCCTCGCTGTCGTTCACCTGCAGCTTGCCCGTGGCGTGGCAGATCGCCGACAGCGTGCGCTGCGCGATCTCAACCGTGGTCGGGTTGGCGTTCACCAGGTTAAGCTGGTCGAAGACCTTGCGGCCCTGCTGCGGCCCCTCGAGGATGTCGAGCATCAGCCAGAGATACTTCCCCATCCCGTTCTTCGTGACGCGCATCTCGCTCTCGACGATCTGGGCGCGGTACTTGCCCGCGGGCAGGATCTCGTAGGCGGTGGTGGGCTCGATGCCGGCGGCGTCAAAGGCGGTGTCAAAACGTGCCATCGTGCTGTCCTTTCAGTCGTAATCAGGCGGATTGGGGCATGGCGGCCAGGAACTCCGACCACTCGAGCGGGAGCGTTTCCGGCAGGCCGTAGCGGTTCTTGGCGAGGAAGGCGGGGCGCTCCTCGGTGTGCATGACGCGCGCACCGGACCCGAGCGCCCGGGTCACCTTCTTGTTGAAGCCCACGTCGGACTTGCTGACCGAGATCCGGTAATTGGCGAAGAGCACGACGTCCGAGTGCTCCTGCAGCAGCGCGGAGGCGCGGGCCTGCAGCTTGATCACGTACCGGTCGTAGGGTTCGTGCTCGGGGCTATCGAAGCGCTTGATGTCGGTGTGGGCGATCTGGATGACCGCCATGCCCTTCCGGTCGCGGAGCGCGTTCAGTCTGTCGATGTATTCGCGCCAGATGGTCAGCGCCTCGGCGTAGCCCTTGCCGAAGCCGGGGCTTTCGATCGACTGCCAGCCGTTGCGCCGGCAGGCCTCGGCCCAGATCAGCGGCTCCAGCCAGTCCACGCTGTCGACGACCACCGTCGAGTAGCTGTGGTCCTCGTCGAGCAGGGCGTCGAGCGCCTCGGCGACCTCCGCGTAGCTCGTCGCCAGCGGGAAATGCGGCACCTGGAGCTTGCCGAGACCGTCCTCGGTGAGAACGAACACGGGCGCGTCGGCGGACGCGGCGAAGGTGGACTTGCCGATGCCGGCGACGCCGTGGATCAGCACGCGCGGCGGCCGCAGAGCCGTCGAGGTTTGCAGGGATGCGAGCGAGATGGCCATCAGCGCGCCTCCTCGCCGAGAAGCAGCCGGAACTTGGGCTTGCCGCTACGGACCGTGCGCGCGGGCTCGAACTCCTGGCGGATGTCCTTTGGCCAGGCGGTGTACTTGCGCTCGGGGACGCTGAACGCGATGTCGACGTACTCGGCGGGATCGGCGCCATCCGCCCGGATGCGCTCGACCAGACCGGCGAGCATCGCCTGGTCCCAATCGACGCGCTTGGGGAGCTCCGCGACCACCGTGACCGGGCCGTCCTGCAGCCTGACCGTGCCGGTGTCCTTGCTCTCCGCGCGGCGCGCCTCCTGCGCCTGGTCGCCGTACTTCAGCGCGATGGCGCCATCGAGCCAGTCGCTGAGGGTCTTCGCGGCGCGCAGCCGCTCGTCGGCGTCCTGCTTCAGGAGCGCCAGCTGGTCGCCCGGCAGAGCGGCGATCTCGCCCACCGGCATGGTGGGAAGGTCGTCGAGGGTGATGCGGTTGGGGATCGTCATGGCCGCCCCCTCACGCCAGCTTCACGGCGGGCTTGTCGGACGTGCTCGAGCAGTGCCGGTTGGCCTCGTAGGCCTCGACATCCTCGAGCCGGTACACAACCCGGCCTCCGATCTTGATGAAGGCGGGGCCCTCACCGGTCCAACGCCAGCGCTCCAGCGTGCGCGGGCTGATCTTCCATCGAGCCGCCAGCTCGACCTGGTTGAGATGTGTGACTGACATCGTCGTCTCCTTCGCGATTGGCCGAATGCCTGCGAAGGACGATGGGGGAGCGCCTAGGAGGGCAGCGGGAGGAGCCAAGGAGGAGAGACGGGAGGAATGCAAATCGAGGCGCCCGAAACCGAAAAAGGCCGCCCCGAAGGACGGCCTTTCACGTCACCGATTTGCGGTCAGCCTTCGATCCAGCAACTCGCGCCGCTTTCGAAGATGACCCGCTTCCAAGCCGGGTGTCCCTTGAAGAGCTCGGACAGTCTCCGAACGGTTCGACCGCAAGCGGCCGCCTCCAAAACCGCATCCGTCGAGAGCCGGTGTTCCCCCGCGATGAAGGCCTCGGCCATCATAAGCACTGCAGCCTTCTGCTTCGTGCCTTTGAACTCAAAGCGTTCACCGTGGACGATCAGGATCGCTCCGTCACCGGAGACCCAAACCGGCCCCTGATCAGAAGGACCCGTCAGCAGCCGTGCCGAAAGGATTCCGGGGTTCGCGGCGATCCCGTCTTCATGATCGACCACATCTTCAAACGGCACGATCTCGTGGCCTTTCAGGGTCGAGCGGCAAAGCCCCTTGGCCGGATCAAGGGATATAACTAGCCGCAAGCCTTCGGACGGACGGCGCGCGGCGAGCTGGCGGAACTGGTCGAAGGCCCCTGGAACGCTCAAGCCGCGTACCACCCAGATCCCGACGCGCGCTGTACGGTTCGGTAGCCGCGCAGCTCCGAAATCCAACACCACGCCATCGAGATACGGCACCGGGTCCTTGCCGAGTGAGCAATCGAGCCGGGCGACCACTCGCCGAGCTGCTGCCGCCATGTCCAGCGCATAGACTTGGCGGCGGCCGCTCGCCCGTTCGTCGTGCCATGCCGCGTTGCCGAGATGCCCGTGATGGCCGGTGATCGGGTGGGCGATGACGGACGTCGGCGTGTCGTCCAAGTCGTCCTCGGCAACGACGGACATCGCGCTGCCGCGCTGCACGATCAGTCCGGCGTCCATCAGCGTCTTTCCGGCGCTGCGCATGTGCGCCAGCGCCATGGCCGAAACCCGCGCGTCGCGGGTTCCGGCGATGGACGAGATCAGCCGGCGGGCGGCGAGGTCAATCCTCGAAGAGCTGCAAGTCATCGACCAGGACCCCCCAGCGCCGCAGGTACTTCTCGCCGATCATCTG
Organism: Paracoccus sphaerophysae; assembly: GCF_000763805.1. Classification (GTDB taxonomy): domain Bacteria; phylum Pseudomonadota; class Alphaproteobacteria; order Rhodobacterales; family Rhodobacteraceae; genus Paracoccus; species Paracoccus sphaerophysae. The sequence continues at coordinate 6,325 of NZ_JRKS01000013.1, read as the reverse complement.
CTCGGTCGCGGTGCGGTCCTTCAGATCGCAGCCATGAGGCCAGGTGATCGTCAGGGCCAGCGTCCGCCGGCGGTCGCCTCGCGGACGGCGGGCGAGCTTCACGGCGATCTTGGCCCGCGTGACGACGTAGCCCTCGCTCAGGGGCGTGCGATCCCCGAACCTTTCCTCCGCCTTCGCCCAGATCGTCTCGTCGGCTCGGGCGGGCTTCTCCAGCGTCACCCGGAAATCACTGTCGTCGATCGGCATCAGACGCAGCTCGCGCACCTCGACGCCCTCGATCCAGTCCTCCGGATCGACCGGGAAGTCATACGGGTTCAGAAGCACCGAGAGATCGTAGCACCGCAGCGGCAGGCGGTTCTCCTTGAACGCGATGCCGAGAAGGTGCGTGACCGTCGCCTTAACGATCTCGCTCCGCGTCGCCTTGTCGTTGGCGATCACCTCGATGCCGCCGGTGGCGGGCTCGTAGGTCACCGCGGCCTCGAACACAGGACGATAGGCCTGCCGCACGAGGGACCCCCTGTCGTCGAAGCGCAGCAGATCGTCGGGCCGTCCCTCGCGGTAGATCGTCACCTGCACCAGGTCGCATTCGTCGCCCTCATGGGTCGTCCGCACCCGGTCGAAGATGTCGACATGAGCATGGGCGGCGCCCGAGAACTCCTTGATCGCGGAGACGAAGGCGTGGCGGGCCGATGCATCGCGCTGCACGACGCAGCCGGCGTCGGTCATGTAGCCGGCCCACATCCGACCGCGCCGGCGGTCCTCCGTGAAGCGGACTTCCTCGGCATAACGAAAGCGGTCCTGCGCGTTCAGGAACATCCAGAGCGACCGCGCGTGCGGGTTCGCGAGCCCGTCGAGGAAGGCGGGATCCTCGGCCACGCTGTAGATTGCGGCCTGCCCGGGCTCATCGGACAGGCCATGGACGCGCTCGGCGTCGTTCGAGATGCGGTCGCGCTGGACGCGGGACATCTTCTCGATGGCGCCGAGAAGCGGCCCGGACAGATCGGCGTCCGATTCGGGCCAGTCGAACTCGGTGGGCAGGCCGATCTCCGGCCGGTCGAAGTATTCGCGCAGCGCCTCACCGGGCGTCTTGCGAAGGAAGGCGGACAGTGCAGTCACCATGATCTCCTTTCTGGCGATTCCATGTATCGGCTGATCTGCTAATCAGCGTATATCGCGCCAGAGGGGAGTCAACCGAAAAAATACGCACTTCCGCGGATTCGCAATCAGCGGCCGAAGAGCGAGGGCTGTCCGCGTACCGAAGTGATCAGGTTCAGCTTCAGCAGCCTGATGCGCGCGGCCTCTTCGGAAACCGCGAAACGCTCCATGACCATCTGGATCAGCACCACAGCATGCTCCGTCGAAACATGGATATCGCCATGCAGCTCGCGTGGGCCGCAGTAGTCGGACACGAGGCGACGGACCGGCGTGGCCGGCATCAGCAGCGCGCCGCTGATATAGCCAGCCTGCCATTCCATCCAGTCGGACTGCGGGGCGTCCAGGATGTTGTCGCGCTTGGAGATCGCCTTGTTCGCATTCACGCCGCGCTCGAGCAGGTCGCCGTTGGCGAACTTCTGCGCCCAGAGAGGCCCGTGGAACTTCACGTGCCCGAACTCGTGGGTGAGCGTGGTGCGGAAACGATTCTCGCGCCGCTCGTCGGCCGCGATGCGTTCCGAGATGGAGACCTTGGGCCCCCGGTCGGGGAAGAACTCGGTGACGCCTTCCACATCGGGCCCGTACGCTGACAGGTCGGCGTAAGGGTCAAGGTCCGCATCGTGCATCTCGATCAGCACGGTCAGGTCGTCGGTCGCCACGGGGTAGTCGACCGTCCCGCGGCGCTTCAGCAGAAGGTCCCGGATCAGCCGCTCGCATTCATCGTCGAGATCCCGCGCAGCGTAGAAGGGTCGCTCGGCAAAGCGGCCCGTGTTGTCACGGATCATCTTCACCATGCGAACCTCCTTACTCCTTCAACGTCTTCCTGAAATTGGCGAAGGCCTCGACGACCTTGTCCGGGGTGGACGCGTCCGGCCGCAGATCATCCGGTAGCCGGCCAGCGAGTGCGAATAGGTAGTCCTCCGGGATGTTCAGGATTCCGGAGAACTGGCGGATCAGGTGCCCCGAGCTGGGGCTGCGTCGATCGTGCTCGATGTCGTTGAGATACTGCGGGGATATCGACCCGCCGCCCTCTTCCTTCATCACGCGCGCTGCGAGCTCCTTCTGGCTGAGACCGAGCCCCTTTCGGGCCTTCGAAATCGCCTGGCCGAAGGTCACACCGTCGGCGGACATGGCCGGTTCATCTCTTGCTCTCCCTGTCAATCCGCTTGTTCGCGGATATGCGAACTGTTACGCCTTATCCCCAAGGTGATCAACAGGGAGGTCGTTGCGACTGGGCCGTTTCGAGCATTTGGACGAGGGGGACTGCCTCAAGAGCGTCGACACCCGACTCGCGCCCGTGTAGAAACTGGGTCAACTGCAGCTGCCAAAAAGGCAATTTTCGAGCGCAGGGTCGGCAGTCGAGCAGCGTTGACGCCTGCCGAAAGAGGAGGGAGGCAGTGCAGAGATGGCGACCGCGGATCACATAAAAGCGCTCATTCGAAGTCACTCTGAGGGTGACGAAGAGCGCTTCTATGCGATCGCGCTGCAGGTGGCCGCTCAGGCGGCCCGGCAGGGTCACACCAAAATGGCAAAGGAGTTGCGCGATCTGGTAGATCGCGCGAAAGCGCACGGTGAGCCGCCGGCACAGGGTCAAAAGACGAAGCCTGTACCGATAGTTCAGCCACGCGGTGAACTCGCCGGCCTACTCACGGCCTCATTCCCGACAATCCGTCTCGCTGATATGGCGCTTGATCAGTCAGTGCGCTCCCGCCTCGAACGCATCCTTCTCGAGCAACGCCAGCGCGAAAAGCTGCGTGCCCACGGCATGTCTCCAATACAAAAACTCCTCCTTGTTGGCCCGCCTGGGACTGGCAAGACGATGACGGCATCCGCATTGGCCAGTGAACTTGGAATACCACTCTTCACAATCCGCCTCGACGGCCTGATCACGCGGTATCTCGGTGAAACCGCCGCGAAGCTGCGGCTGATATTTGATGCGATCCAGCAGACCCGGGCCGTTTACTTTTTCGACGAGTTCGACGCTCTCGGGAGCGAGCGCGCCACCAAGAACGAGGTAGGCGAGATACGTCGCGTGCTGAACTCGTTCCTTCAGTTTCTCGAGCAAGATGACTCGGACAGCCTCGTTGCAGGCGCCACCAACCATCCGCAAATCCTGGACAAGGCGCTCTTCCGGCGCTTTGATGCTGTGATCGAGTATGGCCTGCCGTCGGCAGATATTTCCGAACAGGTCATGCGCGCCCGACTAGCACTTCTTGATACGTCCAAGGTGGATTGGTCTGCTGCAGCTGAAGCCGCAGAAGGGCTTAGCCACTCGGAGGTAACCCGGGCCTGCGAGCAGGCGGCAAAGAACGCCATCCTACAACAACATACCCGCATCGACACCGGGGAGGTTGTCGAAGCTTTGCGCGAACGACGCGCTGTGCATCGATGATCCGGTGAGGTTGCGATTACGATGACAGCGCCGCGAAACCGGAAGCATCTCATAGTTCCGAATGTTCCTCGGTCGGAGGACTACCGCCCCCACCCACGGAAGATTGACGTTCCCGTCTACCCGGGCCCACCGAACCGGCCCGCTCATGCGGCAGCGCTTAGCGAATCTTTGTCGACCATCAGGGAACAGGCAAACGCCAGCAGACAGGAAACAAGTGTAGTTGTCGAAGGCGCGCCGTCTGGGATCACGGTTGAGTTCGAAAGTCCTCCTGGCTTTGATCTGAAGCTTCAGTCGCTCGAGAACAAACAGAAGGGGATCGAGCTACTGAATGTCCGATTTGCCACGGGAGACGGCGACGGTCCCGTTCAACTCGCGACAGTTTTCATCCCCGATGGCGCTCTGAAGCACTTTTTCGACCGGTTCCAGCAGTACGCCGACGAAACGACGCAGAAGGGCGAACCACGCCACAAGGATCTGGTGGACCGGATTGCGACGCTACGGAAGGCAAGCTTGCGAGCGCTCTGGACCGACACCGACGCCGCTTTTCCCGCTGAAGACGAAGTGTCGTGGTGGGAAGTCTGGCTGCGACGCCACGACGGTGCCGAACTCGCCCGCCTCATGGACTTTGGGGAACAGACGGGGGTCAACGTCGGCGAGCGCCGACTTGGTTTTGACGATCGTATCGTCGTCCTGGTGCAAGGAACGGTCGCCCAACTTTCTGCCTCCTTGGACGTGCTCAACGATTTCGCGGAGTTACGACGAGCTAAGGAAACTGCTGCATTCTTCGTGAACGATCTCACTCCAGTCGAGCAGGCCGATTGGGTGGGCGACCTCAAGGAGCGCACAGTGACTCCAGATGCGAGTGCGCCTGCGGTCTGCATCCTCGACACTGGCGTGACGTATGGACATCCTCTTCTTCAGGAAATCTTGGCACCAGAAGACGCAACGACCGTCGTTCCGACTTGGGGCGCGCACGACCATCATGGCCACGGCACCGAAATGGCCGGCCTTTCTGGCTACGGAGACATGATCGATGTGCTGGTGTCCACCGAACCAGTGCCGCTTCGCCACCGCCTCGAGTCGGTCAAGATTCTCCCGCCTCATGGAGCCAACCCGCCAGAGCTCTATGGCGCCATCACTGCTCAAGCAGTAGCACGTCCCGAGATCCAAGCACCTCAACGACGCCGCACATTCTCGATGGCCGTGACCGCTACCGACGAGCGGGACCGTGGGCAGCCAACCTCTTGGTCAGCGGCAATTGACGCGCTTGCAGTAGGCCGATCGTTCGACGCAACGAACCAAGGCCTAGTCTACTTGGAAGATGACGCATCAAATGTACCGCGTCTCTTCGTGCTTAGTGCGGGTAATGTCAATGGCACGAACTTGCAGAAGGAACACCTCGATCGAAGCGACCTCGAGGCTATTCATGACCCTGCGCACGCTTGGAACGCGCTGACCGTAGGCGCGTACACAGAGAAAGCGATCATAAACGACCCATCTTTCGCCGGGTGGTCACCCTTGGCCGCGGCGGGTGATCTCTCGCCCTGGAGCACAACCTCAGTGTTGTTTCAGGAGACATGGCCACTTAAGCCCGACGTAGTCTTTGAGGGCGGGAATCTCGCCCTGAATGGGGAAGCTATCGACTTCCCTGTTGCAGATCTTTGCTTGCTGTCAACGCACCACAAACCAGCGGAGAAGAGCTTCGCACTTTCGTGGGCGACGAGCGCGGCAACGGCGCAAGTGGCGCGGATGGCAGCCATGATCAGCGCCGAGTATCCGCAACTCTGGCCGGAGAGCGTCCGAGGCCTGATCGTCCAGTCGGCAAGATGGACTAAGGCGATGCGGAAGCACATCGACGGTGCCGGAGGAAAGAAGGCCCGGGCGAAGCTTCTTCGCCGATATGGTTATGGCGTACCGAATCTCCCCGCCGCACTTCGAAGCGCCGGCGATGCGCTTACCCTCGTCGCGCAGTCAACGATCCGCCCTTTCGCCAATGGAAAGATGCGCGAGTTGCATTTGCATGAACTGCCCTGGCCGAAGTCGGTACTGACGGAGATGGGAGAGACGCCCGTTCGAGTGCGGGTTACGCTGTCGTATTTCATCGAGCCCAACCCTGGCAGACGTGGTTGGAAGACACGTCACCGCTATGCTTCACACGGCTTGCGCTTCGACATGAAACTTCCAACCGAGAGCACAGATGAGTTCCATAAGCGCTTGAACCAGAAAGCGCTCGAAGAAGACGAAGGGAAGCCCGCCCCCGCTGGGGGCCTGGCCGATTGGTACATTGGAGAAGCCCGTAACAAGGGCTCCGTTCATTCAGACATTTGGGTTGGCACCGCTGCGGATCTTGCTGAGCGCGGCGCGATAGGAATCTATCCGGTCTCTGGCTGGTGGAAGGATCAGCCCAAGCGCGATCGAAGCGGACTTGGTGCGCGTTATTCGCTGATTGTCACCATAGAAACCGAAGCCGAAGACTTCGACATCTGGACACCGGTTGCACAGGAGATTGGTGTGGCGGAGCTGGAGGCAGAGGTGGAATTGTAGCCTCTACGCACGACTTCGGCCCCTCTTGCTTCCACAGTGCTTCCACGGGCGGCGGAAACGCAAACGCCGCCCCGGAGGGCGGCGCATAAGCGTTTGATAACGCGGATAGATTTGGTTGCGGGGACAGGATTTGAACCTGTGACCTTCAGGTTATGAGCCTGACGAGCTACCGGGCTGCTCTACCCCGCGACCGTGCCGCTGTTGCGGCGGGGTTTTCCCCGTGGGATCCGGTGCGGT
>NZ_JRKS01000012.1 GCF_000763805.1 Paracoccus sphaerophysae | reverse complement strand
CAGCGCATCGGTGTCGGCCAGCACCAGGCCGGGGCGGCGTCCGGCGCCGTCTCCGCGGCGGTGGCAGGGGCGGTGGCGTCAGCGGCTGCGGTGTCGGGGGCTGCGGTTTCAGGGGCTGCGGTGTCGGGGGCCGCGGCCCCGTCAGCGGCGGGCTCGGCAGCCGGGGCCGGCATGGCGGCGGGCTGGCCCATGTCCAGCTGGACCGGAACGCGCATCTGCTGGGGATCGGCGGACATGTCGCCCACATAGGCATAGACGGCCAGTCCGACGAAGCCTGCCAGCAGCAGCAAGATGATGACGCGCAGCAGGCGCATGGTTCCCGTATCCTCTTCTGAAAGCGCCGCGGATCGCCGGGCTCATCTGGTCAGGCGCAGGTCTAGCCTGTCGCCGGCCAGGGGGAAAGCCGCGCGACGCCGGGCCGCGGGTTTTTACCCGATTTAACTGTGGCGTTCCGGCGCCGATCGGGCCATCAGCATGGCCGACGCATCGGGCAAGGGGGCGGCGCAAGTGAGACGCAACATCGTGCTGATCGGCATGATGGGGGCCGGCAAGTCGGCCGTGGGGGCCGAGCTGTCCCGCAGGCTCGGCGTGCCGTTGCGCGACACCGATGCCGAGATCGTCCGCGCCGCCGCGATGAGCATCCCCGAAATCTTCGCCCGCGACGGCGAGGCGTTCTTTCGCGCCCGCGAATCCGAGGTGCTGGCCCGCGTCCTGCGCGGCGACCCGGCGGTCATCTCGACCGGCGGCGGGGCGTGGATGAGCGCCGGGAACCGCGACCTCGTCGCCGCCTCGGCGGTGTCGGTCTGGCTGAACGTGCCGCTGCCAGTGCTGTGGCAGCGGGTGCGCCAGCGCCCGACCCGGCCGCTGCTGCAGACGCCCGACCCGCGCGGTACGCTGGAACGGCTGCTGGCCGACCGCGCGCCGTCCTATGCGCTGGCCGAGATCGTGGTGCCGGTCGACGGCCATGCCTCGGTCGAGGAAACCGCCACCCGGGTGCTGGAGGCGATCCGCGCCCGCCGTCCCGACATCCTGGAGCCTGCATGATCCGCACCGTTCCCGTCGCGCTGGGCGACCGCTCGTACGAGGTCCGCATCGGCCCCGGCCTGATCGACCAGGCCGGCGCCCAGATCGCGCCGCTGCTGTCGCGCCCGCGGGCAGCGATCCTGACCGACGAGACGGTGGCCCGGCGGCATCTGCCGCGGCTGCTGGCGGCGCTGAAGGCGGCGGGGATCGAGGCGACCTCGCTGGCGCTGCCTGCCGGCGAGGCGACCAAGTCCTGGGATCATCTCGGTCGCGCCGTCGAGTGGCTGCTGGCCGAGCGGATCGAGCGGCGCGACATCGTCATCGCGCTGGGCGGGGGCGTGATCGGCGATCTGGCCGGCTTCGCCGCGGCGATCCTGCGCCGCGGGGTGCGGTTCGTGCAGATGCCCACCACGCTGCTGGCGCAGGTGGACAGCTCGGTCGGCGGCAAGACCGGCATCAACTCGCCGCACGGCAAGAACCTGATCGGCGCCTTCCACCAGCCCGGCCTGGTGCTGGCCGACACCGATGCGCTGGCCACGCTGCCCGACCGGGATTTCCGCGCCGGCTATGGCGAGGTGGTGAAATACGGCCTGCTGGGCGATGCTGGGTTCTTTGCGTGGCTCGAGGAACACGGCCCGCGGCTGCGGACCGACCCCGCGGCGCTGCTGCACGCGGTCGCCCATTCCGTCGCCATGAAGGCCGGCATCGTGGAACGCGACGAGACCGAGCAGGGCGAGCGCGCGCTGCTGAACCTGGGTCACACCTTCGGCCACGCGCTGGAAAGCGCCACCGGCTATTCGGCCCGGCTGCTGCACGGCGAGGGGGTGGCGATCGGCTGCGCGCTGGCGTTCGATCTGTCGGCGCGGCTGGGGCTGTGCGCGCAAGAGGACCCCTCGCGCGTCGCTGCCCACCTTGCGGCGATGGGGATGCCGTCGCGTCTGTCGGACATCGCCGGCAGCCTGCCCGACGACGCCGGCCTGATTGCGCTGATGGGGCAGGACAAGAAGGTCGTGGACGGCCGGCTGCGGCTGATCCTCGCGCACGGGATCGGTCGGGCCTTCGTCGCCGACGACGTGGCGCCCACGGCCATCGCCGCGACCCTGGCCGCGGCGCGCTAAGCGGGTTTACCGCGCGTTAAGCATCGGGCAGTAAAGCTGCCGAGGATTCTACCGAAGGAGCCGCATCATGGCAGGCAGCGTCAACAAGGTCATTCTGGTCGGCAACCTGGGCCAGGACCCGGAAATCCGCACCTTCCAGAACGGCGGCAAGATCGCCAACCTGCGGATCGCCACGTCCGAACAGTGGAAGGACCGCAATTCCGGCGAACGGCGCGAGCGCACCGAGTGGCACACGGTGGTGATCCATTCCGAACCGCTGGTGCGGGTGGCCGAACAGTACCTGAAGAAGGGCTCCAAGGTCTATGTCGAGGGCCAGCTGGAAACCCGCAAATGGCAGGACCAGTCCGGCAACGACCGCTATTCGACCGAGGTCGCCCTGCGGCCGTTCCGCAGCGAGCTGCACATGCTCGACGGCCGGTCCGGCGGCGGCGGCGGCGGTGGCGGTGGCGGCTATGGCGGCGGCGGCGGTCAGGGCGGCGGCGGGCGCAGCTATGACGAGGGCTACAGTGACTATGATCGCGGCGGTTCCTCGGGCGGCGGCGCGAGCGGCGGTCAGGGCGTCGGGCAGGGTGGCGGCCGCGGCGGGGCGGAATTCGACGACGAAATTCCGTTCTGATAACAATTGTCTGAGATTCTGATCGGCGAAACTCCGCCGATCAGCAGTCGACGCGGAACCTGTGATCGCCCGGCGTATGGCGGATCGGCGCTTTTGCGGTATCGTTCCGATCAAAACGATAACACGGCGAGGGCGAGAATATGCGTGCAGTGATGGCCAGCCTGGTGGGCGGAGCGAAGGTTGCGGTTCTGGTCGTGGCAGGGCTTGCGGTCGCAGCGCCCGCGCAGGCGGACGGGCTTCGGCTTGGCGGCGCCTCGTCGAAATCCCGCGCCTCGCAATTCGCCCGCCAGACCCAGCTGATGGATTCGCGCCTGGCGGCCCAGTACCAGCGGTCGCAGCGGCTGCGGCCGGGGTCGGGGCAGGTCAAGACCGTGACCATCATCGACCTGGACGGGCGGGCCTCGACCTCGGGCCGCGGCATCCCGCGCTATACCGGCAACCAGCGCAGCAAGTATCTGCCCCATGCCCGGGCGGTCGCCCGCAAGCATGGTGTCCCCGAGGACCTGTTCCTGCGGCTCGTGCAGCAGGAATCCGGCTGGAACGCCGGGGCGCGGTCGCACAAGGGCGCGACGGGGCTGGCGCAACTGATGCCGGGCACCGCCGCCAAGCTGGGCGTGAACCCGCATGACCCGGTGCAGAACTTGGAAGGCGGCGCGCGCTATCTGCGGATGATGTACAACACCTTCGGCGACTGGCGGCTGGCGCTGGCGGCGTATAACGCCGGTCCCGGCGCGGTGGCCAAGTATCGCGGCGTGCCCCCCTATCGCGAAACCCGCAACTACGTGCGGATCATCGTCGGCGGCTGAAGGCCCCCGCGATCGGTATTCCGGCGATGCCCGCCCCCGCCTGACCGGCCGGGGCGGGCATTTCGCTTGGCGCGCGCGATCGCCCGTGGCAGCATCGTCCCCGACACAGCCAGGGAGGACGTGATGAGCAAGCGCGCCGTGATCGCCGTCGATATCCAGAACGACTATTTCGACCAGGGGAGATTCCCGCTGATCGGGATGGATCAGGCCGCCGCCAACGCCCGCCGGGTGATCGAGGCGGCGCGGGCCGGCGGCGACATGGTCGTCCATGTCCGCCACGAATTCACCGACCCGGCGATGCCGTTCTTCAACCCCGGCACCGAGGGCGTGCGCATCCACGACACGGTGGCGCCGGCCGAGGGCGAGCCGGTGGTGACCAAGAACCACGTCAACGCATTCCGCGACACGAACCTCAAGGAAACGCTGGACGCCGCGGGGGTGGACGAGGTGGTGATCGTGGGCGCGATGAGCCACATGTGCATCGACGCGGCGACGCGGGCGGCCTCGGATCTGGGCTACAAGACCACGGTGATCCACGACGCCTGCGCGACCCGCGACCTGGAATTCGGCGGCAAGACCGTGCCCGCCGATCAGGTCCACGCGGCGATGATGTCGGGGCTAGCCTTCGGCTATGCCGATGTCGTCGGCACCGAGGACTGGGTCGGCCGCGACTGACCCCACAGCGCGCCGCGGTCAGCCCGCGGCGAGCATCTCGGCCACCTGCGGCGCGTAATAGGTCAGGATGCCGTCGCAGCCGGCGCGGCGGAAGCTCAGCAGGCTTTCCAGCACCACCTCGCGCTTGAGCCAGCCGGCCCGGATCGCGCCTTCCAGCATCGCGTATTCGCCGCTGACCTGATAGGCATAGGTCGGCGCGCCGAACTGGTCCTTCACCTCGCGGCAGATGTCCAGATAGGGCATCCCCGGCTTGACCATCACCATGTCGGCGCCCTCGGCCAGGTCGCGGGCGACGCAGCGCAGCGCCTCGTCACGGTTGGCGGGGTTGATCTGATAGGTCTTCTTGTCGCCGACCAGCCGCCCCGAGGCGCCGACCGCATCGCGAAACGGCCCGTAGAACCCCGAGGCATATTTCGCCGCATAGCTGAGGATCGCCACGTCCTTGTGGCCTGCCGATTCCAGCGCCCCACGCAAAGCGCCGATCCGCCCGTCCATCATGTCCGAGGGCCCGAGGATGTCCGCCCCCGCCTCGGCCTGCGCCAGCGCCATGCGGACCAGCGCCTCGACCGTCTCGTCGTTGACGATCACCCCGTCGCGGACGAACCCGTCATGGCCGTTGATGTTGTAGGGGTCCAGCGCGATGTCGGTCATCACCGCCAGGCCGGGCGCGACCTCCTTGATGGCGCGGATGGCGCGGTTGCCGATATTCTCGGGGTCCCAGGCGCGGGCGCAATCCTCGGTCTTCAGGTCGGGGTCCGAATGCGGAAAGATGCAGATCGCCGGGATGCCCAGGGACGCGGCCCGCTCGGCGGCACGGCGGGCGCCGTCCAGCGTCAGGCGGTGGACGCCCGGCATCGAGGGGATTTCGCCCTCGCCCCCCGCCACCTCGGTCACGAAGATCGGCCAGATCAGGTTTTCGACCGACACGTGGCGTTCCGCGGTCAGCGCGCGCAGCGCCGGGGTGCGGCGCAGGCGGCGCAGGCGGGTCGCGGGAAACGGGGCGATGATCGGGGTGGCGGGCATGGCGGTTCCTCGGGCTGGCAGGGCGCGGCGAGACTGGCACCGGCCCCGCCCGCACGCAACCGCCGAACGCAGCGCGGCCGGCCTGCCTTGCCCCCGGCGCATGGCTGACTAGGATGCCGGCCTGCCCCGCGCGCAAGGATCAGCAAAGCCATGCACGGACTGCTCGACGTTCTGGACAGCCGGTCGTTTTCGTCGCTGTGGTACTGGCTGCTGCTGACCGTCACCTGGACCTGGGTGGGCCGCGGCGCGCTGGGCATCCCATCGGACCTGGTCCGCGCCGTTCATCGCCGTGCTGTCGAGGGGGCGGGCCAGGGACCTGCACCGGACTCGCTGCTGCTGCTCGACTGGGTGTCGCTGGTCACGCCGCGCTGGCAGGTCAGCGACCGCGACGGCACGGTGCTGACGGCGGTGGCGGCGTTCGTCGTCTCGGCGCTGGCCTGGCTCGGCTTTGCCTATGGGCGTGAACTGGCGCAGGCGATGGTCCTGCTGGTGGCGCCGCTGCTGGTGCTGGTCGTGCTGCGGATCCGCCTCGCCACCCGGCTGCGGGCGACGCTGGCCGAGGCCGAGGCGGGACGCATCACCCCCGATCTCGCCGCTGCCGACATGGCGCGCCAGATCACCCGCCACATGCGGCTGACGATGGCGCTGTCGATGCTGGCGGTCGGGGGGGCCGCGCTGTGGGGGACGGCGTGGCTGGCCACTCACCCGCTGGGGATCTGAGCCGCGGCTGCGCCTTGACATCCGCCCGCGGCGCGATACCTGACCGGTCATGGCCGACACCCTGATCCTCTCTGGCGCGCCCGAAGGGCTCGACGCGGCACTGATCGCGCGCGAGGCGGCCCGCGGCGCCCCCAACCCAAAGCCCGTCATCCACATCGCCCGTGACGACCGGCGCATGGCCGCGATGCGCGCCGCGCTGGGGTTCTTTGCGCCGACCCTCGCGGTGCTGGAATTTCCCGCCTGGGACACGACGCCCTATGACCGTGTCTCGCCCTCGGGCGAGGTCATGGCGCAGCGGCTGCAGGTGCTGGCGGCGCTCGCCACCGGCACCATCAAGCCGCCCTTCGTGCTTCTGACCACGGTGAACGCCGCGCTGCAGCGGGTCCCGGCGGCCGACACCGTGCGCGCCGCCAGCTTCGTCGCCCGCAAGGGCGAGCGGCTGGACGAGGCGCAGTTGCGCGGCTTTCTGGCCCGGATGGGGTTTTCGCAGGCGCCCACGGTCAGCGAGCCGGGGGATTACGCGATCCGCGGCGGGATCATCGACATCTATCCTCCGGGCGGGGTGGGGCCGGTGCGGCTGGACCTGTTCGGGGACGTGCTGGACGGGATCCGCGGCTTTGACCCCGACACCCAGCGCAGCCTGGCGGCGATGGACCGGGTCGAGATCGCGCCGATGTCCGAGGTGATCCTCGACGAGGCGGCGATCACCCGCTTTCGCCAGAACTACCGCGCCGAATATGGCGGCGGCGCCAGCGATCCGCTGTACGAGGCGGTCAGCGCCGGCCAGAAGGTCGCGGGGATGGAACACTGGCTGCCGTGGTTTCACGACCGGCTGGACAGCCTGTTCGACTATCTGCCCGCGGCCGCGGTGGTGCTGGACGACCATCTGGACCAGCACCGCGAGGCCCGCAGCGCCACTATCGCCGAACAATACGACGCCCGGCGCGAGGCGATGGCCCGCAAGGGCGGCGGCGACAGCGTCTATCGTCCGGTCGCCCCCGCGGCGCTGTTCGCCGACGAGGCGGAGTGGGCGTGCTGGCTGGCGGCGCATCGCGTCATCCGGCTGGCGACGCTGGCCCGCCCTCCGGGGCCGGGGGTGCTGGACGCGGGCGGCCATGCCGGGCGCAGCTTCGCGCCCGAACGCCAGGCCGAGAAGGCCGATCTGTTCGCCGCGCTCGCCGCCCATGTCCGCGACCTGCAGAAAACCCGGCGCGTGGTGGTGGCGAGCTTTTCCGAAGGCGCGCGCGAGCGGCTGACCGGGCTCCTGGCCGACGAGGGGCTGACGGGTCTGCCCATCGACGACATCCGCGGGCTGCCCGAGGACAAGGGCGCGCTGGGGCTGGCTGTCTGGCCGCTGGACGAAGGTTTCGTCAGCGACGGCCAGGCGACCGGGCCGCTGGCGGTGATCTCGGAACAGGATGTGCTGGGCGACCGGCTGATCCGCGGCGCGCGCAAGCGGCGGCGGGCGCAGAACTTCCTCAAGGACACGCAAAGCCTCACGCCGGGCGATCTGGTCGTCCATGTCGAACACGGTATCGGGCGCTATACCGGGCTGGAGACGATCCGCGCGCTGGGGGTGCCGCATGACTGCGTGGCGCTGGAATATGCCGGCGGCGACCGGCTGTACCTGCCGGTCGAGAACATCGAGCTGCTGACCCGCTACGGCCACGAGGACGGGTTGCTTGACCGGCTGGGCGGCGGGGCGTGGCAGGCCCGCAAGGCGCGGCTCAAGGAACGCATCCGCCAGATCGCCGACCGGCTGATGCGGGTCGCGGCCGAACGGATGCTGCGCGCCGCCCCCGTGCTGGAGCCCGAGCACCACGAGTGGGAGGCCTTCGCGGCCCGCTTTCCCTGGACCGAGACCGACGACCAGGCCGCCGCCATCGCCGACGTGGCCGAGGATCTGGCCGCGGGCCGCCCGATGGACCGGCTGATCGTCGGCGACGTGGGCTTCGGAAAGACCGAGGTCGCCATGCGCGCGGCGTTCCTCGCCGCGTCGCAGGGGAAGCAGGTGGCGGTGGTGGCGCCCACGACGCTGCTGGCACGCCAGCATTTCCGCAGCTTTGCGGAGCGTTTCCGCGGCACGGCGATCAACGTCCGTCCGCTGTCGCGCTTCGTTTCGGCCCGGGATGCGGCGGAAACCCGGGCCGGGCTGGCCGACGGGTCGGTCGATATTGTCGTCGGCACCCACGCGGTGCTGGCCAAGCAGGTCCGGTTCAAGGATCTGGGCCTGCTGGTGATCGACGAAGAGCAGCATTTCGGCGTCGCCCACAAGGAGCGGCTGAAGGAGCTGCGTTCGGACATTCATGTCCTGACCCTGACCGCGACGCCGATCCCGCGGACCCTGCAGCTGTCGCTGACCGGGGTGCGCGACCTGTCGATCATCGGCACGCCCCCGGTCGACCGGCTGGCGATCCGCACCTATGTGTCGGAATTCGACAGCGTGACAATCCGCGAGGCGCTGCTGCGCGAGAAATACCGCGGCGGGCAGTCGTTCCTGATCGTGCCGCGGCTGGCGGACCTGCCGGATGTCGAGGACTGGCTGCAGCAGCACGTCCCCGAGGTCAGCGTGATCGTGGCGCATGGGCAGTTGGCGGCGGGCGATCTGGATCAGCGGATGAACGCCTTTTACGACGGCAGCCATGACGTGCTGCTGGCGACCTCGATCGTGGAAAGCGGGCTGGATATCCCGCGCGCGAACACGATGGTGGTCTGGCGCGCCGACATGTTCGGGCTGGCGCAACTGTACCAGATCCGCGGCCGTGTCGGGCGGTCCAAGACCCGCGCCTATTGCTATCTGACGACCAAGCCGCGGGTGCCGCTGACCCCCCAGGCGATCCGGCGGCTCAAGTTCCTGGGGTCGATCGATTCGCTGGGGGCGGGGTTCAACCTCGCCTCGCAGGACCTGGACCTGCGCGGGGCGGGCAACCTGCTGGGCGAGGAACAATCCGGCCATATCAAGGAGGTCGGGTTCGAACTGTACCAGGCGATGCTGGAGGAGACCATCGCCAAGCTGAAATCCGGCGAGCTGGAGGGCACGCCCGACGACGAATGGGCGCCGACGCTGAACCTCGGGGTGCCGGTGACGATCCCGGAAAGCTACGTCCCCGATCTGGACGTGCGGCTGGAGCTGTACCGGCGGCTGGCGCAGCTGACCACCAAGGTTGAGCTGGAAGGTTTTGCGGCCGAGCTGATCGACCGCTTCGGCCCGCTGCCGCGTGAGGTCAACACGTTGATGCTGGTGATCCGCATCAAGGCGATGGCCAAGCGCGCCAACATTGCCTCGCTGGTGGCCGGCCCCAAGGGGGCGACGGTGCAGTTCCACCAGGACAAGTTCCCGAACCCGGCCGGGCTGGTCGAGTTCATGACCGAACAGAAGGGCGCCGCCCGCATCGTCGACAACAAGCTGGTCGTCAGCCGCCCCTGGAGCACCGACGCCGAACGCATCAAGGGCGCCTTCGCGGTGGCGAAGGACCTGGCGGCGAAGTTGAAGGCCGCGCCGCCCGCAGCCGCCGGGCCGGCGCGAGATGTGGCCGCGCCGGCGAAGGCGCCGCTGCGTCCTGCGGCAAAGGCCGGGGGCCGCCGACCGGCCTGAGGCACGGCGAGAGGTGTCCTCGCTGTTGGCGGGTGGCGGGCGGACAGGCGGCGGCGCGGCGCCGCGCGAGGCCAGCGCCTACTCCGCCCCCGCCCGCATCCGGTTGGCGGCGTTAGTCATCGCCGACAGCCGCGCGTGGATCAGCCCGTGGAAGGTGGTCAGCTGGGTCATGATCGCCGCCAGGCCGCCGTCCGAGTTCCGCAGTCGGCCGCTTTCAACCTCGCCCAGGATGCGGATCTGGTCGAGGCCCGACATCAGCCGCTTGATGTGTTCGGCTTCCTTGCCGACCCGGATCACGGTGCCCGTCATCTTGCCGCTGCACGCCACCGCCTCGTTTCGGAAGAGCTGCAGGCTATGGGACAGCGACGCCCGTTCCGCCGCGCTGTCCACGCCGGGCAGCGTCTCTTCGGCGGCGAACTGCTGTGCGGCGTTGCCGAGGATCGCCGCCGCAGCCTCGAAGAACAGCGCCCGGTTCACCATGGCCACCCCGGTATCGGGACCGTGGGCCGCCGTTCCGGACGGACGGGCGGTCACGTCCCCCATCCGCTGGTGCAGGCGTCCCATCAGCTCGGACGCCGCCCGCTTGTAGCTGTCGGAAATCGCGCTGACCGGCCCGCCGGACGGTTCCAGCCGCGAGGCGAGGATGCGCATGTTCGTCGGGATCAGATACAGCTTCTTGAGCGTCGCCAGCAGGTCGCGCTGGGTAGTGTCCAGCCGCTGCATCTCTGCCCGCAGCTGGCGCAGACGATTGACCGGGCAATTCGGCGCGCCTTTCTCGGCGGCGATGTCGGCCAGCGCCGTGGCCATGAAGTTGTCGAGCGAGCCATGGCTGCTGTCTTCCAGCCGCGCCCGCAGCAGCGCGGCGGATTCGGCCGGCGAGGCGCCGGCGGCCTCGTCGGCCAGAAGCCCTGCATACAGCGCCCGCGCGTGGTCGAAACATTCGCCCTGCGGCTTGGCACTCACGGACAGGTACCCCTCGTCGATCGGGGCAACGATCGCGCAGGTCCAGTAATACGAGCCGTCCGCCGCGAGGTTCTTGACGAAGGCCGAAAACGGTTTGCCGTCCTGCAGCGTCTGCCACAGCAGGTAGAAGACGCCGCGCGGAACGTCGGGGTGGCGCAGGATCTTGTGCGGCGCACCCAGCATCTTGTCGACGTCATAGCCGCTGAGCTGGACGAAATACCGGTTCGCGCTGAGAATGACGCCCCGGCGATCGGTGCGCGTGTAGATATATTTCCCCGCGTCGAAGACGCGTTCCTGATCGAGGATTCGTTCCGGTCTCATTCCCGCCTCCGACGCGCACAACCACGGACGGTATAGCTGCGCCGGATTAAGAAACCGTTCTCACCCAGGGATCACTGGAAGAACTTTTCCAGACAGCTTCGCGTCATGCCGAACGCGACCCCGCCCGAGGTCTGGGCCACGGTGCCGCACCAGCGCCCGTCGGTGGCGAACAGCGACTTGGTCCCGCGTGCCGGGCGATAGGCGACGCGGCGGCCCGACGAGGTGAACAGGTTCAGCGTTCCGCCATTGGTCGTGTAGTAGCCCACGGGTTCGCCATCGGCCCAGATCGCGCGGCCGCCATCCGGGCCGTTCGCCGGATTGTCAGGCGCATTTGACCGAATTCCCGACCCGTTGCCCGGCGCCCCCGACGAATTGCCGGCTGCAGAGGGCGAATTCGACATCCGGGACGGCTGGTTCGCCGGCGCCCCTGGCCCCAGATCGAAGGGCATTTGTGAGGGATCGACGATGAACAGCGGGGCGTCGGCGACGGCCACCCCCGGCAGGATCGCCCCGGGCAGCAGCAGGGCCAGGGCGACAGGCCGAATCATACCATCCGCTCCTGTTCCTTGGCGGCGCGGATGAAATCGGCGAACAGCGGCGCGGGCGCGAAGGGCTTGGATTTCAGTTCGGGATGGGACTGGACGCCGATGAACCACGGATGGCCCTCGATCTCGACCGCCTCGGGCAGCCGGCCGTCGGGGGACATGCCCGAAAAGATCAGCCCGCAGCCTTCCAGCTGGTCGCGGTAGCGCGCGTCCACCTCATAGCGGTGGCGGTGGCGGTCCTCGATCTCGGTGGCGCCGTCATAGACCTGGCTGATTCGCGACCCCGGCGTCAGCACCGCGGTATAGGCGCCCAGCCGCATCGTGCCGCCCTTGTCGTCCGACAGCTTGCGTTCGACCTTGTGGTTGCCCTGCACCCATTCCTTGAGGTGATAGACGACCGGGGTGAACCGCTCGGCGCCGGCCTCGTGGTCGAACTCCTCGGAGCCCGCGTCCGGGATGCCGGCGAGGTTGCGGGCCGCCTCGATCACCGCCATCTGCATCCCCAGACAGATGCCCAGATAGGGCACCTTGCGCTCGCGCGCATAGCGGGCGGCGGCGACCATCCCTTCGGTGCCGCGTTCGCCAAAGCCGCCGGGCACGAGGATGCCGTGATAGCCGTCCAGCAGGTGGATGCCGTCCTCGGCCTCGATGTCCTCGGCCGCGATCCATTCCGGACGCACCCGCACGCGGTTGGCCATGCCGCCGTGGGTCAGCGCCTCGGAGATGGATTTGTAGGCATCCTCGAGCTGCGTGTACTTGCCGACGATGGCGATGCGGACCTCGCCCTCGGCATGGGTTAGACGGTCCATCACGTCTTCCCAACGGCGCATGTCGGGCTTGGGTGCGGGGCTGATCTGGAAGGCGTCCAGCACCGCGCGGTCCAGCCCGGCGCGGTGATAGGCGATCGGCGCCTCGTAGATCGACTTGAGATCATAGGCAGGGATCACGGAATCCGGCCGCACGTTGCAGAACAGGGCGATCTTGGCGCGCTCGCGGTCCGGAATCGGGTGTTCGGACCTGCAGACCAGCACGTCGGGCTGCAACCCGATGGTCCGCAGCTCCTTGACCGAGTGCTGGGTCGGCTTGGTCTTCAACTCGCCCGAGGCCGCCAGCCACGGCAGCAGCGTCAGGTGCATGAGAATGCACTGGCCGCGCGGGCGGTCCTGCATGAACTGGCGGATCGCCTCGAAGAAGGGCAGGCCCTCGATGTCGCCGACGGTGCCGCCGATCTCGCACAGCATGAAATCGACCTCGGATTCGCCAATCGCGAGGAAGTCCTTGATCTCGTTGGTGACGTGCGGGATCACCTGGATCGTCTTGCCCAGGTATTCGCCGCGGCGTTCCTTTTCCAGCACGTTGGAATAGATGCGCCCGGCGCTGACCGTGTCGGTGCGCCGCGCCGAGACGCCGGTGAAGCGTTCGTAATGGCCGAGGTCCAGATCGGTTTCGGCGCCGTCGTCGGTGACGAAGACCTCGCCATGCTCGAAGGGCGACATCGTGCCGGGATCGACGTTCAGATAGGGGTCGAGCTTGCGCAGCCGCACCGTATAGCCGCGCGCCTGCAGCAGCGCGCCGAGCGCCGCCGAGGCGAGCCCCTTGCCGAGAGAGGAGACCACGCCGCCGGTGATGAAGATGTAACGCGCCATGAAACTCCCGCGATGTTCAGCGTTGCGGGCCGCGCGTAAGACACGACCATCACGGGAGTCGACCTATAGCCGATTCTCCGCCAAGCCGCAACGGGACCGCGATGTGTGGTAGGGACGGGGCCGTGCGACCCCAACGGGTTGTGAGATCAGTTCGACACCGGCGCGGCGGTGATCGGAACGGTCGTGGTGGTGACCGTGCCGCCGGTGGCCGCGCCGGTCTGCGGGGCAGGGGCCGGAGTTGCGGGCTGGGCCGGCACCGGGGCCGTCGCCGTGGCAGGAGCCGGGGCGGGTGCAGGAGCCGTGGCGGGTTCCGCGGCCGGGGCCGCCGTTCCCGACGCAGGCGCCAGCGTGGCCGCGGCGGCCGGCGCCGTGTCCGCGGCAGGCGCAGTCGCGCCCGGCGGCAGGACCGGCTGACCGACGCCCGGAGGCGGCGAATAGCTGGGCAGCGTCGGCAGGTTCGAGGCCGGCGCCTGGCTTGCCGGCGCGGGTCCGCCGAGGCGGTCGACCACCGAGCCGCCGGCCGAATTGCGCGCCGCGATGACCGTCAGCGCGACCGAGGTGATGAGGAAGCCGGTGGCCAGCAGCCAGGTCGCGCGGGACAGCGCGTTGGCGGCCTGGCGGCCGGTCATCACGCCGCCGCCCCCGCCGCCGAGGCCCAGCCCGCCGCCTTCGGACCGCTGCAGCAGCACCACGCCGATCAGCAGCAGGGCGAGGATGAGATGCACGGTCAGAACGACGTTTTCCACTTGGCTTCGGCCTTATGTTTCGGATCGCGCCTATCTAGGCAGCGGGCCGGGGGAAGGCAAGCGCCCGCGCCTCAGCCCAGCGCGGCCAGCGCCCGGGTCAGATCGAGCGCGCCGTCATACAGCGCGCGGCCGGAAATCGCGCCGGCGATCACGCCGGTATCGCGCAGCGCGATCAGGTCGCGCAGCGACGACACCCCGCCCGAGGCGATGACCGGGATCGAGACGGCGCGGGCCAGCGCCTCGGTCGCGGCGACGTTCGGGCCCCCCATGGCGCCGTCGCGGTCGATGTCGGTATAGATGATCGCGGCGACGCCGGCGTCCTGGAACCGGCGGGCGAGGTCGGTCGCGG
The DNA here is from genome assembly GCF_000763805.1 of Paracoccus sphaerophysae. Classification (GTDB taxonomy): domain Bacteria; phylum Pseudomonadota; class Alphaproteobacteria; order Rhodobacterales; family Rhodobacteraceae; genus Paracoccus; species Paracoccus sphaerophysae. The sequence continues at coordinate 48,921 of NZ_JRKS01000012.1, read as the reverse complement.
TGATCTCGGTTTCCTCGGCCCAGCCGCGGGTGGCGACGCGGCCGCCGCGGGCGTCGATGCCGACGGCGATGCGGCCGGGGAAGGCGCGGGCGGCCTCGTGGACCAAGTCGGCGCTCTCGACCGCGACGGTGCCGAGGATGACTCGGCGGACGCCGCGGTCCAGCCAGCCCGCAATGGTCGCCATGTCGCGGATGCCGCCGCCCAGCTGCACGGGGACACTGACGGTGTCGAGGATCGCCTCGACCGCGGCGGCGTTGACCGGCTGCCCGGCGAAGGCGCCGTTGAGGTCGACCAGATGCAGCCACGCGGCCCCGGCATCCTGAAACGCCTTGGCCTGCGCTGCCGGATCGGTGCCGAACACCGTCGCCGCCTGCATGTCGCCGCGCAGCAGCCGCACGCAGGCCCCGTCCTTGAGGTCGATGGCGGGATAGAGGATCATCGGGGGCTCCGTCCGTCAGTGTCGCGCGTCCCTTGCCACAGCGGGGCACGGGGGAAAAGACCGCGACCCGACGTCATGCTTGCCGGAATCGCATCCGCGGACGTCAATTCCGGTCAGGGAGAAGTCAGGGAGGACACCCATGAAAGCCATCGCGCTTGCCGCCGCACTCGCACTGTCGGGCACCGCCGCCTTTGCCGCCGACCCGATCGAGGGGCTGTGGCAGACCCAGGCCGACGAGGGCTCCAGCGCCTTCGTCCAGGTCGGCCCCTGCGGCGGAGCGTTCTGCGGCACCATCGTCAAGACCTTCAAGGGCAAGGACGAATACAAGTCGCCCAACCTGGGCAAGCAGATCGTCATCGGCATGACGCCCGCCGGCGACGGCGCCTACAAGGGCAAGGTTCTGCGCCCGGCCGACAACAAGATCTATAATGGCAAGGCGCAGGTCAGCGGCAAGTCGATGAAGCTGTCCGGCTGCGTGGCCGGCGGCCTGATCTGCAAGACGCAGACCTGGACCAGGCTGAAGTAAGCCGGGGCTCTGCCCCGGACCCCGGGATATTTGGACAAAGAAGAAGCCGCGGGCGCGTTCCGCGGCTTTTCTACACCACGATGCCCGCGCCCTGGTCGACCGGCGCGGCATGGGCGCGGAACGCGGCGAACAGCTCGCGGCCCAGCCCCTCGGCATTGCCGGAGAGGTCGGCGGTCACGGGCTCGCGGGCGGCGAAGTCGGGCTCGAGACAGTCGAGGCTGCCCTTCACCGCGTCCAGCCGCACCAGGTCGCCATCGCGCAGCCGGGCGAGCGGGCCGCCGGTCGCCGCCTCGGGCGAGACGTGGATCGCCGCCGGCACCTTGCCCGAGGCGCCCGACATCCGCCCGTCGGTCACCAGCGCCACCCGCACGCCGCGATCCAGCAGGACCGACAGGATCGGGGTCAGGGAGTGCAGTTCGGGCATGCCGTTGGCGCGGGGGCCCTGGAAGCGGACGACGACGATGGTGTCGTCGGTGAACTCGCCGGCCTGGAAGGCGGCCTTGACGGCGTTCTGGTCGTGGAAGACCCGGGCCCGCGCCTCGATTACGTGCAGCTCGGGCTTGACCGCGGAAGCCTTGATGACCGCGCGCCCGAGATTGCCGGCCAGCATGTGCAGCCCGCCGGTCGCCGCGAACGGGTCCGCGGCGGGGCGCAGGATGCGGTCGTTGAGGCTTTCGCCCGGGCCCTCCACCCAGGTCAGGGCGCCCTCGGCCAGCCGCGGCTCGGCCGTGTAGCGGTCCAGCCCCTCGCCGGCGACGGTGCGCACGTCCGGGTGCAGCAGGCCCGCCTCGAGCAGCTGCCCGATCAGGAAGCCCAGCCCGCCGGCGGCGTGGAAGTGGTTCACGTCCGCCAGCCCGTTCGGATAGACCCGCGCCATCAGCGGCACCGCCTGGCTGATGTCGTGGAAATCCTGCAGGTCGAGGTCGATCCCGGCCGCCCGCGCCATCGCCGGCAGGTGGATGACGAGGTTGGTCGAGCCGCCCGTCGCCATCAGCCCGACCAGCCCGTTGACGAAGGCGCGCTCGTCGAGGATCGCGCTGACCGGGGTGTAGTCGTTGCCGAGCCGGGTGATCTGGGCGGCGCGGGCCACGCCGGCCACCGTCAGGGCCTCGCGCAGGGGGGTGTTGGGGTTGACGAAACTCGAGCCGGGCAGTTGCAGGCCCATGAACTCCATCAGCATCTGGTTGGTGTTCGCGGTGCCGTAGAAGGTGCAGGTGCCCGGCGCGTGATAGGAGGCCATCTCGGCCGCCATCAGCTTGTCGCGGCCGATCTTGCCGGCGGCGAAGTCCTGACGCACCTTGGCTTTCTCGTCGTTCGGCAGGCCCGAGGGCATCGGCCCGGCAGGCAGGAAGACGGCCGGGACATGGCCGAAGGTCGCCGCCGCGATCACCAGCCCCGGCACGATCTTGTCGCAGATGCCCAGACAGACCGCGGCGTCGAAGACGTCGTGGCTCATCGCGACTCCGGCGGCGAGCGCGATGACGTCGCGGGAAAACAGCGACAGCTCCATCCCGGCGCGGCCCTGGGTGACGCCGTCGCACATGGCGGGCACGCCCCCGGCGACCTGGGCGGTGGCGCCCGCCGCATGGGCCGCGCGGCGGATGAGATCGGGAAAGCGCTCATAGGGCTGATGGGCGGAGAGCATGTCGTTATAGGCGGTGACGATGCCCAGATTGGGGCGCGCGGTCATCGCCAGGTCGGCCTTGTCCTCCATCGCTGCATAGGCGTGGGCCTGGTTCCCGCAGGACAGATGCGCGCGGCGGGGACCGTCCTCGCCGGCGCGGGCGATCTTGGACAGATACCCGGTACGGCGCGGATGCGATCGTTCGCGGATGCGGTCGGTGACGCGGTCGATGACGGGATGCAGGGCCATGCGAGTGCTCCGGCTAGAGGGGCGGCCGTTTTTCGGGATTTAGCGCGTTAGCGTTAACGGTGCAACGGTGGGGCGGCGGAGGCAGTCGGGAGGCACCAAGCGGAATTCGTCCATTGCATTCTGTGAATATTCTGCTTCGATGCGGGGGGAGGGCGCTGGGAACGCTCGCACGCGTCGGTGCGACCGCATCCGCCCGTCCACTGGCGGCGGGGCCGCAGGCGTCGCAGCGCGCCGCTGGTCATGGGGAGATCTTGGGATGAAGATCAGTCGCCGATTCATGCTGCTTGCCGGCGCCTGTGCCGCGACGGCGGGCCTGCCGTTCCGGCCCGGACGGGCCTGGGCCATCACGACGCTGACGATGGGCGATTTCCAGATCGACAGCCTGTCGGACGGGCATCTCGAGTTGCCGGTGGGTCCGCTTCTCGAGCGGGTGCCCGAGGCGGAACGGGCAGAGTTGCTCAAGCTGGCGGATCTGCCGGCGGACGGAGTGATGAGAAGCCCGCTGAACGTCACGCTGCTGCGCACTCCGGACCGGACGATCCTGTTCGACGTCGGGTCCGGTCCCGACTTCGTGCCGACGGCGGGGCGGCTCGCCGAGGCGCTGGCGGCGATGAACGTTGCCCCGGAGGATGTCACCGACGTCGTCTTTACCCATGCCCATCCCGATCACCTGTGGGGGCTGCTGGACGAATTCGACGAGCCGCTGTTCGTCAACGCTGCGCTGCATATGGGCGCGGACGAGTTCGCATACTGGACCGACCCCGCGACCGTCGACTCGATCAGCGAGGCGTGGCAGTCCTTTGCCGTGGGCGCGAGCCGCCGCCTGGACGCGGTAGCCAACAAGATCAACCACTTCGCGGATGGCGCCGAGGTCCTGCCCGGCGTCCGGGCGGTGATGACGCCCGGCCACACGCCGGGGCACATGTCGTTTGCCGTCGGCACCCCGGACCAGGGCATCTTCGTCACCGGAGATTTCGTGACGTCGCCGATGGGTTTCCTGCAGCCGGATGTCGGCACCGCGACCGACAGCGACCCAGAGCTTGCCGCCGCAACCCGCAAGGCCAACCTGGCGCGGCTTGCCGACGAGGGTTGGACGATCCTCGGCTATCACCTTCCCGAGGGTGGCACCGGCCGGGTCGAGCGTCAGGGCGAGACCTTCCGCTTCGTCGCCAGCGACTGAGGCCGCCTCATCCGATCACGACGCCGCGCGCATCGCCCGGCCGGCCGCCGACAGGATCTGGGTGGCGATCTCGGGCAGCGGCACGAGCCGGTCGACGGCGCCGCTTTCCCAGGCGACGCGCGGCATCCCCCAGACCACCGAGGTCGCCTCGTCCTGCGCCAGGCAGATCGCGCGGGCCCGGCGCATTGCCAGCATCCCGTCGGCGCCGTCACGACCCATGCCGGTCAGCATGACCGCGATCGCCTTGTCGCCCAGCTGGGCGCCGGTTTCGAACAGGTAATCCACCGAGGGCCGATGCCCGTTGCGCTTGTCGGCATCGACCAGATGGCAGACCGGCGCGCGCGGCGACGAGATCGCCAGGTGGGTGTCACCCCCCGGCGCGAGATAGACGTTGCCCGGCAGCAGCGGCGCCCCGGTCGAGGCAAGCTGGATCGTCGGCCGGATCCGGGTGTTCAGCCGCTGGGCGAAGCTGGTCAGAAAGCCCGCCGGCATGTGCTGGGTGATGACGGTCGGCGGGCAGTTCGAGGGATATTCCGAAAGGATGCGTTCCAGCGCATCGACGCCCCCGGTCGAGGACCCGATCAAAACGAAGCGGCCGTTCCAGATGAAGCCGGTGGGCGGCGGTGTCCCGGCCGGGCGTTGGTGACCCGCCGGGCGCGGGGCGATGAGGGCGGTCGAGGCCGCCACGACCAGGTCCGGCAGCATGGCGAAATCGGCAGCCGCGGCGGCGTTGACGGGCTTGCCCACGCATTCGACCGCGCCCATCGACAGCGCCTCGAGCGCGGCGGCGGTACCGTGATGTGTCTCGGTAGAGACCATGATGACCGGCATCGGCCGAACCGCCATCAGCCGTTCGAGAAAATCCAGCCCCGACTGTCCCGGCATTTCCACGTCAAGGGTCAGGACGTCGGGCCGCAACTCGCCCAGACGCTCGCGCGCCTGCTGGGCGTCGCGGGCCTCGCCCACCACGTCGATCCGGGGGTCCCCTGACAGCGCCAGCCGGATCAGGCGGCGCATGGTCATCGAATCGTCGATGATAAGAACGCGGACCGGGCGCATCTCAGCGCCCCCCACGCGGCATGGCAGTTGTCATCCGGAAACCCCGTTGATTCGCTGTCTGGCCCCCAAACTGGCAGAAACCACTGAATAAGCGGTTAAACCCACCACTGCCCGGTCAGCGCGAGCCTCAGCAGCGCGGCGCGGCGCCGGAACTCCGAGGGCGGCGCAGGATCGCGGCCCTCTTGCGCGGCAGCGAGGACCGCGCGCGGGGCGGCGCCTGCAAACAGCACCGGCGCGGCCGCGGCGGGAACCTCGCGCCGCGCGGCCCTGGCCACGGCAAAGGCGCGGGCCGCGCTGTCAGCCAATGCCCGCAAGGCCGCCGCATCGGGGCGCGCCAGTCCCAGCCCCAGCGCCTGCAGCGCCGGGCGCGCCCGCAGCCAGGCGGTCAGCGCCGCGGCGCGGCCTTGCGCCAGCACCGCCGGGCCCTCCGCCCCCGCCGCCCGTGCCGCGAGCTGCATCAGCGCCCCGCCGGTGGCATCAGCATAGGCCACGACCTCGAGCGGATCGGTGAACGGCTTGCGCGCGGCGTCATGGCGGCGGGCCTCGGCCAGCCCCGTCATTCCGGCGGCCTCGGGCCCCCATGCCGCCCACAACGGCGTCAGCAGTTCATGCGGCGGCGGGGTGCCGTCCGCGAAGGCCTGCAGCCGGTCCACCCACCATTGCACCCGGATTTCCGCGACCATCGGATCGCGGGCCGACAGCGCCGTGCGCGCCAGCTCGGCGTTCAGCGCATACAGCGTCACCAGTCGGCTCCGCGCCGCAGCGGGGGCGAGCAGCGCCATCGCCAGCCGGTCGGGGTCGTCGCGCCTGAGCCGGTCGATCAGCGGCGCGAGGTCGCTCATGCCGCGCCGTCGCGGATCAGCTTCCAGCGGATCGCGTCGACCAGCGCCTCGAAACTCGCATCGACGATGTTCGGAGACACCCCGACCGTCGACCACGCCGCCCCCCGGTCATCGGCGGAATCGATCGTCACCCGGGTCACCGCGTCCGTGCCCGTGCCGATGATCCGCACCCGGAAATCGGTCAGCGCCATGCCGTCGATCGAGGCCTGCCACGGCCCCAGGTCCTTGGCCAGCGCCCGCCACAGCGCATTGACCGGCCCGGCATCCTCGCCGCTGCCGCCGGAATCGCTGACCGACATCACCCGTTGATCACCGATGCGGACGACGACCACAGCCTCGCTGACCGAGATCCGGTGCCCGCGGGCGTTCATCCGGCGCTCGACGGTGACGCGGTAGCGTTCGACCTCGAAGAACCGCGGCAGCTGGTCCAGCTCGGCGCGGGCCAGCAGCTCGAAGGACGCCTGCGCCGAATCATAGGCGTAGCCCTGGTCCTCGCGCTCCTTGACCACCGCCAGGATGCGGGCCAGCGCCGGATCGCCGGGCGCGACGGCGATGCCCGCGCCGGCCAGCCGGGCGCGCAGGTTCGACTGGCCCGCCTGGTTCGACATCGGGATGACGCGTTCGTTGCCGACCGTGGCGGGATCGACATGCTCATAGGTCTGCGGCGCCTTGAGGATCGCGCTGGCATGCAGCCCCGCCTTGTGGGCAAAGGCCGAGGCGCCGACATAGGGCGCGGCGCGGTCGGGGACGCGGTTCAGGATCTCGTCCAGCCGGCGCGAGATCCGGGTCAGATCGGCCAGCGCCCCGTGCCCGACCCCGGTCCGCAGGGTCGAGGCGTAGGGCTCCTTGAGCAGCAGCGTCGGGATCAGCGTCGTGAGGCTGGCGTTGCCGCAGCGCTCGCCGAGGCCGTTCAGCGTCCCCTGCACCTGCCGCGCCCCGGCCGCGACCGCGGCCAGAGAGCCCGCGACGGCGTTGCCGGTGTCGTCGTGGCAATGGATGCCCAGCCGGTCGCCGGGGATGCCGGCGGCGATGACCGCGGCCGTGACCGCGCCGATGCGGTCGGGCAGGGTGCCGCCATTGGTGTCGCACAGCACGATCCAGCGGGCGCCGGCATCGCGGGCGGCACAGAGGCAGTCCAGCGCATAGCCCGGGTTCGCCGCGTAGCCGTCGAAGAAATGCTCGGCGTCGAAGATCGCCTCGCGGCCCTGCGCCACGACATGGGCGACCGAGGCGGCGATGCTGTCGAGGTTCTCGTCGAGGCTGACGCCCAGCGCCTCGCGCACATGATAGTCGTGGGTCTTGCCGACCAGACAGACGGCGGGCGTGCGCGCATCCAGCACCGCGGCCAGCACGTCGTCGTTTCCGGCCGACCGGCCCGCGCGCCGGGTCATGCCGAAGGCGGTCATGGTGGCGCGGGTCTGCGGGGCGGCGGCGAAAAAATCCGAATCGGTCGGGTTCGCCCCGGGCCAGCCGCCCTCGATGTAATCGACCCCCAGCGCGTCAAGCATCTGCGCGATCTCGACCTTTTCGGCGGCGGTGAACTGGACCCCCTGGGTCTGCTGGCCGTCGCGGAGGGTGGTGTCGTAGAGGGAGAGGGTGGACCGGGTCACGCGTTGTACCTCGTCTCGATCGCCTTAAGCCCCGCGATGTTGTCCTGCCCCCACGAAGATGCGTCTGCCGGACGCAAGAAATCTGCTGCCGTACCGGAGGGTGTGGCGCGAAACCGGACACCGAACGTCTCGACGTCTGACTTGAGCGCGTCGGCGCGCACAAAGTCCTTCTGCTTTCGCAATGTCGCCCAGACTTTGAGAAGTCTTTCAACCGCGGCGGTCAATTCGGGGGCGCGGGCAATCGGATCATCCCACGCTGATGTGTCGGTCTGCAGCAGTCCCAGCAGCCGCGCGGACGCAATGAAGTCCGCCTGCTGTCTTTCCGAAATGGTCTGGTTGGCTGTCAGTTCGTTGGAAAGCTTATGAAGCCGTGCCAAAGCGGCAGGGGTGTTCAGATCGTCGCACAAGAGCTCGATCATCTCGGCATCGGCCGTGCCTCCATCTGCAAGCATCCCGACGACTGCGTGCCAACGGGCAAGATGGCCTTTTGCCTCGCGAACCTTCTCCGCCGTCCAGTCCATCGGCTTCCTGTAATGCGTCATCAGGAACACATACCGGATCACCTCGCCCGGTATCCCCTGGTCCAGCAAATCCCGCACGGTGAAGAAATTGCCCAGCGACTTGGACATCTTCTTTCCCTCCACCTGCAGCATCTCGTTATGCAGCCAGACCTTGGCGAACTCTGCTTGCGGGTGGGCGCAGCAGCTTTGTGCGATCTCGTTCTCGTGGTGGGGGAATTGCAGGTCGATGCCGCCGGCGTGGATGTCGAAGCTGTCGCCCAGCAGGGCGGCCGACATGGCCGAGCACTCGATGTGCCAGCCCGGGCGGCCGCGACCCCAGGGGCTGTCCCAGCCGGGCTCGGCGGCGCTCGAGGGCTTCCACAGCACGAAATCCATCGGGTCGCGCTTGAAGGGCGCCACCTCGACCCGCGCCCCGGCGATCATGTCGTCGACCGACCGCCCCGACAGCCTGCCATAGGCCGGGAAGGACCGGACGTCGAACAGCACGTGCCCCTCGGCCGCATAGGCGTGGCCCTTGGCGATCAGCTCCGCGATCATCGCGATCATCTGGGGGATATAGTCCGTCGCCCGCGGCTCGGCCGCGTCCGAGACGACGCCGCGGATCGACGGCCGCAGCGCCCCGAGCGCGTCCATGTCGGCGTGGTACCAGCCGATCGTCTCGGCGGTGCGGTCGCGGATCAGCTCTTCCAGGCTGCGCGGGTCGCCGGCCTGCTGGCGGGCGAGGGCGGCGGCGTTGATCTTGTCGTCCACGTCGGTGAAGTTGCGGACATAGGTGACGTTTTCCGCCCCGTATTCGTGCCGCAGCAGGCGGTAGAGGACGTCGAAGACCACCACCGGCCGGGCGTTGCCCAGATGCGCGCGGTCATAGACGGTGGGGCCGCACAGATACATCCGCACGTCCTGCGGGTCCAGCGGAACGAAGGGTTCCCTGGTCCGGGTGCGGGTGTTGGTCAGCTTGATCTCGACCATGATTTCCCCCTCGGGCGGGGTTCATGTCGCGCGTGAACGGCCCGCCTGTCGCGTGTCAGACGGTAATGCAGCAGCAATCGGCGGCGCGTGCGTTCATGGCGCTGCCTTAGCAGCCGGCCCGGCCAGCGGCAAGCGGCCTCCGCCGTCGCTTTCCTCCGCGCACGTCCGCGACGCTTTTCTTGTCGCCCCTGCGGTGGTATCAGCGCCCGTCCCACCGAAAGCCCGTGCCATGACCGACCAGAGCCCGAAACGGCTGTTCATCAAGACCTATGGCTGCCAGATGAACGTCTATGACAGCCAGCGCATGGCCGAGGCGATGGCGGCCGAAGGCTATGAGCTGACCGAGGACCAGGCCGCAGCCGACATGGTGCTGCTGAACACCTGCCATATCCGCGAGAAGGCCTCCGAAAAGCTGTATTCCGATCTTGGCCGGCTGAAGCCGCTCAAGGCGGAACGGCCCGATCTCAAGATCGGGGTCGCGGGCTGCGTGGCGCAGGCCGAGGGGGACGAGATCATCCGCCGGATGCCGCTGGTCGACCTGGTGGTCGGCCCGCAGGCCTATCACCGGCTGCCCGCCATGGCGCGGGGCGAGGCGCCGGCCGTGGACACCGAGTTCCCGGCCGAGGACAAGTTCGACCACCTGCCGCAGCGCGCCGCCACCCGCCGCCATCCGGCCGCCTTCCTGACCGTGCAGGAGGGCTGCGACAAGTTCTGCGCCTTCTGCGTGGTCCCCTATACCCGCGGGGCCGAGGTCAGCCGCCCCGCCGCCCGCATCCTGACCGAGGCGCGCGACCTGGTCGCCCGCGGGGTGCGCGAGATCACCCTGCTGGGCCAGAACGTGAATGGCTGGCACGGCGAGGGGGCCTCGGGGTTCGGGGCGCTGATCCGCGCGCTGGGCGAGATCGAGGGGCTGGACCGGATCCGCTATACGACCAGCCACCCCAACGACATGACCGACGACCTGATCGCGGCGCACCGGGACGTGCCGCAGCTGATGCCCTATCTGCATCTGCCGGTTCAGTCGGGGTCGGACCGGGTGCTGAAGGCGATGAACCGCAAACACACCGCGGATCAGTATCTACGGCTGATCGAACGCATCCGCGGGGCGCGGCCGGACATCCTGCTGACCTCGGATTTCATCGTGGGCTTTCCGGGCGAGACCGACCAGGACCACGCCGCGACCCTGCGCCTGATCGAGCAGGTGGGCTTCGGCACCGCGTTCTCGTTCAAGTATTCGCCGCGTCCCGGCACGCCCGCGGCGGGCCGCGCCCCGGTCGAGGACTCCGTGGCCGATGCGCGGCTGCAGGAATTGCAGGCGCTGCTGGGCCGCCAGCAGAAGGCCGCGCAGGACGCGATGGTCGGGCGCACGCTGGGGGTGCTGTTCGAAAAGCCGGGGCGGATGCCGGGGCAGATGGTCGGCAAGTCGGACTATCTGCACTCGGTCTTCGTGCAGGCGCCGGAGGCCGCGGTGGGCGACCTGGTGCAGGTGAGGATCGTCGCCAGCGCGCCCAATTCGCTGCAGGGCGAACTGGCCGGCCCGCCGGCGGGACCCGAGCGCTAGGGCGCCCGCGCACGCCCTCACTTGACGGTGATGCGCCCGTCCAGCACCGGCTTGTAGCCCGGACCCTGCTGGGCCAGGTATTCGGCCAGCACGTCGGCCAGGTCGGGGCCGAAGTCATAGGCGTTCTTGCCCTCGGCATCGAACATCTTGTAGCCGTCCCCGCCGGTGCGGACATAGTTGTTCGTCACCAGCTTGTAGCTGGCCGCCGGGTCCAGCGCCGCCCAGCTGTCGCCCGACGCCACCTGCACGTCGCTGATCCGGCTGCCGGCGGCGGCCTTGGGATCGACGCTGTATTTCAGCCCCGCCACCTGGGCAAAGCGGCCGGCCTTTTCCTCGTACTGGCTGGCGCCGTTTTCCAGCGCCGCGAGCACCGTCGCCCCCGTCGCCTCGAAGGTGGACAGCGTGTTCTGGAACGGCAGCACGTCATAGACCTCGCCCATCGTCACCGGGCCGGCATCGATCGAGGCGCGCAGCCCGCCGCCGTTCTGGATCGCGATGGTCACTCCCTGGTCCTTGACCCGCGCCAGCATGGCGTCGGCGACCAGGCTGCCCATCTCGCATTCCTTCGCCCGGCAGCTGTCGCGGCCGCCGTCGATCGGGGCGGCGGTCTCGGCCACCTGCTTGTTGCGCAGCTCCTCGATCGGCGCGGCCATTTCCTTGACCCGGGCGGCGATCGCCTCGTCCTCGGGCATGGCCTGTTCGATCAGGATCGGCTCGCCGGTCGCGGCGGTGAGCTTGCCGGCGTCGTCGAAGGTCAGGGTCAGGTGTCCCAGGTACTTGCCATAGGCATAGGCCGTGGCGACCGGCACATCGGGCCCGTCGGCGGCCTTGACCATCGTCGGATAGGCCCCGGCCGCGCCCTCCATCGGACCCAGCAGCGTGTGCGAATGGCCGCCGATGATCGCGTCCAGCCCCGGCACCTGGGCCGCGTAGTCCTGGTCGCGCGCATAGCCGACATGGGTCAGGCCGATGATCTTGGTCACCCCGGCATCGGTCAGCGCCTGCACGTCGCCCTTGAGGCTTTCGAGGTCGTCCTTGAAGATGACCGTGTTGCCGGGGGATGCGGTTTCCGGCGTGTCCATCGCCAGCGTGGACACCAGCCCGATCTTTTCGCCGTCCACGTCCAGCGTGATGGTGTCCTTGAGCTTGCCGTTCAGCTGGTTGGACTGCGACACGTCGAGGTTGCCCGACATCACCGGCATCTTCGCGCCGTCCAGCAGGATCATGGTCCCGTCCGGCCCGTCGTCGAATTCGTGGTTGCCGAGGCTCATGGCGTCATAGCCGATCGCGTTCATGAACTCGACCGTGTCCTTGCCCTTGTAGGTCGTGTAGAACAGCGACCCCTGATACTGGTCGCCGGCATCGACCACGATGACGTTGCCACCGGCGGCCTTGATCTCGTCACGCTTGGCCTTGATCGCGGCGGCCAGCCGGGCCACGCCGCCAAAGCACTCCTTCTTCTCCAGCGTCTCGGCGTCGCAGGTCGAATCGTACTTGTTGATCGGCTCGATGCGGCTGTGGAAATCGTTGGTGTGCAGGACGTGCAGCACGTATTCCGCCTGCGCCGCGCCGACGCTGAGCGCCAGCAGGCCGGCCGAGGCCAGCAGGGTGCGCGTCGTAATGGGGGTCGTGAACTTCATCGCCGGGGCTCCGCTTTGGGTCGGGGGTCTTTCGCAAGAGAACACGACGCCCGCATGGCAGTCCAGCACGCCGGCGGGTTTTCCTTTCCGTTTGTTCGCGCTATGTTCCCGGTGGCCCGGGTTGCGTTCCCCAGCGCGGTGCCTATCTGATGCCCTTGTCCCCCCACGAGGTCCGCATGGAACAGAAGTTCATCGAAGTCCGCGGTGCGCGCGAACACAACCTCAAGGGCGTGGACATGGACATTCCGCGCGACAGTCTGGTGGTCATCACCGGGCTGAGCGGGTCGGGCAAGTCCAGCCTTGCCTTCGACACCATCTACGCCGAGGGGCAGCGGCGCTATGTCGAGAGCCTGTCGGCCTATGCGCGGCAGTTCCTCGACATGATGGGCAAGCCGGACGTGGACCACATCTCGGGCCTCTCGCCGGCGATCTCGATCGAGCAGAAGACGACCTCGAAGAACCCGCGCTCGACCGTGGGGACGGTCACGGAAATCTACGACTATTTGCGGCTTCTGTTCGCCCGCGCCGGCACGCCCTATTCGCCGGCGACCGGCCTGCCGATCGAGGCGCAGCAGGTGCAGGACATGGTGGACCGGGTGCTGGCCCTGCCCGAGGGGACGCGCGCCTATCTGCTCGCCCCGATGGTCCGCGACCGCAAGGGCGCCTATGAAAAGGAACTGCTGGACCTGCGAAAGCGGGGGTTCCAGCGGGTGCGGGTGGACGGGGCGTTTCACGAACTCGACACACCGCCGGTCTTGGACAAGAAGCTGCGCCACGACATCGACGTGGTGGTGGACAGGATCGTCGTGCGCGGCGACATCGCCACGCGGCTGGCCGACAGCTTCCGCACCGCGCTGGACCTTGCCGACGGCATCGCCGTTCTGGAAACCGCCCCGGCCGAGGGCGAGGGCGAGCCCGAGCGCATCACCTTTTCCGAGAAATTCGCCTGCCCGGTCAGCGGCTTCACCATCGCCGAGATCGAGCCGCGGCTGTTTTCCTTCAACGCTCCCTACGGCGCCTGCCCGGCCTGCGACGGTCTGGGGGTCGAGCTGTTCTTCGACGAACGGCTGATCGTCCCCGACACCGGCCTGTCGGTGGCGCAAGGCGCCATTGCGCCTTGGGCCAAGTCGAAATCGGCCTATCTGACCCAGACGATCAACGCGCTGGCCAAGCATTACGGGTTCGACTGCAAGACCCCGTGGCGCGACCTGCCGGACCAGACCCGGTCGCTGTTCATGCACGGCTCGGGTGCCGAGGAAATCCGCTTCCGCTTCGACGATGCCGGCCGCGTCTACGAGGTCAGCCGGACCTTCGAGGGCGTGATCCCCAACATGGAGCGCCGGTACCGCGAGACCGACAGCGCCTGGTCGCGCGAAGAGATGGAGCGCTATCAGAACAACCGCCCCTGCCATGTCTGCAACGGCTGGCGGCTGAAGCCCGAGGCGCTGGCGGTCAAGATCGCCGGCACGCATATCGGCCAGGTCACGGACCTCTCGATCCGCGAGGCGCTGGCCTGGGTCGAGGCCGCGCCGGAGAGCCTGACGGCGCAGAAGAACGAGATCGCCCGCGCCATCCTCAAGGAAATCCGCGAAAGGCTGGGGTTCCTCGTCAACGTGGGGCTGGACTACCTGACGCTCAGCCGCGCCGCCGGGACGCTGTCGGGCGGGGAAAGCCAGCGCATCCGGCTTGCCAGCCAGATCGGCAGCGGTCTGACGGGGGTGCTGTATGTGCTGGACGAGCCCAGCATCGGGCTCCACCAGCGCGACAACGACCGGCTGCTCGATGCGCTGAAGGGGCTGCGCGATCAGGGCAACTCGGTGATCGTGGTCGAGCATGACGAGGACGCGATCCGCCACGCCGATTATGTCTTCGACATGGGGCCGGGGGCGGGGGTCCACGGCGGGCAGGTGGTCGCCAAGGGCACGCCGGCCGAGATCGAGGCCGACCCGGCCAGCCTGACCGGCCAGTATCTGGCCGGGGTGCGCGAGATCCCCGTCCCGGCCGAACGCCGGAAGGGCAACGGCAAGAAGGTCGTGGTCGAGGGCGCGACCGGCAACAACCTCAAGGACGTGACGGTCGGGTTCCCGCTGGGGACGTTCACCTGCATCACCGGCGTCTCGGGCGGCGGCAAGTCCACGCTGACCATCGAGACGCTGTTCAAGACCGCCTCGATGCGGCTGAACGGCGCTCGCCAGACCCCGGCGCCCGCCCGCGCCGTCAAGGGGCTCGAGCTGCTGGACAAGGTCATCGACATCGACCAGCGCCCCATCGGGCGCACCCCGCGGTCGAACCCGGCGACCTATACCGGCGCCTACACCCATATCCGCGACTGGTTCGCCGGGCTGCCCGAGTCGAAGGCCCGCGGCTACAAGCCCGGGCGCTTCAGCTTCAACGTCAAGGGCGGGCGGTGCGAGGCGTGCCAGGGCGACGGCGTCATCAAGATCGAGATGCACTTCCTGCCCGACGTCTACGTCACCTGCGAGACCTGCAAGGGCAAGCGCTACAACCGCGAGACGCTCGAGGTCGAGTTCAAGGGCAAGTCCATCGCCGACGTGCTGGACATGACCATCGAGGACGCGCAGGAGTTCTTCAAGGCGGTGCCCTCGATCCGGTCCAAGATGGACGCGCTGCTGGAGGTGGGCCTCGGCTACGTCAAGGTCGGCCAGCAGGCCACCACGCTGTCGGGGGGCGAGGCACAGCGGGTCAAGCTGGCCAAGGAACTCTCCCGCGCCTCGACCGGCAAGACGCTGTACATCCTCGACGAACCGACGACGGGGCTGCATTTCGACGACACCCGCAAGCTGCTGGAAGTGCTGCATTCGCTGGTCGATCAGGGCAATACGGTGATCGTGATCGAGCACAACCTGGACGTCATCAAGACCGCCGACTGGATCATCGACATTGGCCCCGAGGGCGGCGATGGCGGCGGCGAGATCGTCGCCGAAGGCACGCCCGAGCAGGTCGCCGAGGTGCCTGACAGCCACACCGGCCGCTATCTCTCTCCGATGCTGGCGACCGCGGCAAGGCGGCGGGGGGCCGAGGTCAAGCCGGTCCGCAAGCGCCGGACCGCCGCCTAGGCGATGCGCCCGCCGCGGGCGGCGGCCTGACCGAAGGACTGCGTTGCGGTGGTGTCGATCTTGGCCCAGCACTACAATGACGACCGCGTCCACGGCGCCGAGGACGAATACGGCACCCCCGACCAGGCGTAGCTGATCGCCGGACCGGACGGGGCGCTTGAAATCATGCCCGGCGTCGCTCACTTCCCTCACCGCGAGGCCGGGCCCGCGGTGCTGGACCGCATCGCGCGCTTTCTGGCCCCGTTGCCCTGAGCCGAAAGGATGCCAGATGAGCGACGGTTTCCCGCATTTCCCCCGTCCCGATGACGGGGCGCAGGCTGGGCCTGGGGTCTGGACGGCGACACCCCCGCGCAGCCCCGGGGAGCGGTTTTCCCCCGCCTACGAGGCGCAGGCCGAACGGGTGATGCATACGGTCGCCGCGCTGGGGATGACGCCCTCGATCGACGGCGCCGGCAGCGAGGACGGCGAATTTGTCGCAGGTCAGGACCCGGCCGGGAACAATGTGCTGCTGGTCCATCGGGAAGAACCCGCCTCGGCGCGCGAGATCGCCGCGCTGGACGATGGCGGGCTGCGCACCTGACTGGTCGAGGCGATCGACGGCCGGCTCGACTGAATCCCGTCCGCCCGCCCTGCAAAAGGCGCCGTGCGGCGGCCTCGGCCCGCGTCTCATCGCATTGACCCTTGCAGGGGCAGGGGCTAAACCCGGACCGAGCCAAGCTA
The DNA here is from genome assembly GCF_000763805.1 of Paracoccus sphaerophysae. Taxonomy (GTDB): domain Bacteria; phylum Pseudomonadota; class Alphaproteobacteria; order Rhodobacterales; family Rhodobacteraceae; genus Paracoccus; species Paracoccus sphaerophysae. The sequence continues at coordinate 32,904 of NZ_JRKS01000012.1, read as the reverse complement.
CTCGCGGGGACGTGGCCGCCGCGACGTCAGGGAGCATCGTTTCAAGTGGACTATCTGCTGTCCGAATATCTGCCGATCCTCGTGTTTCTGGGCATGGCCTCGGCGCTGGCGATCATTCTGGTGGTCGCGGCCTGGGTCATCGCCGTTCGCAACCCGGACCCCGAGAAGGTCTCGGCCTATGAATGCGGCTTCAACGCCTTCGACGATGCGCGGATGAAGTTCGACGTGCGGTTCTACCTCGTGTCGATCCTGTTCATCATCTTCGACCTCGAGGTGGCGTTCCTGTTCCCCTGGGCGGTCAGCTTCCCCACGCTGTCCAACGTGGCTTTCTGGTCGATGATGGTCTTCCTGGGCGTGCTGACCATCGGCTTTGCCTATGAATGGCGGAAAGGGGCGCTGGAATGGGCGTGACCGAAACGACTGGCCGCGTCGGCGGCGCCGGCCCCGCGCATCACGGCGGTCAGCCGACCGGCGTTCAGTCGGGGCTTATCTTCGACAAGTCCCCCGCGCTGGCAAACGCCGCCGGGCCTGACCGCGAGTACGCCACGGCCGAGCTGAACCGCGAGCTGCAGGACAAGGGTTTCCTGCTGACCACGACCGAGGACATCATCAACTGGGCCCGCAACGGCTCGCTGCACTGGATGACCTTCGGGCTGGCCTGCTGCGCGGTCGAGATGATGCAGACCTCGATGCCGCGCTACGACCTGGAACGCTTCGGCACCGCGCCGCGGGCCTCGCCGCGCCAGTCGGACCTGATGATCGTGGCCGGCACGCTGACCAACAAGATGGCCCCGGCGCTGCGCAAGGTCTATGACCAGATGCCCGAGCCGCGTTATGTGATCTCGATGGGGTCCTGCGCCAATGGCGGCGGCTATTACCACTACAGCTATTCCGTCGTGCGCGGCTGCGACCGGATCGTGCCGGTGGACATCTATGTCCCCGGCTGCCCGCCCACCGCCGAGGCGCTGCTGTACGGCATCATGCAACTGCAGCGGCGCATCCGCCGCACCGGCACGCTGGTGAGGTAACGATGGCCGTCTATCCCGATCCCCACGCGCTGGCCGAACTGGGCGAGGTGCTGGCCGCCCGCCACAGCAACGACATCCTGTCCGCCACCGTGGCCTTTGGCGAACTGACGCTGACGATCAACGCCGGCGCTATCGTGCCGCTGGTCAAGGCGCTGATCGACGACCCGGCCTGCCGGTTCTCGACCCTGATCGACATCACCGCGATCGACCACCCGGAACGGCCGGCGCGGTTCGACGTCGTCTGGCATTTCCTGTCGATGTACACCAACCAGCGCATCCGCCTGAAGGCCGCGGTCCGCGCCGACGAGCTGGTGCCGTCGCTGGTGTCGGTGATCCCCGCGGCCAACTGGTTCGAGCGCGAGGTCTTCGACATGTTCGGGATCGCCTTCTCGGGCCATCCCGACCTGCGCCGCATCCTCACCGATTATGGCTTCCGCGGGCACCCGCTGCGCAAGGACTTTCCGACCACGGGCTATACCGAGGTGCGCTGGGACGACGCTGAAAAGCGCGTCGTCTATGAACCCGTGAACCTGGTGCAGGAATATCGGCAGTTCGACTTCCTGTCGCCTTGGGAAGGGGCGCGCTATGTGCTGCCCGGCGACGAAAAGGCCCCGGCCACGACCGGCGTGACGGCAGAGGGCAAGAAATGATGGACGGCGATTTCCGCGACAATGTCTATGACGACGGCTCGGTCGATGCCCTGACCGGCGAACAGAAGATCCGCAACTTCAACATCAACTTCGGCCCGCAACACCCTGCGGCGCATGGCGTTCTGCGGATGGTGCTCGAGCTGGACGGCGAGGTGGTGGAACGCGCCGATCCGCATATCGGCCTGCTGCACCGCGGCACCGAGAAGCTGATGGAAAGCCGCACCTACCTGCAGAACTTGCCCTATCTGGACCGGCTGGATTACGTCGCCCCGATGAACCAGGAGCACGCCTGGTGCCTCGCGATCGAGCGGCTGACCGGCACCGTGGTGCCGCGCCGCGCCAGCCTGATCCGGGTCCTGTTCTGCGAGATCGGGCGCATCCTCAATCACCTGCTGGGCCTGACCACCGGGGCGCTGGACGTCGGCGCGCTGACCCCGCCGCTGTGGGGCTTCGAGGCCCGCGAAGAGCTGATGGTGTTCTACGAGCGCGCCTCGGGCGCGCGGCTGCACGCCGCCTATTTCCGCCCCGGAGGGGTCCACCAGGACCTGCCGCCGGCGCTGCTGGACGATATCGAGGCGTGGTGCGCGCGCTTCCCGCGGCTGGTCGACGACCTCGGCACGCTGCTGACCGAGAACCGCATCTTCAAGCAGCGGCTGGTCGATATCGGCATCGTCACCGAACAGGACGCGCTGGACTGGGGCTATTCCGGGATCATGGCCCGTGGCTCGGGCCTCGCCTGGGACCTGCGCCGCAGCCAGCCCTATGAATGCTACGACGAGTTCGAGTTCGAGGTCCCGGTCGGCACCAATGGCGACTGCTATGACCGTTACCTGTGCCGCGTCGAGGAGATGCGCCAGTCCTGCAAGATCATGCAGCAGGCCATCGCCAAGCTGCGCGCAGAACCAGCCGGCGACGTGCTCGCGCGCGGCAAGCTGACTCCGCCCCGCCGCGCCGACATGAAGCGCGACATGGAAAGCCTGATCCACCACTTCAAGCTGTATACCGAGGGCTTCAAGGTCCCGGCCGGCGAGGTCTATGCCGCGGTCGAGGCGCCCAAGGGCGAGTTCGGCGTCTATCTGGTCAGCGACGGCACCAACAAGCCCTATCGCGCCAAGCTGCGCGCGCCGGGCTTCCTGCATCTTCAGTCGATGGACTGGATGGCGGGCGGGCATCTTCTGTCCGACGTGCCCGCGATCATCGCCACGATGGACATCGTGTTCGGCGAGGTGGACCGGTGAACGCAGCCGACCTCCTCACGGCACATCCGCTGCTGCTGCCGGCGCTCGCCCTGATCCTTTATTTCGGAGTGCCCGGCTGATGCTGCGCCGCCTTTCCCTCACCCAACCCGAGTCCTTCGAGTTCACGCCAACGAACCTGGAATGGGCGCGGGCGCAGATGACGAAGTTCCCCGAAGGTCGCCAGCAATCGGCGATCATCCCGGTCCTGTGGCGCGCCCAGGAACAGGAAGGCTGGCTGTCGCGGCCGGCAATCGAGTACGTCGCCGACCTGCTGGGGATGCCTTACATCCGCGCGCTCGAGGTGGCGACGTTCTACTTCATGTTCCAGCTGCATCCGGTTGGAAAGATTGCCAATATCCAGATCTGTGGGACCACGACCTGCATGATCTGCGGGGCCGAGGAACTGATCCGGGTCTGCCGCGAAAAGATTGCGCCGACGCCGCACACCCTGTCGGCCGACGGCAATTTCTCGTGGGAAGAGGTTGAATGTCTGGGCGCGTGCTCGAACGCGCCGATGGCCCAGATCGGCAAGGACTATTACGAGGATCTCACCGTCGAAAAGCTGTCGGCGCTGATCGATGCGCTGGCGGCGGGACAGCTGCCGGTGCCGGGGCCGCAGAACGGCCGTTTTTCCTCGGAGCCGCTGGGCGGCGCCACGGCGCTGACCGGGGTGGACAAGGCCGAGGAGTACAACGCCTCGGCTGCCCGCGCCGTCAAGCTGCGCGACACGGTCAAGCGCATCGACGGCACCGAGGTGCCGATCATCACCCCCTGGGCCGGGCGCCCCGAGGCGGCGCCCAAGGACGCGCCCCAGACCGAGGCGACGCCCTCGGCCGGGCGCGAGGCCGACACGACGGGCATAACCGTGCAGGAGGCCGCGGCGACCTCGCCTGGTAAGCCGCACTCCAAGGACGAACCGGCGGGCCAGCCCGCGGATGCGAAGGACACCGAATAGCCACCCAGCCCGAGGACGCCGACCGATGACCGACTGCACGCGCAATTGCTGGATGTTTGCAGCCCTGATGGGGCTGCTCGTCTGGGCCTTTGCGCTGGGGCAGGGCGGCGTCGGGCTGCTTCCGGGGGCGTTTCTCGGCTTCGTGACGGCGTGGCTGCTGGGCGGGTTGCTGGTGATGCTGTTCTGTCAGGGCGAAGCGGCCGGTGAGGGGCTTGGGTTTGCGGACACGCCGCCTGTCGTACGGGATGGGTCGGCCGTCCCGCCCGCGAGAAGCGCCGCGCGCCGCGAAACCACTGGCGCGACGCGCGCCGAGCCGGCCCTGCAGGCGCCTGCGGGCGCCTCGGCCGATCCGCGCCAGGCGGTTACCTTCGAGCCTTCGACCGCGGTGAAGGCCGCCGAGGAGGCGGCCGAACACAGGGCTCCCGTGGAGCCGATCCGGACCGGCGCGCCGCAAGGCGCCAGCGCCGACCCGCGGCTGGCGGTGACCTTCACCGAGGCTGGTGGTGCCGATCGGGCTGCTGCGGCTCGGGTGGAGGCGGCTTTGACGGAGCGCGATGCCGCGGGACCGGGGGCCGCCTTTTCTGCCGAGTGCCAGCCGTCGCGGCCGACACGCTCGACCGACGCCGGTCGGGCGGCGCGCGCGCACCGAAGGGGCGCGGCCCCGGACGACGCCCCCCGCAGCACCGCAGCGCATCTCGCCGCCCCCCGTGACGGCCAGGGCGACGATCTCAGCCGCATCCTCGGCATCGGCCCGCGGCTGACGGAATGGCTGCATGACAACGGCATCCGGCGTTTCGACCAGATCGCCGCGTGGAGCCCCGAGGACGTCCGCGCCTGGGGCGACAGGCTCGGCCGCAATGGCGGCCGGATCGACCGCGAGGACTGGGTCGGGCAGGCCCGCATCCTTGCGGCGGGCGGCGAAACGGCGCATTCCCGCCGCGTCGACCAAGGCGAGTCGACATGACCTCGGCCGCGCGACCCCGCGACGACAGCGGCCAGATGCGGCTGGTCGGCGGCGTGATCGCCGCGACGATGCTGCTGTGGCTGGCGGCGAACTGGGCGGGGCGGCGCTATGGCTGGCCCGCGGAATATGCCTTTCTCGCCGATCTTGCGGCGATCGGGGCGCTTGTCTGGTCGCTGCTGGTGACCTGGCGGATCCGGCGGCGTCGTGCCGCCGGTCCTCACGAACGATAGGACGCGTTGATGCTGAGCGATCAGGACCGGATTTTCACCAACCTCTACGGGATGGGCGACCGCACCCTCAAGGGCGCGCGGGCGCGCGGCCATTGGGACGGCACCGCCGAGCTGATCGCCAAGGGGCGCGACGGCATCATCGAGGAGATGAAGAAATCCGGCCTGCGCGGGCGCGGCGGGGCCGGCTTCCCGACCGGCATGAAGTGGTCCTTCATGCCCAAGGAAAGCGACGGGCGGCCCGCCTATCTGGTCATCAACGCCGACGAATCGGAACCCGCGACCTGCAAGGACCGCGAGATCATGCGCCACGATCCGCACACGCTGATCGAGGGCGCGCTGATCGCCAGCTTCGCCATGGGCGCGCACGCGGCCTATATCTATATCCGGGGCGAATATATCCGCGAGCGCGAGGCGCTGCAGGCGGCGATCGACGAATGCTATGACGCTGGGCTGCTGGGCAGGAACGCGGCCAAGTCGGGCTGGGACTTCGACCTGTATCTCAGCCACGGCGCCGGCGCCTATATCTGCGGCGAGGAAACCGCGCTGCTGGAAAGCCTCGAAGGCAAGAAGGGGATGCCGCGGATGAAGCCGCCCTTCCCGGCCGGCGCGGGGCTGTACGGCTGCCCGACCACCGTGAACAATGTCGAATCCATCGCCGTGGTGCCCACCATCCTGCGCCGCGGCGCCGAATGGTTCGCGGGCTTCGGCCGCCCCAACAACGCCGGCGTCAAGCTGTTCGGTCTGACTGGCCACGTCAACACGCCCTGCGTGGTCGAGGAAGCGATGTCGATCCCGATGCGCGAGCTGATCGAAAAGCACGGCGGCGGCATCCGCGGCGGCTGGTCGAACCTCAAGGCGATCATCCCCGGCGGCGCGTCCTGCCCGATCCTGCCCGCGTATCTGTGCGAGGACGCGATCATGGACTTCGACGGGATGCGCGAGCTGAAATCCAGCTTCGGCACCGCCTGCATGATCGTGATGGATCAGTCCACCGACGTCATCAAGGCGATCTGGCGGCTGTCCGCGTTCTTCAAGCACGAGAGCTGCGGCCAATGCACGCCCTGCCGCGAGGGCACCGGCTGGATGATGCGGGTCATGGACCGGCTGGTCCGTGGCGAGGCCGAGGTCGAGGAAATCGACATGCTGCTGGACGTGACCAAGCAGGTCGAGGGCCACACGATCTGCGCGCTGGGCGATGCCGCCGCATGGCCGATCCAGGGGCTGATCCGCCACTTCCGCGAGGAAATCGAGGACCGCATCAAGGCCAAGCGCACGGGCCGCATGGGGGCGATGGCAGCGGAATGACCGGCGGGCGCGATCACGGCGGAATGACGGGGGCGTGCAGGGCAACCTGCGGCGCCCGCGCCTATATTGCAGGGATGTGCAATACGGAGTTCGCCATGAAACCGCTCAGATCCGCCATGCTCGCCCTTGCCGGCGTTGCCGCGCTGGCTGTGCCGGCGGCGGCGCTCGAGCCGCTGTCGTCCGAGAAATACATCAACGACCGCCTGATCGCGGCGCGGATCGCCGACCGCATCCGGCGCGAATGCCCCAGCATCGACGGGCGGCTGGTCTATGCCTATCAGCAGGCCCGCGCGCTGCAGCGCTATGCGCTGGACAAGGGCTACACCAAGGCCCAGGTCGAGGCATTCCTGGACAGCAAGTCCGACAAGCAGCGCATCTACGCTGTGGCCGAGGACTACATGGCCCGCAACGGCGTGGTGAAGGGCAACGCGGAAAGCTTTTGCCAGCTGGGCCGCCAGGAAATCGCCAATCGGACAGTGACCGGGTCGCTGCTGGTGGCGAAATGAAGCGGGCGGTGCGCTGGATCGGCATCGGGGTGACGGCGGCGGCCGCCGCGACGATGCTGCTGGCCGACATGGCGCTGGCGGGACCGACCTCGATCTCGCGCGTGGGCGCGACGGGCACCCGGGACCAGTTCGTGCTGCGCTTCGATCTGCTGTCGCCCGGCGGGTTCAGCTGTGCGGCCGACGCGCCGGGCTCGCAGGTGCGGTCGGGCCGCGACCTGCTGGGGCGGCCGATGATCCGCGTCTTTGGCGATGCCCGGGCCGCGGTCATCACCTGCACCGACGCGGAAGGGGCGCGCTGGCAGGCCACCGCCAACCGCACGGCGCCCTATACCCCGGCCGAGCCGACCTATGGCACGGTCGTCTATCGCCCCGGCCAGCCCGCGATGATGACCATCGTCGAACTGGGCGATCAGACCGAATATCAGCACAAGACCTTTGTCCGCGTGGACTGAGGCAGACGCGAAGGCAGACAGATGAGCGACAAGCGCACCATCAAGATCGACGACCGGCTGATCGAGGTCGATCCCAACCTGACGCTCATCCAGGCCTGCGAGCAGGCCGGGATCGAGGTGCCGCGCTTCTGCTATCACGAGCGGCTGTCGATCGCCGGCAACTGCCGCATGTGCCTGGTCGAGGTGGTGGGCGGCCCGCCAAAACCCGCTGCCTCGTGCGCGATGCAGGTCAAGGATTTGCGCCCCGGCCCGGACGGGGCGCCGTCCGAGATCAAGACCAACTCGCCCATGGTCCGCAAGGCGCGCGAAGGGGTGATGGAGTTCCTGCTGATCAACCACCCGCTCGACTGCCCGATCTGCGACCAGGGCGGCGAGTGCGACCTGCAGGACCAGGCGATGGCCTATGGCGTCGATTTCAGCCGCTACCGCGAACCCAAGCGGGCCTCCGAGGATCTGGATCTCGGCCCGCTGGTCGAGACGCACATGACCCGCTGCATCAGCTGCACCCGCTGCGTGCGCTTCACGACCGAGGTTGCGGGGATCACCCAGATGGGTCAGACCGGCCGCGGTGAGGATGCCGAGATCACCTCGTATCTGGGGCTGACGCTCGATTCGAACCTGCAGGGCAACATCATCGACCTGTGCCCGGTGGGTGCGCTGGTGTCCAAGCCTTACGCCTTCACCGCCCGCCCGTGGGAGCTGACCAAGACCGAGTCGATTGACGTGATGGACGCGCTGGGCTCGTCGATCCGCATCGACACCAAGGGCCGCGAGGTCATGCGCATCCTGCCCCGCAACCATGACGGGGTGAACGAGGAATGGATCAGCGACAAGACCCGCTTCGTCTGGGACGGGCTGCGCCGGCAGCGGCTGGACCGGCCCTATATCCGCGAAAACGGCCGCCTGCGCCCGGCGACGTGGGACGAGGCGCTGGGCGTCGCCGCTGACGCGATGAAGGGCCGCAAGGTTGCCGGGCTGATCGGCGATCTTGCCCCGGTCGAGGCGGTCTTTGCGTTGAAGCAGCTGGTCGAGGGGATCGGCGGCACGGTCGAATGCCGCACCGACGGCGCGCGCCTGCCGGCCGGTAACCGCTCGGGCTATGTCGGCACCGCGCGGATCGCCGACATCGACAATGCGGCCATGATCCAGCTGATCGGCACGGACCCGCGGACCGAGGCGCCGGTGCTGAACGCCCGCATCCGCAAGGCCTGGGCGCGCGGCGCGCAGGTCGGGCTGGTCGGCGAGGCGGTCGACCTGACCTATGACTATGCCCATGTCGGCGCCGACCGGGCGGCGCTGGAAAGCCTGTCGGGCCGCGGGATCTCGCCGGAGACCCGCGACAAGCCTACCATGGTGATTGTGGGGCAGGGCGCCCTGCGCGAGGCCGACGGCGCGGCGGTGCTGGGCCACGCGATGAAGCTGGCGCAGAACTCCGGCTCGGGGCTGCTGATCCTGGACACCGCCGCCTCGCGGGTCGGGGCGATGGACGTGGGCGCCGTGACCGAAGGCGGGCTGGACGCCGCCATCGACGGGGCAGAGGTGATCTATAGCCTCGGCGCCGACGAGGTGGACATCACCCCCCGCGATCAGGGCGGGCCGTTCGTGATATACCAGGGCAGCCACGGCGACCGCGGCGCGCACCGGGCCGACGTGATCCTGCCGGCCGCCTGCTATACCGAGGAAAACGGCCTGTTCGTGAACACCGAGGGTCGGCCGCAGCTGGCCATGCGGGCCAACTTTGCGCCCGGTGAAGCCAAGGAGAACTGGGCGATCCTGCGCGCGCTGTCGGCGCGGCTGGGCAAGACCCAGCCGTGGGACAGCCTCGCGCAGTTGCGCCGGGCGCTGGTCGACGCGGTGCCGCATCTGGCGCAGATCGACGAGGTGCCGGAAAACGCCTGGCAGCCGGTCGAGGCGGGGGCGCTGGGCCAGGCCAGCTTCCGCAATCCGGTCACCGATTTCTATCTGACCAACCCGATCGCCCGGTCCTCGGCGCTGATGGGCGAATTGTCCGCGATGGCCGCCGCCCGCCGCGCGCCCGCGCTGGCGGCGGAGTGACGGCGATGCGGGGAGGGATCATCGTTCTGCTTGCGGGCGCGGCGCTGGTCGTGGCCGGCTGCGCGCCCGAAAGCAAGGGGCTGGCCACGCCGCCCCGCGCCAAGCCGGACGAGGTCAAGGTCAGCATCGTCGACCGCAGCATCGCCGGCACCAAGCTCAGCCGGGCGCGGGTGTCGACCAAGTCGGGCGACATCCTGATCCTGGAACCCGACGGCTCGGTCAGCGCGGTGTCGCTGGACAGCCCCGCCGGCCGCGACGCCTTCGAGGTGACTGAAGAGGAGCTGGCCGCGTTGGAGGTCAATCTGGGGCTGGACCTGTCCCCCGCCGACGTCGCCAATTTCGACATAGTCGCCCCGGAAAAGCCGCGCCTGCCCACCGCGCAGGAAAAGGCGCTCGAGGCGTTCGCGGCCCGGACCCGCCCCGCCCTGCCCAGCTTTCCCAAGGACTTCGCGGCCGATCCGCAAAGCTTCATCGCCTCGCGTGTCGACGTGATCTCGGGCGACAAGCGTGGCGATCTGGTCGAGGTCACCGCTAACCTGAAACCGGGGGTGGACGTCGATCTGGCCTTCGCCTATGCCACCTGCGCGCTGGCCGGATGGGCCGACACCAGGGGCAAGAGCTTCGGTCGCCATATCCGCACCTTGCAGAACAAGCGGGACGGCAGGCTGGTGGTCGGTTCGGTGTTCACGCTGTCTGACACCCGGCCCCTTGGGCTGCGGGTCATGGAAACCAAAGACACCTTGCGCGCGTGCAAGGATCGCGGCATTCCCGCCGCATGACGAGGGGGACGATTTCCGATGGCTGACTTCCTGGCTTCCCCCCTTGGCATCGCCGTCATCATCCTGGCGCAGGGGCTGGGGATCATCGCCTTCGTGATGATCTCGCTGCTGTTCCTGGTCTATGGCGACCGCAAGATCTGGGCCGCCGTGCAGATGCGCCGGGGGCCGAACGTGGTCGGCCCGTGGGGCCTGCTGCAGTCCGTCGCCGACGCGCTGAAATACGTGGTCAAGGAAATCGTCATTCCGGCCGGCGCCGACAAGTTCGTCTATTTCCTCGCCCCGTTCCTGTCGATGATGCTGGCGCTGTTCGCCTGGGTCGTCATCCCCTTCGCGCCGGGCTGGGTGATGGCCAACATCAACGTGGGCGTGCTGTTCATCTTCGCGGTGTCCTCGCTGGAGGTCTACGGCGTCATCATGGGCGGCTGGGCCTCGAACTCGAAATACCCCTTCCTCGCCTCGTTGCGGTCGGCGGCGCAGATGATCTCGTACGAGGTCAGCCTTGGCCTCATCATCATCGGCGTCATCATCTCGGCCGGGACGATGAACCTGTCGGGGATCGTGGAAAGCCAGCGCGGCGCCTACGGGATGTTCAACTGGTACTGGCTGCCGCACCTGCCGATGCTGGTGCTATTCTTCGTGTCGGCACTGGCCGAGACCAACCGCCCGCCCTTCGACCTCGCCGAGGCGGAGTCGGAACTGGTCGCGGGCCACATGGTCGAATATTCGTCCACGCCTTACCTTCTCTACATGGCCGGCGAATACATCGCGATCTTCCTGATGTGCGCGCTGATCTCGATCCTGTTCTTTGGCGGCTGGCTGTCGCCCATTCCGGGGCTGCCCGACGGGGCGCTGTGGATGGTGCTGAAGATGTGGGTCTGGTTCTTCATGTTCGCGATGGTGAAGGCGATCGTGCCGCGCTATCGCTATGACCAACTGATGCGGATCGGCTGGAAGGTCTTCCTGCCGTTGTCGCTGGGCTGGGTCGTGCTGGTTGCGTTCCTCGCCCGCTTCGACCTGCTGGGCGGCGCGTGGGCGCGCTGGGATCATCTGGTGCCGATCGGCGCCGTCGTGGGGGGCTGAGACATGGCCGCAACCGAATTCGCCGCTGCCGTCGGGCAGGCGTCCGAGACCGACAAGGCCACGCTGGCGCAGTTCATCGTCGAGGCGCTGGCGCAGAGACCGCAGGGGGACGAGGCCGCCACCAAGCGCCTGGTCGTCGCTGCAATGGACCGCTTTGCCGACGAGGAGGGGAAGGTCTGATGGCCCTCGATCTGGTCCGTGCGACGAAATATTTCCTGATGTGGGACTTCATCAAGGGGTTCGGCATCGGCATGCGGTATTTCTTCGCCCCCAAGGCGACGCTGAACTATCCGCACGAGAAGGGCCCGCTGAGCCCGCGCTTTCGCGGCGAACACGCGCTGCGCCGCTATCCCAACGGCGAGGAACGCTGCATCGCCTGCAAATTGTGCGAGGCGATCTGCCCCGCCCAGGCGATCACCATCGACGCCGAGCCGCGCGAGGACGGCAGCCGCCGCACCACGCGCTATGACATCGACATGACCAAGTGCATCTATTGCGGCTTCTGTCAGGAGGCCTGCCCGGTCGATGCCATCGTCGAGGGCCCGAACTTCGAATTCGCCACCGAGACCCGCGAAGAGCTGTTCTACGACAAGGAAAAGCTGCTCGCGAACGGCGAACGCTGGGAGGCCGAGATCGCCCGCAACCTGCAGATCGACGCCCCGTATCGCTGAGGACCCGCCATGAGTGAAGGTTTCGCCCGGCTCTTTTCGCAGATGCTCCAGTCGGGGCAGGAAATGGCGCGCGCCTTCAACCCGGCGCTGGAAAGCTTCGACCCGCGCGCGTTCGAGAAGATGATCCCCACCATGCCCGCGGACATGATGGAGATGTGGTTCGGCAAGACCTTCAACCGCGAGGGTCTGGACGCCAAGACCCGCCTGCTGCTGACCATCGGCGCGCTGACCGTGCAGGGCGCCCTGGCCGAGCCGCAGCTGCGCCTCGCGGTGCGTCACGCCCGCAAGGCCGGCGCCTCGCAGCGCGAGATCGCCGAGACGATCTGGCAGATGAGCATGTTCGGCGGGATGCCCGCCATGCAGAAGGCGCTGGAGCTGGCGCAGTCGGTATTCGCCGAAGAGGAAGACCAGGCATGATGATCTTTGCGTTCTACCTGTTCGCGCTGTGCGTGGTGGTGTCGGGCTTCATGGTGGTGATCTCGAAGAACCCGGTGCATTCCGTGCTGTGGCTGATCCTGGCTTTCCTGTCCGCGGCCGGGCTGTTCGTGATGCAGGGGGCCGAGTTCGTGGCGATGCTGCTGATCATCGTCTATGTCGGCGCGGTCGCGGTGCTGTTCCTGTTCGTGGTGATGATGCTCGACACCGACTTTGCCGAGCTGAAGGGCGAGCTGGCGCGCTATCTGCCGCTGGGCCTGCTGATCGGGCTGGTGATGATGGCGCAGCTGGGCATCGCCTTCGGTGCCTGGCAGACGGCCGAGACCGCAGCCGCCGCCCGCGCCGCGCCGATCGTGGAAAACACCCTGAACACCCACGCGTTGGGGATGCTGCTGTATGACCGCTACTTCCTCGCCTTCCAGCTGGCCGGTCTGATCCTGCTGGTGGCGATGATCGGGGCGATCCTGCTGACGCTGCGCCACCGCAAGGACATCAAGCGCCAGGATGTGCTGCAACAGATGTGGCGCGACCCGAAGAAGGCGATGCGGATGACCAACCCGAAGCCGGGGCAGGGGCTGTGAAAAAGGCTATCGATCAGCTTTGGCAAACTTTTGCCGGATCGGCAAATTGGGGCCTTCTCCACCCCAATGACACCGAGAGGTTTACGGATTTCCTACTCGCCGCTTACGAGAGCGGACAAAATGACGCCGTCAAGTTGATTGAGCCGCGGCTCGATGATGCGGGCGTTCGCAACGAGACCTGGCGGACATCGTTAATTATCACAGCTGAAAACGTCTTTGACGCCTTTGAGGCAGTTATCCGCAATCGCGGAAAATTATAGAACGACAACCGGGCCACGAACCGGAGAGGGACGAAGCGAATGATCGGTTTGACACATTACCTTGTCGTGGGGGCGATCCTGTTCGTCACCGGCGTGTTCGGCATCTTCGTCAACCGCAAGAACGTCATCGTCATCCTGATGTCGATCGAACTGATCCTGCTGGCGGTGAACATTAACTTCGTCGCCTTCTCGACCCATCTGGGCGATCTCGCGGGGCAGGTCTTCACCATGTTCGTGCTGACCGTCGCCGCAGCCGAGGCGGCGATCGGGCTGGCGATCCTCGTGGTGTTCTTCCGCAACCGCGGCACCATCGCCGTTGAAGACGTCAACGTGATGAAGGGCTGAGGACATCATGGAAAAGTTCATCCTCTTTGCCCCCCTCGTCGCCGCGATCATCACGGGCTTCGGCTGGCGGGTGATCTCCGAAAAGGGCGCCCAGTGGCTGACCACGGCGGTGCTGTTCGCCGCCTGCGCGATGTCGTGGATGGTGTTCCTGGGGTTTGACGGCACACCGCGACACATCCCGGTCATGGACTGGATCGTCACCGGCGATTTCGCCGCCGAGTGGTCGATCCGCATGGACCGGCTGACCGCGATCATGCTGATTGTCGTGACCACCGTGTCGGCGCTCGTCCACCTGTATTCGATGGGCTACATGGCCCACGACGACAACTGGACCGAGGACGAGCCCTACAAGGCGCGGTTCTTCGCCTATCTGTCGTTCTTCACCTTCGCCATGCTGATGCTGGTGACGGCCGACAACCTGCTGCAGATGTTCTTCGGGTGGGAGGGCGTGGGCGTCGCCTCGTACCTGCTGATCGGCTTCTACTACAAGAAGCCCTCGGCCAATGCCGCGGCAATGAAGGCCTTCATCGTCAACCGCGTCGGCGATTTCGGCTTTCTGCTGGGGATCTTCGCGCTGTACTGGCTGACCGGCACGGTCCGCTTCGACGAGATCTTCGCCCAGGTCCCGCAGATCGCCCAGACGCAGCTGCATTTCCTGTGGACCGACTGGAACGCGGCGAACCTGATCGGGGTGCTGCTGTTCATCGGCGCGATGGGCAAGTCGGCGCAGCTGGGCCTGCACACCTGGCTGCCCGACGCGATGGAAGGTCCGACCCCGGTGTCGGCGCTGATCCACGCCGCGACGATGGTGACGGCAGGGGTGTTCCTCGTCTGTCGGATGTCGCCGCTGTACGAATTCGCACCCGACGCCAAGAACTTCATCGTCCTGATCGGCGCGGCCACGGCGTTCTTTGCCGCGACCGTGGGCCTCGTGCAGAACGACATCAAGCGGGTGATCGCCTATTCTACCTGTTCGCAGCTGGGCTACATGTTCGTCGCGGCGGGCGTGGGCGTCTATTCGGTCGCCATGTTCCACCTGCTGACCCACGCCTTCTTCAAGGCGATGCTGTTCCTGGGCGCCGGCTCGGTCATCCACGCGATGCACCATGAACAGGACCTGCGGAACTATGGCGGGCTGCGCAAGAAGATCCCCTATACCTTCTGGGCGATGCTGATCGGCACGCTGGCGATCACCGGGGTTGGCATCCCGCTGACCACCATCGGTTTCGCCGGCTTCCTGTCCAAGGACGCGGTGATCGAAAGCGCCTATGGCTCGGGCCACGCCTATGCCTTCTGGCTACTGGTGATCGCGGCGATGTTCACCAGCTTCTATTCCTGGCGGCTCATGTTCCTGACCTTCTGGGGCGCGCCCCGCCCGCAGCGGGTCTGGGACGCCGAGATCAAGGCCGAGGAAGAGGTCCAGACCCACGCCGCCGCGCATGGCCACGATCCCCACGCCCACGACGCGCATGGCCATGACGGCCTGCACGCCTACGAACACGCCCATGAATCCCCGCCGGTGATGCTGATCCCGCTGGCGGCCCTGGCCGTCGGGGCGATCTTCTCGGGGATGGTCTGGTACGGGCCGTTCTTCGGCAGTCACGACCAGGTGGTCGAGTTCTTCCACATGGGCCACGGCACCGCCGAGGCGACCGGCACCCACGGCGCCCCGGCCGCCGATCCGGCCGACCACGCCACGGCGCCGGCCGAGACCGCGACCGCCGCCCCCGAACACGCCGCCGCCGAGTCCGCCGTGACCGCCCCCGACGGGGCCGAGGCCGACCACGCCGGCGCGGTGAACGTGAACGTCCCGGCTCCGGTCGGGGGGGCGATCTACATGCACCCCGACAACCACGTCATGGACGAGGCGCACCACGCGCCGGTCTGGGTCAAGGTGGCGCCGTTCTTTGCCATGCTGGCCGGGCTGGGGCTGGCCTGGGTCATGTACATCCGCAACCCGGGCAGCGCCGCGGCGCTGGCCGCGACGCAGCGGCCGCTGTATCGCTTCCTGCTGAACAAGTGGTATTTCGACGAGCTGTATGACTGGGCCTTCGTCCGCCCGGCGCGCTGGCTGGGCCGGGCGCTGTGGACCGGCGGCGACGGGCGCACCATCGACGGGGCGATCAACGGGCTCGCGATGGGGCTGATCCCGCGGATGACCCGCTTTGCCGGCCGGGTGCAGTCGGGGTATCTGTTCCACTATGCCTTCGGCATGGTTCTGGGCCTCGTCGGCCTGCTGATCTGGGTGATGGCGCGGAGCGTGAACTGAGATGACCACCTATCCGCTTCTGTCGATCATTACCTTCCTGCCGATCGTGGCGGCGTTGATCATGGCGCTGTTCCTGCGCGGCTCGGACGAGGGCGCGGGCCGCAACGCCAAGTGGCTGGCGCTGGTCGCCACCGTCGCCACCTTCGCGGTCAGCTGTGTCGTGCTGGCGGGCTTCGACCCGCAGAACACCGGCTTCCAGTTCGTCGAGGACCAGCCCTGGATCTTCGGCCTGCGCTACAAGCTGGGCGTGGACGGGATCTCGATCCTGTTCGTCATGCTGACCACCTTCCTGATGCCGCTGGTGATCCTGTCCACCTGGGAGGTCACCGACCGCGCCAAGGACTACATGATCGCCTTCCTGGTGCTGGAGGGGCTGATGATCGGCGTCTTCGTGGCACTGGACCTGGTGCTGTTCTACCTGTTCTTCGAAGCCGGGCTGATCCCGATGTTCCTGATCATCGGGATCTGGGGTGGCAAGGACCGCATCTATGCGGCGTTCAAGTTCTTCCTCTACACCTTCCTCGGTTCGGTACTGATGCTGGTGGCGATGATCGCCATGTACCGCATCGCCGGCACCACCGACATTCCGACCCTGCTGGGCTTCGACTTCCCGACCGATCCGGTCCGGGTCTTCGGCTGGTCGCTGCTGGGCGGCACCCAGATGCTGCTGTTCCTGGCCCTCTTCGCCAGCTTCGCGGTCAAGATGCCGATGTGGCCGGTCCATACCTGGCTGCCCGACGCCCACGTGCAGGCGCCCACCGCGGCCTCGGTCCTGCTGGCCGCGGTGCTGCTGAAGATGGGCGGCTACGGCTTCCTGCGCTTCTCGCTGCCGATGTTCCCCGAGGCGTCGGCCATCGCCCAGCCTGCGATCTTCTGGCTGTCCGCGATCGCCATCGTCTACACCTCGCTGGTGGCCCTGGCGCAGTCGGACATGAAGAAGCTGATCGCCTATTCCTCGGTCGCCCACATGGGCTATGTGACGCTGGGCACCTTCGCGGCCAACCAGCCGGGGGTCGAGGGCGCGATCTTCCAGATGCTGTCGCACGGCTTCGTCTCGGGCGCGCTGTTCCTGCTGGTCGGCGTGATCTATGACCGCATGCACACGCGCGAGATCGACGCCTATGGCGGGCTCGTGAACCGCATGCCGATCTATGCGCTGATCTTCATGTTCTTCACCATGGCGAACGTCGGCCTGCCCGGCACCTCGGGCTTCGTCGGTGAATTCCTGACCCTGCTCGGCACCTTCCGGGTCAACACCTGGGTCGCGGTCGTGGCGACCTCGGGGGTGATCCTGTCGGCGGCCTATGCGCTGTGGCTGTATCGCCGGGTGACGCTCGGCGACCTGATCAAGGGCAGCCTGATGGCGATCACCGACATGACCCCGCGCGAGCGCTGGATCTTCGTGCCGCTGATCGCGATGACGCTGCTGCTGGGGGTCTATCCCCGCGCCGTCACCGACATCACCGGCCCGTCGGTCGCCGCACTTCTGAACGATTACCACGCCAGCCTGCCTGCCGCAGAAGCCGCGACCCAGCTCGCCGCCGCTGCGCCCGCGGCAAGCCACTAAGGGGGCCCCGCGATGACTTCTCTCGACCTGTCGACGATCCTGCCGGAAGCGGCGCTGTCGATCTTTGCGCTGGCCGCGCTGATGCTGGGGGCGTTTTTCGGCAAGGACCGGATCGCCGGCGCCGTGCTGTGGCTGACCGTCGCGGCGCTGCTGGCGGCCGCCTTTGCGGTCGGCTGGACCGGGCGCGCGGACGGGCAGGCCTTCTTCGGCATGTTCATCGACGACGCCTTCGCCCGCTTCGCCAAGGTCACCGTCCTGCTGTCCGCCGCCGCCGTCCTGGCGATGAGCGTCGGTTACCTGACCCGCAACGGCATGATGCGGTTCGAGCTGCCGATCCTGATCGTGCTGGCCGTGGTCGGCATGATGGTCATGGTCTCGGCCGGAGACCTGCTGTCGCTCTACATGGGGCTCGAGCTGCAGTCGCTCGCGCTGTATGTCGTGGCCGCCATGCGCCGCGACAGCGTGCGCTCGTCCGAGGCGGGGCTGAAGTATTTCGTCCTCGGCTCGCTGTCCTCGGGGATGCTGCTTTATGGCGCCTCGCTGGTCTACGGCTTTGCCGGGACCACCAACCTCGCCGGCATCGCCCAGGTCGTCCATCAGGGCGCGCTGCCGATGGGGCTGCTGTTCGGGCTGGTGTTCCTGCTGGTCGGGCTGGCGTTCAAGGTCTCGGCGGTGCCGTTCCACATGTGGACGCCCGACGTGTATGAAGGCTCGCCGACCCCGGTGACGGCGTTCTTCGCCACCGCGCCCAAGGTCGCGGCGATGGCGCTGATCGCGCGGCTGATGTGGGGCGCCTTCGGCAACGTGCCGGGCGACTGGGGTCAGATCATCGCGGTGATGGCGGTGCTGTCGATGTTCCTGGGCTCGATCGCCGGCATCGGGCAGCGCGACATCAAGCGGCTGATGGCCTATTCCTCGATCGCGCATATGGGCTTTGCCCTGATCGGACTGGCCGCCGGGACCGCCTTCGGCGTGCAGGCGATGCTGATCTACATGGCGATCTACGTGGTGATGAACGTCGGCACCTTCGCCTTCATCCTGTCGATGGAACGCGACGGCCGTCCGGTCACAGCGCTGAGCGACCTGAACCTGCTGGCCCGCACCGAGCCGCTGAAGGCGATCGCGATGGTGATCCTGCTGTTCTCGCTGGCCGGCGTGCCCCCGATGCTGGGCTTCTTCGCCAAGTTCGCGGTGATGAAGGCCGCCGTCGACGCGAACATGAGCTGGCTGGCGGTGCTGGGCGTGATCGCTTCGGTCATCGGCGCGTTCTATTACCTGCGCATGGTCTATTACTTGTGGTTCGGGTCCGAGCCCGATGGCGTGGTCGAAACCCGGATGGGCGGCGTGCAGTGGCTGGCGCTGATGGGCGCCACGGCGATCACGCTGTTCGGGGCCTTCACCCTGTTCGGCACTGACCGTGCAGCGGAGCGCGCTGCCGCGTCGCTGGTGGTCGCCGAGGCCGCGCCGGTCGCGGACCCCGTCGCCGTCGCCACGGCGCCCGTTGACTGAGTCCCCGGACTGGCCGGCGGGGGTTGCGCGCCATGTGCTGCCCCGCATCGACAGCACCAATGCCGAGGCGCTGCGCCTGGCCGCCACATTGTCCGGCCCGACCTGGATCATGGCGCGCGAACAGACCGCCGGGCGGGGCCGGCGCGGCCGCGCCTGGCGCGACCCGCAGGGGAACCTGGCCGCGACCCTGCTGATCCGGCCGACCGGCTCTCCCGCGGACGCCTCGCTGTACAGCTTCGTCGCCGCCCTGGCACTGCACGAGGCGCTGGTCGCCACCTGCGGGCCGGCCGCCCGGGTGCAGATCAAATGGCCCAACGACGGGCTGCTGAACGGCGGCAAGGTCGCCGGCATCCTGCTGGAAAGCGCGGGGCAGGGGGCACGGGTCACGGCCCTGGCGATCGGCATCGGCGTGAACCTCGCCGCCGCCCCCGACCCCACAACGCTCGAACCCGGAGCGACGCCCCCCGTGTCGGTGCTGGGCGAAACCGGCCACGCGGTCACCGCCGACCAGTTCCTGGACCTGCTCGCCCCCGCCTTCGCCCGCTGGCAGGCGCAGCTGGAAACCTGGGGCTTCGCCCCGATCCGCAGCGCCTGGCTGGCCCGCGCCGCGCGGCTGGGGCAGCCCGTCACCGCCCGGACAGGCCGCGACACCCGCCACGGCACCTTCGAGGGCATCGACGACAGCGGCGCCCTGATCCTTACCACCCCGGCCGGGCGCGAGACGATCCCCGCCGCCGACATCCATTTCCACGAGGCCTGAATGCTGCTGTGCATCGACACCGGCAACACCAACTCGATGTTCTCGATCTGGGACGGCGAGAAGTTCCTGTCGACCTGGCGCATCGCCACGGACCACCGGCGCACGGCGGACGAATACTACGTCTGGCTGCGCTCGCTGATTGGGCTGCACCAGCTGGACGTGACCATCGACCAGTGCATCATCAGCTCGACTGTGCCGCGGGTGGTCTTCAACCTGCGGGTGCTGTGCAACCGCTATTTCGACACCCGCCCGCTGGTGGTGGGCAAGCCCGACTGCCTGCTGCCGGCGCCGCCGCGCGTCGATCCGGGCGCGGTGGTGGGGCCGGACCGGATCGTCAACACCTGGGCGGCCTTCGACCGCTATGGGCCCGACCTGACGGTGGTGGATTTCGGCACCGCCACCACCTTCGACGTGGTGGGCCATGACGGCGCCTATGTGGGCGGCGTGATCGCGCCCGGCGTGAACCTGTCGCTTGAGGCGCTGCACATGGGGGCGGCGTCGCTGCCTCATGTCGATGTGACCCGGCCGGCGCAGGTGATCGGCACGAATACGGTTGCGTGCATCCAGTCCGGCGTGTTCTGGGGCTATACCGGCCTGGTGCGCGAGATCTGCGGCCGCATCGCCGAGGAACGCGGGCGGGCGTTGAAGATCATCGCCACCGGCGGTCTGGCTGCGCTGTTCGACCAGACCGAGGGTCTGTTCGACAGCTGGGACGACGATTTGACCATCCACGGGCTGCGGCTCATCCATGACTTCAACAGGGAGGCGGGAAATGTCTGAACGTCTGATCTATCTGCCGCTGGGCGGCGCGGGCGAAATCGGCATGAACGCCTATGTCTATGGCTACGGCCCGGCAGGGCGCGAGCGGCTGATCCTCGTCGATCTGGGGGTGACCTTCGGCGACATGGACAGCGCGCCGGGCATCGACCTCATCATGCCCGACCTGCGCTGGCTGGAAGACAACCGCGACCGGCTCGAGGCGATCTTCATCACCCACGGGCATGAGGATCACGTCGGCGCCCTGGGCCTGCTGTGGAACCGCCTGCGGGTGCCGGTCTATGCCCGCAAGTTCACCGGCACGCTGGCCCGGATGAAGATGGAGGAAGCCGGCCAGCCGCTGGACCGGCTGCGCATCGTCGCCCCGCGCCCCGAGACGGTGCAGGCGGGCCCGTTCGCGGTCCAGTTCGTGCCGGTCAGCCACTCGATCCCGGAAAGCGCCGCGCTGATCATCGACACGCCGGCCGGCCGGATCGTCCACACCGGCGACTTCAAGCTGGACGGGACGCCGGTGGTGGGCGAGGCGTTCGACCCGATCATGTGGCACGACATCGCGCAGGAACGCCCGATCAAGGCGCTGGCCTGCGATTCCACCAACGTCTTCAGCCCCAATCCCGGCCGATCCGAGGCGCTGCTGGCCAACCCGCTGCTGGATTTCGTCATGGCCCAGCGGCAGATGGTGGTGGCGACGACCTTTGCGTCCAACGTCGCGCGGCTCAAGACGCTGGCCGATGCCGGCACCGCCGCCGGGCGCAGGATCTGCCTGCTGGGGCGGGCGATGCGCAAGATGGTGACCGCGGCCATCGAGACCGGCGTGCTGCGCGATTTCCCCAAGGTGATCGGCCCAGACGAGGCGGCCGAGCTGCCGCGCGACAAGGTGATGCTGATCGTCACCGGGTCGCAGGGCGAACGCCGCGCCGCCTCGATGCAGCTGTCGATGGGCAAGTACCTCGGGATCCAGCTGAAAGAGGGCGACACCTTCCTGTTTTCCAGCCGCACCATCCCCGGCAACGAGCGGCCGGTGATCCGGATCATGAACAACCTCAGCCGGCTGGGGGTGGACGTCTATGACCCCGATGACGGGATGTATCACGTCTCGGGCCACGCAAACCGCCCCGATCTCGAGGCGATCCACGACCTCTTGAAGCCGCAGATCCTGATCCCGATGCATGGCGAGCACATGCATCTGCGCGAGCACATGAAGATCGGCCGCGGCAAGGGCATGGCGTCCGAGATCGTGACCAACGGCATGATGATGGACCTGACCGGCGACACGCTGCGGCAGGTGGACGACGTGCCCACCGGCCGCATCTATCTGGACGGCACGGTGCTGATCGGGGCGATGGACGGGGTGGTGCGCGACCGCATCCGCATGGCGCTGAACGGCCACGCCACCGTGTCCGTCATCATCGACGAGAACGACGACCCGCTGCCCGACGCCTGGGTCGAGACGATGGGTCTGGCCGCCACCGGCCGCGCCGGCGTGCCGCTGGCCCGCCACATCGAAAGCGAGCTGGCGGATTACCTCGAACGTGTCGATGCGCGCACCGTCATGGACGACAGGAAGCTGGACGATGGTCTGCGCCGCATCGTGCGCCAGGCCGCCATGGACGAGATCGGCAAGAAGCCCGAGGTCAAGGTCATCATCTCGCGGCTGGCGGCCGACTGATGCTGTGGCTGGCCGCCCTCGGCTGTGCGCTGGTGTGCCTTGCGGCGGGGCTCGCCACCGCCGCGGCGCCGCGGGACAGCCGGACGCTGCTGCTGACGGCGGTGCAACTGGTCGGCGGCGCGGGCCTGGGCTGGCTGGTCGGCTGGCTGCTGGGCCTGACCCCGGCCGAGATCGCGGCGCTGGTGCTGATCGGCGCGGCGCCGGGGACCATCGCGGCGAACCCGCTGGTGACGCTGTCGGGCGGCGACCTGACGCTGGCCCACGGGCTGACCGCGCTGGGCAGTTTTGCCGCCGTCCTGACGGTCGGCGCGGGTGCCGCATGGGCCGGGGGCAGTTCGGCGGGTCTTTATCTGCTGATCCTGGCCGCGGCGCTGCCGGCCTTCCTGGGCCTGACCCTGCGCGACCGGGTGCCGGTGGCGGTGCACCGGCTGGCGCCGATCCTCGCCGGGCTGGCGCTGGCCGCCATGATCCTCGCCGGGCTCGTCTGGGGCCGCGCCGGGGCGGCGTTCTGGCCCCTGGCCGGCGCGTCGCTGGTGCTGGCGGTGGCGCTGGCCGTGCTTGGGCGGGGCGCCGGTGTTGCGTTGGGGCTGGGCGGTCCGGGCACCGTCACCGCGACGCTGGCCCTGCCGATGCGCAACATCGCGGTACCCATGCTGGCGGGCTTTGCCTCGGGGATCCCGGCGGCGCCGCTGGCGGCGGCGATCTATGGCGTAGTGATGTATCTGCCGGCGCTGGCGCTGGTGATCGCCCGCGCCCTGCGGCGCTGACCGCGGCCGCCGATCAGAGCGCGACCGGGGTCCAGTCCCGCATGCGGTTGCGAAACCAGCTGCGCTGGCTCTTGGCATATTGCCGCGTCGCGATCACCGCGCGGTCGCGGGCGCCCTTCAGCGTCAGCTTGCCGTCCTGATGCGCCTTCAGTTCTGCCGCCCCGATCGCGCGGGTCCATTGCGCGCGCGGCTCCCAGAAGGGCGCAACCCGGCGGACCTCGTCCACCGCGCCCTCGGCCAGCATCGCATCGAAGCGCTGGGCGATTCGGTCGGCGAGCCGGTCGCGGTCCACGGTCAGGACCAGCCGCTGCGCCTCGGCCGGGTCGATCAGGGGGGCAGGCGTGTCGGCCTGCCAGTCCACCAGGCCCCGGCCGGTCGCGGCCAGCACCTCCCACGCGCGCTGGACGCGGGCGGGGTTCAGCCGGTCGATGCGGTCGCGGGTAGGCTCGTCCAGCGCCGCCAGCATCCGCGCCAGACCGTCCGGCCCGGCCAGCAGCTTGTCGCCCTCGGCGCGGATGGCTGAGGGCACGGGCGGGATCACCGCCAGCCCCTCGGTCAGCGTCGTCAGGTAAAGCCCGGTCCCGCCGGCGATCACCAGCCGCGCGCCGGTGGCCCGCAGCGCCGCGACCTCGGCCAGCCAGTCACCGACCGAATAACTGCGGCCGGGCGCGACGTGGCCATACAGCGCGTGCGGCACGGCGGCCTCGTCGGCGACCGAGGGGCGGGCGGTCAGCACCCGCCAGCAGGACCAGACCTGCAGCGCGTCGGCATTGACCACCACCCCGCCGATGCGCTGCGCGATGGCCAGCGCCAGCGCCGATTTGCCCGCCGCGGTGGGGCCCGCGATCAGCACCGGCCGGTCGGGATCGATGCCCGCCGCCACGCGCCGGAACGTCGCAAGCGCATCGCGGTCGGTTGGGCGGGCGGCGGTGTTGAACATGCCGCCTATCTGCGCCATTTTGCCCGCCGATGAAACCACGGGGGCCTGACGATGACCGACGCCACTGAAAATCCCCCCGCATCCCGGTCCGACCAGCCCGGCAGCTATCAGCGCGTGATGCTCAAGATCTCGGGCGAGGCGCTGATGGGCGACCAGGGCTTCGGCCTGCACCCGCCGACCGTTCAGCGCATCGCTGACGAGGTGAAGACCGTCCACGACATGGGCGTCGAGATCTGCATGGTGATCGGCGGCGGCAATATCTTCCGCGGGCTGCAGGGTAGCGCGCAGGGGATGGAGCGCGCGACCGCCGACTACATGGGGATGCTCGCCACGGTGATGAACGCGCTGGCGATGCAGTCCGCGCTGGAGGCCAAGGGCCTGTATGTCCGCGTCATCTCGGCCATCCGCATGGACGAGGTCGCCGAGCCCTATATCCGCCGCCGCGCCGTCCGGCACCTGGAAAAGAAGCGCATCGTGATCTTTGCCGCCGGCACCGGGAACCCGTATTTCACCACCGACACCGCCGCCACGCTGCGCGCCAACGAGATGAACTGCCAGGCGATCTTCAAGGGCACCAAGGTGGACGGGGTCTATGACAAGGACCCCAAGAAGCACGCCGACGCTGTCCGCTATGACAACGTCACCTATGACGAGGTGCTGCAGAAACACCTCAACGTGATGGACGCCTCGGCCATCGCCCTGGCGCGCGACAACAACCTGCCGATCATCGTGTTCTCGCTGGACGAGCCGGGCGGCTTCCGCGGCATCCTGTCGGGCACCGGCACTTATACGCGCGTGCATGGCTGAAACCTTTGCCAAGCCCCCGCGCTTTGGGTAGAAATCTCGGAAACGACCAGAAAAGACGGGCAGGCAGGCCGACATGAGCGACGACATCGACATCGACACCGACGATCTGGAACGGCGGATGAAGGGCGCAATGGACGCGCTGCGGCATGAATTCGCCTCGCTGCGCACCGGGCGCGCCTCGGCCAGCATGATCGATCCGATCACCGTCGACGCCTATGGCTCGCCCACCCCGATCAACCAGGTCGGCACGGTCAACGTGCCGGAACCGCGTATGGTGACGATCAACGTCTGGGACAAGGCGCTGGTCGGCAAGGTCGAAAAGGCGATCCGCGAAAGCGGGCTAGGGATCAACCCGCAGTTGAACGGCACCATCATCATGCTGCCGATCCCCGAGCTGAACGAGGAACGCCGCAAGGAACTGACCAAGGTCGCCGCCGGCTATGCCGAACACGCCCGGGTCGCGGTCCGCAACGTGCGGCGCGACGGCATGGACCAGATCAAGAAGGCCAAGGGCAAGGGCATGTCCGAGGACGACCAGAAATTCTGGGAAAGCTCGGTGCAGGACCTGACCGACAAGGCCATCGCCGAGGTCGACAAGGCGCTGGAAGCGAAGCAAGCCGAAATCATGCAGGTCTGACCCGGATGGCCGCCGTTCCCGCCGAGGCGCAGGAGTCCGCTGCCGGTCCCGCCGGCCGCCCGCGCCACGTGGCGATCATCATGGACGGCAACGGCCGCTGGGCGACCGAGCGCGGCTGGCCGCGGCTGGTCGGCCACCGCCGCGGGGCCGAGCGGGTCAAGCAGATCGTCCGCGCCTGCCCCGACCTGGGGGTGGACTGGCTCACCGTCTATGCCTTCTCGACCGAGAACTGGAAGCGTTCCACCGAGGAAGTGCTTGGCCTGATGGCGATCTTCGCCCGCTATATCCGGCGCGAGGCCGACGCGATGGCGGCCGAAGGCGTGCGGATGCGCTTCATCGGCGGGCGTGAGCGGCTGGACCCCAAGCTGCAGCAGCTGATGTCGGGGATCGAGGCGCGGACCGCCGGCAACACCCGCCTGAACCTGACCGTGGCGATCAATTACGGCGGCCGGGACGAGCTGACCCGCGCCGCCTCACGGCTCGCACAGCGCCTGACCAGCGGCGAGGTCGCCGCGCCCCCGACCGAGGCCGACCTGGCCGCCTGCCTCGACACCGCCGGCCACCCGGACCCCGACCTGGTCATCCGCACCTCGGGTGAGACGCGGACCTCGAACTTCCTGCCGTTCCAGGCCGCCTATGCGGAATACGAATTCACCCCGGTGCTGTGGCCCGACTTCACCCCGGTGCTGCTGGCCGAGATCCTCGACCGCACGAGCCTTCGGCAGCGCCGCTTCGGCACCGCATGAGCCCGCGCCCGCCGCGCGTGTCCCCGCCCGGCCGCTGGGTCGACCTGGCGCAGCGGGTCGGATCGGCGATGGTGATCCTCGTCCTGGGGACCGGGCTGCTGCTGGCGCCGCCCTGGTGGTCGAGTGTCGGCCTCGCGATCCTGTTCGGGGCGCTGATCTGGGAATTGGCGCGGCTTTCTGCCCCCTCGACCGTGCCGCTGGGCGAACAGTTCCCGGAACCCCGGCCGCGGCCGGGGGACGCGCGGATGGCCTATCTCGTGGCGCTGCTGGCGGCGCTGGTGATGGCGGGGACGCTGCTCGTCTCGGCGTGGTGCGCGCTGGGTTTCCTCGTGCCGCTGGTCCTGGGGCTGCGGATCGCGGACCCACCGCTGCGCCCGGCCTTCGTCGGGAATGCGGTGCTGATGGCGCTGGCGACGGCGGGGCTCGCCTGGGTCCGCGCCACCCACGGGCAGGGGACGGCGTGGTGGATCGTGATCCTCGTCGTGCTGTCCGATGTGCTGGGCTATTTCGTCGGCCGCAGCGTCGGGGGGCCGAAATTCTGGCCCGCGATCAGCCCCAAGAAGACCTGGAGCGGCACGGTCGCCGGCTGGGTCGGGGCGGTGGCGCTGGGGCTGGCGCTGGTCGCCGCCGGGGAGGCCGGCTGGGGCGCGCTCGTCGCCGGGCCGCTGCTGGTCTTTGGCGGGCAGATGGGGGATATCGCCGAAAGCTGGCTCAAGCGCCGGGCGCAGGTCAAGGACAGCTCGCAGCTGATCCCCGGCCACGGAGGGCTGATGGACCGTTTTGACGCAATGGGCGGATCGTTGGCCGCGGCGCTGGTCATGGGGCTGGCGGGCCTGCTGCCGACGATCGGCAGCTGAGATGCGCAGCGTTTCGATCTTTGGCGCCACCGGCTCGATCGGCGACAGCGCGTTCGACCTGCTGACGTCCTCGGGCGGGCCCGAGGCCTGGCGGACCGTCGCGGTGACCGGCGGCCGCAACGTCGCCCGGCTGGCCCAGATGGCCCGCGCGCTGCGGGCCGAGGTCGCGGTGATCGCCGACGAAAGCCTGCTGCCCGACCTGCGCGCGGCGCTGGCCGGAACCGGCACCGAGGCCGCCGCCGGGACCGCCGCCGTCGCCGAGGCCGCCGACCGGCCCGCCGACTGGTCGCTGTCGGCGATCGTGGGCGCGGCGGGGCTGGCGCCGGGGCTGCGGGTGGCGCAGCGTGGCGGGACTCTGGCCCTGGCGAACAAGGAAAGCCTCGTCGCCGCGGGGCCGCTGCTGATGGGCACCGCGGCCCGGACCAACGCCACCATCCTGCCGGTCGATTCCGAACATTCCGCGGTGTTTCAGTGCCTTGACGCGGGCAATCTCGACGCCGTCGCGTCCGTCACCCTGACCGCCTCGGGCGGCGCCTTCCGCGACTGGCCGCTGGAACGGCTGGCCGAGGCGACGGTGGACCAGGCCTCGTCGCATCCCAACTGGGCGATGGGCCAGCGGATCACCATCGACAGCGCCAGCATGTTCAACAAGGCGCTTGAGGTCATCGAGGCGCACGAGTTCTTCGGCCTGCCCGCCGACCGGATCGCGGTGCTGGTCCACCCCGAATCCATCGTTCACGCGCTGGTCACCTATGTTGACGGCGGCACGCTGGCGCATCTGGGGCCGCCCGACATGCGCCACGCCATCGGCCACGCGCTGCACTGGCCGCGGCGGCGGAAGCTGCCTCTGCCCCGGCTGGACCTCGCGGCGCTGGGCAGCCTGACCTTCCGCGCGCCCTGCGAGACGCGCTGGCCGGCGCTGGCGCTGGCGCGGCAGGTGATCGCGGCGGGGGGCGCCGCGGGCGCGGTGCTGAACGCGGCCAAGGAGCAGGCGCTGGACGATTTCATCGCCGGGCGCATCCGCTTCACCGACATGGCCCCGGCCGTCGCCCATGCGCTGGACCGCGCCGCCGGGCGAGCGGGTTTTTCGGTCAGCCCCGACAGCCTCGAGGCGGTGATGGCCTGGGACGCGCAGGCCCGCCGCGACGCCGCAGCATGGAGCGTGGCCGCATGATCTCGGACCTCATCGCGCAGACCGGCGGGCTGGCCTGGACCGTCATCGCCTTCGTCGTCGCGCTGTCGATCATCGTCGGCGTCCACGAATTCGGGCACTACATCGTCGGCCGCTGGTCCGGCATCCGGGCCGAGGTGTTCTCGCTGGGCTTCGGCCCGCGGCTGCTGTCGCGCCGCGACCGGCGCGGGACGCTGTGGCAGATCGCGGCGATCCCGCTGGGCGGCTATGTCCGCTTTCTGGGCGACGACAACGCCGCCAGCGCCGGGCCGGGCCGGGCGGTCGATCCAGCACTGGCGCGGCAGACGCTGGGCGGGGCGCCGCTATGGGCGCGGTTCGCGACCGTGGCCGCGGGGCCGGTCTTCAACTTCATCCTCGCCGCGCTGGTCTTTGCCGGGGTGATCCTGTGGCAGGGCATCGCGACCGAGCGGGTCATCGTCGGCGACGTCGCCCCCGCCCCGCCGGGGATCGTCAACGACCTGCGTGCGGGCGACGAGGTCCTGGCCGTCGGCGGTCAGCCCGTGGCCGGCTGGCCCGACCTGTTCCGGCTGACCGACAGCCTGCCCCCGGCGGCGCAGCAGGACTGGCGCATCCGCCGCGACGGGGCCGAACTGACCGTCCGCGCCCCCGATCCCGCGCCGCCCCGCATCTCGGGCGTGGCGCCCCGCAGTGCCGCCTCGACCGCCGATCTGCGCCCGGGCGACGTCATCCTGGCCGTCGAGGGCCGGCCGATCAGCCGCTTCACCGAGCTGCGCCCCGCCGTCGAGGCCGCCGAGGGCCGCGGCGTCACCCTGCGGGTCTGGCGCGAGGGGGTGGGCGAGACCGATTTCGTGCTAGTCCCTCGCGAACAGGACCTGCCGACCGCCGACGGATTTGAAAAGCGCTGGCTGATCGGGGTGACCGGCGGCGAAGGCTATCTGCGCCCCGCCACCCGCACCCCCGGCCCGTTCGAGGCGCTGGCGATGGGCGCGCGGCAGACCTGGGACGTGGTCTGGGGCTCGCTCACCGGCATCTGGGCGATGATCACGGGCCAGATCGGGCGCTGCAACCTGTCCGGCGCGATCTCCATCGCCGAGGTCGCGGGCGACGCGGCCAGCGCCGGGGCCGGCAACTTCTTCTGGCTGGTCGCCGTGCTGTCGGCGGGGATCGGGCTTCTGAACCTGCTGCCGATCCCGGTTCTGGATGGCGGGCATCTGATGTTCTATGGGTGGGAGGCCGTCGCCGGCCGCCCGCCCTCGGCGCGGGTGATGGATTTCCTGACCCGCGGCGGGATGGCGCTGGTGCTGGTGCTGATGCTGTTTGGACTCTCCAACGACATCATGTGCCGCTGAGGGCGGGTTTCATTTTGACAGCATGCCCCGCGAAGGGTTAATCCTGCCTGCAAATGCGACCGGGGAAATCCGGCGCGGGCGGCCATGCGCGAGGGGCGGGCAATGACGGACAAGACACGGGTCATGGGCGCGCGGGCGCTGGTATCGGGGCTGGCGGTGGCCGCCATGCTGGGCGCCGCGCTGCCGGCCGCCGCGGCGGTCTATACGCAGGTCCGGCTGGAAGGCGCGCAGGGCGTGGACGCTGAAACCGCGCTGTCGCTGGCCAATATCCGCCGCGGCGCCGACCTGTCGCCGGGCGATCTGAACGACGCCCAGCAGCGCCTGCAGCAATCCGGCCTGTTCGAGACGGTCGAGATCGTCCCCCAGGGCAGCACCCTGGTCATCCGGGTCAGCGAATTTCCCACCATCAACGTGGTGAACTTCGAGGGCAACCGCCGGCTCAAGGACGACAAGCTGGCCGAGATCGTCCAGTCGAAATCGCGCCGGGTGTTCTCGCCCAGCCAGGCCGAACAGGACGCGCAGGCGATCGCCGCGGCCTATGCCTCGGAAGGGCGCTACGCCGCCCGCGTCGATCCGCGCATCATCCGCCGCCCCAACAACCGCGTCGATCTGGTGTTCGAGGTCCGCGAGGGCGACCTGACCGAAATCGAGCGCATCGGCTTTACCGGCAACCGCGCCTTTTCGGACCGCCGCCTGCGCAACGTGTTGTCCACCAAGCAGGCGGGTATCCTGCGGACCTTCATCCGCCGCGACGTCTATGCGCCGGAACGCACGCAGCTGGACGAACAGCTGCTGACCGACTTCTACCGCTCGCGCGGGTATGCCGATTTCAAGGTCCAGGCCGTCGCCCCCGAGGTGACGCGCGAACGCGACGCCTTCTATGTGACCTACAACATCTACGAAGGCCCGCGCTTTACCTTTGGCCGCGTCGATGTGGTCAGCGAGATCCCCGGCGTCGATGCCGGCCCTTACAGCGCGCTGAACCGGGTCAGGCCGGGGCAGGTCTACAGCCCGCAGGTGGTCGAACAGACCATCCAGCGGATGGAGGCGCTGGCGATCCAGCAGGGCGTGGACTTCGTCAGCTTCGAACCGCGCGTCACCCGGAACATGCGCAACCAGACACTGGACCTGACCTTTGCCCTGATCCGCGGCCCGCGCGTCTTCGTCGAACGCATCGACATCGAGGGCAACACCACGACCCTGGACGAGGTCATCCGGCGCCAGTTCAACACCGTCGAAGGCGACCCCTTCAACCCGCGCGAGATCCGCAATTCGGCCGAACGCATCCGCGCGCTGGGCTATTTCAGCGACGCGCAGGTGGAAACCCGCGAGGGGTCCAGCACCCAGCAGGTCATCGTCGATGTGAACGTCGAGGAACAGCCGACCGGCAGCCTCGGCTTTGGCGCCAGCTACGGCGCGTCGGCGGGGATAGGCTTCAACGCCTCGCTGACCGACACCAACTTCCTCGGCCGCGGGCAGACCGTCGATCTGTCGTTTTCGACCGCCAGCGGGTCGCAGAGCTTCGATTTCAGCTTCATCGAGCCGTATTTCCTGGGCCGCGACCTCAAGGCCAAGTTCTCGGCCTGGTACCGGACCTCGGATTACAACAACGCCAAGTTCAACACCCGCAGCGCCGGGTTCTCGCCGGCGATCGAGTTCCCGGTCAGCCCCAACGGCCGGGTCGAGCTGCGCTATCGGCTCAGCAAGGACAAGCTGTTCGACGTCGATCCGGTCCAGCTGTCGCCGGAAAGCGGCGAATGGACGGGGTCGTCGCCGATCCTCGTCGCCGAACAGGGCGAACGGGTGACCTCGGCGCTGGGCTACAGCTATTCCTATGACAGCCGGATCGCCGCGATCAGCCCGCTGACCTCATACAAGCTGCGCTTCAACCAGGACTTCGCCGGGGTGGGCGGGGACGTGCAGTCGGTCACCTCGACCATGTCCGCGGGCGTCGAAAGCCGCGCCTGGCGCGAAGAGGTGACGCTGCGGGCCGAATTCGAGGCCGGCGCGCTGCACATGCTGGGCGACGAGGACAGCCGCATCACCGACCGCTTCCGCGGCAGCGGCCGGATCCGCGGGTTCGAGGCGAACGGCTATGGCCCCCGCGACCTGAACGCGCCGAACGAGGACGCGCTGGGCGGCAACTATTTCTGGGCCGTCCGCGCCGAGGCGCAGTTCCCGGTCGGCCTGCCCGAGGAATACGGCATCACCGGCGGCATCTTTGCCGATGCCGGCTCGGTCTGGGGGCTGGACAACGCCGCCGGCTATGACCGCGATTCCAACGACCGCGACGGCGACGGCAACTTCACCGAGGTGGTGGACGGGACGGTCGACGACAGCATGAAGGTGCGCGCCTCGGTCGGGGTGTCGATGTTCTGGACGACGCCGATCGGACCGCTGCGCTTCAACTTCTCGAAGGCGGTCAAGAAGGAAGACTACGACAAGGACCAGCCCTTCGACCTGTCGATCTCGACCAAGTTCTGATGCGCGGCCGTCCTGGGGGGCAATGGGCGGTGGCAGCGGCGCTGCTGAGCGTGCTTGCCGCCTCCGTCCTTGCCGTGCCCGCCCTGGCCCAGTCGCCGGATACCGCCCAAAGCCCGCGCCCCCGCCCGGCGCAGCTGGGCCAGCAGGCCGAGGCGCCGGCTGCGGCAGCAGCTGACGCCTCGCCCGCTCCCGTCACCGCGACTGCGGCGGATGCCGAGGCGCTGGGCGGTCCGCCGGGGGCGGCGACCGACCCCGGGTCGCCGCCGGCCAATCCGCCCCTGCGCGTCGCCCCGAGCGCCGGTGGGGCGGCTGCGGGGGCCCTGGCGCAGGCCGTGCTGACCGTCGATCAGGAGGCGATCTATCGCCAGTCCCGCTGGGGCCAGCGCGCACAGCAGGAAATCGCAGCGCAGTCGCGCCAGGTCGCGGCCGACAACGAACGCGCCTTTGCCGAGCTGGTCGCCGACGAGGACGCGCTGACCGCCGCCCGCGCGACGCTGTCGCCGGATGAATTTCGCAGCCGCGCCACCGCCTTCGACGAGCGGGTGACGGCGGTGCGCACCGAACGCGACGCCGCGCGCGAGGCGCTGGCCGCGATGGCCGAACGCGACCGGGCGATCTTCTTCCAGGCCGCGGCGCCGGTGCTGGGCCGGATCATGTCGGCGCGCGGCGCCCTGGTGGTGCTGGACCAGCGCACCGTGCTGATCTCGGACGAGCGCACCGACATCACCGCCGCCACCGTGGCCGCGCTGGACGCGGAGCTTGGCGACGGGAGCGACATGGTCGCCGCCGCGATCAAGGCCGCCGCGGAGGCGGGGGCCGAGACCTCGGGGCCGGCCGGAACGGATGGGACGGCCGCGGCTGCGCCGGACGAGGCGGGTGGCGCCGATGCGACCACTCCGACTGGGGCCCAGGCAACCCCTCCCGCCGCGGCCGTCCCCCCCCCGGGGGGCGGGCATGGCGATCGAGGATGCGTGGACGCTCGCCGCCTGTCTGGATGCCGACGGCGACCAGCCCCGCGCGCTCGCCCGCTATCAGGCGCTGCGCCGCGACCGCTGCGTGCGGATCGTGGAGGCCGCGAC